>CAWDVX010000018.1:0-46778 GCA_963805835.1 uncultured Actinomycetota bacterium | reverse complement strand
TGTCGAGAATGTAGACCGACACCTGGTTGATGGTCGACGGGTCCAGAGTCTGCGGCGCTTCGGGTGCGGGATCGAGGCGCATGCCCACCGGCTCGAAGCCCGCGATGGGCAGGTCGTAGATCCGCTGGACAGCGGCCTCGGTGGGGAAACGCTGGATGTAGGACCATGGCTGCCCTGCATCGCCCACCTTCAACAAGTAGGTATTACCGTCGCCCAGAGCGTGCACGCGCAGCGACTTCGCGCCTGTTGCCCGTCGCCCGATCTCGGGGTCCTGCGGACTGCGGGCCGAGGCCAACCCGCCGTTGTTCTCCAGCGAGATGTTGCCGGAGAACACGAGGCCACCATCGTCGCCGAACGTGATCCTCGAGGTGGACATGCCGCCCATGACGGGGTCGTTGAGCGTTGTCCAGGTGGCTACCTCGCCGGCATCGTCGAGGTCGACGAGAACGACCGCGGGCCCTTCTGGCCCGGTTGCTTGCGCGGACGAGGGAGGAGTCTCCGGCGCGTTCGTCGTCTCGTCTGCGTTGGCGGTTCGCCCGGTGCTTCCGCACGACATCGTCAGGAGCGCCAAGCATGCGACCACGATGCCGACGAGGCCACGTCGGCACCTCACCGCGCTGTCTCCGACATCAACACCGGCTCGGCTCGGCACTCATCTCGCGGCTTCGCATGGGCATGCCGTCGATCAGGGCATAGATTGCTGAAGATCCGGCACCTCGTTGACGCGCAGTTTCTCGCCGCCGTCTTTTCCGATCAACAGCACGCTGAAGGCGTTTTCCCCGATCGCATACTGGTCCCTCAGTCGTTGTGGCTCATCGGCGTTGATGACTTGACCATCGAGCGTGCTGTTGCCCTCGCTCACCAAGAGGCCAAGCACCATGTCACGATCGGCAAAGTCACATCGACTCGCCTCGATTCGGCTCAGCGTTTCAACCAGCCTTGGATCGCTGTCCGTCGGCGCGAACACCAGTAATGGACGACGTTCCCAGAGATAGTCACTGAGTTCGGCAGCCGCGGCAGTGGCGGATCCGAGGACGGCGCTCGCTACCAAAACAATCAGCATGAGCGCCAATCGCCGAACACTGCGTTTCTCGACCATAGTCATTTCGACTCTACCGATCACGCGGTCCAAGGTGCCCTCGCTCGACTCGACAACCGCTGAGCCACAGCACGCCGGGGCGGAGCGATCACCGGCCGGCGGGCTCTTCGTCGGCGGGAAACCGATGCACAACGCAGAGTCGGCCGTCGCCGATGCGGTAAACGGTGTGGCCGCGCCGTGAGAATATCGTCAATCCGTCAGTCGTCGGGGGCACTGCGGCTGGGCCGGTCGCTCCCGCCGCCCGAGGCCTCCGCATCTTGGCGCTCGTCCTCCAACCGGTCCTTGGTGCGCAGCAGGCGAAGCAGTGTCACAAGGACGAGTCCGCCGACGAAGTTGCCAACGACGGTGTAGCCGAACCAGCTGAGCCAGTCGAGGTAGCCGAACGGTGCATCACCGGTGATCAGTGCGCCGAAGATCAGCAGCGAGTCGAGGATCGAGTGGAACAACTGCAATCCGGCCAACAGGAATGCGCCGGCGACCGCGGCGGCTATCTTCCCTGGCACCGAGTCGGTGCCGTGTTGCATGCGAGTCATCAGCGTGATCACCATCCCGCCGAGTACCGCCAGCGCCATCGTCTCCACACTGAGCGGGGCGGTGGCGTAGTGGGACGCCGACTCCACCGTGTCGGCGTGCAGCTTCGGGAAGCCGGCCATGATCAGCGCCATGATGATCCACCCGCCGGCGAGGTTGGCCACCAAAGTGCCGGTCCACAGCTTCAGCAGCTGCCCCACACTGGCCCGCTTGGCCACCACCGTGGTGACGGGCACCAGGAACCCCTCGGTGAACAGTTCGCTTCTGCCAAGGAGCAGGGCCAGGAACCCGATCGAGAACGCCAGGCCCGCCAGCAGCATGTTGTGGGTGGCGTGCAACACCGACAGGTAGGCGAGCACACCCGTCGCCACCTCCGTGCCACCGAAAAACCCTGTGACCAGGACCTCACGCCAACTACGGTGCAGACGTTGCGTGCCTTCATCGACCATTCTGTTGAAGGCATCTTCGAGATCGTCCTCGACTGGGCTGTCCGATTCGCCGAGATGGCGCTGGTTCGTCTCATTCACGGCTGATCCTCGCGGGGGAAGGCGGCTGGGCGAACCCAAGTCCAGGGTTTGAAGGGGGCGACTCGTGATACCCGTTCGCGGCAACTTCACTCGCTGGCTGCCCAGACCGTGGCCGGAATTCGCCGTCGCGCCCACCGGGCAGCCCCGCGCGGGGACTCATGCCGTGCGTGCGCTCCACTCAGCCGTACGGTCGCGCGTCGCCGCGGCGAGGGCCTTGCGGGTGTCGTCGGCGTTGAAGTCTTTGCCGTACACCGGCGACCCCGGCTCTTGGCGCCACGACTCGGAAATCGGACCGGCGTCGACAGGCTCGAAGCCCAGGCGATCGACGATGTCGTGAACCAGCGCGCGGCCGGGGCCGTCCTCGCCGGCGATCGGCAGTGCGATTCGATTCGGTGTGCCGCTGGGCTTTCCGCTCTCGAGCAGGTGCTTCCACCAGATGCCGTTGAACACCTTGTACACCGGTGCGCCGATCTGCTCCGCGACCCACGCACTCTCGATCTGTCCGTCCTCGATCGGCGCGATCTCGCCGTCGCGCTGCTGTGGGTAGTAGTTGTTGGTTTCGATCACCGGGGCGCCGGGTTTGCGCGTGTCGACGATTCCGTCGGCAAGGTCGGGCACGTTCTTCTGGGGAATGCTGATGACGACGAGGTCAGCGTCGGCGGCCGCGTCCTTGGCCCACACTGCGGTGGCACCGGTTTCACTCTCCAGGTCGGCCAGAGTCTCGGGAGAGCGCGAGTTCGCCACGGTCACGTTGAAACCGAGTTCACGAAACCGACGCGTCGATGTGCCGCCGATCACTGGTCGGGGTCATCCCGCAGGGACTCAGCGACGTTCCGCAGCGCGGCGGTGGCGTCGCCCAACGAGCGGACCGTCGAGACCGCCTGCGGAGCCAGTCTGGTCAGCGGCCACAGCACGGCTCCGGTGATGAGGCTGAAGACGCCGTGCGCCACCGATTCCGGGACACCGCTGGGATCCATCAGATCGTTTTCGGCCAAGGGTCCGGCTTCGGCCGCTGTCATGGTCGGGGTGAACTTGCGCAGCGACCTACCGATAGAGCGCAACGAATCGACGGCGGCGACAACTGAACCGCAACGGTCGATGTCGGCACGGAGCACATCGGGGGATATGCCGAGGTGTTCAGCCAGCAGATCGTCTCTGACGTAGACGATCTCGCGGGCGACCGCAGTGTGGGCGCTGGTATCCGGCACCGCCTCCAGAGCCAGGTCGCATTCGCTGTCGAACCCCAACGACCGGTTGTTGAGATTCGAGGACCCGATCCGCAGCAACCGGTCATCGATCACCATCACCTTGGAATGGACGTAAACCGGGACGCCGCCGTCGGCCACCGGCCAGTACACACCCAGGCGCCCGTGTACGTCCGCATCCCACAGCAACCGCAGCAGGCGTTGTCTGGCGCTGTCCATCGATTGCTGTTCGAGTGTGCTCTCCGAGCTGCGCGGCAAGACGATGACGATCTCTGGTCCGTCCGGTTCCTTCAACCGTGCGGCCAGCGCATCGGCCAAACTGCGCGCGGCCAGGTACTGATTCTCGAGGTAGATGACGTGTTCGGCGGCGGCGATAGCCGCCAGGTTCAGGGCTTCGACCTCTCGGACCTCCTCCTGTTCCGGTAACTCAGGCAGGGTTCTCGCTATGCCGACGTCGACGTCGCGCAACGGCTTCGCGACGGTTTGCGGCCAGATAGCGCGCTGCGGTGTGATCGGCTCGAGTCGCTCGCCGGTCGCGGCCCGCCAACGGTCGCGGGCCTGTTCGGCCAGCGCGATCGCCGCGTCGCCGTCGCAGACGGCCGCTACCTCATGCCGCGGGCCGTAGGGTTGCCCCGCCCCCGTCCTGCGCGGGTCCTCACCGAGGTGCGCCCGCGTGTCCCAGCGTCCGAGGGTGAGATCGATGCCGCCGCAGAAAGCGATCGCGTCGTCGGCAACCACGATCTTCTGATGGTGGACCGCCCCGGGCGGGTGCGCACCGTCGACGGCGAAGTGCATGCGGCGGGAAGTGATTCGGTTGAGCAGGCTGACCGGCGCGATACCGAACCAGAATCCGTCAAAGGCCGGCAGCAACCGCAGATTCGATTTGAGCAGATAGACGTGGAGATCTGGTCGCCGCCACACGAGCCAGTGCAAAAAGGGCCCGAGGTGGTTGGGGCCGGGGAGTGAGGCCTCATCGGCCTGGAACGCGGTGCGGTAATCGAAATCCCAACCGATCAGGATGATCCGGTCCCGGGCGCGCAGCATCGCAGACTTCACATCCGCGAGATAGTCCGAACCGTCGATGATGCGGGTGAAGCGATCAGCGCGGGCTGTGCGCCAGCACGTCTCGCCGGGCCGCAGGATGCGGATGGCAGCGTCGGACATCAGAACCGACGCTCGGCGCGCCGAACCGCATCGATCGCGTCGGCACCTCCGGTGAAGTCCGCACGAATTTCGTTGCGGCCGAAAGCGACCGCTTTATGCGCGCCCACTTTTTCGCCCAGTGGAGCGGGCGTTCGATTCTCGAGCCGACCGACATACACGAATACGCAAGCAGCGAAGACTAATTCAGCGACGCCGGCGAGGATCGTCAGATCACCCCAAAGACCGAGAAACACCCTGCCGACGCTACCCGAGTCAGGTCTCTCCGTCGCTCTCGAGCAGGAACCGCACAGCACGAGGAGTGCCACGACGGCACGGTGCGGGGCGCCCCGGAGTTACCGTGATGGGGTGGCCGGCAACGAGGTGATGGACTTCGACGGCGACGCCGAGCCTGGTTCGCGCATCCCGCGCGGGGTCTACGACGTCGGCCGGGAGCCCGACCCGCTCTACACGTTGGCCAACGAGCGCACCTACCTGTCGTGGCTGCGCCTCGCGGTGACCCTGCTCGCCGGTGCGGTCGCCATCGACCGACTGTTCCTCGAGCACCCCTGGTACGGGAGTCAGATTCTGGCCCTGGGCCTGGTGGCGATCGCCTTCGGCACCTGCGGCCTCAGCGTGCGGCGCTGGTGGGCAACCGAGCGCGCGCTGCGGCGGCGTCAGCCGTTGCCCGGCTTCGGCGCTCCGCTGCTGGGCATGGTGGCCATCCTCCTCGCGGGGGCCGGTGTCATCATCCTCATCCTCACGCCAAGGGGCTGAGCCTCGATGAACACCACCCCGGGAAAGCTGTGGGGCGACCAATACCCATTCGAGCGTAACCACCTGCAGCGCACGATGACGCTGGCTGGGCTGGGCGGTGTCTTCGCCGTCACCGTGATCCTTCTTGTCCACGCCGACGTCACCGGTGTGATCGGGATCTCGCTGATCTGCGCCGGCCTCCTATCCGCCCTTTCGGCGGCGTCCCGGCGACGATACGTCCGGGAGTCCCGCGTCGGGTACACCATCCTCAGAGCTCGGGGCGGGGGGTTTGTGCTGGGCTCGGCGCTCGCGTTCGCGGTCGTCGGCGTGCTCGTTGCCCTGCTGGTGCTCCTCGAATAGCGCCGTCCATCGAGGATTTTGTAATAGGTCTGTTATGTGCCGTCTCAGCAGCGGATTGACCGCAGATTGGCGCTGCCGTCGCGATCGCGGGCGTCGCTGATCTGTTTGCCAGCCCTGATGCCGGGTAGCGCAACGACAGGCCCGGAAACGCCGGGCCGACGACGATCCGCTAGGAGGAGGACACATGAAATTCAAGATGTGCACCGCCGCCGCTGCTGCGGTGCTGCCGTTGTCCATGACGGGGTCTATGGCGGGGACGGCCGCTGCGCAGCCGCTCACGCCGGTACCACCGCCGGTTCCCACCGTCATTCCGATGCTTCCGCTGAACGGAACCGCAGCGACCGGCACCACCACGTTGACGCCGAATCCCAACGGGAGCCTGCGGGTGCAGGTCAACGCTTCGGGGCTGGTGCCCGACCAACCGCATGCTCAGCACATTCACGGTGAGACAACCGGCAGGGACTTCGTCTGCCCTGGCCCGGCGGCCAACGTCTCGCAGGATGCGGACAGCGACGGACTGACGTCGGCGGTCGACGGGGTTCCGGCCTATGGCCCGATCCTCATCTCGCTGACCGCCACCGGCGACACATCCCCGTCGAGCGGTCTGTCCCTGGATCAGTTCCCGGTCGCCGACCCGACGGGCCACCTCCTCTACGACCGCACGTTGCCGCCCGAGGAGGTGCCCGAGGGCACGATCGCCCACCTCGCCGATCTGACGGTGGTGGAACACGGCATCGACGTCGACGGCAACGGCCGATACGACCTGAATTCGCCTATCGGTGAATCCCCGATGGCGCAGGCGAAGGGCCTCCAAGGTGTGCCCGCTGAGGCGACGTATCCCGCAAGTTGCGGAGCGGCGCTGGGCACGACCACGGCGAGCTAGTCCGGAGTCGGCCGGCGGAATAGGCCGTATGCCCGCGGATTCGACCGATCCGCGGGCATCCGCCCCTTTGGGGTCGAGTTTCGACAGCTCGTCGCGATGACACGGCGACGACACGGACGGACGACATTGACGAGCGAGTAGACATCGTCGTCGCCAGTTCGTAGCCTCTCCCAGATAGCCGGACCAAGATCGGTCCCCGCAGCGAAGGATCGTGACAATCCGTATGAGTCGGGAGCGCCGCCAATTGCGAGCAGCGGCGGGCGCTCTTATCGCCGCGATCCTGGTGCTGGTCATGTCGATAGCCGGCGACGTACACGCAGATCCGGCGGCGGACGCGTTGGCCAGGCTCGACGAGTTGTCTCGTCAGGCCGTCCAGACTCGTGAAGCCGTCACCCAAGCCCAACGCGATGCCGAGGACGCACTCGCTGCCCAGACCGATGCCGAAAATCGCCATGGGGCCGATCTGGCCGCCCTCGACGCCGCGAGTTCCCAGCTGGCCTTCCACCAAGCCGCAGCGAACAAGGTGGCGGCGATGACGTACGTGAGCGGACGCACCGGCCAGTTGGCGTCGCTGCTGACCGCGGACTCCCCGCAACAGCTGATCGACCAGCTGTCGCTGCAGCGGGCGGTCGCCGCGAGGGCCGCCGATCAGATGAAGGCTTTTCACGCAGCGCGAGAGGACGCGGCCGCCGCCGCCGGTGCCTCTGAGAAGTCGGCCGTTGACGCCCGCGCGGCGGCCGAGCGGTCTGCCGCAGTGAGTGCAGACCTACAGGCGAAATGGAAGGACCTGCAGCGTCAGATCGCCGCTGCGGAGAGCCAGTACGCAGCGTTGACACCCGCTCAGCAGGCCGTGGTCGACAGCGCGGCAGCGTCGCCGCCGCCGCCGCAGGCTGTGCCCGCTCCGGCACCCCCGCCGATCATGGCGATGCCCGGACCACCCCCGGGCGAGGTCGTGCCGCCCCCCGCGGCCGCTCTCATGGATGTCCCCGAGGCGTTGCCCGCCGGAGTCGCATATGAGGCCGGGTTACAGGCCAACACCGTCGTTGCCGCCCGCGCCGTCAGCCAGAGGTTCCCTCAGATTGCCGAGATCGACGGTGTCCGGCCGGACTCGAAGCCGTGGCATCCGAGCGGACTGGCGATCGACATCATGATTCCTAACCCCGAAAGCCCCGAAGGCATCGCGCTCGGAGACGAAATTCTCGCGTTCGCTATGGCCAATGTGGGCCGGTTCGGGCTACAGGATGTGATCTGGCGCGGCACGTATTACACGCCGGGCGGCCCGCAGGCATCGGGTTACGGGCACTACGACCACGTGCACATCACCACGACGCCACGCCGCTGACCGACGACTCACGCCGGCCCAGCCCTGTAACGGGCAGACCTCCGAGTTGCAGATCGCCAGCGGCGCGCTCGCACCGCTGCAGCACCCCGATCAACTGGCCCGCCGGCGGGAGGACCCTGCCCTGGCCGGATCGGGTATCGAGGAATTCGTGCGCCACGTCGCGCCCGCCGAAACGCTGCCGGTCGAATTCCGCTGAACGGCAAGCGTTCCCGCCACGCGAGACCCGAGCGTGGTCGCGCGGCGACATATTGAGGGTGACAGCAGGGACACAGCCGCCGCTGAAGACCTGACGAGTGTGAGACCATACAGGCCCGCACCGGACGTCACGATGGAGACGGGGTTGCCAAGCGACTTTCCTGACACCGCCACGCTGCAGCGAGCACTCGAACTCGCCGCGTGGGCGCCCTCGGCGCGCAATTCGCAGCCCTGGCGTTGGGAGGTCGACGGCTCAGGATTACACCTGGACGCCGATTGGGACCGTGCGGGGGCCGACACCGTGGCCGACCGGCGCAACGTCCTGCTGGGGTGTGGCTCCATCCTGAATCATTGTGCGGTGAGCTTCGCCGCGGCGGGGTGGCACGCGCGCATTCGCCGCTTTCCCGACGACGGTCATTTGGCGTCGTTCGAGCTGATCGACCGCGCCCCGACCGACGCCGTCGTCGAACTGGCGACCGCCATTCCGCGCCGCAGGTCTGACCGCCGCGATTACGCGCCGTCACCGCTGCCGCCGGCAACGCTTGAGCTGCTGCTCATCCGGGCCGCCCGATACGGCGTGCAGATGAGTGTGGTGCCCAAACTGCACTGGATGCGGTTGCCGGAGGGCGCAATTCGATTGCGATACGGAGGCGACGTCGGCGACGGCCCTCTCCCCGGCGCCGCCGACGGGGCCATGTTGGTCCTTGCCACGGAGACCGACGACGACATCATGCGGTTACGCGCGGGAGAGGCGCTCAGCCATCTCCTGCTGTCAGCCACAGTGCTCGGGCTGTCCTCGTGCGCTTTGACCGAACCCATCAGTGACATGCGTGACCGGTTGGCGCTCGCATGCGAACTGTTCGACGCTGAAGCCTATCCGCAGACGCTCATCCGGCTCGGCCCCACACCGGCGAACGCGGCCGAGTGTCCCGTCCCTTCGCGACGGTCGGTCGCGGAGACGACGGTGTGGACAGTCTGACGGCCCGACGTCGTGCAGGCCGCCGTCGCGCACCTGGCCCGGCCAGGAACTGTTTGAGGAACCAGCGCAACCCAGAGAGTCCGTCGGGTTGCTCCAAGGCGGCCTCAGACCGCGCGACCAGTTCGTCCACCCGAGACTCGAGCAGCGCAAGGACGAGCTCGCTGCGTTGCGGAAAGCGCCGGTATACGGTGCCGACGCCTGCACGCCGCGCGATCTGCTCGCCGCGCGATCTGCTCGTACCCGACATCGATTCCATGCTCTGCGAATCCGGAAGGACGTTTCCGTTTGTCCCACGCTGAAACGGAAGATCGTTTCCATTTCGGCGCCGGTGCCTCACCACGCCTGCGACGCCTGGTACTGCGCCACCTCCCAGCGTCCATCGATTCGGGTGAGTACCACGCCGATGGCGAGTTCCACGGCGGGCCGGTCTGGGTAGCTGAACGTCGCCGCCAGGTAGCCGAGGGCGACCCCGTCCGTCGGCCTGCGGCTTTCGAGAACGCGATAGGCGACCGTCATGCCGGCCGGCTGCGAGTGGTAGTAGTCGGCGACCGCTTGCCTGCCCACGCCGTAGGGGCGTAGCCCCTGGAATACCGCGTCGTCAGTGAACACCGCGGCCACGCGGCCCGGATCACGCGTATCGATGCCGGCTTTCCACTCGTCCATCACGCCGGCGACGACCCGGGATGCGTCCATGTCAGTGGCCCGCGCTCTGACCACCGTCAACGTGCATGATCTCGCCCGTCACGAACGGCGCATTCTCCAGATAGAGCACGGCCTCGACCACGTCAGACACCTCGCCGACGCGACCGACCGGATGCAATGCCGCCAAGGCATCGTATTCGGACGGGTTGTGCATCGGCGTCTTGATCACACCGAGAGCTACCGCGTTGGAACGGATTCCACGTGTGGCGTACTCGACGGCCAGCGCGCGGGTCGCCGCGTTCAACCCACCCTTTGTCAGCGAGGCCAATGCCGACGGCACAGCTGAGTTGGCATGCTCGACGAGCGTCGTCGAGATCGTGACCAGGTGGCCGCCGTCGCCCTGTTCAACCATCCGGGCCACCGCCGCACGCGAGATTTCGAAGAATCCGCGGAGATTCACGCCTGTGATGGCGTCGTACTCGTCGTCGGTGTAGTCGGCGAAGGGCTTGGCGATGAAAATGCCCGCGTTGTTGATCACGGTGTCGATGCGCCCGAAGCGTTCGACCGCCGCGTCGACGATCCGCCTTCCGACGCCGGGCTGTCCGATATCGCCCGGTACTGCCAGCACCATCGGATCGTCGTCGTCCTCAATGGTGCGAGAGTTGGCCACGACGGCGTAGCCGAGCTTGCGGTAAGCGGCCACGAGCGCCGCGCCGATTCCCTGTGATGCGCCGGTGATGAGTGCGACGCGGGGAGTGGTCGTCATGTCGGTGTCCTTTCATGTGGTGATGTTTTTCCGAACGCCTAGGCGGAGGCTCGGCAGTCCTCGACCGCAGGACCGGTTCGCTCGCTCCTGATAGGCGCAGGCTCCCACTGCACTACGCTGACCCGGGTGGAGCTGCGGCAGCTGCGCTACTTCGTCACGGTGGCTGAGGAGCTGAACTTCGGCCGAGCCGCCGAACGCCTGCGCATCGCGGGTCCCTCGCTCTCCCAACAGATCAAGGCACTCGAGCGGGACCTCAAGGTGCAGCTGTTCGACCGCGACCGGCGTTCGGTGGAATTGACCGCAGCCGGCGCTGCGCTGCTACCGCGCGCGCGGGCGCTCATCGGGCAGGCCGACGATCTACGGCGCCAGGCTCTCGGCCTGTCGTCGTCGGAGCCGGTCCGAATCGGGTACGTGCAGTGGTGTCCGACGGACTGGGCGGAGCGGGCCGCAGGCGTCGCGCAGATCCGGATGGACACGTGGGTCATGCCCTCGCACGCACAGGCGGCCCGTGTCGCGGACGGCAGTCTGGACCTGGCGATCTGCTGGGTCGAGAAGGCCGACCTGCGGGCGTTGTCGCTGGAGGCGCGACTTGTCGGGGCTGACCGGCTCTACGCGCTGAGTGTCGGACGGGACTCGTCACCCGTCGACGCGCGGGACCTGACTGTGCTGCTGGACTCCGACGAGGCGACGTGGTCGTCGTGGAACCGGTTCGCCGAGCAGTTCGCCGGCGAGGTGGGGGCGCAGGCCCTGCGGGTCGACGACGGGGGAGTGACGGGCTCGACCTTCTTCGACCACGTCCGGAGGCTGAGGCGTCCGGTGTTGAACAACCCGAAGGGCCAGAACGACGCAACGCCCCCAGACATGACACGACGTCCGGTACAACAGCCGGCCCCGATGTGGACGTGGTCCCTGGTATGGCGGCGTGATGAGTCAAACCCGTTGGTACAGGCCGTCATCGACGCCTTCACCGCCGACCTGGACATGTCGGCCCTCACCGCACCTGGACAGTGGCTGCCTGCAGACGATCCGCACCGCTGAGTTCGCGGCAGCCAAGCCGTAACCACGCGGCGGTGCCCGCCGACGCGGTCACCAACACAGCGGACGTCAGCAGCGCGTAGCGAAAGCCGTGGTGCAGCAAGGGCGTCACAATCAGCGGCCCGACGATCTGGCCGACCGAGTATCCCGCGGTCAGTACCGCGACGGCGCCTGGAAAGGCCAGTTCCCGGCCGGCAGCCAACGCCAGGGTGCTCACACCGATGAACGTGCCACCGAACGACACTGCGCCGATCAGTGCGGGTGCCGTGCCGCCGATGAGTGCCGGCAGCGCTATTCCCACGGCCTGCACGAGCAGTGCCATCACGAGCAGTCCCGGCCGTGACCACCGCGCGCTCGCCATCGCCCACAGCGCCGCAGACGGCGTGGCGGCCAGACCGACGAGCAACCAGGCGCCGTTGCCCAGTACGCCCGGTGACGTCTGACCGATGGCGGCGACCAGGAACGTGCCCGCGATGATGTAGCCGACGCCTTCAAGGGAGTAGCACGCGAGCAGAACCAGGAACCACCGCCGCGGACCCACCGGTTCCGTCACGGCGGCACCCTGGCCGGTGGGCATGTGACCCGCGCCGCGCATGTGCCATGCGAACGCCCCCACCCCGGCAGCGAGTGCGGCCGACGCCCACCAGGCGGCACGCCACCCCGCCGCGGGCAGGACGAGCACAAGTGCGCCCGATAACGCGATGCCGATGCCGACGCCGCCGAAGCCCCACCCCGGCAGTTGCGCCGATCGGCCCCGAGCATGGTCGAGCATCCAGTCGACGGCGATGACGAACAGCACTGCGCTGGCGAATCCGGCGATCGTCCGGATCACCAGCCAGGTCATGATGTCGTGGGTCATCGGCATCAGCGCCAGGCTGACGACAATGACGACGAGTGCCGACCGCCACGTCCTGGTCGTACGGATCAGCCGGGGCGCGGCCACACCCGCGAGCGCGCCGGCGAGGTAGCCGACGTAGTTGGCGGTCGCGAGACCACCCGCCCCGGCCGGGCTCAACCCGGCCTGCGATGTCATCAGCGGCAGGATGGGTGTGTAGACGAACCGGCCGATACCCATGGCTGCGGCCAATGCCGCTGCGCCACGGGCGATGTGGATGTGTGAACGATGCCAGGCCATCCTGCCATCGTGGATGCGATTTCACGACCCGGCCACGACGGATTTGCTCTCAGCTGTAAGGCATTGCCTCACAGCCCTCTTCGCCCACCGGTATGTCGGCTAAACGGCCAACTAACGCTGGATTTCGGACATCCAGCTCGCCATCGGCAACATTGCGGCGCTGATCGGCTATCGGGTCTCACCACAACTCGGGTCGGTCGGCTCCGATGCCTCGGTCCGACTCGCCCGTAACGCGCGGATACAGCGGTCGGCGAACGCCAGTGCCGGCACGGCCAACAGCACCCCGACCACACCGGCGATCACTGCGCCCGCGGACAGCGCGATGAGCACCGCCAACGGGTGCAGTGCGACCGCCCGCCCCATTATCAAGGGCTGCAACACGTTTCCCTCGAGTTGCTGCACCGCGAGCACCACCGCGAGAGTGAGCAGAGCGTAAATCCAGCCCTTGGCGAGGAAGGCCACCACGACGGCGAGAAACCCCGTCACCACCGCGCCGAAGAACGGAATGAATGCGCCGAAGAACACCAGCGAGGCGAGCGGCAGCGCCAAGGGTATGCCCAGGATGAAAAGCCCCGCGCCGATCCCGACGGCGTCGACCAGTGCCACCACGACGGTTGCGCGCACGTAGCTGGTCAGCGCGGTGTATCCGGCTACGCCGGAGTCGCGGATCCGGTCGCGCATCGAGGCGGGGAACACGGCGGTGACGAAGCGGTAGATGTCACGACCGCCGTGGAGGAAGCAGACGAGCGCGAAGACGGTGACGAAGAGCCCGGTGACGAGCTGGGTCGTCGTGCCCGCGGTGGCGACCAGCCCGTTGGTCAGGCGTACCTGATGTTCTTGAAGTGCTGCGATTGCTGAGTTACCGAGGTCCTCGACCTGACGTTCGCTCATTTGCAGCGGACCGTCGGTCAGCCACCGCCGCAGCGCGTCGATGCTGCCCGCAACCTGTCCGAACAGCTCGGGCAATCCGCTGACCAGTCGGCTGCCGACGAAGGCGAGCACGCCACCGATCGAGCCGAGGCCGCCGAGCAGAACCAGAAAGACGGCCAGACCTCGCGGGCAACGGTGCCGATGCAGGGCGTCAACCGCCGGTAGTAGTAGCGCACTGAGGATCAGCGCTATCGCCAGCGGGACGACGACCAGCGCAAAACGTTTGAGCAACGAGATCAGGACGAACGTTGCGAGGACGAACAGCAACAGCCGCCAGGTCCAGGCGGCGGCGTTCCGGACAGGGTCCGGAACCTCGGCACCGCGTCTCGTTGGCGTCATATGCGCCCGTTGATCACGGTTGGCAGGACGCGCGCCATGTGGCGGGCTATCTCAGTGCGCCGGCGTAGTGTCCCGCCGCCCGAACAGATCCGTCCAATGCCGCCGTCGCGTGTGCTGTGATGCGGCGCCCTCCAGCTGCCCAGCGTCCTCGTCGGAAACGGGGACATGCGCGAATGTCGAGTCCGCATAACGGATGTCGCGCGGGCTGCGCACCGATAGCCGGCCCAGAATCAGCGCTGCGACCAGCATGATGACGGCGCCGATTCCGGTGAAGTTCGCGATCTCGATCCACATCGCTTCAGCGGTACCCGTCGTCGAAGGAACAGCCGCATAGCTGACCCCAAGGGGTTCGGCCACCGCGCGTCCCACGATGAACCACGCGCCGGCCGAAGGCGCTGAGCCACGCGCCGAGCACCGCGGCTAAACGATTGCGGGACTGTATGAGCACTATCCCACCGACGATGGTGACGAACCCGGGAACCACCTGTAACCATCCGCGTGCCGCCGTCCATTCCCACTGCCCCGCCCCCGCATAGGACAGTCCGAACTGCTGGCCGAAGAACGGGATCAACACACCCCACGAACCGAGCAGAACAAGCACTACCCCCATGAGCGCCCCTCGACTGCGGGGGATGCGGAACCTCCCGGTGCTCGGGCGGCCGGCGGTTGACGTACCAGTCATGATCGCTCCTTCCGTCGCGGAACATTCGCTGCTGGCAGATGTGCAGTACCCGAGACGCCGTTTCGTATACGTCTGTCTGCGGGGAGTGCCTAGGCAGCGAAGAAGCGCCGTAGTTGGTCGGCGATGACCGCGGGATTGCCGCCTTGGTCCTGAGCTCCGCCGTGGTTGAGGCCGGGTAGTTCGACACGCGACGATCGGGGCAGCACGCTGGCCAGGGCGTCGAGTGTGCCGGTGAATAGTGCCGGGGCGTTGGTGCCGCACATCAGCAAGACGTCCGCGGTCACGTTCGGCGAAGTCGTCGAGGTGGCCCTCGGTGGCCTTGACGACGTTCAGTTCCTCTTTCCACGCCACGATCAGATCGCGTAGCGCGGCATCGTCGCCCGTGACTCGTCGTGCGTCGGCCCACAGCAGCACTCGGCACATCATCGGCCGCGTCATGATTTTGCCCAGCAGTCGCAGCGGCCCCGGCACCCGCTGCGCCCGGGGGTCGCCGTGGGCCGCGTCCTTGGCCAGGCTCGCCATCGCCGCCGGTAGATCGCCGCTGTCCACCAGCCGTTGTCCACGGTCGATGGTCGCCTTGAACTCGTCCAGACCGGGCTGTCCCACGAACAAGACCGGTTCGAAGAGCGCGACCTTGCGGATCGCCGGTATGACCATTGAGGCGTGCAGCGCGAACAGGCCGCCGTCAGCCGCGCCGAAGACATTCTGCGCGCCGGTCGCGGCGATGATCGCTTCTAGATCTTCGTCCTCGCGCTCGATGCAGTAGTGCGGTCCGTACGGCCCACTCATACCGCGCCCGCGGCGATCTGGCAGGTAGACGGTGAACTCGCCGGCCAATGCGCCGGCAAGCCGCATGTAGTGCTGTGAGGCCAGCGCCCCGCCGTGCTGAAGCACCACTCCCGGCCCGTCCCCAAGCTGCCGGTATCCGATTCGTGTGCCGTCGCGGGAGGTGACGGCGTATTTCGCGGACACCGGCTTGCTCGACATTCAAGTTCCCTCCGCTGGTGCGTGCGCTCGATCTTCGTCAGGGATGCTGTGGCGTGCGTAGATTTGCCGTTCGTGCAGGACGTCAGAATTCCGTAATCGCTCTCGCCATGCCCCCGCGACGCAGGTGTGATTCGCTCGTCGCAGGCTGGTGTCGCATCGGTTATGCATCGATTGTTTGCGGGGTGAACTGTCGGGTACATCGGCGAAACGACTCGAGGAAGGTAGCGCGTGGACGTGCAGTCGCAGGTGTCGCACATGAGTCAAGAGGCCCGCGAGGCTCTCGCTCGGCGCATCAGGTCCCGCCTCGCACCCCCCGACCAGCCGGCAGCTGATCACGACGTGACCATCATCGGGGGAGGCGTGGCGGCGCTGACCCTGGCACTGGAGATTCGCCGGACCCGTCCACAAACGACGATTCTGGTCATCGCGCCGAACGCCCATCCGGTGCCGGAGATCACTCACACCGTGGGCGAGTCGACCGTCGAGGTCTCCGCGCACTACCTACGTGAGCGCATCGGGTTGGACGAGCATCTACGGACATCTCAGCTCCGCAAGATGGGGCTTCGGATGTTCTTCTCCAATAACGGGAACGCAGACATAGCCCAGCGGATGGAACTCGGAGGCTCCTCGTTCGTCCCGCAGGTGACCTACCAGATTGATCGCGGGAGGCTGGAGAACGAACTCGCCCGTCGGTGTGTCTCGGCCGGTGTGGATTTCGCCCACGGCCGTGTCCGCTCGGTCGAACTTCACACCCGGGACGGTGCGCACACCATCTCGTTTCAGAGCGGAGAGGTCGCAGCACAGACCACGGCACGCTGGGTGGTCGACGCGTCCGGCCGAAACCGGATGCTGCCACGGCAATTGGATCTCAAGAGGGCCAACGAGCATCACTGCAACTCCGCGTGGTTTCGCGTCGCCACCGAGATCGACGTCGGCCGATGGAGCGATGATCCGACCTGGCAGGCCCGGCTGACCGAGGGCGAGCGAGCGATGTCGACCAATCACCTGATGGGTCAGGGGTACTGGGTCTGGCTGATCCGGCTCGCCTCGGGAGCCACCAGCGTCGGGATCGTGGCCGATCCGGCATTTCATCCCTTCGACGGGTTCAACACCCTGGACAAGGCCCGAGCCTGGCTCCGTGAACATGAGCCGCAATGTGCCGCAGTCGTCGACGAGCACGCCCACCAGATCAAGGACTTTCGCGTCATGAAGAAGTACAGCCACGGCGCGGCGCAGGTCTTCGACGGGCGCGGCCGGTGGTGCCTCACCGGCGATGCCGGTGTGTTCCTGGATCCGCTGTACTCATCGGGGCTGGATCTGGTCGCGATCGGCAACGGCCTGATCACCGACATGGTCGTCCGCGAGCTCGACGGTGAGGACGTCATCGCGCGATCGCAGATCAGCGACTCTCTCTTCCGCTCGCTGACCGAAATGTGGCTGGCCGTCTATCAGGATCAGTACACGTTGATGGGCACCCCGAGCGTGATGTCGGCGAAGATCATCTGGGACGTCGCCTTCTACTGGGGGTTCATCGGCCTTCTCTACATGAACGGCCGGTTCGTGAGCCTCGCCGACGACCCCGGCTTCGTTCCTTACCTCAACGGTCTCATCGCGCTGAGCAACCGGATCCAAGGGTTCTTCCGAGAATGGGCCGCTGTGGAAGCCGGCACGTCCTCGGTAGCGTTCGTCGACCTGTATGCGCCGCTGAACTTCATGGTGACGCTGCATACCGCCATGATGGGAACCAGTCCGCACTTCGCGGAGCAGTTCGATGCGAACGCTCGGCTGCTACGCCGATTGGCAGGACAATTGGTCGACACCGTTATCACCGAGAAATCATCGACGTTCGACGACGACAACATCATGCGACAAGTTCAGTCATGGCAACGTGATTCACTGCTGCGAGAGCTGCGAGCCGCCTACCGCGAAGATCAGGAAAGCGATCCCATCAGTGGCGGCTGGATCGTCGCGACCGCACCGGCCCTGCAGTCGAGTTGATGTCCGGCGACAACGTCGGCCGCGAGCCGTTGGCCATCGTCGGCATCGGATGCCGGTTTCCCGGCGGCGCTGATTCCGCCGAGCGTCTGTGGAGTCTGCTGTGCGCGGAAACCGATGCCACTCGCGTCGTCCCTGAAACACGATGGAACGCAGCGCGTTTTCACGATCCGAATCCATCCAAGGTTGGCAAGATCGTGACCCGACGGGGCGGCTTCCTGGATCAGATCGACCAATTCGATCCGCAGTTCTTCGGGATGTCCCCACGCGAGGCGCACTCCCTTGATCCGCAACAGCGGCTCCTGCTGCATGCGACGTGGGAAGCGCTGGAGGACGGGGGAATACGGGCGGGTGACCTGGCCGGAACCGACGTCGGGGTGTTCATCGGCGGTTTCACCCTTGACTATCAACTGCTGCAGAATCAGGGCCGCACCAGCCGGTACCGCTTCAAGTCCCATTCCGCCACCGGGATGATGATGACGATGCTTGCGAACCGGATTTCGCACGCTTTCGACTTCCGCGGTCCGAGCATGACGGTCGACACCGCGTGCTCCGGCTCGCTCGTCGCGGTGCACCTTGCCGCGCAGAGCATCTGGAATGACGAGTGCGATCTCGCCCTTGCCGGCGGAGTGAACCTCATGATCGGACCCAACACCGCGATCGCGGAGTCGAAGAGCGGATTCCTCAGTCCGGAAGGACGTTCCAAGGCATTCGACGCCTCCGCCGATGGCTACGCCCGGGGTGAGGGCGGCGCGATCGTCGTCATCAAACCAATTCGACAGGCCCTGGAGGACGGGGACGAGATCTACGCAGCGATCCTCGGCACCGCGGTGTCGCAGGACGGCCATACCGACGGCATCACCGTGCCCAGCGGCGAGGCCCAAGAGGCCGCCATCAGAACCGCCCTCCGACGCGCGGGTGTTCAGCCGGCACAGGTCGGGTACGTCGAAGCTCACGGCACCGGAACACCGGTCGGTGACCCCATCGAGATGCAGGCGCTGGCCAACGCGCTGACGTGGGACCGGCCGACCGGAAACCCCCTGCTGATCGGGTCGATCAAGACCAACATCGGCCACCTCGAGGCCGGTGCGGGTGTCGCCGGTGTGGTCAAGGCCGCGTTGGTGGCCAAGCACGGCCACATCCCGGCCAATGTGCACTTTCGGACCCCGACACGACACGTGTCCCTGGCCGAACTGAACATCGACGTTCCGGCGGTGGGCAGGCCCTTCCCCGATTGCGAGCGACGCGTCGTAGGGGTGAATTCGTTCGGATTCGGGGGCACCAACGCCCACGTGGTGCTCGCCGAACCGCCCGCGCCCGCCCCCGATTCGCTCGTGGATCAGGACCTTGGGTCAAGGCCGACCGTCCTGCCGATCTCGGCACGCAGTGAGGAAGCACTGGTTGCGACGGCCGGCCGATTGGCCGGCTACCTGGCCGCCCACCCGGAGGTCACGCTGCCGGATCTGGCATACACGCTCGGTCAGCGACGCACCCATCTGAGCCATCGCCACACGGTGATCGCCGACGACCGTCGCCGATGCGCGAGAACATCTTCAAGCCCTTGCCGACGGCGGCCAGATCGCCACGCACCGCACTGCGGCGGTGCCGCCACGGCTTGCGTTCGTGTGTAGCGGTATGGGTCCGCAGTGGTGGAAGATGTGCCGCGGGCTGCTCGACGTCTTCCCGGCATTCACCGAAAGCATTCTGAGTAGCGACCGCGAGCTGTCCCGTTATGCCGACTGGTCGCTGATCGACGAGCTGCGGCGCGATGAGGCCGACTCGCGCATGGGCGACACCGAGATCGCGCAACCCGCCAACTTCGCCGTTCAAGTCGCGCTGGCCGAGCAACTCGCCCAGTTCGGGATACGACCGGACGCCGTAATCGGCCATAGCGCCGGCGAAGTGGCCGCTCACCACCTTGCCGGGCTGCTCACCTTCGAGCAGGCCATAGAGGTGATCTACCACCGCAGCAGACTCCAGCAGCGCACCAGCGGCCAGGGCCGCATGCTCGCCGTCGGCCTCGACGCCGAATCGCTGTTGGGCGCCATCACCGGAAGGGCGCTCGACGAATTCGGACGACGGCTGTCCCTGGCGGCGATCAACAGTCCCTCGGCGGTGACCATCGCGGGTGACGGCGATCTCCTCGGTGACATCACCCGGCAGCTGGACGCCGCCGGCGTTTTCCACAGACTTCTTCCCGGAAAGGTGCCGTACCACACGCATTACATGGACGCGGTGAAGGACGACCTCATCGGCGCCCTCGAGGGCCTGTCATCGAAGGCAGCTGCGCTGCCGCTGTATTCGACGGTGACAGGTGAACGGTTGGAGGAATACCAGGCCGGTGCCGCCTACTGGTGGCAGAACACCCGCGCCACCGTCCTGTTCGAACCGGCGGTACGCAGGATGCTGGAGGACGGATACACCCATTTCGTCGAGCTGGCCCCGCACCCCGTTCTCGCCGCATCGATCTTCGAAACCGCTGGAAAGCAGAGGGTTTCGGTCACGGCTACCCAGCGACGGAATCACGACGACAGCCGCACCCTGCTCAACTGCGTCGGCACACTTCATTGCAGCGGTCATGACGTCGAGTGGGATATCGTGCAGCCGCGCGGCGGCGGCCGTCTGCTCAAGCTCCCCACCTACCCATGGCAGACCAAACGGTTCTGGAACGAAAGCCAGGAAGCTGTGGAGTTGCTGTTCTACCGCCCGGTGCATCCGCTACTGGGACAACCGGTGAGCGCACTTCATCCCACCTGGGAATGCGAGCTGAGCACCGCTGTCGTCACCTTCCTCGCCGACCACCGGGTCCAGGGGAGCGTCGTCCTGCCCGCAGCTGCGTACGTCGAAATGGCGCTTGCAGCGGCCAACGAAGTCTTCGGATCGACATTCAGCGTGGACAACCTCACGCTTCACCGCGCCGTCATACTCGACGACACCTGCGATCCCATCCTCCGGACCACCCTCAACGAGGACGACGCCACACTGGAATTCGCTGTCTGCACGGCCACAGCGGACGGCGACCCCAAATGGGCGATCACCGCGACCGCCGAACTCAACACGCGTCCGACCGCGCGGCGCAGTCAGGATGCGCCCGACGACGGCCGAACCGACGACCTCCATCGCCGGTGACCACTTCTACAGCCGCACCCGGTCCATCGGGTTCGACTACGGCGACGTGTTTCGGTCCGTCCAGCGGGTGACCGCCGGTGAAGACTGGGCCGTGGCCGAGATCGCGGTGCCGACAGGCATCGCTGACGAACTCGATCACTATCAGTTCCACCCGGCGCTGGTCGACGGCGCATTTCAAACTCTGCTCGGCGCACCATTTCTCGGACAACGAGGGGATGCGGAACCCTACCTCCCGACACGGATACGTCACTGCGCCATCTACGGTGCACCCGAGAAACAGATGACGGTTGGCGTGCGCATCGTGTCGGCGACCGGCGAGGAGATCGAAAGCGACATCACAATCACCGACAGTGCCGGCAACCCGCTCGCGGTCTTCGAAGGCTTCTCGGTGCAGTCATTGAGCGCATCGTCGCGCACGTCGCTCGAGCGCATCGACAAGGGGTTGTACGAAATTCAGTGGTGCGCGGTGGAGGATTCCGGGCAGGAAGAGGACACGAACAGGCCCATCGGGTCGTCCTGGCTCGTTCTGGTCGACGACTCCGGAGTGGGCGCCGCCGTCGCCGACGAAATGTGTCGCCGCGGTCACCGTGTGCGCACCGTCGAGCACCGAATGGTCAGCGGTCTCACCGAGGTCGACGGTGGATTCGCCATGGACGCACGATCACCCGAGCAGATCGGCCAGCTGTTCACGCACCTCGGGGACGGCCTGGACGGCATCGTCAACTGCTGGCCCCTCGACATCCCCAACCCGGAATCCGAGGCTCGTCGCACAGAGCCAGATGTCGTCGACACGACCCATCAACTCGGCGCGTTCACCGTCGTGCGTCTCGTCAAGGCCCTCGCCGAGCATGACACCGTCAAGGCTCGTCTCTACCTGCTCACCGCGAACGCGCAGCCAGCCCCCGGAACGCAGCTGCCGGCAGCCGACCAGGCTGCCATCTGGGGTATCGGTCGGGTCGTCGGTCACCAGGAATTCCGTGATCACTGGGGCGGACTCATCGACATCGACGACGCCCCCGACCGTGCTCAGACCGTCGCGGGCATCTGCAATTACCTTCTCGGTGACGGCACCGAAGATCAGGTCGCCATCCGTGGCGCAACGACATTCGTTCCGCGGCTACGGGTGTGCAGCGGCTTGACCAGACCATTCCCCACCAAGCTCACAGCAGACGCCAGCTACGTCGTCACCGGCGGCGGCGGAGCGCTCGGCCGTGTGGTGGCCACCTACCTGGCCGAACGGGGAGCCCGACATATCGTGCTGCTGGGGCGAACCGCAATCCCCCCTAGAAGCCGTTGGTACGCACTGACCGAGGATCACCCGCAATTCGCCACTGTCAGCGACTATCCGGGCGGTCGAACGCCTCGGTGTCCAGGTGACCACCGCCAGTGTCGACATCGCCGACCGCGACCAGGTCGCCGCCTGGCTCAGCGGCCATGAGCAGTCCGGCGGCAGAACTGTCCGCGGAATCATCCACGCAGCGGGGTCGGTAAACGACCAATTGCTCGTCAACTGCGGTGAGGACAGCTTCGCCAAGGTGTTGGCGCCCAAGACCATCGGTACTCGCGTCCTGCACGACACCTTCAAGGAACACGATCTCGAGTTCTTCGTCATGTTCGGTTCCGCTGGGTCGACGATCGCCGCACCGGGACAAGGTAACTATGCGGCGGCCAATGCCTTCCTTGATGCATTCGCCCATTACCGTCGGGCACAAGGACTTCCGGCACTGACCATCGGATGGGGACCGTGGTCGGTGGGAATGGTCGAAGAGCTCAAGTTGGAGAAGCTCTACGCCCAGCGGGGAATCGAGCTGATCACCCCCGCGCTGGGCGCGCGGATCCTCGATCGGCTCATCAATCAGAGGACGCCGAGTGTCGTGGCCATCAGTGCCGACTGGACCCGCGCCCGCCAAGGTGGCCTCGGTGCACGGTTGCCGTTGATGTTCTCGGAATTGGGAGCAGGTGAAACATCGGCCACCGAAGGCGATTCCGATGGCTCGATACTGGCGGTGCTCGCAGCTACACCGCAGTCCGACCGGTGGGCCTTGGTCGCCGAGCATGTGCGGCGCATCGTCGCTGACGGTTTTCGATTGCGCGATAGCCGACTTCGAGCCCGATGACATGCTCGACGAGATCGGTCTGGACTCCATGATGGCGATGGACTTCCGGGTCAGGATCAACACCGTGTTCTCGATCGACCTCCCCGTGCTCGAGATACTCCGCGGCGTCAGCGTGAACTCGCTGTCCGATCGAATACTCGCCGAACTCCACTCGGTTCACGGCGATGCGCCTGTCGCCGCAAGCGAGTCGGCGCCCGCAGTCGTCGGCACCGACGAGGTGGACCGGCTGGTGGGCGAGCTCTCCGACGCCGATCTGCGTACGTTGTTGGCCGAGCTGGAGTCACAGACAGAGCCGCCCGCGGGCGAGGTTCACACGTGACGCAGTCATGCGCCGTCATGGTCCGCGGTCTGTCCAAGTGCTACGGGCCGTTGCGCGCGGTGCAGGATCTCGATCTCGACGTCGGCTACGGCGAGGTCTTCGCGATCCTCGGCCCCAACGGGGCAGGTAAGTCGACGACCATCGAGATTCTCGAAGGCCACCGTAAGCGCGACGGCGGAGAGGTCCGTGTCCTGGGCGAGGATCCCGAAGCTGCGGGACGGGACTGGCGTGCCCGCATCGGCATCGTGCTGCAGGAAACCAGCGACTTCGGAATGCTGACGGTGTCGGAGACCGTGCGCATGTTCGCCAAGTGCTACGGCAACGCCCGCATCCCGGACGAGCTTTTGACACTCGTCGGCCTCGACTCGAGTGCCAGATCCCGGGTCAGGACGCTGTCCGGCGGACAACGCCGCCGGCTCGACGTCGCCCTCGGCATCATCGCCCAGCCCGAACTGCTCTTCATGGACGAACCGACCACCGGTTTCGATCCCGAAGCGAGGCGACAGTTCTGGGACCTCATCCGATTGTTGGCTCGTGACGGCACCACCATCCTGCTCACCACCCACTACCTGGAGGAGGCCGCCGCGCTGGCCGACCGCGTGGCCGTGATCGCCGATGGTCGGGTGGTCGCGGTGGATTCGCCGACGCGGTTGACCGCCCACGTGGACTCGGCCGCGACGGTGCGGTGGATGGAGGGCCACGAGCTACACGAGGAGAAGACCGACACCCCAACCGAGTTCATCAGGCGGCGAGCAGCCGACGGGGCAGAACTGGCCCAGCTCACCGTTACCCGGCCCTCACTCGAAGACGCCTATCTGCACTTGATCGGTGTCAGCTGATGGCGATCGACTTGACGCCGAGCGCTGTCAAAGCCAAAGCCAGACACCGCAGCGCCGGCACCCGATCGACCCTCCCATCGGCGGCGCGCATCGGCTTCTCGCGCGTCGTACCCGAGCTGAAGATGTTCTACCGGCGCCCCGAACAACTGGCTCTGACCTTTTCGATGCCGGCGGTGATCTGTCTGCTGCTGGGCTCGATCTTCACGGAGAAACTGCCCGGCACGCAGACCAGCACCGGCGCCGTGATCGCCGCCAGCATGCTGGCCTACGGAATCCTCTCGACGTCGTTCATCAACCTCGGTGTCGGCATCGCTGCCGACCGGGAAACCGGTGCCTTGAGGCGCCTGCGCGGTACGCCCGCGACCGCGGCGTCGTACTTCATCGGCAAGATCATGCTCGTCGCCATCGTGAGTCTCGCCGAGGTGGCAATCCTCATCTTGTTGGGCATCTCGGTTTTTCGGCTTCAGCTCCCGGCAGACGCTTTCGCGTGGTTCACCTTGGCGTGGGTGTTCGTCCTCGGCACCGTCAGCTGCTCGCTGCTGGGAGTCTTCGTCAGCAACTACGCCAGCAACGCGCTGTCCGCGGCTGTGATCACCAATGGCCCGGCAGTCGGTCTGCAGTTCGTGTCGGGCACCTACGTGCCGCTGATGGTGCTGCCGACGTGGATGCTCATCATCGGCTCGATCTTCCCCGTCAAGTGGATGGCTCAGGGTTTTCGCTCGGTGCTGTTACCTGCGCAGATGGCCGCCTTCGAACCGGCGGGTAGCTGGGAGCACTGGCGGATCTTCCTGGTCCTGACGGCGTGGAGCGTCGGCGGTCTGGTGGCCTGTCTGTACGTTTTCCGGTGGTCTGCCAGGAAGTGATCCGGTGCCTCCGCTCCTGACGATCGCCTACCACTTCTTCCTCCAGATCGCCGTCATCCTCCTGACCTATCGCCTGCTGTGGCCCTTGTTCCGCAGACTCGCCCAGGTGCAGGTGGTTGCGATCATGGTGGCCGGATTCCTGCTCGGCCCTTCGGTATTGGGGTTGATCTGGCCCGCCGCGCAGCAGTGGCTCTTCCCCACCGAACTGACCATCGGCGCCGAAACGATCACCCACCCCAGCCTGACGGTCATCTACGTCGTCGGCCAACTGGGACTCGTGCTCTACATGTTTCTGGTGGGAGCATCGTTCAAGCTCGACATCCTGGGCACACACCTGCGGCAGGCCGGTGTCACCTCGGCCGCCGGCATCGGCGTCCCACTCGTCCTCGGAGGTGTCCTCGGATGGTGGATGGTCACAACAGGTGGTTACTTCACCGACAAGGTCGTGCCATGGCAGGGCGGCCTCTTCGTGGCGGCCGCGGTCGCGATCACCGCGTTTCCGATGCTGGCGTGGATCGTCTATGACTCCGGGCTGGTCAACACGCGGTTGGGCACGATGTCGTTATCCTGCGCGGCAATCGATGACGCGTGCTCCTGGGTGCTGTTGGCGACGGTGGTGGCAACATCGCAGGGAAGACCGTCCGGCGTGTTCCTGGCGGTCGGCGGCGGCATCGGCTATCTCGTTTTCATGGTCTACGTCGGCCGGCCATTGCTGGCAAGACTGGAGACGTGGACGCCAACCCGTGCCGATACCGAACGAACGGGCGGCGTGCCGATCGCGCACGTGACGGTCGTACTCCTGGTCGTACTGACGGCGAGCTGGTTCACCGACCTGGTCGGAATCTATTCCGTCTTCGGCGCTTTCGTGGCCGGCGCGGTCATGCCGCGTGGGCCGCTGCTCGAGGCGATCCGCAAGCGTTTCGAACCACTGGTCGCATATCTCCTACTCCCTGCGTTCTTCATCTATTCGGGACTGAATACGCAGCTCACCCTGATCTTCGATACGTCAACCATCCTCGTGGCCGGCATCGTTCTCGTCGCCTCATTCGCCGCCAAGTTCGGTGCCATCGGGCTGGCAGCGCGATGGCAGGGCATGAGTTGGTACGAGGCCGGTTCGATGGGAGCGCTGGCCAACGCACGCGGGCTGATGGAGCTCATCCTGCTCAACATCGGATTGGAGGCGGGGCTGATCTCCGGCACGCTCTACACGATCCTGGCGCTCATGACGATCATCACCACGTTCGTGGCCACACCGCTTCAGCGGCTGTTCGGACGCCGACTGAAGAGGTCGGGATCGAAGTTCGGCCCGATGGGCGTGGAGCCGCGAGCGCAATCGTCGCGAGCACCGTCCGCGCCGGGTTGATACTCCCAATCGACCAATGGGACTCATTTTTCGGGACGTTGCACCCTGACGGCGTCGAGAACATGGTCGACGATGTGGGCGTACGCCTTGCGCGTCACATCCGTAGCATCACTCATGATGTTGTACCCATGGTCGGTCCCGGGGACTTCGTGGTAGCCGCTCAGAGCGCCGACCACCTCGAGCTTTCGGGCGTAGCGGTGGGCCTCGTCGCGAAGACGGTCGTACTCGGCGGTCACGATCAGCGCGGGCGCGATTCCCTCGATCCCGTCGGCGTTGGGCCCCCACGCAGGCGATGCCAGGGGGTCGCGGCGGCGCGCCGGCTCGGGGATGTAGGCGGCGTCGAACACCGCGCCCATCCAGGGCTTCATGACCGCCCGACTGCCTATGGTCGATGGCTTACTCCCGGTGGGTGTCACCAGATCGAGCGGCGCGTAATGCAACACCTGCAGCGCGATGTTCGGGCCGCTGTTGTGTAGCGCGAGTCGCGCAGCTGCTGCGCCGAGGTTGCCGCCCGCGCTCTGGCCACCTACGCAGAGTCTGCCGCCGTCCCAGGCGCGCTCGGGACTGGCCGCCCAACAGACGATGTCGTAGATCTGCTGGGGCGCTGCGGGAAATCGGTGACGCGGCGCAAGCACGTAGTCGGGGTTGATGACCACCACGCCGGCGTGCGCGGCCAGGTATCGACACCACGGGTCATCTTGTTCTGGACACCCGACGACGAACCCGCCGCCGTGGACGTTGACATATACGGCGGCGCCGCCGACCCCGGTCATGGGGTGATAGACAGTTGCCGATGTCGGTCCATGCCGGGTGGGCACTACTTCGGTTGTTGTGCGCCCGGCGATTTCGGGAAACCTGACCGCCTCCTTAGCGGCCGGATTCACGACCGTCGCGAAGCCGCGCGCGATCGTATCGGCGACGCCGCGCCGCGAAAGGATCGACTCGGTAAGCATCGGACTAACCGACCGTACGCGCATGTACGCTCGCATAGCGGTCACCGGCGATGGGGCCCGGTCTGAAGGCATCCGACAGGCGGGCGATCTCGTCCGCGCTGATGGCCACATCAGTGGCAGCTAGATTCTCCCGCACGAAGGCGTCCCGCTTGGTGCCGGGGATGGGCACCACGTCCAGAGGCTGGGCGAGCAACCAAACCAGCGCGAGTTGTGCTGGACGGCAACCCTTTCGGTCTGCCATGGCTTTGAGTACCTCGACCGGTTCGAGCTTGACTGCCAGGTTGTCGGCACTGAACCGCGGGTTGGAGGCGCGAAAATCCCCGCGGCCGAAGGCCGCGCCAGGTCGCAGCGCCCCGGTGAGGGCCGACCTGCCCAGTGGGCTGTAGGCCACGAGCGTGATCCCGAGCTGGCGACATGTAGCGACGATGCTGGTTTCGCCGCCGTCTTCCACCGTCCGTTCCCACAGGGAGTATTCGTATTGCAGTGCGGTGATCGGGTGCACGGCATGTGCGCGGCGGACCTGGACCGAGGAGACTTCACTCAGTCCGAGTGCGCGAACTTTGCCCTCGGTGACCAAGTCGCTCATCGCGCCGACGGTCTCCTCGATGGGTACCGACGGATCCAACCGGTGGTAGTAGTACAAGTCGATGACGTCGGTGCCGATCCGGCGCATGCTGGCTTCACAGGCCGCCCGGACGTATTCGGGGCGCCCGTCGATGGCAATGCCGGTCCGCTCGTTGTCGACCTTTGCGGCGAACTTGGTCGCAAGTACCACTTCGTGGCGCCGCCCGTCGATGGCCCGGCCGATCAACTCCTCGTTGTGGCCGAATCCCTTGATCGGTACGCCCCATGTGATGTCGGAGGCGCCGTAGACATCGGAGGTATCGACGAAATCGATGCCCAGGTCGAGAGCCGTACGGATAGTCGCGAGCGACTCATCGTCGTCGGCCTGACCATAGGACTGCGACATACCCATGCAGCCCAGTCCGACTGGGCGGACGGTCATGTTCGAGTGGCCGAGCGTCACCCGCGCTGGATTGAAAGCCATCAGCCCTGCGCCCCCAACGGATCCAGCTGATCATCGGTGAGGTCATCGGCAGCGGTGGAGTCGCTCAGTGCCGCCCATTTCTCGTCCTCGGCCAGTAGATCCCGGCCGGCGGCGGTGGCGTAACGGTAGGCATCGGGCCCCACGAGCAACCGGGTGGGTGGCTTGGCCATCTCGACGACCTTCAGGAGCAGCTCGGCGACCTTGGCGGGATCGCTGGCACCGAGAGTCTCCGGTGCGCTCAGCCGTGCGGCGGCCCCCACGGTAGCGGCGTATTCCTCGCGCACCGGGTCGATATGCATCGACGACCCTGCCCAGTCGGTGCGAATTCCGCCCGGTTCCAGGACGGTGACCTTGATACCGAGGGGCGCGACCTCCTTGGTGAGTACACCGGAGAAGCCCGTCACCGCCCACTTAGCCGATTGATAAGCTGCCAAACCGGGTCGCGCCAATCGTCCACCAACAGAGGAGATCTGGACGATGTGGCCGGATCGCTGCCTGCGCATAATCGGTACCACCGCCTGGGTCAGGCGCACGACACCGAGAAAATTGGTGTCGATCTGTGCACGAAAGTCCCCGAAATCGGCATCCTCGGCCGAGGCCATGTTTGCATAGCCGGCGTTGTTGACGAGGACATCGATTCGTCCGAACTGCGCAACTGCCATGTCGACAGCGGCGCGAACCTGTTGGTCGCTGGTCACGTCGAGTTCGGCAATGGCAAGACGGTCGGGGTGATCGGCGAGGAGGTCCGCGAGAGCCGAGGGCGAGCGGACCCCGGCGACGACCCGGTGTCCTGCCGAGAGGGCGGCCGCCGTGACGGCGCGGCCGAGTCCACGGGACGCACCCGATACGAGAAAGACGAACGACATTGCGAGATCCTTTTCTTCGATGGTCTAAATCTACAGACGTAGACTTGTCTGGTTCTATTCCCTAGAGTGGCGGGTCATGCCCCCACAGCAGGTCCGGCGGCGAAACGCCGCAGCCACGCGCGAAGCCATTCTGGAATCGGCGATCGGACACTTTGCCCGCGCCGGCTACGACGGGGTGGGAGTGCGTGAGATCGCCCGCGACGCCGGCGTCACCGCCATGCTGGTGAACCGCTATTTCGGATCCAAAGAGTTACTGTTCGTCGAGGCGGTCGAAACATCCTTCGCGCCGGCGGTCTTCATCGGACAGGACGGCGTTGCGCTCGCGCACGACGCTGCGACCGTCCTGGCGGCACAGTCCACCCCCGACGCCGAACCACCGGCGCCCTTCCTGATCATGCTGCGCTCGTTGTCGAACCCGCGCGCAACCAGGATCGTGCGAGACGCGATAGAACGACACGTTGGAGCGCGCCTGGCGCTGCAACTCGCTGGACGCGGCGCGCGCGTGCGCGCTGACCTGATCCTGTCGGTGATCGGCGGCGTACTCCTGATGCGGCGGATCGTCACGCCGCGAACCCTGAACGGCGCCGAGACGCAGCTCCTGGCCAACCTGCTTGAAGACGTCTTCGACTCGATCATCGGGGCTGCGCCGGCAGGCGACCAGTGATTGACGCTTCGAGCCGCATTTTCAGACCGCAATGTGGCATCCGACATCGACCGTCGATAACAATTCGAAACCTGTTGTGTTGCAACATGACGCCTCAACAGCACCAGTTCGACCGACAAACCCTATTGTCACAAGGTGCACCGGAGAACGGCCCTCAAGCTCCCGTTGTACCTGGCAGCAGCCGCGGCACTGACCAAGATTCCCCGCGCCTCCGCTGCGGCAGGTCGATGGTCGGCGGAACGCGCCAACGCCTGGTACGCGAAGCAGGGCTGGCTGCTCGGCGCGAACTACGTCACTTCGAACGCGGTGAACCAGCTCGAGATGTTCCAGGCGGGCACCTACGATCCGCATCGCATCGCCGGTGAACTCAGCGTCGCCCGACGGATCGGAATGAACACCATGCGGGTGTTCCTGCACGATCAGTTGTGGGCCACCGACCAAGCGGGATTCAGCAGCCGGCTTTCTCAGTTCGTCGCCATCGCGGCGAGCCACAACATCAAGCCGCTCTTCGTTCTGTTCGATTCGTGCTGGGATCCCTTGCCTAAGGCGGGCCGTCAACGCGCGCCCATCAAGGGAGTGCACAACTCCGGTTGGGTCCAGAGCCCTGGCGCCTATCGTCTGCAGGACCCGGGTTACACCCGCGTGCTGCAGAGCTATGTCACCGGAGTCGTGGGCCAGTTCGCCAATGATCCCCGCGTGCTTGGTTGGGACGTCTGGAATGAGCCGGACAACCCGGCCAAGGATTACCGCAAGGTCGAAAACCAGGACAAGCTGGAACTGGTCGCCGCGTTCCTGCCGCATGTCTTCCAGTGGGTCCGCGCCGTCAACCCAACGCAACCGTTGACCAGCGGCGTCTGGCAGGGCCACTGGAAGGATCCCGGAAGCCGCAGCGCGATTGCCAGCCTGCAGCTCGAACTCTCGGACGTCATCAGCTTCCACAGCTACGGCGAGCCCGACGAGTTCGACGCCCGGATCGACGAGCTCACTCCGCTCGGGCGACCGATCATCTGCACCGAATATCTCGCCCGAAATTTGGGCAGCACCGTCGAGGGCATTCTTCCGATCGCCAAGAGGCGCAATGTCGGCGCCTACAACTGGGGGTTCGTCGCCGGGCGGACGCAGACGTATCTGCCGTGGGATTCCTGGCAGCAGCCGTACACCGAGGTCCCCGAGACGTGGTTCAGCGATCTCATCCACCCCGACGGACGCGCCCACGACGACGACGAGATCAGGTTCATCCAGAAGCTCGCGGGAGCCGGCCGCCCGGCTTGAGGTCAGCCGGCTCACGAGGAAGCGCGCAGCTCACAATCTTGATCGGAGCCGCGAGCGGAAGTCCTCAACCCCGGTGCGGAACGAACTCCTGCGCCTTGGTCTTCATCCCCTGAGCCATCAGGTGCCATCGCGCCGGATCGCCCTTGAGGATGGACTCGACCAGTTCCTTGGCCTGCTCGTAGGTCGCGTGTGGCGGAATGGGCGGCATTTCGGGATCACAGCGGATGTCGAGGACTGTCGGCCCGTCGGCTGCCAGCGCTTCATCCCACGCCGCGCCGATGGCGTCGTCGGTGTCGACCGCTACGGCGTTCAACCCGATGGTGCGGGCCACATCGGCGTAGGACAGATCGGGAAGTGCCTGCGACTCTTCGAATTTCGGCTCCCCGCCCATGGCACGCAGTTCCCACGTCACCTGGTTGAGGTCGTTGTTGTGGAAGACGCAGACGATCAGACGCGGATCAGGCCACAGGTCGCGATACCGCCGGATGGTCAACAGTTCGGCCATGCCGTTCATCTGCATCGCGCCGTCGCCGACCATGGCGATCACGGGTCGGTCGGGGTGAGCGAACTTGGCGCCGATCGCATAGGGCACACCGGGACCCATCGTGGCCAGCGTCCCGGACAGCGAACCCCGCATCCCCTCGCGGAACTTCAGGCAGCGTGCATACCAGTTGGTCGACGAACCGGAATCGGCGGTGACAATGGCGTTGGACGGCAGGCGCTGTGAAAGTTCCCATGCGATCCGCATCGGATTCGCCGGCTTGGCGGACAGCATCGCCTGCCGATGCATGGTCTCCCACCAGCGCGAGACGTTCTTCTCGATGGTCTCCTGCCACGAGCGGTCGTCCTTGCGCGTGAGCAACGGAAGCAGCTTGTCCAGGGCGGTCGCGGCGTCGGCGACGATGTTGAGCTCGGTCGGGTACCGCATACCGATCGAGGTGCCGTCGATGTCGATCTGTACCGCCCTGGCCTGTCCGTACTTCGGCAGGAACTGGCTGTAGGGGAAGTTCGAGCCGACGATCAGCAGGGTGTCGCAGTCCCGCATCAGCTCATAGCTGGGCCGGGTGCCCAGCAAGCCGATGGATCCCGTCACATACGGCAGATCGTCGGGCAGAACGTCCTTGCCGAGTAGGGCTTTGGCAACACCGGCGCCCGTGAGCTCGGCGAGCTGACGAACCTGTGCGGCAGCCGAGCGGGCGCCCTGCCCGATGAGGACGGCGACCTTGCTGCCCGCGTTGAGGATGTCCGCGGCGTGCCGAACCTGGTCGTCGGCCGGCGCCAGCGCAGGATGAGCGAAGCTCGGGTCGCTGGAGGGCACCTGCTTGAACTCGTGCCCGGGAGCCTCATAGGGCTCCTCCTGAAGGTCGGACGGGATGATGAGTGCAGTCGGAGCCCGGCGCGTCAACGCGGTACGAATCGCCCGGTCCAACGCGTTCGGTAGCTGGCTCGCCACGTTGACCTCGACCAGGTAATCACTGGCGACGTCCTTGTACAGCGTCTGCAGGTCGACCTCCTGCTGGTAACTGCCCCCCATCGCGCTGCGCGCGGTCTGGCCGACGATCGCCACCACCGGTACGTGGTCGAGTTTGGCGTCGTACAAGCCGTTGAGCAGGTGGACAGCTCCGGGTCCGGAGGTCGCCATGCAGATCCCCACCCGTCCGGAGAACTTCGCGTATCCGGTTGCCTCGAAGGCGGACATCTCCTCATGGCGGGACTGAACGAATCGTGGGTTGTTGTCGGCTCGTCCGAACGCAGCTACCAGGCCGTTGATCCCGTCGCCCGGGTAGGCGAACACGTGATCGACGCCCCACTCGCGCAGGCGCCTCAAGACGAAATCCGAGACTTCCTCGGTCATGTTTCTCCTTCGCGATCGTGGGCACACCATTAGTTGCGCAAGCGCAACGATTGGCCGATTACCCGGCCTGGTCGGCATGAAACACAAGCGAGGAGTGCAATCGCCGTGACCGTCGTATCCCCCACCCCGATCACGGAAGACGCTGTGAACCAGCTGAAAATCGAACTGCGCCGGGCGGTGGACGGCGAGGTTCGGTTCGACCTCGGCACCAGGGCGACGTATGCGACCGATGCGTCCAACTATCGCCAGGTCCCGATCGCCGTGGTCGTTCCGCGCACGCCCGAAGACGCGGCCGCCGCCGTGCGCGTCTGTCACGACCACGGCGCGCCGGTGCTATCACGCGGCGGCGGTACCAGCCTCGCCGGCGAATGTTGCAACGTCGCAGTCGTCATCGACTGGAGCAAATACTGCACGCGGATGCACTCCTTCGACGCAGACGAGGGAGTGGCGACGGTCGAGCCCGGCATCAAACTCGACGAGCTCAATGGTCTGCTCGCCGACTCCGGCTGGATGGTGGGCCCGAAACCGGCCACGCACGTGAGTTGCACGATCGGCGGGATGATCGGCAACAACTCGTGCGGCTCGACGGCACAGGCCTACGGCAAGATGGTCGATTCCATCCGCCGCATGGAAGTCCTCACCTACGACGGCGTCCGCATGTGGGTGGGGCCGACGTCCGACGACGAGTACGAGCGCATCGTCGCGCGGGATGATCGTCGCGCGCAGATCTACCGCGACCTCCGTGGGCTCCGTGACCGCTACGCGAACGAGGTCCGAAACCGATACCCGGACATCCCGCGCCGGGTGTCGGGCTACGACCTCGATTCGCTGTTGCCGGAGAACGGATTCGACGTCGCGAAACTGCTCGTCGGCAGTGAAAGCACGTTGGTCACCGTCCTGCGCGCGGAGGTATCCCTGGTCCGCCGACCGAACGCTCATGTGCTGGCGCTCCTCGGATTCGACGATGTCATCGCGGCCGCCGACGCCGTGCCGACGGTGCTCGAACACCAGCCCGCCGCGCTGGAAGGCATGGACCACCGACTGTCAGAACTCGAGCACAGTGAACACGTCGCCGAGGGTGCACTGCAGAAGCTACCCGACGGAAATGCCTGGCTACTAGTGCAATTCAACGGTGACGACACTGACGAGGCGGCACGTACGGCAGCGGACATGGTGGCGCACGTGCGCGCATGCGGACCTCGTCGTCGGCGCCGAGGTGCTGCAGGACCCCGCGGATCAGAAGAGGGTCTGGGCCGCTAGGGAGGGTGGCCTCGGTGCGACGGCGCATCCGCCCGGTGGACCCGATACCCATCCCGGCTGGGAGGACGCCGCGGTGCCGCCGGATCGGGTCGGCGACTACCTGCGCGATTTTCGGGATCTGCTGCACCGCTTCGGATATGAGGGATCATCACTCTACGGTCACTTCGGTCACGGATGCATACACACCCGCATCCCGTTCGACCTCAAGAGCGCAGAGGGCATCCAGAAGTATCGCGAATTCGCAGTCGCCGCCGCACATCTCGTAACGGACTATGGCGGATCACTGTCCGGCGAGCATGGCGACGGGCAGGCCAGAGGCGAGCTGCTGTCGATCATGTTCGGTGACGATCTGGTAGGGGCATTCGAGGAGCTCAAGCGGACTTTCGATCCGGACAACAAGATGAATCCCGGGAAGGTGGTTCATCCGGCGGGTCTCGATGAACATCTACGCTGGGGCGCGGACTATCGGCCCTTCGAACCGGCGACGCACTTCGCCTACCCATCCGATGACCACCGGTTCAGCGTCGCCGCCGACCGCTGCGTCGGAGTCGGCAAGTGCCGCGGTCACGAGTCCGGAGTGATGTGTCCCAGCTATCGGGCCACCGGCGAGGAAGAGCACTCGACCCGGGGTCGGGCCCGCCTGCTGTTCGAAATGCTCGAAGGCGACGTCATCACCGAAGGTTGGCGGTCGACGGAGGTCCGAGATGCGCTCGATTTGTGCCTGGCCTGCAAGGGATGTCGCAGCGACTGTCCGGTCAACGTCGACATGGCCACGTACAAGGCCGAATTTCTGTCGCATCACTACAAGAGACGACTTCGCCCGCTGGCGCACTATTCGATGGGGTGGCTTCCGCTTGTCGCGCGGGTCGCCATGCTCGCACCGCGCGCGGTGAACGCGCTGGCGCATGCCCCTGGCCTCACCGCGCTTCTCAAGCGCGCAGGCGGGATCGACGCGCATCGGGAGGTTCCGCGGTTCGCACCCGAGCGGTTCACCAGTTGGTTTCGCAGGCGGCCGAACAAGAGCGCGGCGCCCAACGGCGCGGTGGTGCTGTGGCCGGATACGTTCACCAACAACTTCGATACCGACATCGCCAGGGCCGCTGTCGAGGTGCTCGAGGATGCCGGATTCGAAGTGCGGGTGCCCCGGCGGAGCGTGTGCTGCGGTCTCACCTGGATCTCGACCGGCCAACTCGACGCCGCGAAGGTCGTGCTCAAGCGCACACTGGACGTTCTGCAACCGGCCCTGCGCGAGAGCATTCCGGTCGTCGTGCTCGAGCCGAGTTGCGCCGCCGTGTTCCGTTCGGATCTGCCCGAATTGATGCACGGAGACGAAGACGCTCATCGGCTTGCCGGCCTTACGCGCACGCTTGGTGAAATTCTCACCGAGCGGGCACCGGACTGGCATCCCGGCGGCGAGGCGGCTTCGGCCATCGTGCAGCCGCACTGTCATCAGCACGCGATCCTCGGGACCGGCCCGGAGAAGGACATCCTCGGCACGGTAGGAGTGGACGCCGAACTACTCGACGCCGGATGCTGCGGTCTCGCCGGTAATTTCGGCTTCGAGCGCGGCCACTATGACGTCTCGGTGGCGTGTGCCGAGGACAAGCTGATGCCTGCAGTGCGGGCAGCCGGACCGGACACCCTGGTCGTCGCCGACGGTTTCAGTTGCCGCACGCAGATCAAACACCTCGCCCATGGCCATAAGCCGGTACACACCGCGCAGGTGCTCGCCGGATCGCTTCGCGCGACAGCCTCGCCCTCGGAACGTGATTCACGAACTCGCAAACATTTGCAGGGCGCGGCAGCGATCACGGTTCTGAGCGCAGGTCTCTGGGCGACTCAGCCGACGGGTCAGGTCATGACGGCTGCGGCGGTCGTCGATTCGGTGATCGACGGTGTGGACCTCGCGGTGTATCGGTTTCCGACACCGGGGCCCGAGGCCGACGGAACGTTGACATGGGACGCCACCACCGCGGTCACGGTTTCGGTGCACTGCGACGGCATCACCGGGTTGGGCTGGACCTACAGCAGTCCCGCGGCGGCGGCTGTCATCGCGACACATTTCACGACGCTACTGTGCGGCCGACGCGTGCACGACATCACCGAAACCGCGGCGGCGATGCAGAGGGCGGCACGCAACTTCGGTTCCTCGGGTTTGGTGGGCCAGGCGATCAGCGCGGTCGACATCGCGCTGTGGGACCTCAAGGCGAAGCTGCTGGACGTTCCCCTCACCACGATGCTCGGAGGCTGTCGGACGGCAGTTCCGATCTACGGCTCGGGCGGCTTCGTCTCGAGCAGCGATGCCGAACTGTCGAAGGACGTGGCAGCGTGGAAGGCCGCCGGCTGCCACGCCATGAAGATCAAGATCGGAAAAGACCGGGGCACAGCGCCGCGGTGGGACATTGATCGTGTCGGACTGTTCCGTGAACTCGCCTCCGATGACACCGAGTTGATGGTCGACGCGAACGGCGCGTACCGGTCGGGAGAAGCCCTGCGGGTCGGCTCGGAGTTGGACCGTTTCGATGTCCGCTGGTTCGAGGAGCCTGTCAGCAGCGACGACACCCACGGGTTGGGTGTGCTGCGCGCTGCGTTGCGGTGCGATGTCGCGGCAGGGGAGTACGTCGGCACCACGTACGACGCCGAACGGCTGGCGCGGGTTGTCGACTGCCTGCAGGCCGACGCGACGCGGTGCGGCGGGTATACGGGCTTTCTTCGGGTGGCAGCCATCGCCGCGGCGCACAATCTCGAGGTCTCGGCGCACTGCGCCCCGGCGTTGCATGCGCCGGTTGCCGCCGCTGTCCCGCATCTGCGCCACGTCGAGTGGTTCAACGACCACGTCCGGTTGGAGCCGCTGCTGGCGGACGGAATCGCTGCTTGTCGACGGCGGCGCCATGGTCGTGCAGCGGGACCGGCCCGGCCACGGCATGACCCTCGCCGAGGGCGCCGAGCGATACCGACGCGGCACACCGGCCAACCAGTGAGAGGAAGCATCGTGTTCGAGCGTGGGCAGTTCTTGAAGAGTTATTCGGCGGTCATGACCGGGCTGGTGGCCGTCCTCGTGGGCGCGGCCGGGGTCGGACTGTTTCTGACCTTCGCAGGTGAGGGTGCATCGACGGCGGCGGTCGCGGTGGCCATCGTGGCGGTTGTCGGTCTCACCGCCGGCCTGAGTCTGCTCGTCGTGGTGTTTCATCGGCGGGGAGGCCTACTCAGGGGCCGGGTCTCCCGACGAGGAACGTGCAACCTACCGACGGCGGTACCGCAGAGGGACGCGAGAAGCCGACAGGGACTCGTCGCGCACTCGGAGGGTCTGAGATGGCTGCCGGGCTGCTTCACGCACTGAGCCTCGCCGGCTCCATGGCGTGGTCGATTCTGTGGGCGCTCGTCTTCGGCTTCGCGCTCTCGGCCGTCGTGCAGGCGGTGGTGCGCCGCGACACCATCACCGAGCTGCTGGGTGACGACGGTCCGCGGTCTGTGGCGTATGCCACCGGCTTCGGCATGGCCGCCTCGTCGTGTTCCTACGCAGCCGTCGCTCTTGCGCGGTCGCTGTTCCGCAAGGGCGCGAACTTCACCGCCGCGATGGCGTTCGAGATCGCGTCGACCAATCTGGTCATCGAGATGGGTGTGATCTTGGCACTGCTGATGGGTTGGCAGTTCACCCTCGCCGAGTTCATCGGCGGCCCGATCATCATCGTGATCGTCGCGGTGGTCTTTCGGTTCGTGTTGCGCCAGAAACTGATCGAGGACGCGCGGCGGCAGGCCGACAAGGGCCTCGCCGGGTCGATGGAGGGCCACGCGGCCATGGACATGTCCGTGTCGGGGGATCGAGGATTCTGGCAGCGGCTGTTCTCGCGGGACGGCGCAACGTCTGTGTCGCACGTTTTCGTGATGGAGTGGGCGGCGATCTACCGCGACCTCGCGGTGGGCCTGCTGGTCGCGGGAGCGATCGGGGCATGGGTGCCCGACTCGTTCTGGCAGGGGCTGTTCTTCGACGACCAGCCGTTGCTCTCGGCGATCTGGGGCCCGATCATCGGACCCCTTGTCGCCGTCGTCTCATTCGTCTGCTCGGTGGGCAACATCCCGCTGGCCGTGGTCCTGTGGACGGGTGGAATCAGTTTCGGCGGTGTGGTGGCGTTCATCTTCGCCGACCTGCTCATCCTGCCGATCATCAATATCTACCGTAAGTACTACGGTTGGCCGATGACGCTACGCATCGTGGCCGTCTTCTATGTCGCTATGGTCGCCGCCGGTTACCTCATGGAGATCCTGTTCGGGATGACCGGATGGGCCCCCGACCCGTCGTCGGCGCAGCTGCCCGCCGGGGGCGTGCAGTGGAACTACACCACCTGGCTCAACATCGCCGCGCTCCTCCTGGCTGCGGCGATGATATGGCGCTTCGTGGCGACAGGGGGAACCAAGATGCTGAGCATGATGGGCGGCGAGGCGCAGTAGCGATCCCCGGTGCCGCCCTCAGCGCTGGCGTGCGCGGCGTGCCTCGGCCATCAACCACCCGCCGCCTGGTAGTGCACCGAACACTGTGCGCGCCAGCTGGTCTCGACGTCTGTCATGCGCGCGCGGCGGAACCTTCCCGTGGTGCAGGCTGTGCCATCCGAACGCCGCCCACACGCCCGCGACGGCCGCGTCGACGATTCCTGCTCGTGCGCGGTTACGATCAACCGCGGCGAGACCGAGCGCGGTCAGCGCGTGGACCGAGTCGACCCATATTCCGCCCGCGAGGATCTCCGGCGACGGATCCAGCCCGGACAACGACGCCTGGGCGAGGTGGCGCGCGCCGAGAATGCGCGAGATCACCACCGCTTTGCGGTCGACGCGCACGCCGTGGATGCGGGTCAGGACCGAACGCGGGGCGGCCAGCAGGCCGATGCCCCAGCCACCGCGCACCAGCTCGATGTAGCGAAGATTCATGCCAATGGTATTGCCCTCCAACCCTAGAGATTCCTTCAAGGATCCTGTTGAACCCATGAGAACCCGGCGCCGGACGTGGGTTCGCCGCTGATCGGGGTACGCCCAATACATGCGCATGCGCAACGATTCGACCGGTGAGATAGATACTCCTAACCATCCGCAGCCGCACGTGCTCCGCGAGTACGCATTCATCGCCGACGGAGAGCGCGGCGCGTTGATCGGACCGCGAGGTGACATCGCGTGGCTGTGTCTGCCCGGATGGGGCGACGGCGCCGCCGTCGGCTCACTCATCGGTGGAGCGGGTTCGTACGCGGTCACGCCGACCGGGCGGTTCGTGTGGGGCGGCTACTACGAGCCGCGCTCGTTGATCTGGAGGTCGCGGTGGGTCACCGAGACCGGCATCGTCGAGTGCCGTGAAGCACTGGCGTTTCCCGGTGATCCGCGCTGCGCCGTGTTGCTTCGGCAGGTCAGGGTGGTGGAAGGCAACGCCGAACTCGAGGTGGCTCTGCAACCGGTCGCCGACTTCGGCCGCCATCACATGCAGTCCCTGAATCGCGACTCAACGGGCTGCTGGCACGCGAATCTCGGAGATCTGCGGATGCGGTGGCGCGGCGCCCCCGATGCGGTGGTCGCGGGCGACGACGCAGCCACCAGGACGCTGCGCACCCGTTTGTCGCTCGGTGCCGGCGAGAGCCACGACCTCATCCTCGAGCTCGGCACCGTGCTGCCGTCGTCACCGATCGATCCTGCCGGAGCCTGGGCCGACACCCAGCACGCCTGGCGCAGTGAGATCCCGACGTTCGGTCCGATGGCCGCCCAACGCGATGCCGAGCACGCCTACGCGGTGATGAGGGGGATGACGACAGCGGGCGGCGGCATGGTCGCGGCATCGACGATGAGCCTTCCGGAGCGGGCCGATGAAGGAGCCAACTACGACTACCGCTACGTCTGGATCCGCGACCAGTGCTTTGCCGGGCTCGCCGTGGCGGCCGACGGTCCGCATCCGCTTCTTGGCAGTGCCGTCGACTTCGTGTCAGCGCGTCTCCTCGACGACGGTGCCGAGCTGATGCCCGCCTACACCTCATCCGGCGGAGCCGTGCCTGAGCAACACCGATTGAATCTGCCGGGGTATCCCGGCGGCAGCGACATCGTGGGGAACCATGTGCGCCAACAGTTCCAGCTAGACGTGTTCGGAGAGGCGCTGTTGCTGTTCGCGGCCGCGGAGCGCTACGGGGAACTGCGTGACGAAGACCGTCGCGCAGCCACTGTGGCCATCGAGGCCATCGAGAAGAACTGGCGTCGAGACGATGCGGGCATCTGGGAACTCGGTGACCGCCAATGGACGCACTCGCGTCTGATCTGTGCTGCGGGACTTCGGGCCATCGCGAGCGGTCGGCGCCACGGCGAGGGTGCACGGCTGGGCGCGCTGGCGGACGCCATCGTCGGTGACGTGTCACAGACGTCCCTGCATCCGACGGGTCGGTGGCAGCGTGCCGCGGACGACGACCGGCTCGACGCAGCACTGGCGCTGCCCGCGCTACGGGGAGCACTGCCGCCGGACGATCCTCGATCGGTGGAGACATACCGCGCCCTGCGCGACGGGCTGGGCAGCGACTATTACGTCTACCGATTTCCTCCGGAGGCGGCAGCGGCAGCCACCGACAGCGCATTCCTGTTGTGCGGGTTCGTGATGGCGATGGCCGCCGCCCAACAGGGTGAGATGCTCGCGGCGGCACGCTATTTCGAGCGAAACCGGTCGTCGTGCGGCACACCGGGGCTGTTCTCGGAGGAGTACGACATCCAGCAGCGTCAGATGCGGGGCAACTTGCCCCAGGCGTTCGTCCACGCCGTCATGTTCGAGGCCTCGAGCACGCTCGCGGAACTCATCTGAACTGAAATCCGCCGTTGCATCGAGCGACCCGACGAAGGAGAGCGAAATGTCAGGCCAAATTCAACGCCCGAAACGATAGTCGTGACAGGCGCGAGCGCCGGAGTGGGACGGGCCGTGGCGCGAGCATTCGGCGCCCGGGGAGCCCAGGTGGCGCTGCTGGCGCGTGGGGAAGCCGGCTTGGCGGCGGCTGCGCGCGACGTCGAGGAGGCCGGCGGCAAGGCATTGACGATCGTGACCGATGTGGCCGATCATCGGCAGGTCGACGCCGCCGCCGATCGGGTGGAGCAGGAACTCGGTCACATCGACGTGTGGGTCAACGCCGCCTTCGCCACCATATTCGCGCCGTTCGACCGCATCGATGCCGAGGAGTTCCGGCGCGCCACCGAGGTGAGCTATCTGGGCTTCGTGCACGGAACGATGGCGGCACTGCACCGAATGAAGCCGAGGGACCGCGGCGCGATCGTTCAGGTCGGCTCGGCCCTGGGGCTTCGCTCGGTGCCGCTGCAGTCGGCCTACTGCGGCGCCAAGCACGCAATCAACGGGTTCACCGAGTCGCTGCGCACCGAACTCCTGCACGACGGGAGCAACGTTTCGGTTACCGTCGTCCAGATGCCCGCGCTCAACACGCCGCAGTTCTCCTGGGTGCTCTCTCGGCTGCCCAAGCGCCCGCAACCGGTGCCGCCCATCTACCAGCCCGAAGTGGCCGCGCGTGCGGTCCTGTTCGCCGCGGACCATCCACGCCACAAGCAGTACTGGGTGGGCGCCAGCACGGTCGCGACCCTGCTGGGACAGCGGCTGATGCCGGCCGTCCTGGACCGCTACCTCGCCCGCACCGGCTATAGCTCCCAGCAGACCGCCGAGGACGCGACAGATCATCCGGTGAACCTGTGGGAGCCTGCCGACCAGGGTGCCGATTTCGGGGCGCACGGCCGCTTCGACGACCGGTCCCACTCGCTGAGCCCAGCGCTGATGTTGCGGCGACGCGCCAAGCCGCTCGCGGCTGCGGCCGCGGTGGCGGCTGGTCTCGCCCTCAGTCGCAGCGCCTGGCGGGCGGCCGCATGATGTCCAGTGCGGCCGGGTGAGCGCTGATCCGCCCGTGCTCGATCAGCCGTGGCGCCGGTCGGGATCCATCCGGTACCTCGTGTCACGGCTGCGCGGAGTGCTGCGCCCGCCGGTCACGGTGACCGCAGCGCCGGCAGGCATCGATGTCGATGTCGATGTCGAGATTCCGACGCGTGATGGAACCATTCTGCGGGCCAACGTGTTTCGGCCTGAGGGTAACGATGAGCGTCGGCCGGTGATCATGTCGATTCACCCCTACGGGAAGGACAACCTGCCGAAGCGGCGCGGCCGACGGTGGAGCTACTCGTTTCAATACCGCATTCTGCGCCAACCCGAGCCCGTCCAGTTTTCGGAATTGACCGGATGGGAGGCACCCGACCCCGCCTGGTGGGTAGCACAAGGATTCGTGGTGGTAAACGCCGACCTGCGCGGGTGCGGGCACTCCGATGGAACGGCTCAGTTGTTGTCCCAGCAGGAAAGCCGGGACAGCGCAGACGTCATCGAGTGGGCCGCGACGCGGCCGTGGAGCGATGGCCGGGTGGTCATGCTCGGCGTGTCCTATCTGGCGATAAGTCAGTACGGGGCCGCCACGGAGCGCCCGGCCGCTCTGCGCGCCATAGTGCCGTGGGAGGGCTTCACCGACGCCTACCGCGATTTCGCCCTGCCCGGTGGCGTTCCCGAACGCGGTTTCCTTCGGGTGTGGGGCACGGTGTTGCGTCGCACCATCCGCCAGGCCTACGACCTGGCCGCGATGCAGCGGACGCACCCGCTGCGCGACGCGTTCTGGGCGTCGGTGACCCCCGACCTCGCGAAGATCGACGTGCCGATGCTGGTCTGCGGCAGCTTCTCCGACCAGGCCCTGCACAGCCGGGGATCGATGAGGGCGTTCACGACGGCGGGTTCCCGTCATGCTCGTCTCTACACGCATCGCGGTGGAAAGTGGTCGGTGTTCTATTCCTCGCAGGCGCGGGCCGAACAGTTGGCCTTCATTCGCGGCGTGCTCGATGACGCCGCCGCACCGGTGCGGTCGGTGCGACTGGAAGTGCGAGAAGACCGCACAACCATCGCGTCGATCCGCGAAGAGACTGCATGGCCCCCCGCGGGCGTGCGGTGGCGGCGCCTCCATCTATTCGAGCCCGGAGCGCTTGCGGACCGACAACCCACCGAACCCGGCAGCGTCACCTTCGGAACCAGATCGCACGCCGCCGCCTTCACCTGGTCGATACCCCGCGATGTCGAGCTGACAGGGCCGATGTCTGCCCGGCTCTGGCTCGAGCTACACGGATGCCGGGATGCGAACCTGTTCGTCGGCGTTGAAAAATGGCGGCACGGTCGATACGTCCCGTTCGAAGGATCGTTCGGGTACGGCCGCGACCGTGTCGCAACAGGCTGGTGCCGCGCGGCGTTGCGGCACCTCGATCCGGTGTCGTCTCGGCCGGCCGAACCCGTACCGACATGCGCGGACGAGCAACCGTTGCGGCCCGGGGAAGTGGTCGAGGTCAGCGTTGCGCTGGGCCCGTCCGCCACCCTGTTCCGCGCCGGTGAGCAACTTCGACTCGTCATCGCCGGTCGCTGGTTGGCGCCCCGCAATCCGTTGTTCGGTTCGTTGCCGTCGAATTACGCATCGTCGCCACGCGGGCGCGTCACCCTGCATTGGGGCGCCGGTCGAGATGCGCATCTACTGATTCCCGAGCTCCCCGTCGGGCGTACGTGAGTGCTGACCCGGGTATTCGACAGTAGAACAGGACGACGAGCAGTCATCGTGAAGTAGCACCGCAGGAGGTGCGGATATGCCGGCGAGTGTCACCCAGAAATTGATCGAATCCCATCTCGAGTCCGGAACGCTGAAACCTGGCGGCGAGATCGCCGTCCGCATCGACCAGACGTTGACCCAGGATGCGACGGGCACGTTGGTGATGCAGGAGTTCGAGGCGCTCGACCTTGATCGCGCACGCACGGAACTGAGCGTCCAGTACGTCGACCACAACCTGCTCCAGACCGACGAGAAGAACGCCGAGGATCACGAGTATCTGCGCACCGCATCGCAGCGCTTCGGTTTGTGGTTCTCCAAGCCCGGAAACGGAGTGTCACATCCGACGCACATGCAGCGCTTCGGTATTCCTGGTAAGTCGATGGTCGGATCCGATTCCCATACCCCGGCCGCCGGCTCGCTGGGCATGCTGGCCATTGGCGTAGGCGGTCTGGAGGTGGCGCTGGCCATCGCCGGGAGGCCGCTGCAGCTTCGCATGCCCGAGATCTGGGGCGTCCGGCTCGACGGCCCTCTGCCCGAATGGTGTTCGGCGAAAGACGTGATCCTCGAGATGCTGCGCCGCCACGACGTCAAAGGCGGGCTCAACCGCATCATCGAGTACTACGGGCCGGGGTTGGCGGGGCTGACCGCGATGGACCGCCACGTCATCGCGAATATGGGTGCCGAATTGGGCGCCACGACAACCGTTTTCCCCAGTGACGGGGCGGTGCGGGAGTTCTTACGTGCCGAAGGCCGCGAGGACGACTGGGCCGAGTTCGTCGCCGACGACGGCGCGGGCTACGACATCGACGAAACCATCGATCTGGCCCAGATCGAACCCTTGATCGCCAAACCGTCATCACCGGGAAGCGTTGTTGCGGTGCGGGAGGTTGCGGGGGAACCCATCGCACAGGTAGTCATCGGCTCCTGCGCGAACCCCGGACTGCGCGATTTCGCGATCGCCGCAGCGATGGTGGAGGGTCGGCAGACCTCGCCGGAGGTCAGCTTCGACGTCAACCCCACCTCGCGGGAAATCCTCACCGACCTCACCAAGATGGGTGCGACCACCGCTCTGGTCGTCAGCGGTGCACGCATTCATCAGGCCGGCTGTATGGGTTGCATCGGGATGGGACAGGCCCCGGCCAGCGGCCGCAACTCGCTGCGCACCATGCCGCGCAACTTTCCCGGCAGGTCGGGCACCAAGGAGGACTAGGTGTGGTTGTGCTCGCCGGAGACGGCTGCCGCGTCCGCGCTGACCGGCGTGATCACCGACCCGCGGGACTGGGCGCAGGAGGTCGGGATGGATTATCCGAATGTGGACCTGCCGAACGAGAATTCGATCAACACGGCGATGCTGGTGGCACCACCCAGACCCGGATGACGCGCAGCAGGTCGAGGTGATCAAGGGGCCGAACATCTCGAGTCTGCCGGACCTCCGCCGCTCCCCGACGAGATCGAGGCGCCGGTGCTGCTCAAGGTCGGCGACAACATCTCCACCGACGAGATCTCGCCCGCCGGCGCCCGAGCCCTGCCGTTCCGGTCCAACATGCCCAAGCTGGCCATGTTCAGCTTCACCCAGATCGACGACACCTATCCGCAGCGCGCACGGCAGGCGCGACCGTCCGGGCACCTGATCGTCGCCGGCGAGAACTACGGTCAGGGTTCCTCGCGTGAACACGCCGCGATCGCGCCCCGTCACCTCGGGTTATGCGCCGTCATCGCGAAGTCCTACGCGCGTATCCACTGGCAGAACCTGGCCAACTTCGGTGTGCTGGCGCTGGAGTTCGACGATCCGGCGGACTACGACGGCATCGATCCGGACGACACGCTGCGCATCGACGACCTGCACGAGGCGCTGGAAGCCAAGGACGCGATCACGGTTCAGAACCTCACCAAGGACGCTCTTTGTGGTGCGGCACCGCCTCTCGGCGCGCCAGATCGACGACGTGCTCGCCGGCGGATTGATCCCGCAGTTGAAGGCTTAGGAAGGCACGTCGAACTCAGCGGAAGCGGACGTCCATCGTCGCCATGCCGAAGATCTTCTTGCCATCCGACTTCGCCGCGACGATCACGACGCCGCTGCGGGTCTGCGGGTCCAGCGACTTGACCCGCCCGCTGAACTCGATCTCCGTGCCTCCGGTGGCCGACACGATCGCAGGCGCGGACAGCCGCACCGTGTAGCGCGTGACCGCACCGGGATCGCCCGACCATGCGGAATGGAATCCGGCACCCAAGCCCATCGTGAGCATTCCGTGGGCGATTACGTCGGGCAGCCCCGCCAGCTTGGCGATGCCCTCGTCCCAGTGGATCGGGTTGGCGTCACCGGCCACGCCGGCATAGTTCACCAGGTCGCCGCGGGACAGCCGGGTGTGGTGCACCGGCAGCCGGTCGCCGACCTTCACGTCATCGAACGACGGCGTTCCTGGTGTGCGGGCGCCCATCGTCGGCGATCCGCATCTCGCCCTCGGGACGAACCTCTTCTCGTAGCGTCCATCCGTGCCGGGGATGTCGAGGATGTTCATGTCGTGCATCATCGCGTTCTGCACGGCCGTCTTGACCCCCGCGTCGATGTCCTCGGCGGTGACTCCGACGACTGTGGTGTGCAGGGTGTGCACCCTTTCGCCCGCGGTGTCGGTGAACGTATTGGTGACGGTGATGAATCTCTGCCCGCTGTCCTGCGCACCGACGCCAGTTCGACGTCGATGGTGAGCTCGTCGCCGGCGACGATCGGGCGGTGCTGTTCGAAGACCTCTTCAGTCTGTAGATAGGTGTCGTATCCGACGACGATCTGCTCGAACATGCGGCGATTGCACTTCATGCCGGGCGTCGAGGTGAACGTCAGCGGCGCCACCACATCCGAATAGCCCAGTTCAGCGGCGGCGGCGACATCCCAATGTGCGGGGTGGTAGTCCTGCACTGCACGGGCGTATTCACGCACCTTTTCGCGGCCGACGAGGTAGGTGCCGTCCATTTGGTAGTAGTGGCCGACCCGCGCTTCGAGCGGCGATGTCTCTGCTGGTGCAGTCATGAATTGGCTCAACTCTTCCGTCGGCTTGTTCTGAGCCGACCACAGCAC
>CAWDVX010000017.1:0-167590 GCA_963805835.1 uncultured Actinomycetota bacterium | reverse complement strand
TGAAGCAATCGCGGCGCTTTCTGGCATGCTGTCTGTCATGACTGAGCCGCAGTTCGGTGGCAATGAATTTGGAAGCCAGCCACCCCGACGAGCGGGGTCCCCGCCCCCGCAGCAGCCAGGCTATCCGCCGCCGTATCCGCCGCCCGGCGGCCAGTACCCGCAGGCCTATATGGACCCGACCGCGCCCTTCGGCCGTCATCCACTGACGGGTGAGCCCTTCTCGGACAAATCCAAGACCATCGCCGGCCTGCTGCAGTTGCTGGGGCTTTTCGGGATCGTCGGCATCGGCCGCATGTATCTCGGCCAGGTCGGTCTCGGTGTCGCCCAGCTCATCGTCGGTCTCGTTACCTGCGGTCTCGGTGCCATCGTCTGGGGAATCGTCGACGCGGTGCTGATATTCACCGACAAGGTGCGCGATCCGGAGGGGCGTCCGCTGCGCGATGGCACTTAGGACGGCCCCCGACCGGGGACGGCTGTACACCGCGCTCGGCACGGGCGCCGTGGTCGTGGGCGGCCTGGCCTACATCGGAATCGGCGACCCCCATCGGCCGGGCTTCTTTCCGCTCCCGTGTCCCTTTCTTGCGGTCACGGGTCTGTATTGCCCGCGCTGCGGCGGCACGCGGATGGTCCACGACGTTCTCCACGGCGATCTGGCCGCCGCCGTCATCGACAACGTCGTCGCCCTGATCGGCCTGCCCCTGCTGCTGGCATGGATTCTGCTGTGCCGGCGCAGCGGGCGACCGTGGATGACGCGTGCGTCCGCCGTCGTCATCATCACCATTGCCCTCACCTGGATCGTGGTCCGCAATCTTCCCGGGTTCCCGCTGGTCCCGACGCTTCTCGACGGGTAGCCGCAGCGTTGCGCTGATACAATCGCAACTCGGGCCGGCGCAGTCCCGGGACATGATTTCCCGGACTGCGGAGGTTCTCCCTCGATGCTCTATTCGGCATTCCCAGAGCTCCAGGGCCTGTACGACCCGGACAACGAGTCGGACTCCTGCGGCGTCGCCATGATCACCGACATCCAGGGCCGACGGTCGCACGCCATCGTCGTCGACGGGCTGGTCGCCTTGGAACATCTCGAACACCGTGGGGCCGCGGGCGCCGAACCCAACAGCGGCGACGGTGCAGGCATCCTGATCCAGCTGCCCGTCGAACTACTGCGCGAGGTCGTGGGCTTCGACCTGCCGCAGCCCACCGCTGACGGCGCTAACACGTTCGCCACCGGAATCTGCTTCCTGCCAAAGGATTCCGCTGCCCGCGAGACGGCGCGGAAACAGGTCGAGGCCATCGCCGCCGAAGAAGGGGTGACCGTACTCGGCTGGCGTGAGGTCCCCACCGATCCGGTCGGAGCCGAGGTGGGAACAACGGCGCTGGGCTGCATGCCGCACATGGATCAGCTGTTCGTCGCCTCACCGCACCACCTCGGCGGCATCGAGCTCGATCGTCGTGTCTATCCGCTGCGCAAGCGGGCCGAGCGCACCGGCGTGTACTTCCCGTCGCTGTCCAGCCGCACCATCGTGTACAAGGGCATGCTCACCACAATGCAGCTGCCCCAATACTTTCCGGATCTGCGCGACGAGCGCTGCCAGAGTGCGATCGCGATCGTGCACAGTCGCTTCTCGACCAATACATTCCCGTCGTGGCCGTTGGCGCACCCCTTCCGGTTCGTCGCGCACAACGGCGAAATCAACACCGTGCGCGGCAACCGCAACCGGATGCACGCACGCGAGGCCATGCTCGCCAGCGCCAAGATTGGCGGCGACCTTTCCCGGCTCTCACCGATCTGTACACCTGAGGCGTCCGATTCGGCGTCGTTCGACGAAGTGCTCGAGCTTCTGCATCTGGGCGGGCGCAGCCTGCCGCACGCCGTGTTGATGATGATCCCCGAGGCGTGGGAGAACAACACCACCATGGACGCCGCCGAGCGAGCGTTCTGGCAGTTCCACGCCTCGTTGATGGAGCCGTGGGACGGGCCGGCATGCGTCACCTTCACCGACGGAACGCTCGTCGGAGCAGTGTTGGACCGCAACGGATTACGTCCCGGACGATGGTGGCGCACCCTTGACGACCGCATCATCCTCGCCAGCGAGAGTGGCGTGCTCGATGTGCCGTCCGCACAGATCGTCGCCAAGGGCCGCCTGCAGCCGGGAAAGATGTTCCTCATCGACACCGCGGCCGGCCGCATCGTTTCGGACGACGAGATCAAGGAATCGCTCGCCGGACAGGAGCCTTACGCCGAGTGGCTGCACTCCGGGCTGCTCGACATCAAGACGCTGCCCGACCGTGCCCGAGTGCAGCCGAATCACGAGTCCGTCGTGCGCAGGCAGATCGCTTTCGGCTACACCGAGGAAGACCTTCGCATCCTGCTCACCCCAATGGCGGCTTCGGGGGCCGAACCCTTGGGTTCCATGGGAACCGACACTCCGACTGCGGTGCTGTCTCAGCGGTCCCGGCTGCTCTACGACTACTTCGTCGAACTCTTTGCGCAGGTGACGAATCCGCCGCTGGATGCCATCCGCGAAGAGGTCGTCACCTCGATGGCGCGGGTGATGGGGCCGGAGCAGAACCTCCTCGAGCCGACCGCGGCGTCCTGCCGGCAGATCGTGCTGCGTTGGCCGGTTCTCGACAACGACGAACTCAACAAGATCGTCCATATCAACGCCGACGGCGAGCACGGTGGCCTGAGGACGACCGTCTTGAAGGCCCTCTATGACGTCGAGCGGGGTGGGGAGGGCCTCGTCGACGCCTTGGAGGAGCTGCGCCTGCGCGCGTGTGACGCCATCGCCAAAGGTGCACGCACCCTGGTGATCTCCGACCGCGACTCCGATCACACAAGAGCGCCGATCCCGTCGCTGCTTGCCGTTTCGGCGGTGCACCATCACCTTGTTCGTACGAAGGAGCGCACGACGGTCGCCCTGGTTGTCGAAAGCGGCGACGCCCGCGAAGTGCACCACATCGCGATGCTCATCGGCTTCGGCGCCGCCGCGGTGAACCCGTACCTGGCGTTCGAGTCGATCGAGGACCTGGTCCGTGAGGGCGAGCTCACCGGCATCGAAGCCGCTGCGGCAGTGCGCAACTACCTAAAGGCGCTCGGCAAGGGCGTGACGAAGGTGATGAGCAAGATGGGGATCTCGACCGTCGCCTCCTACACCGCCGCCCAGGCATTCGAGGCGATCGGTATCGACAAGCGCGTGATCGACGAGTACTTCACCGGCACGCCGAGCCAACTGGGCGGCGTCGGGCTGGACGTGATCGCGGAGGAAGTCAAGGTCAGGCATCGGCGGGCCTATCCGGAGAACCCGACTGAGCGGGTCCACCGGCGGCTGGAGGTCGGCGGCGAATACGCGTTCCGACGTGAGGGCGAACTACACTTGTTCACCCCCGAAGTGGTTTTCCTGCTGCAGCATTCGACGCGCACCGGGCGCCACGACATCTTCAAGCAGTACAGCGACGAGGTGAGACCGGCTGTCCAGGGAAGGCGGCACCTTGCGTGGGCTGTTCGGGTTCAAGAAATTGAGGCCGCCGGTCCCGCTGGAGGAAGTCGAGCCCGTCGAATCGATCGTCACCCGATTCAACACCGGTGCGATGAGCTACGGTTCCATCTCGGCCGAAGCGCACGAGACCATGGCCATCGCCATGAACAACCTGGGTGGTCGGTCCAACTCCGGGGAGGGCGGCGAGGACACCGATCGCTTGTACGATCCACGGCGGCGCAGCGCAGTCAAGCAGGTTGCCTCCGGTCGCTTCGGGGTCACCAGCGACTATCTGCTCAACGCCACCGACATCCAGATCAAGATGGCTCAGGGGGCCAAACCCGGCGAGGGCGGTCAGCTTCCGGGCTACAAGGTGTATCCGAACATCGCCAGGACCCGGCACTCGACGCCAGGTGTCGGTCTGATCTCGCCGCCGCCACATCACGACATCTATTCGATCGAAGACCTGGCTCAGCTCATCCACGATTTGAAGAACGCCAACGCCGACGCCCGCATCCACGTCAAGCTCGTCAGCAGCGTTGGGGTCGGAACGGTCGCGGCAGGCGTGTCCAAGGCGCACGCGGACGTGGTGCTGATCTCGGGATACGACGGCGGAACCGGCGCCGCGCCGCTCACCAGCCTCAAACACGCCGGAGTTCCGTGGGAGATCGGGTTGGCCGACACCCAGCAGACGCTGATGCTCAATGGTCTGCGCGACCGCATCACGGTGCAGTGCGACGGAGGTATGCGCACCGCCCGCGACGTCATCGTCGCCGCGCTGCTGGGTGCCGAGGAGTTCGGCTTCGCCACCGCCCCGCTGGTGGTGTCGGGATGCATCATGATGCGGGTCTGTCACCTCGACACGTGTCCCGTAGGTGTAGCGACCCAAAACCCAGAGCTGCGGGCACGATTCAACGGCAAGCCGGAGTTCGTCGAGAACTACTTCCGGTTCATCGCAGAGGATATCCGCCACTATCTTGCCGAACTCGGGTTCCACAGCATCGACGAGGCGGTGGGCCAGGCCGAGGTGCTCGACACCGATGAGGGCATCTCCCACTGGAAGAGCAGGGGCCTGGATCTGACGCCGGTGTTCGCGGTGCCCCGCGGGACGGAGCGCCGTCGCACCAGGGGACAGGAGCACGGCCTCGAGGAAGCCTTGGACCGCACCCTCATCCAGCTGACCGAGGGTGCGCTCGAAGATGCGCATCCCGTCAGGCTCGAACTGCCGGTGCGCAACGTCAACCGCACCGTCGGCACCCTGCTCGGTTCCGAGGTCACCCGGCGGTACGGCGCCACCGGGCTGCCCGACAACACGATTCACATCACGCTGACCGGGTCGGCGGGCCAGTCGATTGGGGCATTCCTGCCGGCGGGTGTCACGCTGGAACTGATCGGAGACGCCAACGACTACGTCGGCAAGGGGTTGTCCGGCGGCCGGGTCATCGTCAGGCCGCCCGATGACGTCCTGTTTCTGCCTGAGGACAACGTGATCGCCGGAAACACTTTGCTTTTCGGCGCCACGTCCGGCGAGCTGTACCTGCGTGGCCGGGTCGGGGAGCGGTTCGCGGCGCGGAACTCCGGGGCGCTGACCGTCGTGGAAGGCGTCGGCGATCATGCGTGCGAGTACATGACCGGCGGTCGCGTCGTGGTGCTCGGAAAGACGGGCCGAAACATGGCGGCGGGAATGTCGGGCGGTATCGCGTTCGTGTTGGGCCTCGATCCGAAGAAGGTCAACGCCGAGATGGTCGAGCTGCAGCGCCTCGAACCCGAGGACCTGACCTGGTTGCGCGACGTTGTCGCCGTTCATGCGAAGTACACCGGAAGCACCTTGGCGGCCAGTGTGCTGTCCGACTGGCCAAGGCGCAGTGCACAGTTCACCAAGGTCATGCCCCGCGACTACGAGCGAGTGCTGGAGGCGACGTTGGTCGCTAAACGTGAGGGCCGCGACGTCGACACCGCAATCATGGAGGCAAGCCGTGGCTGACCCGACCGGTTTCCTCAAGGTGCCCAAGGTCGAAGCCGCCAAGCGTGCCGTCGACGAGCGCGTCGGTGACTGGCGAGAGGTCTACGAGCAACAGGATCCGCACCAGCGCGCAGGCGAGGTCTCTCAGCAGGCCCGGCGGTGTATGGACTGTGGAATCCCGTTCTGCCACTCGGGAACTGCGGGCTGCCCACTGGGCAATCTGATCCCGGAATGGAATGACCTGGTGCGACGGGGCCGCTGGGACGCGGCGAGCGACCGCCTGCACGCGACCAACAACTTCCCGGAGTTCACCGGACGGTTGTGCCCGGCGCCGTGCGAAGCCGCGTGCGTGCTCTCCATCGGCGAGGAGCAGACCGGCGGAAGCGTCACGATCAAACGCATCGAACAGACCATCGCCGACCAGGCGTGGATGGACGGAATCGTCGAACCTCAGCCGGCGGCGATCGCCACAGGTCGCAGGGTGGCCGTCGTCGGCTCCGGCCCTGCCGGACTCGCTGCGGCGCAACAGCTCACGCGTGCAGGCCACGATGTCACCGTGTATGAGCGCGACGACCGTATCGGCGGCCTGATGCGCTACGGAATCCCGGAGTACAAGTTCGAAAAGGCCATGCTGAACCAGCGACTTGCTCAAATGCGCGCCGAGGGAACGCGTTTCGTCACCGAATGTGAAGTCGGCGTGGATCTTCCCGTCGAGCAGCTCATGCAGCAGTACGATGCCGTCGTCCTGGCGGTCGGCGCCTTGCGGGCGCGGGACAGCGACGCGGAGGGCCGCCGGCTCAATGGTGTGCACCTCGCGATGGAGCATCTGGTGCCCGCGAACAAGGAGTGCGAGGGCGACGGCCAGAGCCCGATTTCCGCGGCGGGTAAGCATGTCGTGATCATCGGCGGTGGCGACACCGGCGCCGACTGTCTGGGCACCGCACACCGGCAGGGTGCGAAATCGGTGACCCAACTGGACTACAACCCCGAGCCGCCGGAGTACCGCGACGAGTCCCGCTCACCATGGCCGATGTGGCCGATCGTGCTGCGCACGCGCTTGTCACCCGCGCACGCCGAAGGCGGACACCGCCGCTACGAAGTGGCGGTACAACGCTTTCTCGGCGACGACAAGGGCAATCTTCGCGCCATGGAGATCGCCGAGGTGAAAGTCGAACGTGACGCCCATGGACGCCGGGCCATCACACCGGTCGGGGAGTCGCTGGAACTTCCGTGTGAATTGGCCCTGCTGGCGATCGGTTTCGACGGGGTCGAGCACATGCCGCTGCTGGATGGCCTCGGGCTCGAACTCAACCGTCGCGGCGCGCTGCCCTGCGGATCGGACTGGCAGACCAGACGCGCCGGGGGTGTTCGTGTGTGGTGACGCACACCGCGGCGCCTCCCTGATCGTGTGGGCCATCGCCGAGGGGCGCAGCGCAGCTCATGCCGTCGACAAGTACCTGATGGGGGCGTCCGACCTGCCCGCCCCGGTGATACCCGGGCGCACTGCCGCTGGCCGTCGTCTGAATCGATTAACGACTATGCTCGCAGGCGTGAGTAGACGTGGAAAGATCGTCTGTACCCTGGGCCCGGCCACCGCGACCGATGACGCCCTCAGGGCACTGGTCGAGGCCGGAATGGACGTCGCGCGGCTCAATTTCAGTCACGGCGACTACTCGGATCACGAAGCCAACTACAAGCGTGTGCGGGCCGCATCCGACGCCACCGGACGCGCCGTCGGCATTCTCGCCGATCTCCAGGGCCCCAAGATCCGCCTGGGCCGGTTCGCCGGCGGACCGACCTTCTGGGCCGAGGGTGAGACGGTGCGGATCACGATCGACGACTGCGAGGGCACCCACGACCGGGTGTCGACGACGTACAAGCGGCTCGCCGAGGACGCCACAGCGGGCGACCGGGTCCTCGTCGACGATGGCAACGTCGGTCTCGTGGTCAACGAAATCGATGGCAACGATGTGGTGTGCACCGTCACCGAGGGTGGCGCGGTCAGTAACAACAAGGGGATGTCGCTGCCCGGCATGAACGTGTCGGCTCCCGCATTGTCGGAGAAGGACATCGAGGACCTCGAGTTCGCCCTGCAGGTCGGCGTCGACCTGGTCGCGCTGTCGTTCGTGCGATCGCCCGCCGATATCGAACTCGTGCACGAAATCATGGATCGCGTGGGCAGGCGGGTACCCGTCATCGCCAAGCTCGAGAAGCCCGAAGCCATCGACAATCTCGAGGCCATCGTGCTGGCATTCGACGCGATCATGGTCGCCCGCGGCGATCTGGGCGTCGAGCTGCCGCTCGAAGAGGTGCCGTTGGTGCAGAAGCGCGCCATCCAAATGGCAAGGGAGAACGCCAAACCCGTCATCGTCGCCACCCAGATGCTCGAGTCGATGATCGAGAACTACCGGCCGACCCGCGCTGAGGCATCCGATGTGGCGAACGCCGTGCTCGACGGTGCGGACGCCGTGATGCTCTCGGGTGAGACGTCGGTGGGTAAGTACCCACTTGAGGCCGTGAAGACCATGGCCCGGATCGTCAGAGCGGTCGAGGAGAACTCGGTCGTCGTCCCGCCGCTGACGCATGTGCCTCGCACCAAACGCGGTGTCATCTCCTACGCGGCCCGCGACATCGGCGAGCGTCTGGACGCCAAGGCCCTGGTGGCCTACACGCAGTCCGGCGACACCGTCCGCCGGTTGGCGCGGCTTCACACACCGCTGCCGCTGCTTGCGTTCACGTCGCTGCCCGAGGTCCGCAGCCAGCTCGCGCTGAGCTGGGGCACCGAGACGTTCATCGTGCCGCACATCCTGACCACCGACGGAATGATCAAGCAGGTCGACAAGTCACTGCTCGAACTCGGTCGTTACAAGCGCGGCGACTTGGTGGTCATCATCGCGGGTGCTCCGCCGGGCACAGTAGGCTCCACCAATCTGATCCAGGTGCACCGGATCGGGGAGGACGACGTCTAGAAGGAGGCTCGGTGTCGAAAATAACGCAGACTTCGCACGAGTCTGCTGGCGATACTCGACCTCCGTCAGATGGACGACGACATCTACGTCGGTTCGCATCCGAGCAAGAATCCGGTACGTACGTTCGGCGGCCAGATGATGGCGCAGTCGCTGGTGGCGGCGTCCCGCAGCCTGAAGCACGCGATACCGCCGAGCGCGCTGTCGGTGCACTTCATCGCGGGCGGCGACCCGGAAAAGGATCTGGAGTTCCACATCTCCCGCCTGCGCGACGAGCGCCGGTTCGCCAACCGCCGCGTCGACGTGGTGCAGGACGGGGAGGTGCTGGCCACCGCATTGGTGTCCTACCTCTCCGGCGGCCGCAGCCTCGAGCACGGAGTCGAGCCACCTGCGCTGCCGGATCCGCTGACGGTGCCGCCGATCGACGACCTGCTGCGCGGATACGAGGAAGTCGTTCCGCATTTCGCCTCCGCGCTGCGACCGATCGACTGGCGCTACACGAATGACCCGACGTGGGTGATGCGTGACAAGGGGGAGAAGCTCACCTACAACAGGGTCTGGATGAAGGCGCACGGTGCGATGCCCGACGATCCCGCCGTGAACGCCGCTGCGCTGGCGTACGCGTCGGACACCACCATCTTGGACTCGATCATCACCACCCACGGACTTTCTTGGGGCTGGGACCGCATCTTTGCCGTCACCACCAACCACTCGGTGTGGTTCCACCGGCCGGTGCGCTTCGACGAGTGGGTGCTCTACTCCACGTCCTCACCGGTGGCCGCCGATTCACGGGGCCTCGGCACCGGCCATTTCTTCGACCGGTCGGGTCAGTTGCTGGCGACCGTCGTCCAGGAAGGCATCGTCAAGCACTTCCCGCGCTAAGGGGCCGGGGTGACGGTGATCGAGAACTGGGTCTCCAGGTTCTCGGTGAACTGATCGGAGCACTGTTGGATGGCTCCCTGATCACTGCCGGCCCGGTTGATGCAATCGATGTAGTCGGTCCCGCCGACCTTATTGAATCCCCAGATGGACAGCCCGATCACGACGACAGCCTCGATGATGCTCAGGAATCCGAGAATGATGCCGGCAATTGCGATGCCTCCGTTGGTGGCCTCGCCGCGCTTGGCGCGGCCCCACCCCATGAAGCCGAGAATCACTGCGACAAAGCCGAGCACGACGCCACCGACAACGCTCAGCAGGGAAATGATGGCAATCACCAACGACGCGAGACCCAAACCGTTCTTAGGGGATGTCATCGGCGGCGGCGGCGGATATCCGCCATAGGGCGGCGCCTGCGGCGGCGGGGGATAGCTACCCCCGGGATACGGCCCATAAGAAGGAGGGGCGCCGGGCGGGGGCGGCTGCTGGGATGGGGGCGGCTGCTGGGAAGGGGGCGGCGTTGCGGGGTCCTCCGGCTCGCTCATGGTGGATGACGTTACCCGCAGGCAGGGAGCTTGACGGTGCTACAGACAAAGTCGGCGGGCAGGTGGTGTGTCGCGACGACCACGGTGCGCGCGGCCGGGAACAGAGCGCCGGAAGTGAGCAGTTCCGCGAGCAACCGCCTACCGTCCGCGGCGTCGAGATGTTCGGTCGGTTCGTCGAGCAATACCGTGGGCGCGGCCGAGACCAACGCGCGGGCAAGCAGGAGTCTCCTGCGCTGGCCGGCGGACACGGCCGCATCGCCGCCGACAAGGACGGTGGACAACTCGCTGGGCAACGAGGCGAGCCAACCTGAAAGGCCCACGCGGTACAGGGCCTCGCGCAGCTCGTGGTCGGCCGCATCACCGCGGGCCACCAGAAGATTGTCCCGAACCGTCGTCGCGAACAGGTGCGCGTCCTCGGCAAAAAATGCGGTGTCCGAAGGTATCTCCTCGGGTAGCAGGCCGGCGAGATGCATCAGCAGTGTCGTCTTGCCCGAACCGCTCGGGCCGGTGACCGCAAGCCTCGCGCCCTGTTCGAGTTCTAGCGACGGGACCGTCGGTCGCCGTGAGTCATCTGTTCCGGGGTCCGTCAACGCGTGCAGGCGTCGTGCGGCGACGCGGGAGCGCGCAAGTTGCACACCGGCACCGGGCAACGCCGTCGTCGCCTCAAAAGCCGAGAGCGGCAACAGCATCAGCACCGCGAGCGTGGTCGGCGCCAATGTCGGCGCCAGGGCGATTCCGCACACGACGGCGCCCAGTACGCTGGCTCCGATCGCCGCGATCGGAGCCGCCGACGCCAGTGCCGCCGGTGCCGCCGCCCGGTCGATGGCGCGGCCCCAATCGCGTTGTCGTCTGTCGGCGTCGGCGAGCATCTCGTCGAGTCGGCCGCTGACGCGTAGTTCGGGTGCGTGCTCAAGTGCGATCATGGCCGCGGTGTCACGCTGTGAACGGTGCAGTGCGGCTGTGTGTTCGGCGGCGACTGCGGCGCGGGCGGCCAGAGCGGGTGCGCCGACCCCGGCAACCAAGAGGCACAGCGCCAATACGGCGGCCGCCGCCGGCGAGATGATCGCGATGGCGATGGTGGCGGCCGACCCGAGGATGGCGGCGACCGAAATCGGAACCACGGCGCGCACGAGCACGTCGGACAACTCGTCGACCGACGAGCCGACATCGCTTACCAGCTCACCGGTGTGTCGCCGCATCACGGCGTCGACGGGGCCAGCTGCGAGGCGTGCATACAGCCGCTCACGGACGTCTGCGGCGGCCCGCAGGGCGGTGTCGTGGGATGCCAGCCTCTCGCAATAACCAAGTACCCCACGCGAGATGCCGAGGGCGCGCACCGCAACAACGGCAACCGTCAGGTCGAACACGGGCGGCATCTGCCATGCCCTGGTGATCAGCCATGCGGCGACACCGGCCAATGCAAGCGCGCTGCCGAGTGACAGCACCCCGAACCCGACGGCGAGGAGCAGTCGGGGCAGGCGTGGGCGCAGCAACTCAAGCATCGACGAGGCTTCCCATCTGCACGACGCGATCGCCGATGGCCAGCACCGGCGCTCGGTGGCCGACCACGATCACCGTCGCGCCGGCGGCCGCGCGTGCGGTGATGGCGTGCAATACCAGGTCTTCGGTTTCGGCATCGAGATGAGCCGTCGGCTCGTCGAGTAGCAGCACCGGTGCAGCCGATCCAAGCACCCGGGTAAGGCCGAGTCGCTGTCGCTGACCGAGCGACATGCCGACCCCATCGCTACCCAGCATCGTGTCCAGCCCGTGCGGTAGGTCGGCGAGGACTTCGTCGAAACATGCGACACGGCAGGCTGCCTCGATGTCGTCCAGCGGTCCGAACAGTTCGAGGTTCTGTCGCACCGTCCCGGGAATGATGGTGGGGCGGTGTGGAAGCCAGGCGAACTGTGCCCACCACGCGGGCAGGTCAAGGTCGGTCGGCTCGGTGAGGCCGAGCACGGTGTGCAGCAGGGTGGTCTTTCCCGCGCCGTTGGGCCCGGCGATCACCGTGACCTCGCCGGGTTCGGCGACAGCATTGATTGTCGCGAGCTCGATGGTGGCACCCGCGGCGGTCACCCGGCGTGTTCCGGCGGGTGGGCCCGGGAGTGCGTCGATCAGACGGAAGGCGTTGTCGGCGGCCGTCTTTCCATCCTGTGCGGCGTGGAATGCGGCACCGACGCGGCGCAGCGGCCAGAACACCTCGGGGGCGAGAAGCAACGCCGTGAGCCCCGCAGTAAGCGTCATATCGCCGTAGACCAGTCGCAGGCCCACACTCACCGCGACCAGCGCGACTCCGAGGGTGGCCAGCAGCTCCAGCACCAGTGCGGACAGGAAGGCAATGCGCAACGTCGCCATGGTGGACCGCCGGTGTGCGGCACCCAGTTCGGCGATCCGGGTCGCGGAGCCGCCCACGCGTCGCAGCGCGCGCAGGGTTGGCAGGCCGGCGACGAGATCCAGTAACCGGGACTGCAGGGTAGCCATCGCGCGAAGCGCCGCGGCCGACCGCTCGGCGGTGGTGAGGCCGATCAGCACCATGAAGATCGGAATGAGCGGCAGTGCGATCACGACGATCACCGCGGATCGCCAGTCGTAAAGGGCGATAACGGCGATGGTCGCAGGTGTCAGGATCGTGGCGATGAAGAGTGCGGGCAGATATGCGGTGAAGTACAACCGCAAACCGTCCAGGCCGCGGGTGACCAGAATGGCAGCGTCGTCTTGGCGCTCGGCGAGCCGCCGTGGCGGCAAGGACGTCGTCGCCGTCAACACGGCGCGGCTGAGGTCGGCGATCACCGCGCTTGCCCCGCGCTGAGCCAGCCGGCCCTGCTGCCACGTGACGAGCGTCCGTAATGTCCAGAGCAGCAGCAAAATCGACAGGGGTATAAGGAGCCTGCCCAGGCTGCGTTGATCCGGGTCGACGATCACGCGGGCGACGATGTCGGCGAGGACGATCGCGGAGGCGAGGGTGGCGCAGGCGATCAGCACACCGCAGACGGTCGACGACACGAGGAAGCGGCGCATCGCGGTCGATGCGCGCCACAGGCGCCGGTCGACGGGACCGTTCACGTCGCGCGCCGCGACAATCCGATCGAGGCTGGTATCGCGTCGGCGGTGATCCTCCGGCGAAACACCCAATAGGTCCACCCCTGGTATCCGAGCACCAGGGGCAGCAAGGTCAATGAGGCCCATGACATGATCGCCAGCGTGTACGGGGTCGACGAGCCGTTGTAGATGGTCACGTTCCAGTCCGGATTGAGTGTGGAGGGCAACAGATTCGGATACATCGTCCCGAACAGCAGCACCACGACGGCCGCGACGACCGCCATCGTCGATGCGAACGCCCAACCCTCGTGGCGCCGGGTCGTCATCAACGCCACCGCCGTCAGCAGAGCAACCACGGCGATCCCTAGCGGGAGCCACGTCCATGGTTTGCCGTGTGCCAGCTGGGTCCACAGTCCGAACCCGCCTGCGAGCACCACAACGGGCAACGACAGCGCCCGGGCGAAACGAAATGCGTCGTCGCGCACCGGCCCGGCGGTCTTCAGCGCGACGAACACCGCCCCGTAGAACGCGAAGAGAGACGTCGTTGCGAGACCACCGAGAAGCGTGTAGCCGTTGAGCACGTCACTGATTGCCAGGTGCGCCCGACCGTCGGCATCGATCGGCAGACCCCGAACCAGGATCGCGAACGCAACGCCCCATAGGATCGCGGGCAACCACGATCCGGCCGCGATACCCGCGTCGGCCCATGTGCGCCAACGTGGATCGTCGATCTTGCCGCGCCATTCGATGCCGACGATGCGCACGATCATCCCGACCAGGATGGCCAGGAGCGGCAGGTACAGCGCCGAGAACAGCGTGGCGTACCAGTTTGGGAATGCCGCGAACATGGCTGCGCCCGCGGTGATCAGCCAGACCTCGTTGGCGTCCCACACCGGGCCGATGGTGTTCAATGCGGCGCGCCGGCTCTGTTCGGGATCTCCGCCCCTGGCCTTGCCTGCCCTACCAAGGGGAGCCATCAGCATGCCGACCCCGAAGTCAAACCCCTCCAGCAGCACGAAACCACCGAACAGCGCGGCGATGATGAAGAACCACAACTCTTGAAGACCCATCACGATCTCCTAATACGCGAAGGACAGGGGAGCGACGTCGTCGTCGTCGGGCGACGGCGGCGGTACGGGTTCGGAGTCGTGCTCCTGCGGGCCCTCGATCACGTACCGGCGAATCAACCAGAACCAAATCGCGCCCAGCACGCCGTACAGCAGTGTGAAGACGGTCAGCGAGAGCACCACCGTGCCGGTCGCATTGCCGGATACGCCCTCCTGCACGGTCATTCGCACCAACTGATCGCCGGTGGGGTTGGGCACCACGACCCATGGTTGCCTGCCCATCTCGGTGAAGATCCAGCCCGCCGAATTGGCCAGGAACGGTGTGGGAATCGTGATCAACGCGAGTCCGCCGAACCATCGCTGGTGTGGAACCCGGCCGCGACGCGTCAGCCAGAGTGCGGCGAGGGCGAAGACGACGGGCACGAGCAGCAGCCCGATCATGGCCCGGAACGCCCAGTAGGTCACGAACAGGTTGGGCCGGTAGTCACCGGGGCCGAATCTCTGCTCGTAGGACTGTTGCAGATCGTTGACGCCCTGCAGGGTGACACCGCTGAACTTGGATTCCGCCAGGAAGGGCAGGACATACGGTACTTCGATGAGGTGCTCGACGCTCGCGCAGTTGTTGTGGGTGCCGACGGTCAGAATCGAGAAGTCCGGATCGGTCGCTGTGTCGCACAATGACTCTGCCGACGCCATCTTCATCGGCTGCTGGACGAACATCAGCTTGCCCTGGAAGTCACCTGTGAAGAAGAGGGCCCCGGCGGCCACGAGCGCAACCAGGCTGCCCGCGATCGTTGCGGGCCGGTACATGCTGCGTGCCTCGTCGGTCTCGTTCGCACGTTTGTGGGACCGGACCATCAGCCAGGCGCTGATTGCCGCGACGAAAACGCCTGCGGTGAGGAATGATCCGGCCACCGCGTGCAGGAACGCCCAGATCGCGGTGTTGTTGGTCAACAGCGCGCCGAAGTCGACGAGTTCCGCGCGCCCGGACTCCGGGTTGTATCCGGCGCCGACGGGATGCTGCATGAACGAGTTCGCGGCGATGATGAAATAGGCCGAAGCGTTGACCGCGAAGGCGACGATCCAGATGCATGCGAGGTGGACCAGACGTGGCAGGCGGGTCCAGCCGAAGATCCACAGCCCGATGAACGTCGATTCGAAGAAGAACGCGATCAGCCCCTCGAACGCCAGCGGCGCCCCGAAGATGTCGCCGACGAAGCGCGAGTACTCGCTCCAGTTCATCCCGAACTGGAATTCCTGAACGATGCCGGTGGCGACGCCGAGCGCGAAGTTGATCAGGAACAGCTTGCCGAAGAACCGGGTCAGCCGGTACCAGGCCGGATTGCCCGTGACGACCCAGGCTGTCTGCATGGCCGCGATGAGCGGGGCAAGCCCGATCGTCAGGGGGACGAGTATGAAGTGGTAGACGGTGGTCGTTCCGAACTGCCACCGCGACACGTCGAGTGCGTCCATCTGAACCTCTCCCGTGGCCGTCTCACCAGCCTACGACAGAGCGTAGTAGAAATCAGTGTGCGTTAGCTCACCGGCGCTTCTGCCGCAGGTGCCGGCGTCGTGCCACCGCCGAGCCCCTTCGAGGCTTTGCGGATGCCGAACGCCGACACGATCTCGAATACGCCGATGACGAGCAGCCAGATCCCGACGACCCTGGTCAGGGTTTCGAGCGACTGCAGCGGCCAGGCCAGCATGAAAATCCCGGCCAGCAGGCTGAGCAGACCGATGAAGATCTCCCACGCCCGCCCCGGAAGTGTGCTGTCGCTGATGGCGGAGACGGCCGTGGCGACGCCGCGGAAGATGAAGCCGATACCGATCCAGATGGACAGCAGCAGAATCGATTCCTGAAGGCTGCGGAAGCACAGCAGCGCCAGGATCAGCGCGGCGGCGCCACTGATGAACAGCAGCACCCGGCCTCCCGCGGACACGTGCAGGCTGAATGCGAACACCACCTGGGTGATGCCGGTGATCAGAAGGTAGGCGCCGAAGAAGATCGCGGTGACGATGATCGTCAGCGTCGGCCACGTCCACGCCAGTACGCCGAGGATGACGGCGAGAACCCCGGACAGCAAGGTGGACAGCCACAGATGTTTCAACAGGCTCGGAGGAGCGGGACTTTCCATGGGCGCAGTTTGGCACAAACCGAATTTCGCGTTCCGGATATTGCCTTATCCGTGTGCAAACCGTGTCATTGGCACGTCGGCGAATCAATCGGCCGTTCGTTCCCCTGCCGCTTCGGTATGTCTCCACTACTGTTCCCCTACCGGCGCTTTGCGCTGGATCCACGAGGCAGAAAGTAGAGGCAACCGTGCTACGTGAATGTCAGGACCGTCGAGGAAAACTGTGGCGGTTCGCCGCGGTGTTTGCTGCGACTGGCGCGCTGCTCCTGTCGGGCTGTGCGAGCGGTAGTAACACGAGCAGTGAGACGACCGGTAACACGGCAGCAGCGGCCGACAAGGTCGACGAGATTGCGAGCACGGTGCCCGAAGCGATCAAGGAGTCCGGGAAGCTGATCGTCGGCGTCAACATTCCGTACCCGCCGAACGAATTCAAGGATCCCAGTGGCAAGATCGTCGGCTTCGATGTGGATCTGATGAACGCGATCGCGGGCACACTCGGCCTGACCGCGGAGTACCGCGAGTCTGACTTCGCCAAGATCATCCCGTCGATTCAGGGCGGTACGTACAACGTCGGCATGTCGTCGTTCACCGACACCAAGGAGCGCGAGGAGTCGGTCGACTTCGTCACCTATTTCAGCGCAGGCATCCAGTGGGCTCAGCGGCCCGGCTCGGGAATCGATCCGAACAACGCATGCGGCAAGAAGGTAGCGGTGCAGGCCACCACGACCGAGGAGACAGAAGAGCTGCCGGCCAAGAGCAAGGCATGCACCGACGCGGGTAAGCCGGCGATCGAGATCATCGCGTTCGACGGTCAGGATGCTGCGACCAACGCCGTGGTGCTCGGCCAGGCAGACGCCATGTCTGCCGATTCGCCGGTGACCGCCTACGCGATCAAGCAAAACAACGGGAAGCTGGAAGCTGCGGGCGAGGTCTTTGACTCAGCGCCGTACGGCTGGCCGGTGCAAAAGGGTTCGCCGCTGGCGCAGTCGCTGCAGCAAGCGCTGGAGCATCTGATCGAGTCGGGCAAGTACGAGGAGATCGCGAAGAACTGGGGCGTTGAGGCCGGAATGATCGACAAGCCGGTCATCAACGGCGCGGTGAGCTAGCCAAAAAGGCGCCGAACAATGACTGATGTCGGCACGTCGCCGCCCACTGCGCCTGCCGCAATCGATGCCGTTCCGCTGCGTCACCCGTGGCGATGGGTGGCGGCGGTCGTCATCATCATTCTGGTCGTGCTGTTCCTGTATGGAGCGGCCACCAACGACGCGTACCGCTGGAAGGTGTACACGGAGTACCTCTTCAACGAGCGGGTGTTGACCGTCGGTCTGCTCAACACCCTTCAGTTGACCGTCTACTCGATGGTGCTGGCGATCGTGCTCGGCGTGATCCTGGCGGTGATGCGGCTCTCGGAAAACCCCATCTTCAAAGCGGTGTCGTGGGTGTATCTGTGGATCTTCCGCGGCACGCCGATCTACGTACAGCTCGTCTTCTGGGGCCTGATCCCGACGATCTACCAGAACATCGCGCTCGGAGTCCCCTTCGGCCCTACATTTTTCAGCTTCAATCTGCAGATGCTGTCCATCCCGTTCCTGCTGGCGATACTCGGTCTGGCCCTCAACGAGGCCGCATACATGGCCGAAATCATCCGCGCAGGAATCAGTTCCGTGCCGGAGGGACAGCTCGAAGCGTCAACCGCACTGGGCATGTCGTGGGGAATGGCGATGTGGCGCACGGTCTTACCCCAGGCGATGCGGGTGATCATCCCGCCGACCGGCAATGAGGTCATCAGCATGCTGAAGACCACATCCTTGGTCACCGCGGTGCCCTTCACGCTGGATCTGTACGGCATCACGTCGCGCGAGATTGCCGCGCGTACCTTCGAGCCCGTCCCGCTGCTGCTGGTCGCGGCGACCTGGTACCTGGTGGTGACGAGCATCCTGATGGTCGGCCAGTACTACCTGGAGAGGTACTTCGCCCGCGGCGCTTCGCGGAAGTTGACCACCAAGCAACTCGAGGCGTTGGCCAAGGCCCAGACGGGCGAGGTGCATCCATGACCCCGATGGTCAAGGCCGAACAGGTCTGCAAGAGCTTCGGCGCCCTGAACGTTCTGAATGGCATCACGCTGGAGATCGGCAAGGGTGAGGTGCTGGTGATGGTCGGCCCGTCCGGCTCGGGCAAGTCGACGTTCCTACGTTGCATCAACCATCTGGAACAGGTCAACGCCGGGCGGCTCTACGTGGACGGCGAGCTGATCGGCTATCGCGACAAGGGCGCCAAGCTCTATGAGATGTCCCCCCGTGACGCCGCGAAGCAGCGCCGCGAGATAGGCATGGTGTTCCAGCACTTCAATCTCTTCCCGCACCGCACGGCGCTGGAGAACGTCATCGAAGCGCCGATCCACGTCAAGCGCGTCAAGAAGGACGCCGCGGTGGCGCGGGGCAAAGATCTGCTCGAACAGGTAGGACTGTCGGACAAGGCCGGGGCGTACCCGGCGCAGCTCTCCGGTGGGCAGCAGCAGCGGGTGGCGATCGCGCGTGCCCTGGCGATGAGCCCGAAGCTGATGCTGTTCGACGAGCCGACCTCGGCCCTGGATCCAGAGCTGGTGGGTGAGGTCCTCGAGGTGATGAAAAAGCTTGCCTCCGAGGGGATGACGATGGTGGTGGTGACGCACGAAATGGGATTCGCCCGCGAGGTCGCCAATCACCTGGTGTTCATGGACGGTGGGGTCGTGGTTGAAGGCGGGCCTCCGCGGGAGCTGCTGAGCAACCCGCAACACGAACGGACGAAGGCGTTTCTGTCAAAGGTTCTGTAGTGCCTGCGCCGGCGCGCTCACCGGATCCGGCCACGCCGTTGTGGCGGGCAGCGCAGGTGTTTCGTCTGCTGAGTTGCATTTACGCTCTCGGCTTTCAGATCGGTGTCAACGCAGAACTCGACCGACCGGCGATCGGGTGGGCACTTTTCGCCGTGCTGCTCGGATGGAGCGCGTTGTGTGCGTTCGCATATCTTCGGGGCTTCGGCCGACGCGCATCGTGGGTGGTGGCCGAAATCGTCGTCGTCGTCGGACTGATCCTGTCCACCGAGTTCGTCGCCTCAGCGCAGTGGGCGCTGGACAACCAGTCGTGGCCGACGACGTTATGGGCCACCAACGCCACGATCTCTGCAGCCATCCTCGCCGGCCCGATCGTCGGAATGCTTGCCGGTGTGACGGTCATGATCGCGAGCACGATCGTGAAGGGCTCCATCAATTACGACCTGGGCCGCAACGCGACGATCGTCATCGAACTCGCGGTCGGACTCGCGGTCGGCTTGGCCGCGCAGACGGCGCGGCGCGCTCACGCCGAACTCGAACAGGCCGCGCGGCTGGCCGCCTCGCACCAGGAGCGGGAAAGGCTGTCGCGCCAGGTCCACGACGGCGCCATTCAGGTGCTGGCACTGGTGTCGCGTCGCGGGCGCGAAATCGGGGGAGCAACAGCTGAACTGGCCGAGTTGGCGGGGGAGCAGGAGCGCGCCCTGCGGCGGCTCGTCAGCTCGGCCGACGCCGAGACACCCGCAGGGGAGATGGCCGACGTCGGCGCCCTGTTGCGTAAGCGGGCATCGGACCTGGTGTCGGTGAGCGTGCCCGCCGATCCGGTGTTGCTGGACACGGCCACGGCGAGCGAGATGTACGCCGCCGCGGTCAACGCGCTGGACAACGTCGCCGCGCACGCCGGCCCCGAGGCGCATGCCTACGTTCTGCTGGAGGACTTGGGTGGCTCGGTCGCAGTGAGCATCCGCGACGACGGCGTCGGAATCGCGGACGGTCGACTCGAAGAGGCGGTCGCTGAGGGCCGCGTCGGCGTGGCTAAATCGATTGTCGGACGGATGGATTGGCTCGGTGGGAGCGCAAAGCTCACCACCGCGCCGGGATGTGGGACGGAATGGGAGCTGACAGTACCCCGACGGTGATGGTGGTCGACGACCACCCGATCTGGCGCGACGCGGTGGCCCGCGACCTGGCCGAAGGCGGATTCAGCGTCGTCGCCACCGCCGACGGCGTGGCCGCGGCGCGCCGCAGGGCGGCGGTAGTCCTCCCGGACGTGGTCGTGATGGATATGCGACTCTCCGACGGTGACGGGGCCCAGGCGACGGCCGAGGTGCTCGCGGTCTCGCCGTCCTCGCGAATCCTGGTGCTCTCGGCATCCGACGAACGCGAGGATGTGTTGGAAGCGGTAAAAGCCGGCGCGACAGGTTATCTCGTGAAAAGCGCGTCGAAACAGGAACTCGACGACGCAGTGCGCGCCACCGCAGAAGGTCGTGCGGTCTTCACCCCGGGGCTCGCGGGGCTGGTGCTCGGTGAGTACCGGCGCATCGCGCAATCCGGAACGCCGGGCCCGGCTGGCACTCCGGCCCCGAGCCTCACCGAGCGCGAAACCGAGATTCTGCGTCACGTCGCAAAAGGGCTGACGGCGAAGCAGATCGCCACGCGGCTCTCGTTGAGCCACCGCACCGTCGAGAACCACGTCCAGGCCACATTCCGCAAGCTGCAGGTCGCAAACCGGGTGGAATTGGCCCGATACGCGATCGAACATGGTCTGGACGAGTAGTCCTACTCATCCGAAACCGGTGACCGGCTGTCACGATGTCACCCATGACGTCACCCATGACCGAACCACATCGCGCCGTGATCGCCCGGGTGTCCGCCGACTTCTCGGCGATATCGCAGTACATGGCGAGGGTTTCGGCGGACCTGGCCACGTTGGACCGCATGCTGTCCGAACAATCGCAGGCCGTCCCGGTGGCCCCACCGGTTCAACAGCCGCAGCCGTACGCGGTGCCGCACCAGCCCTCTTACCAGCCCCAGTACCAGCCCCAGTACGCCGCGTCGCCGGCACCCGTCGTGCGAAAGCCACAACGCGACGAGGGTTGGATCGGCAAGCTGCTGGCCGTGGCCGGCGTGGCAGTCACGCTGATCGGCGTTGTGCTGCTGCTGGTGCTGGCCGCGCAGGCCGGCATTCTGCGGCCGGAGATACGCGTGGCCGGCGGCGTGGCGCTGGCTGTCGGCCTGGTGGCGGTGGCCGCCTGGCTGTGCAGGCGCCCCGGTGGACGGGTCGGAGCCATCGCCCTGGCCGCGACGGGGATCGCGGCGGCCTATATCGACGTCATCGCGATCACGACGATCTATGACTGGGTGTCCGCACCCGTCGGGCTGGTCCTCGCCGCTGTCATCGGTGGCGGTGGCCTGACGTTGGCCCGACGTTGGGACTCGCAGCATCTCGGGGTGCTGGTGCTGGTTCCCCTGATCGTGCTGGCGCCCGTGGTGGCCGGCGGCGTCACGCTGCTCCTCGTCGGCTTCATGTTGGCGCTCGCCGCCGCGTCGCTGCCGGTTCAGCTTGGCAAGGACTGGATCTGGCTGCACTGCGCGCGCATCGCGGCCAGCACCTTTCCGCTGCTCATCGCCCTGCTCGCGGTGTACTTCGACGACCGGCGAGATGGGTGGCTGGTCGCCGCATGCGCGATTGCGGCGGGGCTGGCGGTCGTCGCCGCCCTGATACTGCTGCCCAGGACGTCTAATCGCGTCCTGATGGCGCTGGTGACCGGCGCCGGCGTGCTGCCCGTGTTGTGCGTGGCATTGGTCGCCGAGCGAGTCCCGGCCGCATTGATGGCGCTTGGCCTGGCCGCGGTGCTGCTGTCGATCGTGCTCGTCGGTGACCGCCTGGTGGGGGTCGACCGCTCCGTGCGCCAGCTCTGGGCGGCGCTGTCGGCAGTATCCGCGACCATCGCCGTGCTGGTCGCATTCGACGGCCACGTCGCGAGCCCGATCCTGTTGGCAATGGCGATCGTCGTCGCCGTCGCGGCACATCGTGAGGTGATCGCGCGATGGGTCGCGCTCGGATTGGCCGTTGTCGGCGGCGCCCTCTACCTGAGTTATGCACCCCCCGGCTCGCTGGTGTACGCCACCGAGGTCACCACCGCCACAGCAGTTTCCACGCTGATCGCCAGCCTCATGTTGATCGCCTTCGCCGCAGTGATCGTGTGGACCACCGACGATCACGACTCAGTGATGTGGGCCGGCGCGGCGGTGGTGGCCGGTTACGCGATCACCACCTTCACCGTTACCGCGGGTGTGCTCATCGGCGGTGAGGAGGGTGGCTTCTTCGCCGGGCACATGGCCGCGACGATCTGCTGGATCGTGTTGGCCGCAGCGCTGTTCATCTACGCGGCGCGGATACCGCGGGCCAATCGGTCCTTGCCGATCGGCGGGGGACTGGCGCTTGTCGGCGCCGCGATGGCCAAGCTGTTCCTGTTCGACCTCGGCACCCTGGACGGCATCTTCCGGGTCGTGGTGTTCATCGTGGTCGGCCTCATCCTGCTGGGCATGGGCGCCGGCTACGCGCGCCTGCTCGAGAAGCAGGACCAGCAACAAGACCAGCCAGTGTGAGCGCTGTCATAGGCTAATTTGGAGTCATTCCAGATTTTGGGTCGTTGATCGATACATGGGTACAAATCGACGCAATGGCACAGACGTACGCGGATTCCAGGCCTCAGCGGAGCTGAGCCGCAACCTCCAGCGGGTCCTGGTCGACCTGATTGAGTTGCACCTGCAGGGCAAGCAGGCGCACTGGAACGTGGTCGGCACCAACTTTCGCGATCTCCACCTGCAACTCGACGAACTCGTCGACTTCGCGCGGGAGGCCAGCGACACCGTCGCCGAACGGATGCGGGCACTGGATGCCGTGCCGGACGGACGGTCGGACACCGTCGCGGAAGCCACCACGCTGCCGCAGTTCCCGGCTTACGAGCGCAGCAGCGACGACGTCGTCGACCTGATCGCCGGCCGCGCCTACGCGACCGTTGAGACCCTGCGCGCTGTGCACGATGCGGTGGACGCCGAGGATCCCAGCACCGCCGACATCCTGCACCAGCTCATCGACGGCCTGGAGAAGCTGGCCTGGCTCATCAAGTCGGAGAACCGAAAGGTCTAGCCGGCCGCTGCGCCCTGTTCGACGGCGCTGCGGACGGCGTGGTCGTCGCGCCGCGCGACCAGGTACCAGGTCTGCATCATGCCCTTGCCTTTGATGTCGACCTCGCCACGCTTTTCGAGTATGAACGCGTGATTCAGGCGTTCATATACGTCTTCGGGCACCTGGATGCGGCCCGCGACATCGGTGGTCTCCATGCGCGACGCGACATTTACGGCGTCGCCCCACACGTCGTAGAAGAACTTGCGTGCGCCGACGACACCCGCCACCACCGGGCCCGCCGCCAGCCCGATCCGCAGCGGCACCGCGCGGCCGTTCGGATCCTTGAGGTCGGCAAGGGCATCGGCCATGTCCAGTGCCAGACACGCCAGTGCCTCCACGTGGTCGGGCCGCGGCTCGGGCACCCCGCTGACCACCATGTATGAGTCGCCGCTGGTCTTGATCTTTTCCAGACCGTGCTGTTCGACCAGTCGATCGAGATCGGTGTAAAGGCGGTCCAGGAATCGCACCAGATCGCTCGGCGTGGTGTCACTCGCGCGCTTGGTGTAGTCGGCGATATCCGCGAACAGGATCGAGGCATCGTCGTACTTGTCGGCGATGATGTTTCGCGACGGATCCTTGAGCCGGTCGGCGATCGTCGCCGGCAGGATGTTGGTCAGCAGCTGCTCGGATCTCGCGTACTCCGCCTCCATCGCCTCGCGGGCGCGGCGAATTTCGCGCAGTGCGAACCAGATGGTCGCGATGACGAGGATCCATGCCGTGATCACGGTCAGGACGAAGGATACTCGGAACGACCACGGCGGTTGGGTGCCCGTGTCATTGGGCACGAAGAATTCGAGCAGGACCACGGTCGCGGCACCGACAGCGGAAAGCGTTGCGGCCAAGACGATGTGGTCGGAGCCGAGAATGACCAGCATGATCGCTGCGGCCACCACGAAATAGAACTGCAGCCCCGAACCGGTGCCCAGATAAATGCAGAGCACGGTAATGGTGAGGTAGGAGACGGCGAAAAACACCACTGGCGCCAAGATTTCGTGCATCCCGCACAGCCGCGGAATCATCACGAAGGCGGCTGCGCTAGCGAGGTTGACGATCGTGACCCACCAGTCCTGGCCGATAAACAAGCCCTGGATTCCGAAGAACGCGGTGATCGCGGCGCTGATCATGGCGGTCACATCCAGCACGCGACGGTGTCGGGTGGCCCGCTCAAAGTGATAGGGGGTGCGCCCAGGGGCGCGACTTTCCACCGCCACGTCTGGCATGCAGACCGTTCGGCCCCTCATTCTCGAAGCGTAGCCCCGCCCCGGCGACCACCTGCGGTCTTTTCGTCGGCGCGGGCGACAAGATGCGCGATTCGTTTTGTGGACTGATGCTTTTGCCTCCACCGCCCGCCGGTCCGACATGATCGATGTTCTGCGTTTGCTTGTGAGAACGGCATCGCTGCGGGACGGCGCCGGGGTCCACGCAGTTTCGCGCCGCCGATGGCCTACGCTGACCGGAATTCACATTGGAATGGCATTCGCATTCTTACACCGCGTGCCGTAATTATCCCGCGAAGGTTTCGGTAAAGAGCCGCAAAGGTTGCCGATTCTAATTAACGCTCGCAGGGATCGGAGTGGCGGCACACGTCTTGGCGGTGCTGCCGCAGGTAGACTTCCATTACCTGGGGTAATGAAGGTATCGGCGGGCTTTGTCACTTTTGCCAAATCTGTTCGATAGACATCAACAGACAATCAACTCTGCCGCGCCGACGTCATATCAATCGGGTCGAAATCTTTCTCTCAAATTCGCACCCTTGATGCGCTCTGATGCACTAATTTGAATCCATCGTCCCTGTCAGTTCTCGACCCACGATTGGAAACCGAGTGGCGATGCGGTCCATTGGGAAGCTCCGGCTCGTGCGATATGGCGTTGCGCCGGTGGTTGCCGCGGAGCGCAAGGCCGTTCGGTGGGCCGACGTCAGTGATTTGCTCGGCGGCTATTTCGGGGGAAGCCGCACCGTGTCGCCCGTTTCGGGCATCTTCATCCGCGCGGCATAGAACGAGGGGTACCTGCTGCGGACCACCAACGTGGTCCGCAGCGGGTCGCGCAGCCGTTGTGCCCTCGGTGAGACTCGAACTCACACTGTCTGGGTTTTGAATCCAGTTCCTCTGCCAATTGGGATACGAGGGCTTTGAGCCAACTGACGTCGACCACGTGCGGCCTTCAACCATAGAGGATGCCCCCGAGGTCGCTGATCGCGGTCGCTACCGCCACAATGGCACCCATGGCAGCTGCTCCTGGGTCACCGACCGGCGACGACAAGCCTCGCCGCGTTCTCGTCGCCGAAGACGAAGCACTCATCCGGATGGACTTGGCCGAGATGCTGCGCGACGAAGGGTACGAAATCGTCGGTGAGGCCGGTGACGGGCAGGAAGCCGTCGACCTGGCCGAGAGTCTGAAGCCGGACCTGGTGATCATGGATGTGAAGATGCCGCGCCGCGACGGTATCGATGCGGCGTCGGAGATCGCGGGCAAACGGATCGCGCCGATCGTCATCCTGACCGCGTTCAGTCAGCGCGACCTCGTCGAGCGGGCCCGCGACGCCGGCGCCATGGCGTACCTCGTCAAACCGTTCAACATCAACGACCTGATTCCCGCGATCGAGGTCGCGGTGAGCCGCTTCAGCGAGATCGCGGCGCTGGAACAGGAAGTCGCCGAACTGTCGGATCGGTTGGAGACGCGAAAGCTCGTCGAGCGGGCCAAGGGTTTGCTGCAGGCCAAGCAGGGGATGACCGAACCCGAGGCGTTCAAGTGGATTCAGCGCGCGGCCATGGACCGCCGGACCACCATGAAGCGCGTCGCCGAGGTGGTGCTGGAAACCCTCGACACGCCCAACGGCCCGTCGCCATCGACCGAGTGACGACCCGGGGCAACCGTTAATTGTGCGTTTCCGACGCTGCAGTTTGGCCGGATCGCGCACCCGATCGGCGCGGTCCCTCGGCCAACATCACGCACCACCGCCGTGCGTTGGCTATGGTCGTCCCGAAGCATCGCCGCCCCCGCCTACCTGGGCAGGGCTGCGGTGCCGACATAAACATTGACCTGGAGGTGAAGCGTGCGCGGTCGCGTGGCACGGAAAGCATTTGCTATCGGTAGCGCGAGTTTGGTTGTGCTCGGGATAGCCGGCTGCCAACAACAATCCGAGCCGAGTGAGGGCGGCGCGGCGCCTACTGACCTGCAGATCGTCGAACAGGTGCAGATCGACCAGAACGGTACCGAGGTCAAGCCCCCTGAAGGTGTGACGCCGCTTGATCCCGCAGGCGACGGCAACGCGCAGTGCCCGCCGGTGTCCCTGGCCATGGCAGGGGCGCTCAACGGGCCCGACGCCGCGCTGGGCATCAATATCAAGAACGGCATTCAGCTCGCGGTCGACCAGCACAACGCGGCCAACCCCGGCTGCCAGGTGCAATTGAAGACGTTCGACACCGAGGGCGATCCGCAGAAGGCCACCCAGGTCGCACCGCAGATCATCAACGATCCCTTCACCATCGGCCTGATCGGACCCGCGTTCTCCGGCGAGACCAACGCGACCGGCGACGTGTTCAATCAGGCCGGCCTGGTTGCCGCCACCGCGTCGGCCACCAACGTCACGCTGTCGGAGAAGGGTTGGAAGACGTTCTTCCGCGGCCTGGCCAACGACGGTGTGCAGGGGCCATCGGTCGCCAATTACATGAAGGACGCGCTCGGACTCAAGAAGATCTGTGTGGTCGATGACAGCACTGACTACGGGCTGGGCTTGGCGCAAGCCATCAGGGAAACGCTGGGACCGGTCGCCGACTCGGCGTGCAACATCTCGGTGAAGAAGGGCGACAAGGACTTCTCGGCGGCGGTGACCCAGATCAAGGGTGCGTCGCCAGACGGGGTGTTCTTCAGCGGGTATTACGCAGAGGCGGCCCCGCTCGTGCAGCAGCTCAGGGACGGCGGCTTCGAGGGCACCTTCGTCAGCGGTGACGGCACCAAGGATCCGGAGTTCGTCAAGCAGGCGGGTGAGTCGTCCAAGGACGCCGTCCTGTCGTGCCCCTGCGGACCTGCCACCGGCACCTTCGCCGAGGAGTACCAGAAGGCGTTCAACCAGGAACCCGGCACCTACAGTGTCGAGGGCTACGATCTCGGCGCGATCATGCTGAAGGGCATCGACTCGGGCAAGATCACCAGGCCCGACCTGCTCGAGTTCGTGCGTACCTACGACGGCCAGGGGATTGGCCGCAAGTACCAGTGGGGTCCCACCGGGGAGCTGACCACCACCCTTATCTGGATGTACAAGGTCCAGTAGGAAGCTGGTCGAGACGCGTCCGAGGCCGTGCGGCCCGGGCGCGTTCTCGTTAGCACGATGATTTTGCGAGGAGCCGCCGCCGGATGATTCACCCGTGCGTAGATGCTGGGGCCCAGTACGCCTGCCTGGCCGCGAACATCGATTTCAACCTCGACGGGCTGCGAAACGGGTTCTGGCAGTTGACGATCGACGGTTTCTCCTGGGGTGCGATCTACGCTTTGGTGGCGGTCGGGTACACGTTGGTCTACGGCGTGCTGAAGTTGATCAACTTCGCCCACTCCGAGGTCTTCATGTTCGGCATGTTCGGAGCGTACTTCTGCCTCGACATGATCTTGGGCTTCACCCCGAGCGGTAACACCTACAACGTGGGCATCGCGCTGACGGTGGTGTACCTGGGCGTCGCCATGCTGTTTGCGATGCTGGTGTCCGGTGCCACAGCGGTCGGGCTCGAGGTGGTCGCGTACCGACCGCTGCGACGGCGCAACGCCGAACGTCTGTCGTTTCTCATCACTGCGATCGGCATGTCGTTCGTGCTGCAGGAGTTCGTGCACTTCATCCTGCCGAAGATCATCGACGGGTACGGCGGCTCCAACGCGCAACAGCCGATCAGGCTGATGTCACCTGAAACTCAGTTCACGGTGTTCGGAGCGGCGGTCTCCAACGTCACATTGATCATCATCGTGGCCGCGCTGGTCTTTGCGCTGATGGCCGACGCGGCGATCAACCGGACCAAGTTCGGCCGGGGGATCCGCGCCGTCGCCCAAGATCCGGATACCGCGACCCTGATGGGCGTCTCCCGCGAGCGCGTCATCATGACGACGTTTCTGATCGGCGGCCTGCTGGCGGGCGCGGCGGCGCTGCTCTACACCCTGAAAGTCCCACAGGGCATCATTTATTCGGGCGGTTTTCTGCTTGGTATCAAGGCGTTTTCGGCTGCGGTCCTCGGTGGTATCGGCAATCTCCGCGGTGCTCTACTCGGCGGTCTGCTGCTGGGCGTGATGGAGAACTACGGGCAAGCCGTGTTCGGCACGCAGTGGCGCGACGTGGTCGCCTTCGTTCTGTTGGTGCTCGTGTTGCTGTTCCGGCCGACCGGGATACTCGGTGAGAGTCTCGGGAAGGCGCGCGCATGAGTCACCAAGCGGCTGACGGTGGGTCGCGGAACACGCGCGCCGCCAGGCTCCTGGCACCCGGCGACGCGTTGCGCCAATGGTGGGGTCGGCGCTCCCGCGTACAGAAGTGGGGCTTCGGTGTCGTCGCCTTCGGCCTGTTGGCCCTGTTGCCGCTGTTTCCACCGCCGTTCCTGAACACCCCGAACGTCAGCTTCGGCGGAACGATGGCGCAGTTCGCGATGATCGCCATCATCGCGATCGGCCTGAACGTCGTGGTGGGGCAGGCGGGACTGCTCGATCTGGGATACGTCGGCTTCTACGCGGTCGGCGCCTACACCGTCGCCCTGCTCACCAGCCCCAGCAGCCCGTGGAACAAATTAGGGCCGACGGGCTGGTTCAACGAGAGCTGGGCCTGGCTGGCGTGTGTACCGCTGGCGATGGCCATCACCGCACTCGCCGGCCTCATCCTCGGCACACCCACCCTGCGGCTGCGCGGCGATTACCTCGCCATCGTCACCCTGGGGTTCGGCGAGATCATCCGGCTGCTGGCAGACAACCTCGCCGACGTCACCAACGGCCCACGAGGCCTGAACGAGGTGGCCTATCCGCGGTTCGCGGAGAGCCAACGGCTACCCGAAGGCGTGTTCTCCAGCGGCAATTCGATGGGCGATGCGAACTACGGGACCTGGTGGTTCTGGCTGGGCCTGATAATGATCGTCGTCATCCTGCTGCTCGTCGGCAACCTCGAACGCAGCCGGGTGGGTCGCGCATGGATCGCGGTGCGCGAGGATGAGGACGCCGCGGAAGTGATGGGCGTCAACACGTTTCGGTTCAAGCTGTGGGCGTTCGTGATCGGCGCCGCGATCGGGGGGCTGTCGGGCGCTCTCTATGCCGGCCAGGTGCAGTTCGTCGCGCCGCCGACGTTCAACATCATCAACTCGATGTTGTTTCTGTGCGCAGTGGTGCTTGGTGGGCAGGGAAACAAGATCGGGGTGGTCGTGGGCGCATTCATCATCGTCTATCTGCCGAACCGGCTGCTCGGCGTCGAGTTCCTCGGCGTCAACCTGGGTGACTTGAAATATCTATTCTTCGGGCTGGCACTCGTAATACTGATGATCTTCCGCCCGCAGGGGCTGTTCCCGGCACGCCAGCAGCTGCTGGCCTACGGCAACGCCGCTCGTGACCTGTTGCGGCGGGGCCCCGTGGAGAAGGAGCCCGTGCCGTGAGCATCGAGGAACTGGCAGGTGCGCACCGCGACATCCATGCCGCGGAGGGGGAAGTCCTCTTGCAGACAAAGGATCTGACGGTCAAGTTCGGTGGTTTGACGGCGCTGGACGCGGTGACCTTCGATATTCGCCGCGGCGAGATCCTGGGAATGATCGGCCCGAACGGTGCCGGGAAGACAACGTGTTTCAACGCAATCACCGGTGTCTACCGGGCCACTTCCGGGACGGTGACGTTCGACGGTGCCCCGCTGGGGCGCATCAAACGCCACCAGATCACCCGCCGCGGCATCGCCCGCACCTTCCAGAACATCCGGCTGTGGGGTGAGATGACCGCACTGGAGAACGTCATGGTGGGAACCGACGCGCGACACTTCACCTCGGTGCCCGGGGCATTGATTCGCAGTCCGCGCCACCGCCATGAGGAACGCGCGGCGATCGAACGCTCCGCGGCCCTGCTGCATTTCGTCGGGATCGCTCATCGTGGTGAGGAGAAGGCGAAAAACCTGCCCTATGGCGATCAGCGGCGTCTGGAGATCGCCAGGGCACTGGCCACCGAGCCGAAGCTGCTCTGCCTCGACGAGCCCGCGGCCGGATTCAATCCGCGGGAGAAGGCTGCGCTCATCGAGCTGATTCAGAAGATCCGCGACGACGGCTACACCGTGCTGCTCATAGATCACGACATGCGGCTCGTCATGGGGGTGACCGACCGCATCGTTGTGCTGGAGTTCGGCCGCAAGATCGCCGACGGACTACCAGCCGAGATCCGCGAGGACCCCAAGGTCGTCGCGGCATATTTGGGAGTGCCCGATGACGACGTCGAGTGACGACAAGCCGGTCGTACTTGAGGTGCGCGACATTGTCGTGCAATACGGCCGGATCCGCGCGCTGCACGGCATCTCTTTGCAGGTGCGCGAAGGCGAGCTGGTGACCCTGCTGGGTTCCAACGGGGCAGGCAAAACCACCACGATGCGGGCGATCTCCGGGTTGTTGCCGCTGACCTCGGGTTCAGTGTGGTTCGACGGTGCCGACATCTCGCGTGTCAAGGCGCATCATCGGGTCAGCCGGGGACTCGTGCAGGCGCCCGAGGGCCGAGGCGTGTTTCCTGGCATGACGGTGGTCGAGAACCTCGAAATGGGTTGTTACGGAAGGAAGTTCGCATCCAGGTCCGAACATCGAGAGCGGCTCGACTGGGTGTTGGAGACGTTCCCGCGGCTGGCGGAACGGCGCAGTCAGGTCGGGGGCACGCTATCGGGTGGTGAGCAGCAGATGCTGGCGATCGGCCGCGCGCTGATGGCCCGCCCGCGCGTCCTTCTGCTCGACGAGCCCTCGATGGGCCTGGCGCCGATGGTGATCTCCCAGATCTTCAGGATCATCGCCGAGATCAACTCGCAGGGCACCACGGTGCTGCTGGTGGAACAGAACGCACAGCAGGCGTTGACCCGATCCGATCGCGCCTACATCCTCGAGACCGGTGAAGTGACCCGCACCGGCGACGCGCGGGAACTGTTGGCCGACGACAGCATTCGCGCCGCCTACCTCGGCGTGGCGTAGTCCAGGTTCGCGAGCGTGGTCAGCGCGCGACGACCACCGATGAGCCGTGTCCGAACAATCCCTGGTTGGCGGTCACACCGACCTTGGCCCCTTCGACCTGACGGCCGGTGGCTTGCCCCTTGAGCTGCCACGTGAGTTCGCAGACCTGCGCGATCGCCTGTGCCGGAATGGCTTCGCCGAAGCAGGCCAGGCCGCCCGACGCGTTGACCGGGATCTTGCCGCCGACGGCCGTCGCGCCGCTGCGCAGTAGCTTCTCGGCCTCACCCTTGGGGCACAGGCCCAGATGTTCGTACCAGTCCAATTCCAGCGCGGTCGACAAGTCATACACCTCGGCAAGGCTCAGGTCCTCGGGTCCGATGCCGGCCTCGGCGTAGGCCGCGTCGAGGATCTGATCCTTGAACACCCGGTCGGGTGCCGGCACCGCGGCGGTGGAATCGGTTGCGATATCGGGCAATTCGGGCAGATGCTGAGGGTACTGCGGTGTCTGGAGGCTCACGGCACGCACCGACGGCACGCCTTCGAGCGATCCGAGATGCTTCTCGGCGAACGACTTGCTCGCCACGATCAGCGCGGCCGCGCCGTCGGAGGTGGCGCAGATGTCCAGCAGCCGAAGAGGATCGGAGACCACCGGGCTAGCCAGCACATCGGAGACCGAACTCTCCTTGCGGTAGCGGGCATTCGGATTGTTCAGGCCGTGCTTGGCGTTCTTGACCTTCACCTGGGCGAAATCCTCGAGCGTGGCGCCGTAGAGGTCCATCCGCCTACGCGCGAGCAGCGCGAAATACACGGTGTTCGTCGCACCGATCAGATGGAAGCGCTGCCAGTCGGGGTCGTTGCGGCGCTCGCCGCCCACCGGGGCGAAGAAGCCCTTGGGTGTCGTGTCCGCACCGATGACCAGTGCGACATCGCAGAATCCCGCGAGGATCTGGGCCCGCGCGCTCTGCAACGCCTGCGAACCGCTGGCGCACGCCGCGTAGCTCGAGGTGACGGGGACGCCGTTCCAGCCCAGCTTCTGCGCGAACGTCGCCCCGGCGACGAAACCCGGATATCCGTTGCGGATGGTGTCGGCGCCGGCGACCAGCTGGATCTGGCGCCAGTCCAGGCCCGCCTCCGCCAGAGCCGCACGGGCGGCGACGACGCCGTACTCAGTGAAGTCACGGCCCCACTTGCCCCATGGGTGCATGCCCGCACCCAGGATGTACACCGGTTCAGGGCTGGATGTCGCCGCCGAGGCGGCTCCGGTGCTCATGACGCGATCCTCCAGGCGTGCACGACGCGCTCGACGCCGTCGTCGTCGACATACAGCGGCATGGTCGTCAGTTCCATCTCGATGCCGACCTTGAGGTCGGCGGCCAGGGTGCCTTCCACGACCTTGCCCGAGCACGATCAAACCTTCGTCGGCCAACTGAACTGCGGCCACGGCGAACGGCTCGAACGGGTCAGGTGACGGATAAGGCGGCGGTGGCGCATAGCGGTTTTCGGTGTAGCTCCACAGTGTCCCTCGCCGCGACAATGGCACCTGGGCCAACTCGTCGCCCTCGCAGGCGGGATTGGGACAGTTGTTGGCGCGTGGCGGGAACACGAACGTCCCGCACAGATGGCATTTGCTGCCGATCAGGTACGCGGCGCCCGACTCGTCGGTGGCGAACCATCCGTCGACCGCGGGCTGAGTGGATGCGGACACGCGGTCAGCGTACCGAGTCCGGTCGCAAAGCTGAAACGTGTTCCAGTTTGGTTCTTGGGATCGGTAGCCACGGCCATGGTGTGTTCTCAAGTGCAACGGCGAGGTCACCAAGGCAGCGCCCAGGAAGATGTGGGAGACAGTGATGGGATTCTTCGACAAGGCAAAGCAGGCCGCGCAGCAGGCCAGTCAGGCATTCGCCCCGCCGCAGAATGACGGACAGGTCCACGTCCGGGGCGCCGGACCGATCGACCCAGCCATCCTGGGTGGCCCGTCGACCCGCTCGGTGTCGACAGACGACCCGATCTGGCAGCCCATCAACGGCATCTCGCTGCAGGACTACGCCGAATTGGCCCGCGACGCGCAGGCCCGCGGCATCAATGACGAGGCCGGCATGATCACCCTCGCGCAAGAGCGCGGATGGAATCCGGCCGACACCAAAGCCGCGCTCGACGGCTGGGTGCAGCGGATGGGCCAGTCGATGGCCGTCGGCCAGCAGTTCCGTAAGTTCCTCGGCTACTGATCGAGCTGGTCGCATATGCCCAACCCGTTGCGCGACTGGGCGCCCGCCACCGTCACCGTCGAAGGTGTCTGGCAGGTCGGTTCGTACCTGAACATGTCGCCCGTCGTGCGGATCCAGGGAACGGTGCAGCGCGAGGACGGGACCCCGCCCTATGGCGCGGTCTTCGATGAGGTCGACCCGCAGAATCCCGTCGACATGGCAATCGACTGGATCCGCACCGGCCAACTGGGGCCGCCGCCTCGCGAGATTTAGGAGGCTCGGCGGCGGCAGTGTGTCAGCGCCGGTGCATAGAGTAGTGCCGTGACCGCGAGCGCAACGACCGCAGAAGGCGACCGAAAAGCCGACATTGATGCTGCTGGACGGCAATTCGTTGGCGTTCCGGGCGTTTTATGCGCTACCCGCCGAGAATTTCAAGACCCAGGGCGGGCTGACCACCAATGCGGTGTACGGATTCACCGCGATGCTGATCAACCTGCTGCGCGATGAGCAGCCGACCCACATCGCCGCGGCATTCGACGTGTCCCGGCAGACGTTCCGCTTGGAGAAGTACCCCGAGTACAAGGCGGGCCGCTCGGCGACCCCCGACGAGTTCCGCGGGCAGATCGACATCACCAAAGAGGTCCTCGGCGCACTCGGCATCACGGTGCTGGCCGAGCCCGGGTACGAGGCGGACGACGTGATCGCCACCCTGGCGACGCAGGCCGAGGACGAGGGTTACCGGGTGCTGGTGGTCACCGGCGACCGTGACTCGTTGCAGTTGGTCAGCGACGACGTCACGGTGCTCTACCCCCGCAAGGGTGTCAGTGAGCTGACCAGGTTCACGCCGGAGGCCGTCCTGGAGAAGTACGGGCTCACGCCGCAGCAGTATCCCGACTTCGCGGCCCTGCGCGGCGATCCGAGCGACAACCTGCCCGGCATTCCGGGTGTGGGGGAGAAGACGGCCACCAAGTGGATCGCCGAATACGGGTCGCTGCAGGCCCTGGTGGATCAGGTCGACACGGTGAAAGGCAAGGTCGGCGACGCGCTTCGGGCCAATCTTTCCCACGTCGTGCTCAACCGCGAGCTCACCGACCTGGTCAAGGACGTGCCGCTGCCACAGACACCCGACACGCTGCGGATGCTGCCCTGGAACCGCGACCAGATCCATCGCCTCTTCGACGACCTCGAGTTCCGTGTCCTCCGCGATAGGCTTTTCGACACCCTGGCCTCGGCAGACCCCGAAGTCGACCAGGGCTTCGACGTCCGCGGCGGTGCCCTGGAGTCTGGCGAGCTGGCCGCCTGGCTGTCCGAACACGGATCCGGCAACAGGTTCGGGATGGCCGTGGTCGGAACGCATTTGGCGTTTGACGCCGATGCCACGGCGCTGGCGATCGTCGCGGCCGACGGCGACGGCCGCTACCTCGACACCGCAACCCTGCAGGCTGACGACGAGGCTGCGCTCGCCTCGTGGCTGTCCGATCCGGGTCAGCCGAAGGCGCTGCACGAGGCCAAGCTGGCGATGCACGACCTCGAAGGCCGCGGCTGGAAGCTCGCCGGTGTCACCTCCGACACCGCCCTGGCCGCCTACCTCGTGCGGCCGGGCCAGCGCAGCTTCGCGCTCGACGACCTCTCGCTGCGGTATCTGAAGCGCGAACTCCGTGCGGATAACCCTGAACAGCAACAGCTTTCACTACTCGACGACACCGAAGGAGTCGACGACCAGGCGGTCCAGACCGTCATCCTGCGCGCAAGCGCGGTGATGGACCTCGCCGACGCGCTCGACGAGGAACTGGCACGCATCGACTCCTCGTCACTGCTGGGCAACATGGAGCTGCCGGTACAGCGTGTGCTGGCCGAAATGGAGACCACGGGGATCGCCGTCGATTTGAATTTGCTCTCCGAGCTGCAGAGCGAGTTCGCCGACCTCATCCGCGACGCCGCCGAATCGGCGTACGGGGTGATAGGCAAGCAGATCAATCTCGGCTCGCCCAAACAGCTTCAGGTCGTGCTGTTCGACGAGCTCGAGATGCCGAAGACCAAGCGCACCAAGACCGGATACACCACCGACGCGGATGCGCTTCAGTCGCTGTTCGACAAGACCGGGCACCCATTCCTGCAGCATCTGCTGGCCCACCGCGACGCGACGCGGCTGAAGGTCACTGTCGACGGCCTGCTGAACTCGGTGGGCTCAGATGGTCGTATCCACACCACGTTCAACCAGACCATCGCCGCAACCGGCAGGCTTTCGTCGACCGAGCCGAACCTGCAGAACATCCCGATCCGCACCGAAGCGGGCCGGCGCATCCGCGACGCGTTCGTGGTCGGCTCGTCTGATGGGGCTGGCTACTCCGAACTCATGACGGCCGACTACAGCCAGATCGAGATGCGCATCATGGCGCATCTGTCGCGGGACGAGGGTCTGATCGAAGCGTTCAACACCGGCGAAGACCTGCACTCGTTCGTGGCGTCGCGCGCATTCGGCGTGCCGATCGACGAGGTCACCGCCGAGCTGCGGCGCCGCGTGAAGGCCATGTCGTACGGGCTGGCGTACGGGCTGTCCGCCTACGGCCTGGCCGCCCAGCTGAAAATCTCCACCGAGGAAGCCAAGGTGCAGATGGAGCAGTACTTCGACCGGTTCGGCGGGGTGCGCGACTATCTGCGCGATGTCGTCGACCAGGCGCGCAAGGACGGATACACGTCGACGGTGTTCGGCAGGCGTCGCTACCTGCCGGAACTGGACAGCAGCAACCGCAACGTGCGCGAGGCCGCCGAGCGGGCCGCGCTCAACGCGCCGATCCAGGGCAGCGCGGCCGACATCATCAAGGTGGCGATGATCAACGTCGACGCGGCGATCAAAGAGGCCGGTCTGAAATCGCGGATGCTGCTACAGGTGCACGACGAGCTTCTGTTCGAGGTCGTCGACGGCGAGCGCGACGCGGTCGAGAAACTGGTTCGCGACAAGATGGGCAACGCCTATCCGCTCGACGTGCCGCTCGAGGTCTCCGTCGGTTACGGCCGAAGCTGGGACAGTGCCGCTCATTAGCGGGTAAGCGCACTAGCGGGCGTCGACGACCCAGTGCTGCAGCTGCATGCCGGCAGTCCCACGTGTGGGCGCCAAGCGATTTATCTGACCGGCGGAGCGTGAAATCCGGCGAGCCCCTGCAGGGCGGGGGCGGCCATGCGGGCGGCGTGTACCGCGTAGGCCTCCTCGGTCTGCATCGCATACACGCGCTCGTCGCCGAACCCGCGATCGATGCGATCGCGCACGAACGCCAGTTCCACGACCTGTGCGGCGAAGTTCTTCACCGCCTTGCGGGCAGGCTTGCCGCCGATCCGGTACGCGTGCCCGAGCGCCAGCTTGCGGTTCTTGATCGAGTTCAGCCACGTCGCCTCACTCGGGGTGACGATCTGGGCGGCCACCATGCCGGGCAGTTTCTCGGCAACGATCCGCTGCTCCCGCTTGCGGCTTCGGATACCGAGCACGATCGCCAGCGCAAAGACCGGCACCATCCAGAAGAAATAGACCGCGAAGTACGTCTCCGGCCCGATCAGCGACGATCCGTTCCACAGACCGTGCATGATCACCGCTCCGAGGTACCCGAGCAGGATGCAGCCGGCCTTCGCGAGTGGCGCTGCGACTCTGTGAGGGCGAACCAGACGCCGATCCCGAACATCGTGGTGAACAGCGAGTGGGCGAACGGCCCCATGATCAGCCGGACGGCAGCCGTCAGCAGGGAGTCGCCGAGCGACTCGCCGCCCGCGATGTAGAGGATGTCCTCCAGCCAGGCGAAACCGGCGCCGACGAGCCCGGCGTACACCAGGCAGTCGGTCAGCGAATTGAGCTCGTTGCGTCGCCGCCCGGTCATCATGAGCAGCAGGAACGCGCCCTTGGCGGCTTCTTCGACGACGGGCGCGCCGATCGCGACGGACACCCAGCTCGGCCTCCTGCCGATCCGACCTGCGCGATCAGCGAATCCAGGAAGAGGCCGACGATCAGCGACAGGATCACGGCGACCGACGCCCCCCAGAGAAACGCGAATACCAGCAGGCGGGGCGGCTCCGGTTCCCAGCGATCGAGCCAGATGTAGGCGCACACGACCACCGCGATCGCCACCCCGGACAGCACGAACCCGACCGAGGCCCCTACCGGGTTGAGGGCGGTCAGGCGCGATGACGATCAGCCCGGCGATGATGCCGAGGAGAATGAGCACGCCCAGCGGCGCCCCGACTTTGCGAATTTTTCGCTCAAACGGTGGTCGAATCGGCAGTGACTGCTGCGGAGGACCGGCGTATGCCACGTAGGCAGGGTAATCAAGGATGCGGGTCGCGTGCGGCCACCCGGACCGAGTTTGTCCAGCATGTACCCAGTCGAGTAACCTCTACGGGTACCTGTCTGTGGTTTTTCGATTGGCTCTGCTGGCGGGTAACACCCTTAACAACCACTGTTCTAAGTCCCTACGACCCAACCTGTCCGGAGCAACCCACCACATGCCAAGTCCCTCCGTCACCTCGCCGCAAGTAGCCGTCAACGACATCGGCTCGGCCGAGGACTTTCTCGCCGCCATCGACAAAACCATCAAATACTTCAACGATGGCGACATCGTCGAGGGAACCATCGTCAAGGTTGACCGTGACGAAGTCCTACTCGACATCGGTTACAAGACCGAAGGCGTCATTCCTTCCCGCGAGCTCTCCATCAAGCACGACGTCGACCCGAACGAGGTCGTATCCGTCGGCGATGAGGTCGAAGCCCTGGTCCTCACCAAGGAGGACAAGGAAGGCCGCCTGATCCTGTCCAAGAAGCGCGCACAGTACGAGCGCGCCTGGGGCACCATCGAAGAGCTCAAGGAAAAGGACGAGGCCGTCAAGGGCACCGTCATCGAGGTCGTCAAGGGCGGCCTGATCCTCGACATCGGCTTGCGCGGCTTCCTGCCCGCGTCGTTGGTCGAGATGCGCCGCGTCCGCGATCTGCAGCCGTACATCGGCAAGGAGATCGAGGCGAAGATCATCGAGCTCGACAAGAACCGCAACAACGTGGTGCTGAGCCGCCGCGCCTGGCTGGAGCAGACGCAGTCCGAGGTGCGCAGCGAGTTCCTCAACCAGCTGCAGAAGGGCGCCATCCGCAAGGGTGTGGTGTCCTCGATCGTCAACTTCGGCGCGTTCGTCGATCTCGGCGGTGTCGACGGTCTGGTCCACGTTTCCGAGCTGTCCTGGAAGCACATCGACCATCCGTCCGAGGTCGTCCAGGTGGGCGACGAGGTCACCGTCGAGGTGCTCGACGTCGACATGGACCGCGAGCGGGTTTCGCTGTCGCTCAAGGCAACTCAGGAAGACCCGTGGCGCCACTTTGCCCGTACCCACGCGATCGGCCAGATCGTGCCGGGCAAGGTCACCAAGCTGGTGCCGTTCGGTGCGTTCGTCCGCGTCGAGGAGGGCATCGAGGGTCTGGTGCACATCTCCGAGCTGTCCGAGCGCCACGTCGAGGTCCCGGACCAGGTGGTCCAGGTCGGCGACGACGCCATGGTCAAGGTCATCGACATCGACCTCGAGCGTCGCCGCATCTCGCTGAGCCTCAAGCAGGCCAACGAGGACTACACCGAGGAGTTCGACCCCAGCAAGTACGGCATGGCCGACAGCTACGACGAGCAGGGCAACTACATCTTCCCCGAGGGCTTCGACGCCGAGACCAACGAATGGCTCGAGGGCTTCGAGAAGCAGCGTGAGGAGTGGGAGTCGCGCTACGCCGAGGCGGAGCGCAGGCACAAGATGCACACCGCGCAGATGGAGAAGTTCGCCGCTGCCGAAGCCGCGGAGGCTGCCGAAGCCCGCGTCGGCCAACGGGTCGTCGCGCTCCGAGGAGCCCCAGTCGGCCGGTGGGTCCCTGGCCAGCGATGCCCAGCTCGCGGCGCTGCGGGAGAAGCTCGCAGGAAACGCCTGATCCTTACCAGACTGATCCTTCGTACAACGACGGACGCCCCGGCTCATTCGAGCTGGGGCGTTCGTTTATTAGGCGGCGGGAGCCGGGGGGCTGTAACTCTGTCGCGTCCTGACAGACTGGTGCAGTGCTGCGCATTGGGCTGTCCGGCGGTATCGGTGCCGGAAAATCGACGGTGTCCTCGACGTTCAGTGACCTCGGCGGGATCGTCGTCGACGGCGACGTCATCGCCCGTGAGGTCGTCGAACCGGGGACCGAGGGATTGGCCAAACTCGTCGACGCGTTCGGCAAGGACATCCTGCACGACAGTGGACCATCGGCCGGCGCCCTGAACCGGCCCGCGCTGGCGGCCATTGCCTTCAAAGACGAGAGAAGCGCCAAGACCCTTAATGGGATCGTGCATCCACTGGTGGCGCATCGCCGGTCCGAGCTGATCGCCAGTGCGGTCGAGGCCGAGAAAAACCCAGTGATCATCGAGGACATTCCGCTACTCGTCGAGTCCGGTATGGCGCCGATGTTCCCGTTGGTGGTGATCGTTCACGCCGAGGAGGATGTTCGCGTGAAGCGCCTGATCGAGTACCGCGGTTTCACCGAGCAGGACGCGCGCGCCCGGATCGCCGCGCAGGCCACCGAGGAACAGCGCCGCGCCGTCGCCGACGTGTGGCTGGAGAATGCGGGCAGCGCGGGCGAACTCGTCGAGAAGGCCCGTGAACTGTGGCACCAACGGATCCTGCCCTTCGCGCACAACCTCGACAGCGGACAGCCCGCGCGTTCCGAGCCGGTGCTCGTGCCCTACCGCGCGGTGTGGCCCGACCAAGCGCGTCGAATCTCGGCTCGGCTCAACACCGCGTGTGGACACCACGCCGTGCGCATCGACCACATCGGGTCGACGGCCGTTCCCGACATGGACGCCAAGGACGTGATCGATATGCAGCTGACGGTCGCCTCGCTGGAGGTGGCCGACGAGCTGTCCGAAGCGTTGACCTCCGCGGGATTTGTACGCATGCCGATCACCGCCGACGTGGGTAAGCCCGATGCCCGCAGCACAGTCGCCGCGTTTGACCACACAAATGATGAATCGTTGTGGCACAAGCGACTTCACTGCTCAGCCGATCCCGGCCGGCCCACCAATGTCCATATCAGGGTCGACGGTTGGCCGGGTCAGCAGTTCGCCCTGCTGTTCGTCGACTGGTTGCGCGCCAACCCGTCTGTGCGCGCCGACTACCTTGCGCTCAAGCGTCGAGTGGCGGCAGAGGCGCACGCCGATACCGGCGCGTACGCCGATGCCAAGGAGCCGTGGTTTCTCGACGCCTACCGGCGGGCCTGGGAATGGGCGGACACCACAGGCTGGCGTCCGTAGGGGTCAGGCCGCGGGTGGCGTCGCCGGTGGCGGAGCTGCTTCCGGTGGCGTGGCGACCGGGTCGGCTGGCGCGTCGGCTGGCGCGGGAACGGCGACCTTCGGGATGTCCAGAGGGGCGCCGCACCTCATGGTGCCGTATCAGCGGATCGTCCTTGACGCGGAAGAACCTCGGTGCGATGAACTGGTCGGCCTGAGCGACGATCTGATTGTCGACCAGGATCTCGCAGTGCAGGTTGGATCCGTACGGCCATCCGATGGACACCTCCATCCCCGCCAACTTGGGATCTGCCAGCACCGTGTTGACCTCGAACGTCTGGCCGGGAAGCATCGTCGGCGTGGCGCTGTTGACGTTCTGGTCATCCATCTTGTACGCGACCACCGCGTCACGGGACGTTCCGTCGGCCCGCGCCCGGTAGATGACGTTGTGGAGCACCTCGGGGGCGGGTTCGGCGGCGGTTCCGGGCGGCGGTTCCGTCTCAGAGCCAGGCTGGGCGAGCGCGGTCGCCGGCGACGACAGCGTGCCCGTGCCGAGTGCGGCGACAGCGGCGATCGCCAGCCACCGGCGCTTGGTAGAACTCATGGCAGCCGACTTTACCGGCTTTGCCCATGTCAGAGCCAAGTTGCTGACATACGCAGTAGTCATCATCACATCGGAAATCGATCAAGATCGACCATGTGTTACGCCACATCCCGCCAGGTCAGGACTATGTCCGTGGCCGGCGAGCCAGCGGTCGAGGTCGTAGTCGTGCCGGGACAGGCCCTCGATGGTCGATACCGCCGTCTGAACTGCCTGTTCGCCGGTTTCGGGGCTGAGCAGCCGGTGCCGGACCGCCGTGAGCAGCTCGTCGGCATCGGCCAGCTCGACCCCGGCGCCGGTACGCACCACCAGATCGAGGTAGTGATCCTCGGCAGTGCCACACCGTCTCACCCGGTGTGTAGCGGCCGACGTCGAGATAGAAGTCCTGGTCGCGTTCGTGACCCGGGGTTGAAATGGAACACGGTGGCCCGCAGCTGCAACGCCGGTAGCAGCCACGACTCGATGTAGTGGAACTGGCACGTCCGGGGGCGGGGCGGGCCATGTACAGGCCCCACGGCTGGACGGTGTAGGTGTCCACGGCCCGCACGATGCCCTTCGGATCGGTGTTGGTACGGGCCTGCAGGTCGAATGTCTCGTGTTTGGGAGGGTGGATGCGTCAAGGATACGGCCCATCCGCCCAGGGCCGCGGAACAGAACATGTCGGTCGGGGGTTCTACCCTGGTGAATATGGCTTTCGCTACTGAACATCCCGTGCTGGCGCACTCGGAGTACCGCCCTGTCGACGCCATCGTGCGCGCCGGCGGACGGTTCGAGGTGGTCAGCGAGTACGCAGCCCGCGGGAGACCAGCCGGCCGCGATCGAGGAACTGGAACGCAGGGTCAGCGCGGGGGAGCGCGACATCGTGCTGCTCGGTGCCACGGGTACCGGTAAGTCGGCGACCACGGCGTGGCTGATCGAGCGGCTGCAGCGGCCCACTCTGGTGATGGCCCCCAACAAGACACTGGCCGCGCAGTTGGCCAACGAACTCCGAGAAATGTTGCCGCAACAACGCCGTTGAGTACTTCGTCTCCTACTACGACTACTACCAGCCCGAGGCGTACATCGCGCAGACCGACACCTACATCGAGAAGGACAGCTCGATCAACGACGACGTGGAGCGGCTGCGCCACTCGGCGACCTCGAGCTTGCTCTCCCGGCGCGACGTGGTCGTCGTCGCCTCGGTGTCCTGCATCTACGGTCTGGGCACCCCGCAGTCCTACCTGGACCGGTCGGTGGAACTGCAGGTCGGTCAGGAGGTTCCGCGTGATGCGCTGCTGCGGCTGCTGGTCGACGTGCAGTACACGCGCAACGACATGTCGTTCACCCGCGGGTCCTTCCGCGTGCGAGGTGACACCGTCGAGATCATCCCGTCGTACGAGGAACTGGCGGTGCGCATCGAGTTCTTCGGCGATGAGGTCGAGGAGCTGTACTACCTGCACCCGCTGACCGGTGACGTGGTCCGCAAGGTCGACTCGCTGCGCATCTTCCCGGCCACCCACTACGTCGCGGGCCCCGAGCGCATGGCGCACGCGATCTCCACCATCGAGCAGGAACTCGAAGAGCGGTTGGCCGAACTCGAGGGCCAGGGCAAGCTGCTCGAGGCGCAGCGGCTGCGGATGCGGACCAACTATGACGTCGAGATGATGCGGCAGGTCGGCTTCTGCTCGGGCATCGAGAACTACTCACGCCACATCGACGCCCGCCCGGCGGGTTCCGCGCCGGCGACGCTGCTGGACTACTTCCCGGAAGACTTCCTGCTGGTCATCGACGAGTCGCACGTGACCGTCCCGCAGATCGGCGGCATGTACGAGGGCGACATGTCCCGCAAGCGCAACCTGGTCGACTTCGGGTTCCGGCTGCCGTCGGCGGTCGACAACCGGCCGTTGACGTGGGAGGAGTTCGCCGACCGGATCGGGCAGACGGTGTACCTGTCGGCCACGCCCGGACCCGTACGAGCTGAGCCAGTCCGCCGGTGAGTTCGTCGAGCAGGTGATTCGCCCGACCGGCCTGGTCGACCCCCAGGTGGTGGTGAAACCGACCAAGGGCCAGATCGACGATCTGATCGGGGAGATCCGCAAGCGCGCCGAGCGCGACGAACGCGTGCTGGTCACCACGCTGACCAAGAAGATGGCCGAGGACCTGACCGACTATCTGCTCGAGATGGGCATCCGGGTGCGCTACCTGCACTCGGAGGTCGACACGCTGCGCCGCGTCGAACTGCTGCGGCAGTTGCGGCTCGGTGACTACGACGTGCTCGTGGGCATCAACCTGCTGCGCGAGGGTCTCGACCTGCCGGAGGTGTCGTTGGTCGCGATCCTCGACGCCGACAAGGAGGGGTTCCTGCGGTCGCCGCGAAGCCTGATCCAGACCATCGGGCGCGCGGCGCGCAACGTGTCGGGCGAGGTGCACATGTACGCCGACAAGATCACCGACTCGATGAAGGAGGCCATCGACGAGACCGATCGGCGCCGGGCCAAGCAGATCGCCTACAACACCGAACACGGCATCGATCCAAAGCCGTTGCGCAAGAAGATCGCCGACATCCTCGACCAGGTCTACCGGGAGGCCGACGACGTCGAGGTCGGCGGTTCGGGCCGTAACGCGTCGCGTGGCCGTCGCGCACAGGGCGAGCCGGGCCGCGCCGTCAGCGCCGGCATCATCGAGGGCCGCGACACCACGAACATGCCCCGTGCCGAGTTGGCCGATCTGATCAAGGACCTGACCGAGCAGATGATGACCGCGGCACGCGATCTGCAGTTCGAGTTGGCGGCGCGAATCCGCGATGAGATTCACGACCTGAAGAAGGAGCTGCGCGGTATGGACGCCGCGGGTCTGAAGTAACTTGACCTCAACGGCGGTTGAGCTCTTAGCGTGAGCGGCGTGACCGTAACCGCAACGACCGGCTCCGGCGGCTGGCGTGAATTGTTGGGGCCGAAGAACCTCGGGGCCTCGACGGTATTGGCCGGCGGCGTTGCGCTGTACGCCACCAACGAGTTCCTCACCATCAGCCTGCTGCCGAGCACGGTCGCCGACATCGGCGGGCAGCGACTCTACGTCTGGGTCACCACGGTGTACCTGGTCGCCTCGGTGGTGGCGGCGACCACCGTCAGTGCGGTGCTGGCGCGGGTGGGGCCGCGGTGGGCGTACCTCTGCGGACTCGCGGTGTTCGCGCTGGGCAGCCTGTTCTGCGCGCTGGCGCCGACGATGGAGTTGCTGCTGGTCGGCCGTGTGGTCCAGGGCTCCGCGGGCGGGCTGCTCGCGGGCCTTGGGTACGCGGTGATCAATTCCACGCTGCCGCCATCCCTGTGGACCAAGGCGTCGGCCCTCGTCTCGGCGATGTGGGGCGTAGGAACACTGCTCGGCCCTGCGGCCGGCGGCCTGTTCGCGCAATACGGTTCATGGCGTTGGGCATTCGGCGTGCTCGTCGTGTTGGCCGTGGCGATCGCCGTGCTGGTGCCGTTCGCGTTGCCCGCCCGGACGGACGTCCCGGTACGCGACCGGATCCCGGTGTGGTCGCTGCTGCTGCTCGGCGCGGCCGCGTTGGCGGTCAGTGTCGCGAGCCTGCCGCGCAACGTGGCGTGGACCATCGCTCTGGTGGCGCTGGGCATCGGTTCTGGTCGCCGTGTTCCTGATCGTCGACCGTCGAACGAGCGCGGCGGTGCTACCGCCGACGGCGTTTCGGCCCGGTCCGCTCAAATGGATCTATCTCACCCTGGGCATGTTGATGGCTGCGACGATGGTCGACCTCTACGTGCCGTTCTTCGGCCAGCGGCTGGCGCATCTGACGCCCGTCGCGGCGGGTTTCCTTGGGGTGGCGCTCGCCGTCGGATGGACGATGAGCGAGATCGCGAGCGCATCGGCGACCAGGACGAAAGTGGTGGTGCGCATCGTCGCCATCGCGCCGCTGGTGATGGCGACCGGACTGACCCTGGCGGCGGTCAGCCAGTTCGAGGACGCGTCTGGCGGTTTGATCACGGTATGGGTCATCGCATTGGCGCTGACGGGCGTCGGGATCGGCATGGCGTGGCCACACCTGTCGGCATGGGCGATGGGCTCCGTCGACGACGCCAGCGAGGGCGGCCGCGCGGCGGCCGCGATCAACACCGTGCAGCTGATCTTCGGGGCCTTCGGGGCCGGGCTGGCCGGCATCGTCGTCAACGCCACCGATCGCGGGGATGCGACGGCGGCACGGTGGATGTTCGCCACATTCGCGGTGCTGGCGGTGGTCGGTGTCGTCGCATCCATGAGAAGCGGGCGCGGCGTCATAGGACGGGCAGCAGCCGCCTCAGAATAGTGGCCGACGTGGCCGACGCCTGTTCGACGAATGCGGTGAAGTCGAACAGCGCGCTCCCACCGGCGAGGTCGGACAGGGCGCGAATAACCAGCCAGGGGAGATTGAAGGCTTCGCAGACCTGTGCGACCGCTCCGCCCTCCATCTCGATTGCCTGGCCCCCGAGCTCGTCCAGCAGCCTCGCCCGGGTGCTGTCGCAGTTCAGGTACTGATCGCCGGTAAGAACTGTGCCGTAGACGATCTGACCCGCAAACGTGAACCCGTCGAGTCGTTCTTTCACCCTGGCAAGCAGTCCCGGGTCAACGGGGTAGCCGAATCGATCGGTTTCGTTGATGATTGGCGCGTGGCCCGGCTGATACGGACGGATCTTCTCGTTCTCGAGGACACCAGCGTCGTGTTGGATGATCCGGTCGGCCACCACGACGTCGCCGATCGACAGCGTCGGGTCGAGTCCGCCGGCCACCCCGGAGAAAACGATTGTGCGGCAACCGAACCGGTCGGCAAGCAGCGTGGTGACGATCGCGGCGTTGACCTTGCCCATGCCGGATCCGGCCAGCACGACATCGTGGCCGTCGAGAACCCCGCGCACGAATCGCGTGTGCGCCACCGCCTCGGCGTGGGTCTTCGACAGGTCGCTCTGTAGGGCGGCGAGCTCCTGCGGGATGGCGCAGATCAGTCCGATGGTCACACCGCATTATGGCGCGGCGGGACCCGTTAATCGGGGTCGTCGTCGTACTGGTGGACCCCGATCACACCGTCCCGTGCACCGAGCCGTCGTGACAAGGTCAGTGCACCTACTATTTCGGGGTGGCCAAGCTTGAACTGTCCCGTGATCTGTCGTTGAGCCCTGAGGACGCGTGGGAACACGTATCCGACCTGTCGTCGCTCGGTGACTGGCTCGCGATGCACGAGGGTTGGCGTAGCGACTTGCCGTCGGAACTGGCGGTGGGCACGACGATCGTTGGCGTGGCGGGTGCGAAGGGTATGCGCAACCGCGTCACGTGGACCATCCGTGAGTTCGACCCGCCGCGATTGATCGGCATCACCGGTGACGGCGTCGGCGGGACGAAGTACGCGCTGAAGATGTCGGTCAAGCCCACGGAGGAAGGATGCTCGTTCACGGTCAAGCTCGACCTGGGTGGCGCGCCGCTGTTCGGGCCGATCGGCGCCGTCGCTGCGCGAGCCGTGAAGGGTGACATCGACCGTTCGATCAAGAAGTTCGAATCGCTCTACACCTGACCGCGTAGCGCGTCGAAGATCTCCCGGTAGTGCAGGTGCGCGACGAAGTGTCCGCCGTCGCGAACGTTCAACGTAGCGTTGGGGATTCGTGACGCCAACCGGTGCGGCCAGCTTGGGTCGACTAGTTGGTCTTGTGTTCCAGCCCAGATGTCGACGGGGATATCGAGGTCTTCAGGTGTGAAGCCCCACGGGCGCATCCAGGCCCGGTACTCCTCGGCGGCACCGGCCGGTTGGCGCATCGCTTCGCGCGACATCCGGGCGAACACGGGAAAGCCTTCGCCACGGATAACGTCACGGTCGGCCGGCCCCAGCTCGCGTGCGGCCAACCGGCCGTAGAGCGATGGGGCGACTTGTGGCGCAAAGCCCATGACCCGGAACCACTGTCGTGCCAGCCATGGCGCGCGTTGCGACAGGCGGGTGAGATAGCGATCCATCGCCGGGAGTTGGTCGAACACTCCGGGTTCGGTCAGCGGCAGCGCCCCGGCGATGATCGCCACCCGGGTCGCTCTCTCGCGACAGGAAATACCCGATCGGCCGCCGCGTACTGTCCGCCCATCGACCAGCCCATGGCCGCGAAACGCTGCACGCCGATGTGGTCGAGCAGCTCAGCTACATCCTGTGCCCAGGCTGCGAGCGTGCGCCCCGGGTCGGGGTCTGAAAGCCCGACGCCGGGCCGATCGGGGGAGATCAGCCGCACACCGGCGGCGGCGGCGGTGCCATCCGCCGCTGCCACATCGAGTCCGCAGACGAGGCCGCCATGGCAGTTGACGACCGGGAAACCGTCGAGGGCGCCATACTCCGCGTAGGCCAGCGACCGGCCATCACTCAGCCGAATGACGTGATCCACCGATGCCTGCATAGGGCTGATCTTGGTCGTGGCGCCGTCAATCCGTGAGCGATCAAGAGGATCTACCGCGGAGACAACCTTTTCCAACCCGCCACGGCTACCGCGACGAACGTGCGCTCAGCGCGAATCTGTGGGCGATTTTTCGCAATGAACGCACGTTCGGTGAGTTGTGGGCGACCGGCGCGGCGATAGCGCGCCAAGACGATCGTCTGGGTTGGCACTCCTAACGTCGGAGCCGCGGAGAACGGCTGTCGCTCGCCGAGGTGGCCGATCGAGTTGGATATCAGTCCGCGAGTGCCTTCACCACCGCGTTCACCCGCGTGAACGGCTGCTCCCCGCGGGAGTATGCGCGCACCGAAGCCGCAAGCCACGACAATTGACGCAACCGCGAATTCGATATCCGTTCGCAGACAGCGTTTCTGCTGTCCTCGGCAGGGTATGTAGGCGACGTCACGTCGGGTTCGCAGCAGTGATGTTGCTATCGCGAGCACGACGAAAGACCAGGCAAGTGCCATCCAGGGTGGTGATTCGCACCCATGTTCCCCTGGCATCGGGTTACTGTCTCGGGTGGCGATCCAAATGACATTGGGAGGACACGGATGAGCGGCTACACGACCATCGTTGTCGGCACGGACGGATCGGATTCGTCGCTGCGCGCGGTGGAGAAAGCCGGCCAGATCGCCGCCGGGTCAGACGCCAAGGTTGTCGTTGCGACGGCGTACTTCCCCCAGAGCGAAGATCAGCGCGCCGCCGACGTGCTCAAGGACGAGGGCTACAAGATGTCGGGCAACGCCCCCATCTACGCGATCCTGCGTGAGGCCAAGGAGCGCGCGACTCAGGCCGGCGCGAAGACCGTCGAGGAGAAGGCGATCGTCGGCGCCCCGGTCGACGCCCTGGTCGACCTCGCCGAGGAAGTCAAGGCGGATCTGCTCGTGGTCGGCAATGTCGGGCTGTCAACCATTGCGGGTCGCTTGCTCGGATCGGTGCCGGCCAACGTCGCACGCCGGTCTAAGACCGACGTGCTGATCGTGCACACCACGCCGTAAAGATCAGCGCCGCCAACACGATCGGCCAATCGCCGAGCCGGTCGTAGAGGGTGGTGCGCGCGCCGAGCGGCACGTCGACCATCAACACGCCGCGATCAGTTGCGGGCAGCCAGGCCGAGGTTGCGGCCGCGTGCATCGAACGCCGAACTGACGCCGGACAACCCGGCGTGCACCGCCGGATGGCCCACCTCCACGGCGTGGACGGCGGCCATGCTCGCCAGCTGGGGCTGTGCCCAGCTGCCTTGATAGCTCGATGTCGAACTCTGGTACGCCAGCAACTGCGCCCCCAACCGCACCACGCGCCGCGGCAGGTCGGAGAACGTGGTCTCGAAGCTGATCAGGGGTCCGACGGCCAGTGATTCCGTGTGCAGCACGACCGGTCCGTCGCCGCGTCGGCGGTCCTCGCCGGCGGCCTTCGTATGGCGGGTGGCCCAGCCGAGTAGTGGCCGCAGCGGTACGTATTCGCCGAACGGCACAAGCCGTGTTTTCGCATACGAGCCGCGCACGCCATCGGACCCGATCAGCACCGCCGATTTGTAGATCCCGCCCCCTGGCGCGCGCGCATCGACGTTGACCAGCACGTCCGCGCCGATCCGGCGACGAAGTTCGACCAGACGGCGGACGGTGTCCGGATGGCTCTCGAGGTCGACGCCCACGCTGCTCTCGCCCCAGACGACGAGATCGACCCGCTGGCCCGCCAAGCCCTCGGTGAGCGCTTCGCTGGCCGCCTGGCGCGCCGCTGCCTCCGCGATTTCGCCGGGCTGGACGAGGGCGACCCGCACCGTGGATCCCGGCTCGGGCGCCGGTCCCCACCAGAACCACGCCGGCCCGAGAACCGCGAGGACGACGGGCAGCGCCACCACGCGCCAGGAACGCAGCAGAAACGCGCCCACGACCGCGGTGTTGACGGCCACCACCAGGAAGCTGACGAGCCATACGCCGCCAACCGAGGCAGGCGCGAGCGTCACCGGCTGATTCCATTGCGAGGCGCCGAGTGGCGCCCACGGTCCGCCGAGGCGGTGCCACGACCGCACGGCCTCGGCGATCACCCAGGCCGAGGGCAGCACGGCGACTGCGGTGAGCATCTGTCGCGCGGTGACCTGGCCGGAGAGCAGCCGATGCGCCGCCCATCCCCAGGGAAACCACAACGCGCCGACCCCGGCCGCGAACACGGCCAGCAGCGGTCCGCTGCTCGGCCACAGCCAATACTGGTTCGCCAGCACGAAGCCGGCCATCCCGCACCAGGCGCGTCCGCCGGCCTGGATCGCGGTCGGCGCCGCTCGCACGACCAACAGCAGCGGAACCAGCGCGACCCACGCCAGCCACCACCACGACGGGGCGGGGAAGGCCAGGGCAAGCAGGGCGCCGGCGACCAGCGCCGCCGCGTAGCCCCGAATCGACGTCAGGTAGCGGATGCCTTGGCGATGCTCCCGATCGCCGCATCGAGGGTGGCGTTGAATTCCTCGTCGCTCTGCTGCGCCGTGAGCCCTTCGGTCAGCGCGCGAGAGAAGCTCGCGATGACACCGTTGTTGCGGGCCAACCGCTCGCAGGCCTCGTCACGGCTGTAGCCACCGGAAAGCGCGACCACGCGGAGCACCTTCGGGTGATCGACAAGCTGCTTGTAGAGGTTGTCGGTGTCGGGCAGCGTCAGCTTGAGCATGACCTTCTGGTCGTCGCCCAACGCATTCACACCGGCGAGCAGTGCGTCGTTGAGTTGGTCTTCGGCCTCGGCCTTCTTCGGGCTCTTGATGTCGACCTCAGGCTCGATGATCGGCACCAGGCCCTTCGCGAGAACCTGCCGGCCGACCTCGAACTGCTGGGCCACCACGGCGTCCAGACCGGCGCCGGGCAGCTTGATGACCGAGCGCTCCTTGGTGCCGAAGACGCCATTGGCCACCGCGCGGTCCAGCAAGTCGTCGAGGCCGGGCATGGGCTTCATGGTCTGCGCGCCGTCCTGCTCCTCGTTCAGACCCTTGTCGATCTTGAGGAACGGAACGATGTTCTTGACGTTCCACAGGTAGTCGGCGGTCGGACGGCCCTCGATCTGGCGGTCCATCGTCATCTCGAACAGGATCGCGCCCATGATGCGGTCGCCGTTGAAGGCCGGGCTGGTGATGATGCGGGTCCGCATCTCGTGTACCAGGTCGAACATCTGCTCGTCGCCCGAGTAGGCGTCCTCACCGATGCCGTAGAGCTTGAGCGCCTTGGGGGTGCTGCCGCCGCTCTGGTCGAGTGCTGCGATGAAACCGGCGCCGCTTTGCGCCTTCTTCAACTGATCCTGATTCACCATTTCTCCTCGAATTCTCCTGGAATTCTCCTGGAATCTCTCCACGACGAGTGCTGCGCATCAGAGTAGGACAGCGCGTTCACAGCTTGGCCGGGCCCTACTTTTGTGACGGGCATCCTTTTGTGACGGGCATCGTGTCACCGCAGGATCCGGTCGAACTGCCTGATCGGGTGAATTCCGTGCTGGTCGCGATAGGAGGGTGGCTGGCGGTCACCGTCGTCCTTGATGCCGTACTCGACCGCCAGTTCCGCGCCGATCAGCGTCTGGCCGGATTTCTCCATCAGCGCGGGATCGTTGAACAGCGCCCAGATCAGATGTCCCGTCAACTCCGGGGTCTCGGCGTCGGCCGCAGATGGCCGAGCTTCTCCGGGGCAGCCGCGATGATGTTCTTGAACCTTTCGGTCAGCAGGATGCCCATCCAGATCGACACCGTCGCAACGCCGAACTTCTTGAAGTCGACGGCCATGTCCGCGGCCATCTTGTCCATCCCCGCCTTGTGCACGCCGTACGACGGACCGAACACGTAATGGGCCGCTCCCGGGGCCGACGTGAACACGACGAGGCCGTGTTCCTGCCGGACCATCAGCGGGGCCGCGCACGCGGTGGCCACGTAACTGCTGCGCAGTCCGACGTCCAGGATGTCGATGATGTTGAGCGGTTTCTCCCAGAACGGTGTCCGCGCCATCATCTCGTCGCGGATGACCGCGGCGTTGTTCACCAGGATGTCGAGTCGGCCCTGCTCGCGCTCGACCTGTTCGAACAGGGATTTCGTCTGCTCGTCATCGGAATGGTCCACGCGGACGGCGATGCCCGTGCCGCCCGCCGCCGTCACCAGGTCGGCGGTTTCACCGATGGTGCCGCCCAGCGGCGACTGGCCGGCCGTCTCGGTGCGTCCGGTGACATAGACGGTGCATCCGTGGCTGCCGAGCGCGTGCGCGATCCCCAGGCCCGCGCCGCGGCTGGCTCCGGTGACCACGGCAACCGGTTTTTCGCTGCTGGTCACCAACCGCGTTCTTTCCACTCGCCGAGGTGCGGGCGCTCGGTGCCGAGTGTCGTGTCGTCGCCGTGGCCCGGGTAGACCACCGTCGAGTCTGCGTAGACGTCGAACACCCGGCTGGTCACGTCGCCGAGCAGCTTCTCGAAGTCGCCTTCCTGCCATGTCTTGCCGACACCGCCGGGGAACAGGCAGTCCCCGGTGAAGAGGTGGGTCGCTCCGGTTCCGGGGTCGGCTCCGTCGAGCGCCAGCGCGACCGACCCGGGCGTGTGGCCCTGCAGGTGGATGACGTCGAACGACAGCTCGCCGATCTTGATGGTGTCGCCGTTGGCCAGGATTCGGTCGGGTTTGACCGGTAAGGGCTCGGCGTCGAGCCGATGTGCGGCGGTCGGGACGCCCGTCGCCTTGGCCACCTCCTCGAGCGCCTGCCAGTGATCGAAGTGCTGGTGGCTGGTGACGATCAGCGACAGTTTCGGCGCGAAGCGGTCGATGAGTTCGAGCAGAATCTTCGGGTCGTTGGCCGCGTCGATGAGTAGCGTCTCACCGGTCTGGGAACACGACACCAGGTACGCGTTGTTGTCCATCTGGCCCACCGAAACCTTGACGATCGATGCGCCCGGCAGAGTGCGCCTGGCGGCGGTCTGCGGGTCGACGTGGCCGGTGTAGTTGTCGTCGACGACAGTCATGATCCTCACGGTAACCGGCTCGTCAGGAGCTTGTCGGAGGGGCCGCATAACATGGCCGTGAACTATGTCTTCGGGAGGGTTTTTCATTTGAAAGAGGTTGGGCGTGGCTGACCGCCTTGTTGTGAAGGGTGCGCGCGAGCACAACCTGCGAAGTGTCGATCTCGACCTGCCCCGCGACGCGCTGATCGTGTTCACTGGCCTGTCCGGGTCGGGGAAGTCGTCGCTGGCGTTCGACACGATCTTCGCCGAGGGGCAGCGTCGCTACGTCGAATCGCTGTCGGCCTACGCGCGCCAGTTCCTCGGGCAGATGGACAAGCCCGACGTCGACTTCATCGAGGGTCTTTCGCCGGCGGTGTCCATCGACCAGAAGTCGACCAACCGCAATCCGCGGTCGACCGTCGGCACGATCACCGAGGTGTACGACTACCTGCGTCTGCTCTACGCGCGGGCAGGCACGCCGCACTGCCCGGTGTGCGGTGAGCGCATCGCCCGCCAGACGCCGCAGCAGATCGTCGACCAGGTGCTGGCCATGGACGAGGGTCTGCGATTCCAGGTGCTCGCGCCGGTGGTGCGCACCCGCAAGGGCGAGTTCGTCGACCTGTTCGACAAGCTGCACTCCCAGGGCTACAGCCGGGTCCGGGTCGACGGGGTGGTGTATCCCCTCACCGAACCGCCGACGCTGAAGAAGCAGGAAAAGCACGACATCGAGGTGGTCGTCGACCGGCTCACCGTCAAGGCCTCCGCCAAACAGCGGCTGACCGACTCGGTGGAGACGGCGCTGAACCTCGCCGACGGCATCGTGGTGCTGGAGTTTCCCGATGACCGAGACCGGGAGACCGATTCTCCCCGCGAGCAGCGATTCTCCGAGAAGCTGGCGTGCCCGAACGGGCACCCGCTCGCCGTCGACGACCTCGAGCCGCGGTCGTTCTCGTTCAACTCGCCGTACGGCGCCTGCCCGGAATGCACGGGCCTGGGCATCCGCAAGGAGGTCGATCCGGAACTCGTCATCCCGGACCCGGACCTGACGCTCGCCGAGGGCGCCATCGCCCCATGGTCGATGGGGCAGACCGCCGAATATTTCACCCGGATGCTGTCGGGGCTCGGTGACCAACTCGGCTTCGACGTCGACACCCCGTGGAAGAAGCTGCCCGCCAAGGCGCGCAAGGCGATTCTGGAGGGCTGCGACGAGCAGGTGCATGTGCGGTACAAGAACCGTTACGGCCGAACCCGTTCGTACTACGCCGATTTCGAAGGTGTGATGGCGTTCCTGCAACGCCGCATGGAGCAGACCGACTCCGAGCAGATGAAGGAGCGCTACGAGGGCTTCATGCGCGACGTGCCGTGCCCCGAATGCGACGGCACCCGGCTCAAGCCGGAGATCCTGGCGGTCACGCATGACGGCGGAGGGATACGGCGCGAAGTCCATCGCCGAAGTATCCGAGCTGTCGATCGCCGATTGCGCCGAGTTCCTCAATGCGCTGACACTCGGTTCGCGTGAGCAGGCCATCGCCGGCCAGGTGCTCAAGGAGATCCAGTCGCGGCTCGGATTCCTGCTCGACGTCGGGCTCGACTACCTGTCGCTGTCGCGGGCGGCCGCGACGTTGTCCGGCGGTGAGGCACAACGCATCCGGTTGGCCACCCAGATCGGGTCCGGGCTCGTCGGTGTGCTGTACGTACTCGACGAGCCGTCCATCGGCCTGCACCAGCGCGACAACAGGCGGCTGATCGAAACCTTGATCCGGCTGCGGGATCTCGGCAACACCCTGATCGTCGTCGAGCACGACCTCGACACCATCGCCCATGCCGACTGGGTCGTCGACATCGGGCCTGCGGCCGGTGAGCATGGCGGACAGATCGTGCACAGCGGCACGTACGAAGACCTGCTGACGAACCCGAATTCGATTACCGGCGCCTATCTTTCGGGCAAGGAGGAGATCGAGGTCCCCGCCATCCGGCGGCCGGCCGACCGCAAGCGGCAGCTGGGCGTCATCGGTGCGCGCGAGCACAACCTGCGCGAGATCGACGTGTCCTTCCCGCTCGGCGTGCTCACCTCGGTCACCGGCGTCTCCGGCTCCGGCAAGTCGACGCTGGTCAACGACATCCTGGCGTCGGTGCTCGCCAACAAGCTCAACGGCGCCCGGCAGGTACCGGGCCGGCACACCCGCGTGACGGGTCTGGACAAGCTGGACAAGCTCGTCCGCGTCGACCAGTCACCGATCGGGCGCACGCCGCGGTCCAACCCGGCGACCTATACCGGTGTGTTCGACAAGATCCGCACGCTGTTCGCGGCCACCACCGAGGCCAAGGTCCGCGGCTACCAGCCGGGCCGGTTCTCGTTCAACGTCAAAGGCGGCCGCTGCGAAGCCTGCTCGGGCGACGGCACCATCAAGATCGAGATGAACTTCCTGCCGGACGTGTACGTGCCGTGCGAGGTGTGCCAGGGCGCCCGATACAACCGCGAGACCCTCGAGGTGCACTACAAGGGCAAGACGATCGCCGAGGTTCTCGACATGTCGATCGAGGATGCGGCGGAGTTCTTCAAGCCGATCACCTCGATCCACCGGTACCTGGCGACGCTGGTCGACGTCGGGCTCGGCTATGTCCGGCTCGGACAGCCCGCACCGACGCTCTCCGGAGGTGAGGCGCAGCGCGTCAAGCTGGCGTCCGAACTGCAGAAGCGGTCCACCGGCCGCACCGTCTACATCCTCGACGAGCCGACCACGGGGCTGCACTTCGAAGACATCCGCAAGCTGCTCGCCGTCATCAACGGCCTTGTCGACAAGGGCAATACGGTCATCGTCATCGAACACAACCTGGACGTGATCAAGACATCCGACTGGATCGTCGACATGGGCCCCGAGGGCGGCGCGGGTGGCGGCGCGTGTGGTCGCGGCGGGCACGCCGGAGGACGTCGCCGCCAACACCGACAGCTACACGGGCCACTTCCTGGCCGATGCGCTGGGTGTGGCGCGGCCGACGCCGAAGAAGCGCAAGCGCAGGAAGGTCAGCGCCTAGTCAACGGGCCTTCGACAGTGGCGACGGGAATCGCGGGCTGATCCGCACGCCGGCCAGCCATTCGGTCAGGGCGTCGGCTCGCCGCTGCAGTGCCTGCTGCGCCTTGCGGCCGACGTCTTCGAGCAACCGCAACTCGACGCGCCCGTCGGCGTCCTGACCCCAAGCGCCGACGATGCGGCCGTCGCACCACGCCGTCGGACCGCCGTTGCCATTCCTATCGAACACCTGACCGCGGTGCCCGCCGAGATACCAGTCACGGTCGAACCACCCCATCGTCGTGACGTCGAGGCCTGGCAGCAGCGCACACCACGGTTCGGCCGGCGGCTCTACTTCGAGGTCGTCGCGCAGCGCCACACCCGGCGTCCCGTCCAGATCCACCTCGACGGCCTCGAGATCTCGCAGCGCCTGACGCGCCCACGTCAACGTATTCCCGAACCACCATTTGATGTCGGCGACCGTCGCCGGGCCGAATGCCCGCAGCCACCTGCGCACCATCTCAGTCCGTGCGCCCTCCGCCGATGCTGTGCCGGCGTTCGCGGGGAGCCAGTCGGCCATCGGCGCCCATCGCGGCCGCGAGACCGTCCACGATCCGTCATTGGGCCCGCGGACGATGTCGCCGCGTACTGCCAGCACCGTCAGAACTCTTGGTGCCAACGGAGTTTGGCCACCCCAACGCTTCCCGGGTGCCGGGTCGTAGTGCCCGGCCAGCTGCGGTAGCGCGGCACGCAGGTCCTTGGCACTGGTGGGGCCGTGGTCTGCGAGGTGGGTGAGGACCGCGTCGCATGCCGTCTCCAACCACGCATGGCCGTCGGCGGCGATGCCCGCGTTCTGCGCGTCGGCGACCAGCCTTCGGCGTTCGTTCTCGGCCACCCGGTCGCTGGCCGCCGATTGAATCAGTGGTAGATCCTCGGAGCGGACAACCCACAATGTGCGGCGCATTGCGAGGTGCTTGACCAGGCGCTGCGTCTGGTAGAGCTCGGCGTCCAGATCGGCGACGGTGAAGGCCGGTAGCCGGGCCCACAGCGACAGGTACGGCGTGGCCGGATCGGTGGCATGCAGACCGACCACCTCACCCGCGACATCGGCCGCGGTCCGCGTTGGCTGGCTGAGAAAGTGCCGCCTCGCGAGTCGATCCCGCCGCTCGGCAATTGTGAATGACCGCATCACCTGCGAACGCTATCTGCGGATACCGACAAAATTTGGGATCGGTAGCCGGTGCCGCCGCCTTGACTGATGCCATGACGCCGCCAGTGGGGTGGCGTATGACGAAGGGAAGATCGATGAATCGAGTTGTCGCGGGTGTGGTCGGGCTGGCTCTCGGTGCGGCAGTCCTGGTGGGCTGCTCAGACGACAAGCCGGCCGCCGCGCCGAGTCCGCAGGCGAGCACGGGCGGCTCGACCGAGGTCGAGGTCGGCGGCAGTGACCTGTCGGGCCTGGATCTGAACTCGGTGACCTGCGTGAAGCAGGGCGGAAAGATCAACGTCGCCAGCGCAGCGATCAACGGCCAGGCGGGTCTCGCGGTCGTGATGACCGATGAGGCCACCCCGAAGGTCGAGTCGCTCGGCATGACGGTGGACGGCAACGCCCTCGCCGTGACCAACGCGATGGGGGCCAAGACCGGTTCGGCAGAGGTGAAGGTGGACGGCAGCACCTACAACATCACCGGTGAAGCCGTCGGTGCGGACATGGCGAACCCGATGGCCGGCATGATCACCAAGCCGTTCACGATCAAGGTGACCTGCACCTGATCGGGCGCATACCGGAAGCGGCGGACGTACCCTCCACGTCCGCCGCTTCCTATGATTCAAAGATGACGATCGTGGCCGACCTCGAGCGGGCACGCCATCTCGCCTTCGCCGCCAAGGAGGAGGCGGCCAAGGATCTGTTGCTTTCGCTCGTTCCCGCCATCGAAGCGGCCGACCGCGACGACTGGCTGCTCGAGGTCTATGCACAACTCGGTCAGCTGTACCTCGTGCGCACCGCGTACAACGGGACCGAGGAGTCCGTCAGCCGTATCCGTGAATGCCTGGCCGCCTATGCGGCGATCCGGGCCGGAACCCGGCACGAATTGGCGGCGCGGGTGACGATGTCGGACGCCGAGGTCGACCAGATGGTCTGCCGGTATGCCCGCCGGGCGCAGTTCCTGCAGACGGGGCTCGCGGCCGCGCACGGTCAGCACGAAGCCGCCGCGGCCGCGCTGTCGGTGTTGACGGACGATACGACCGACTATCCGGATCTCGCGGAGGAGCACGGCCATCTCGTCACCTTCGCGCGGATTCTGTGCGCCGACGCGCTCTGCGAGGACGACCTGCATGTGCAGTCGGTTCACATGTGGGAGAAAGTGATCGACGCGATCGACGGTTCGTGCGGTCCCGATGACGAGTTCGACGACTATCTGTTCGTGCTCGGCGCCACGTCGTACGGCAGGTTCTGCATCGAGACTGGCCGGCTGCCGCAAGCGGAACCGTGGCTGCGACGCGCGGGCGCCCGTGCCGAAGCGCGCGACTGGGCCCTGGGAACGGCGAGAACGAAATTCGAACGCGCGACCGCCGCGTGGGCGGTGGGCGACCGGGCACAGGCACAGGACCTGGCACACGAGTCCTATCCGGCGATCGCCGAGGGTTTGCGGGCCCACGATGTCTCGCGGTGTTGGCTGTACTTCGGTTTGATCGCGCTGTCCATCGAGGAGCTCGACGACGCCGACGAGCGTTTCGGCCATGCGGAGCGGCATTGGCGGGAGGTCGAGAAGCCCCTACACATCCATCGTATTCTTCTGCAGCGCAGCTGGGTTGACATCTTTCGTGGTGACTTCGACGCGGCACGTCGGCGCACGGAGGAGGCGCGCGTCCTTCTCGATTCGTGGCCGCGACACAGCTGGCTTCAGTACGCCCGCCTGCACGACCATATCGGCAGCATCTGGCGCGCCGACGCATTGGCCGATCCGGAGAACCGGGCCTACAAGCTCGAGCGGGCCGCCGAACTGAAGGTGCCCGCCGCACTGGCGGTCGACTCGGTGCGGCATGCGATCGCCGATGCTGACGCCAGAATGCGTTGGGCCACCCATGTGTCAGCCCGCATGCTGGCCGGTGCATTCGCCGTCGCATGGGATTGGGGCAATACCGGACTCGTCAGCGAGTTGGTCGAGTATCACAGTGCGCGAGGCACATTCAGCGCGGAGCCGGCGCGGGAGATCGCCGCCTGGACAGGTACCGCTACCGCTGCGGTGCCGCTGGAGACCATCGACGACTACGCCCTGGTCGCCGCGGGCGACGCGCTCTCAGGTGGGGGCGTGGCCGCGCTGACGCGCCTCGGCCCGTTGCCGCCGCTGCAGATGGACCCGGCCTCGGGTCCGATCCTCACCCGCTATCGCATGCTCGCCGCACGAACTGTACGGCCGCGACGTGACCGCCGTCGGCGCGACGTGGGCGACGTGGCCGTGACGGAGAGCGAAACCGCCACACTGGTCCTGCGTTTCGCAGACGTCGGAATCGCCACGTACGTCAGCCTGCGCGTCGTCGGGGACCCGTCCAAGACGGTGACGTGGGTGATCGAGGAGCCGGCGCTGCGCACCGCACTGGACGAGTTGGCCGCCGCGTTGCCGGATCCGATTGGTGAGGAGACACGGCGTGACGCTCTCGAACGCGCGATTACCAGGGGCGCCTTCGCCTCGCCCGCAACAGAATTCGCGATCGCGAGCACGCTGGCGACACTGATCCCGACCGAGGCGTGGCAATTGCTGCTCGACTCCGTCTCCTCGCCCCGCGCGGCGTTGTTCGTGTCGCCCAGCGCACGGCTGGCCCGCGTCCCGTGGGGGCTCATCACTATGCCGGGCAATGACGGCCACCGCCTCATCGAGCTCGTCGACGTGCTGATGGCGGCTCCACCGAACATCGTTCACTCACCGCGCGAACCCGCCGGTTGGGGTGGTCGACGGGCGAAGCCACCGCTGTTGGTCCTCGATCCCCGGGTGCCCGGTCAGCGGCCGGACTCTGCGCTGGGTTCCGTGCTCGGACGCCCGTCGTCCGATACTCGGTTGGCCCGCCACTTCGGTGAGGTGATGCGGAGCCGAGACGTCCTTCCCGGCGTCGCGGCATCCGTCGACCTGTTCCGGCGTGCCGACGCGGACCGGGACTGGCTGAAGGGCCTGTTGGCGCAGGCCCCGAGTCGGCTGCTCTACGTCGGCCACGCGACGGCGGCGGACGGCGATGTCGGCCACGCCGATCGGGCCGCTCTTCACCTGGCCGACCATCGCCCACTGACCGCGTCGGATCTCATGGCGTTGAAGCTCCCGCTGCCGCCCCGTGTCGGGCTGCTTGCCTGTGCGTCCGGTGGCGACTACCGATTCGACGAGGCGACCGGACTGGTGGCCGCGATGATCCTGGGAGGGGCGGAGCTGGTGACGGCCACCCTGTGGTCCCTGCCTACCGCTGCCGGCTATCGCCTCTTCGCGTCCACCACCGCGGACGTCGATCCGATGGCTGAGGCGATCCTCGCCGTCGACTGCGCACACGACGCCGCGACGCCGGACGTGCGGTGAACGCCTGGCAGCGGGATCAGATGCGCCGGTGGAGCGACGGCGAGGAGACCGCGAGCCCGATCTATTGGGCCGCGTTGGCGACGTTCGCCGTCGACGGCGCCCGGTGATCAGCGTGGCGACACACAGACGGCGACCGCGGACTCGTCGCCGGATCGGTAGTACGTGTCGACGACGCTGCCGGGACAGACCCTCGTGATCGCCGACGCGGGGATCAAGGCTGTCTCGTGAGCGGGAAACTGGCCGCCGCCCGGCCGATTCACCATCACGTCGAGTTCGACCTCGCGAAAGTCTTCACGCGCATGCCCGGTGGTTCGCATGCCGGTGACCACGGCGCGGGATTTGGTGCCATGTCGGATCAGGTCGATCTGACCGTCGGTGACCAGGCCCTTGACCACGAGCATCCGGTCGAATTCGGCGCGGATGGCGATGATGTCCTCGGTGGTGGCGAGTCGTTCGTGGGCCTCTTCGTCAATGGGAGCGGCAGCGGGGGTGTCGCGGTCGGGCAGCAGGATGGTTGCGGCGGTGGCGACCAGAAGAAACATCAAGAAAACGTGCAAGAACGTGCTGGACATGCCCCTAGGTTCTGACGCCGCGTCGGCTACCGAACCCAACTTTCGACCGCTGCCGGACTCTTATCCTGTTCCTATGAGCGCAGACACGGCCGTCGCCGTCGCACATCCGCGGCGGGCGGTGATCGACCGCGCGTGGCGGGCGATCGGGCCCGGTGTGGAAGTGCTCAGCGGCGATGACGGGGGCCCGCTGCGGCGCACCGTGAAGCGGATCATCGACCCGTTGGTGCTGCGGCTGCGGTCGAACACCGCCTTCTCGGCGCCGTTCGTCGCAGCCGAAGTGGCCGAGGCCATGTATGACGTGATCGTCGGCCGAGCCGCCGAGCTGCGCGCAGCGGCAGCGTGGTTCGACCTGCTGAAGCGTGAGCGCCGCCGGCTGCGGATCACCAGCGGGAATGCCCAGGAGCTGTACTTCCCGGTCTGCTATGAGCTGGCAGTGACGAAAGGGCAACCTGCCCAGCATGATTCAGGTACGGCCGAATCGGTGCTGCGCGACATCCACGCCGACCGCGACCGCACCGCGATCGAGGTGCTGAACGTCTATTCGTCCGACCACCTTGTCATCAAAGAACTGTCGGATCAGTTGCGCTCCAGTTGGAGCGATGTGCGGGCCGGGACCGAGATCACCCGCCCATTCCTGTCCGGGCTGACGACTGTGCTCGGCGCGGCCGACACTCACGGTGCCGCGGCGGCACGGCAGCGCGTCTGGCACGCGCTGATCGCGGACGCGACGCCCTACAACCTCGGGGCCGCGGCTCACGAAGCCGCGACGGGGCTGCCATGGTCGATCGTGGCGCTGGGCCTGAGCTCGGCTGAGCCGCAGAACCCTCCGGCCGTCATCGGCGGTACGGACGGTGAGCGGCCGCTCAACCGATCCGTGATCGACCGGGTCCGGGCGACGCTTCGCCGCGCGCTGGATCGCGAAGAACTGCCCGATGTGCCGATGCTGTGCGAAGAAGAGGTCGACCGGTGCTGCGCACCGTGGGGCCTGTTGGCCGAAGACAAGCAGGCGACGCTCGTCGCGGGCATCGAGGTCGCGGTCGACCTCGCGCCGCTGTCCGAGACCGCGACGACGCGATACGACCTCGCCCGCCAGATCCAGGCGCGGTTGCGCAAGGAGGCGTATGTGCTGCATGCACGCCGCTATCTCGCTGGCAGCGGCCCGATCCATCCACGCCAACAGCAGGTCATCGATGACCTTGCGGCATTCGCCCGGCCCTACTTGAGCCGACTGTGGGCGCGTCTGCACGGCCGCGATGTGTGGCAGGAGTCTTGCCACGATGTCGACGACGTCCGGGCGCTGTTGGAGGGCGTCGCGCGCTCGGTGAGCCTCGACCACCGGCAGCGCATCAAGACGATGCTGGAGCGCCAGGTGGCCGGTTGAAACTGATGTCAGATTCCGGGTTGTGGAGTACGGGACCGTCGATGGCGCCCTCTCCGCTGCAGGCCGTGCTCGAGATCAGTGGGGCGGTGCTGTCGTGGACAGTGGACGATCCGGCCGCCGATCCTCAGATCACCTTCACCGACCCGTCCCGCGCGGACTGGCTGTGGCGGGTGGTCGGTGAGAGCGGGCATCACGCTGTGGCGTCAACCGTCGATCACGCCCCACCCGAGGAAGCCCACGCCGTCGACCTGACCGGCGTCGACGTGCTTCCTGGATCGGTGGACCCGTTGCGCCGGCTGGCCTTTGGACATTGGCTGCGGCGGTGGTGGCCGGCGAGTCACCGGGACGGGATCGCGTCGCTGGACGCCGCGCTGCTGGACGCGGAGATCGCGATCCTCACGGCGGGTGCGGAAGACTTCTTCACCGACGACACCTTCGACTCGGACGTGGCCGAAATATTGCGGCCACATGTTGCGGCGCTGGGCGCCTATGTCCACGAGGGTGATCCGCGCATCGTCGCGCTGGTCGAGAGGTGCGCCGACCTCGCCGACGAGGTCGGCATCGCCTTCGACGTACCGGCTCGGCCGGACCGCCGGGACGACTACGCACTCGCCGCCGGTGGCGACGCTGGCCGAACCACGTCGACGACCGTGGCTACGGGTGTCGGATCTGTCGGCTGGTCCGCCGTTCCTTCCGGAGTCTTCGATGCGGCCGAGAACACCGTCGACTGGAGCGTCGAGACCGCCGATTCGGCGGTGACGGCGACTGTGCGAGTGGAATTGGCGGGACTAGGTTCGTCCAACGGTGTCGCCGTTCGGCTGCGCTCCGATGCGTTCGGAGGTGACGGCGAGCTGGGCGCCGACGGGCGCGCGGCGTTCATCCTCGTCGATTCCGACGGGCAACCGGTCTCCGAATCAGCTGCGTGGGGCCATGATTGGCGCACCACAGTGCTGACCATCGGAGCGGATGCAGGGGAATCGGCGCAGACTCGCGAGCGGGTCAGGAACTTCGCGCGGTCGCGGCTGGCATCGCCCGCCGACAACGCGTTCCTGGCCGAGATCCTGGCCGCCGAATCCGACTACTGAGAACCATCTTCAGGTTTGCGCATCGATTCGCGAATCTGCGCCAGACGTTCGGCGGCGGCACGCTGCCGGGCGTCGTACTGCTCCTCGACGGTGCGGCCTTCCGGTGTTTCGGCATCGAGTTCGGCCGCGCCGATCGCGGTGCCGTAGCGCGTCTCGATCTTCTCGCGAACCGATTCGAAAGTCGGCACACCGGTTGCGGTATAGCCCGTGTCGACGGGCTCGGCCGGAATAGGCGCAGGCGTGTCCGCGGTTACTTCCGGCTCCTTGACAGGTTCATCCGGCATGCCGTCCACGCTACCCGCTACCTCGCGGCCACCTGAACGATCGGCGGCGGCGGTGGTGGCGCCGGCAAGGGCACCCGCGGCACGCCGGGGGTGCCGATTGACCGGCCATCCAGGGCAGCGCGTTCGCGAAGGCCTGCGATGCGAAGGGCCAGTCGTGGGCGCCGGGTTGAGCGACGACCGCGCAGGTGATTCCGTTGGCCTTGCCCAGTGCGCACAGCGAGTTCGCGGCCGAACTCTGCTCTGGGGCGGCCTGGCTGTTGATGGCGAACCAGCCGGCGACTCCGCTGTACGCGCCGTGTCGGGTGATGACCGCGGTGGGGTCGAAGGACGCATACGCCGCGGCGTCGCCGCCGAACAGCCGCGAGACGGTTTCCTCCTTCGTCCCCGAATTGGGGGCGAGGTCACCGGCGATGTCCTCGAACGCGCTGAACATGTCGGGATGCATCACGGCGAGGTCCACGGCGCACGTGCCGCCCATCGAAAAGCCCACGATGCCCCAGTTCTGCGGCTGCAGCACTCACGCCGAACTTCGAGACCAGGTACGGAACAACGTCTTTGGTGAGATGGTCGGCGGCATTGCCGCGACTGCCGTTGACGCATTCGGTGTCGGTGTTGAAGGTGCCGCTCGCGTCGACGAAGACCAGGACTGGGGCATCGCCGCCATGGGCGGCGGCGAAGCCGTCGGCGGTCGTCACCGCATTGCCGATCCGCACCCAGTCGGCGGGGGTGTTGAACTCCCCACCGATCATCATGATCGTCGGCAGCGGTGGCGGGGGTTTGGCGGCATACCAGGCAGGTGGTAGATACACCAGTTCATCGCGATGCCTGAACCCTGACGTGGAGTCGCTGATCTGCACCTGCACCACCGTGCCCTTCGGCGGAATCTGGTGGTTGCGCTGCAACGCCAGCACGGTCACCGGATCCGTCTGATCGGGCAGCGGGCCGGCGGTCAACTGGTTCCACGCGTTCTCCACGGTGGGGCAGTAGCCGGTCCACAAGTCCACCGCCAGGGCGGCGCACAACAGGCATAGCGGGAGCGCTGTCGCCGCCATCCCCCGTTGCCACCACGCCGCCCCGCGCCAGCCGGCGATCAACACGCCCGCGGCGGTACCCGATAGCCCGATCCATATCCAGAGCCCACGGGGTGCGGGGTTGTCTGCGAGACCTTCCGACGCGACGTACCAATATGCGGTCGCCGTCAGCGCGACCCCGCCCATCGCCGCCCATGTCAACCACAGGTAGCGCCGGCGCTGAATGCCCCAGACAATTGCGGCTACCAGCGCGATGCCTGCCAGGATCTGAACCGTGACGGGAATCCAGCCATGCAGCAGCGACAGATGATGGTGGCGCAACATCTCGCGTAACGTCACAGACACCAGAGTGGCCGTCGAACCTTGGCTCCCGCTGTCGGTCAGCTGTCAACGCGGTTTCGCCAGCGGGAAGGGCAGCGTCTCGCGAATGCTGCGTCCGGTGATCAGCATGACGACCCGGTCCACACCCATGCCGAGACCGCCCGTCGGCGGCATCGCGTACTCCATCGCCTGGAGGAAGTCCTCGTCGAGTTCCATCGCCTCCGGGTCGCCTCCGGCGGCCAGCAGCGACTGTTCTTGCAGCCGCCGTCGCTGCTCGACGGGGTCGGTCAGCTCGCTGTAGGCGGTGCCCAGTTCCACACCCCACGCCACCAGGTCCCAGCGCTCGGCGACACCGGGGATGCTGCGGTGCGGTCTGGTCAGCGGTGACACCGAGGTGGGGAAGTCCTTGTAGAAGGTGGGCGCTTCGGTGCGGTCCTCGACGAGGTGCTCGTACAGTTCGAGCACCACGGCACCGGTGTCCCAATGGCGTCAGATAGGGGATCTTCGCGCCGTCGCACAGCCTGCGCAGCGTCGTCAGGTCCGTCTCGGGGCCGATCCGTTCGCCCAGCGCCTCCGACACCGCCTCGTGCACCGTCTTGACCGTCCAGGTGCCCGAAATGTCGACGGGCTCCAACGTGCCGTCATCGCGCGGACGCATGAACACGTGCGCGCCGTTGGCGGCCTGCGCGGCGTTCTGGATCAACTCCCGGCAACCGTCGATCCAGACGTTGTAGTCCGCGTGCGCCTGATAGGCCTCCAGCAGTGTGAACTCGGGGTTGTGGCTGAAGTCGACGCCCTCGTTGCGAAATGCGCGGCCCAGCTCGAAGACCCGCTCGACACCGCCCACGCACAGCCGCTTGAGATAGAGCTCGGGAGCGATACGCAGGTACAGGTCGAGGTCGTAGGCGTTGATGTGGGTCAGGAACGGCCTGGCGTTGGCGCCGCCGTGAATCTGCTGAAGAATAGGAGTCTCGACTTCCAAAAACCCTTTACCGACAAGGGTTTCACGGATCGCGTGCAAGACACCGCTGCGAGCCCGGATCAGATCGCGGGCCTCGGTGTTGATCGCCAGATCGACGTATCGGGCGCGTACCCGTGCCTCCTGGTCGGTCAGCCCCTTCCATTTATCGGGCAGCGGACGCAGGCACTTGCCGATCATCCGCCAGCTGAGCACGATCAGCGACCGCGTGCCCTTCTTGCTGTAGCCCATGGTGCCCGACGCCTGGATCAGGTCGCCCAGATCGATGGCATGCGTGAAATCTACCGTCGTGCCCTCTTCGAGCTGCGAATTGTCAAGCAGCAGTTGCACTTCTCCGGACCAGTCGCGCAGCTGCGCAAACAGTACGCCGCCGTAGTCGCGGATGCGCAGAACGCGCCCGGCCACGCTGACCGTGCCTGCGCCCTCGGATTCGAGCGCCTCTCCGATGGTGTGGCTGGGTTCCTTGCCGACGGGGTAGGCGTCGATACCGCTGTCCTGCAAGGTCTTGAGCTTCGCCATCCGGACGCGAACCTGCTCCGGCAGCCGAGACTGCTCCTCCTCGTCCAAACCGACTTGGAGCTCGTCGACATCGGGGGCGGTGCCGTCATGGTGCAGCAGGCCCCGTTCGACGATGCTCTGCGGCACCGCAGTGTGATGGCCGGTGTGCGGCTGCTCGTGTCGGCGTGAGAACGGCAGCACCAGAAAACCTTCCGCGATCACCGACGCCACGCCGACGCGGGGGACCAGCCGTGCGTCCTCGTAGCAGGCGTACCGCGGTACCCACGCGGGCTGATACTTCATGTTCGACCGGTACAGCGTCTCCAGCTGCCACCAGCGCGAGAAGAACACCAGCAGCGCGCGCCACAACCGCGCGACCGGTCCGGCCCCGAGCTGGGCCCCCTGTTCGAACGCCGAGCGGAACATCGCGAAGTTCAGCGAAATTCTGCTCACGCCAATACCTTCGGCCTGCATGCACAGCTCGCTGACCATGAGTTCGATGGTGCCGTTGGGGGATTGCGGTGACCGGCGCATGAGATCCAACGACACTCCGTTGGCACCCCACGGCACCAGGGAGAGCATCGCGACAACCTGTTCACCGCTGGGTCGCGACTGAACGGCCTCGACGAGCAGACAATCGCCGTCGGCCGGGTCGCCCAATCGGCCGAGGGCCATGGAGAAACCGCGCTCGTCGTCGGTGTCGCGCCAGGAATCTGCCCGCTCGATCACGGCGGTCATCTCGTCGGCGTCCAGATCGCGATGCCTGCGTATCCGCACCGAGGCCCCGGCACGCCGCGCGCGGGTCACCGCCTGGCGGACCGCACGCATATCCGGTCCTGACAACCGGAAGCTGTCCGGGTAGAGGATCGCCTCGTCGCCGAGTTGCAAGGCGTTCAGACCGGATGCGCGGAACGCCTCGGCCCCAGCCGAACTCGCACCCATCACCCCGGGCGCCCAGCCATACGCCACGCACAGCGAGAGCCACGCCTCGATCGCCTGCGGCCAGGCCTTGGGATCGCCGATGGGATCGCCGCTGGCGAGGCACACGCCGACCTCTACGCGGTAGGTGATGGCCGCGCGGCCGTTGGGGGCGAACACCACGGACTTGTCGCGACGTGTCGCGAAGTAGCCCAATGAGTCGTTCTTGCCGTACAACCCGAGCAGTCCCCGGATCGCCGACTCGTCTTCGCCGGTGAGCGCATTCTCCGCGCGCTGGGACTGGAACAACACGATCGCCGCCACCATCAGCGCGAGCGCCCCGAACAGGCCCAGCAGTGCATTGACGAAGACGTGGGGGTGACCGGTGAACGAGTCAGCGCTGGCGCCCGCGAAAGCGCCGACGCGGTTCAGCGCGTAGAAGAAGCGCTCCTCACGGGCCAAGGTGCCCGGAAAAAGCTCGATCAGGCCCCAGCCGATCAGGGTGCCGACGACCAAAGCGGCGATGAGCGTCGCCGTCGCTTTGATCAGCGCGCCGCGACGCACCTTGGCCCAGAACTCCTTGCGCGCCAGCACCAGGAACGCGATGGCGGCGACGTGGAAGCCCAGGCCGATGATCTCGCCGCTTTCCTCCAGCCACGATTCATCGCCGGAGACCAGGTCGCCGATGTTCCAGCCGATCGCCGCGACCAAGTACCCGACGAGGATCCACCACGCGATGCTCTTGCGCGCCGCCAGCGCGGCCGCCAGGAGCACCAGCACGAACGCCCACGCGAAGCTGGTGTCGGGGAAGTTGAAGATGTAGTCGTTGACGAACTCGCGGGGCACCTTGATCATGGACCGAAAGAATGGCGACACACTCGCAAACAGCGACAGCGTGGCGATGATGCCGACGGTCCAACCGGCCGCCGCGGGCACCCACCGGAACGCGGACGTTCGGCGCGACTTCGCCGTGGTCGCCGGGCCGGCCGAGCTAGTCACCGTCATAGAGCGCGAGGATATGCGGTCGGCCGGTCAAATTGGTGTGACTGCTACCAGACCGGGCCCGTGTATTTCTCGCCGGGACCCTGACCCGGTTCGTCCGGCGCCGCACCCGCCTCACGGAACGCCAGCTGCAGGCTCTTCAGCCCGTCACGTACCGGTCCGGCGTGCGGGCCCAGGTATTCGGCGGAGGCCGTCACCAGTCCCGCCAGTGCGGTGATCAGCCGGCGCGCCTCGTCGAGGTCGCGGTGCGGGCTCTCGTCGGGATCGTCCGCACCCAGCCCGAGCTTCTCGGCCGCGGCGCTCATCAGCATCACCGCCGAGCGGGTGATGACCTCGACGGCGGGAATCTCGGCCAACTCGCGGGTCGGCGGCTCGGCCGCCGGTTCGGGCGATGCGGGATCCTGAGTCATGCCTGATAGACTGGCACGCGCGACCGTCCCGGCGTACGCCAGGGACAGCAAGTGGAGTCCCACTCCCACCGCTGACCATACCGGCTCAGTGGTCCGGTCACAGGCATCCGATGCCTGTCCTGGTCGGCTATGGGCCCTGCTTCGAGCAGGGCTTTTCTGTTCATTGAACAGAGTGCTGATGGTGTGGGCTCCATCGAGCTGCACAGGACAACATAGGAGGCCCCATCAGCACTGAGACCCGCGTCAACGAGCGCATCCGCGTACCTGAAGTCCGTCTGATCGGACCGGGCGGCGAGCAGGTAGGCATTGTGCGCATCGAAGACGCTCTCCGCGTCGCCGCTGATGCCGATCTCGACCTTGTCGAAGTAGCCCCGGACGCCAAGCCCCCGGTTTGCAAGATCATGGACTACGGCAAGTTCAAATATGAGACGGCGCAGAAGGCGCGCGAGTCTCGCAAGAACCAGCAGCAGACCGTCGTCAAGGAACAGAAGCTACGACCGAAGATCGACCCGCACGACTACGAGACCAAGAAGGGCCACGTGGTCCGCTTCCTGCAAGCGGGGTCGAAGGTCAAGGTGACCATCATGTTCCGTGGACGCGAGCAGTCGAGGCCCGAGTTGGGCTACCGACTCCTGCAGCGGTTGGGCGCCGACGTCGCCGATTACGGCTTCGTCGAGACGTCGGCCAAGCAGGATGGCCGCAACATGACGATGGTGCTGGCCCCGCACCGCGGCGCGAAGACTCGCGCCAAGGCGGCGCACGATGCCGACGCTCCGGCGGCGCAACGCGCGCAGCCCGAGAGTGCACCGACCGAAACACCACAGAACTGAACTGAGGACACATGCCAAAGGCGAAGACCCATAGCGGCGCTTCCAAGCGGTTCCGGGCCACCGGGACCGGAAAGATCGTGCGCCAGAAGGCCAACAAGCGGCACTTGCTCGAGCACAAGTCGAGCCGCCGTACCCGTCGGCTGGAAGGCCGCACCGAGGTGGCGGCAAACGACCGCAAGCGCGTCAAGAAGCTGCTGAACGGCTGACAGCCCCACACTCCGTCTGGACCTGAACGAACCTGAACGAAGAGGAATACCCCCATGGCACGCGTAAAGCGCGCAGTGAATGCGCAGAAGAAGCGGCGCACAGTACTCAAGGCATCCAAGGGCTACCGCGGTCAGCGGTCGCGGCTGTATCGCAAAGCCAAAGAGCAGCAGCTGCATTCGTTGACCTATGCCTACCGTGACCGGCGTGCCCGCAAGGGCGAGTTCCGCAAGCTGTGGATCTCCCGGATCAATGCGGCGGCCCGCGCCAACGACATCACCTACAACCGGTTGATCCAGGGTCTGAAGGCCGCCGGGGTCGAGGTGGACCGCAAGAACCTCGCCGAGATCGCCGTCAGTGACCCCGCCGCGTTCACCGCGCTGGTCGAGGTCGCCAAGGGTGCGCTGCCCGCCGATGTGAATGCACCGTCGGGCGAGGCTGCCTGACGCTCACCGAACGCTCTGCTCGGGTGGCGGCAGCGATCAAGCTGCACCGCCACGTCGGACGACGCCGCGCCGGACGTTTTCTCGCCGAGGGACCCAATCTCGTCGAGGCCGCGTTGCGGCGCGGACTCGTCTCCGAGGTCTTCGCGACCGAAGCCGCCATGGCCCGATTCGGGTCACTGCTGACCGGCATGCAGGTGCAGCTGGTGACCGAGCGTGCCGCGAAGGCGTTGTCGGAGACGGTTACTCCGGTCGGCCTGGTCGCGGTGTGCTCGGTGCCCGAGACCTCACTTGACGACGTGCTCGGCGATTCGCCGCGGCTGCTGGCCGTCGCGGCCGAGATCTCCGAGCCCGGCAACGCGGGAACCCTGATTCGCGTCGCCGATGCGATGGGTGCCGACGCGGTCGTGCTCGCCGGCCACAGCGTCGATCCGTACAACGGCAAGTGCCTGCGCGCCTCGGCGGGGAGCATCTTCTCGATTTCGGTGGTGTCCGAGACGGACGCCGCCGCGGCGGTGTCGGCGATGGGCGCAGCCGGGCTTGCGGTCCTGGCCGCCACGGTCGACGGCGAAATATCGCTCGACAGCCCCGACTTGCACGCGGAACTCGGTGTGCCGACGGCATGGCTGTTCGGACCGGAGGCCCACGGCTTGGCGACAGATCTGGCCGAGATGGCCACCCATCGGGTGCGAATTCCGATGCCGGGCAACGCCGAAAGCCTCAACGTCGCCTCGGCGGCCGCCATCTGCCTGTACCAGAGTTCGCGCAGCGCGCTTCGCGGCTAGTTGGCTTTCATTATCTGTTCGGAGATCTGAACCATCAGCTTGCGTGGAGTGATGCGGTAGCCGTTGGCGAGCAGACTGTTCCGCCAACCCGACACCACGGTTGGGGTGGACTTGTCCAGGGCCGCCAGCGCGGTGTCGACGACCTGCTTGGGTGTCTGCCTGCCGTCGGTGAGGAATTCTTCCCCGGTGCGTGCGAAGAACTCCGTCTCCGTGGCGCCCGGGCACAGCGCGAGCACCCGCACGCCGGTTCCCTTGCACTCCTGCCAGAGTGCCTCGGAGAACGACAGCACGAATGCCTTCGTCGCGCCGTAGACCGCCATACCTGGCGTCGGCTGGAAAGCCGCCGTCGACGCCACATTGATCACCACGCCGTGGCCGGCGGTCGTCATGGCGGGCAGATAGCACGCCGTCAGGTCGACCAGGGTGCCGCAGTTCAGCTGGATCTGCGCAGAATTCGCGGCCGCATCCTGTGTGACGAACTTGCCGTGCAGGCCGATACCGGCGTTGTTCACGAGGATGTCGATCGTCCTGCCCAGGTCGCTGACTTTCGACGCCAGGTCGGGGCCGGAGCCAGGCACGGCGAGATCGGCGTCGACCACGTCGACCGTGAGGTCGGGATGCCGCTGCGTGAGCGTATTGCGCAGTTCAGCGAGTTTCTCGGCGCGCCGCGCGACCAGCACGAGGTTCACCCCGCGCTTCGCGAACTGGACGGCGAATTCCTCGCCGATGCCGCCGCTGGCTCCGGTGATCAACGCTGTCTTGCTTTTCAGGTCCACGCGATTCTCCTCCGGTAGCCGATGACATCAGGCTAGTCGGCGCGCATGGGCCACCGCGGCGTGAATGGTCGTTGTCATACCCCCATGCGATCGTCTGGACATGAGCGACTCGCTAGAGGTGCGGGGGACTGACCTTCGGTACCTCCTCACGGCGTACCTGTTCGATCACGGTCCGGCGACGGTCGACGAGTTGGTGGAAGCGCTGACGTACCACGGCTTCCACACGGCCGCCCGGACGTCGAAGGCGGTGTCGGACGCGCTGCGCTGGGAGATCGGCCATGGTCGGGTCATCCGGTTTCGGCGCGGTCGCTACCGTGCCGCTTCGATGCCGCGGGCAACCGAGCACCGGATCTACATGCGCGTGCGGGCTTTACATGACCAAGTCGCTGAGATGTCGCGCAGAGGCGGGCGCGAGCAACACCCACCCGGACAGCCGGCCGCTTAGCCGTCGCTGAGCAGCCCCCGCGCGACGTGGGTGATCTGCACCTCGTTGCTGCCGGCGTAGATCATGAGCGACTTCGCGTCACGTGCCAGTTGCTCCACCCGGTATTCGGTCATGTAGCCGTTGCCGCCGAACACCTGCACTGCTTCCATCGCGACATCGGTGGCGGCCTGAGAGCAGTACCACTTGATCGCCGACGCTTCAGGAAGCGAGATCGGCTGACCCTTTTCAGCCGACTCGATCACTCGGAACAGGATGTTGCGCACGTTCATTCGGGCGACTTCCATATTGGCCAGCTTCAGCTGGATCAGCTGGAACTGGCCGATCTCCTGGCCCCACAGGGTCCGGCTCTTGGCGTAGTCGACACACAGCCGAAGGCATTCCTCGATGACGCCCAACGACATCGCCGCAACGCCGATCCGTTCGGCAGAGAAGTTCGATCGCGCGCTGGCGCGTCCGTCTCCTGCCGAGCTGTCCTCGGTTTCGCCGAGTAATCTGTCGCGGCCCAGCCGCACATTGTTGAAGAACAACTCTCCGGTGCGAGAGCTGTGAATACCCATCTTGCTGAACGGTTTTGACTGGACGAAACCCTCCATACCGCGGTCGAGCACGAACGTCAGCACCTTGCGGTCGCGCTTGTTTGAAGAGGAATCGCCCGCTTCGTCTTCATTGAGTTTCGCGTACACCACCACGACGTCCGCGTCGGGGCCGTTGGTGATGAAGGTCTTCTGACCGTTGAGGATGTAGTCGCCCGTCCCATCGGCGGCATGAACCACATAGGACTTCATGCCGCCGAACGCGTCCGATCCCGAGTCGGGTTCGGTGATGGCCCACGCGCCGATCTTGTCGTAGGTGACGAGATCGGGCAGCCAGCGCTCCTGTTGGGCGAGCGTCCCCCTGGCCTGGATTGTCGGCACCGTCAGTCCGAGGCTGACTCCCATGCCGGTGACGATGCCCATCGACACCTTGCACAGCTCGCTGACGACGACGAAGCCCATGCCGCCTGAGCCGCCCCCGAACATGCCGCCGCTTGACGACTTGCCAGACTCACTGCCGTCGCGGAGCTTCGCCAGGCGCTTGTTGAGCGATTCGCGTGCCATGTCGGCGATGCCGAACGTCGCGAACAGTTTGCGGATGATCGGGTACGGCTCCATGTCGCCGCTTTCGAGGTCATCGACATGGGGCCGAATCTCTTTGTCCACGAATTCGCGTACGGCATCGCGGACGGCGAGATCGACGTCAGTCCATTCCAGCATGCACCTAGGCTGCCTTACCCGACTTTCCGCCACGGCCCCGGGCCGGTCGTCGCAGCCCGGTCAATGAGAACGTGGTGTGCACCAACGAGCCTGCTCGGTCGAGCAGGGACTTGCGTGGTGGCACATAGTGCATGGGCAGCCCGTGTCGGTCACGCGGTGGCGCCATGAACGCCGGCGCCTCCACCAGCGGCGCGTCTTCGGGCAGTTTTCCCTCCGCACGGCGGTAGGCGGCCAGCGCCCGCGGATGGAGCCGGATTTCGTCGGGCACTGCGACGAACGCCAATTCGACAAGCTTGCCGAAGATCCGAAGCAGAACCTCATCGCCCGGCGTCCAACGCATACCGGCCTTCTCACGCACGGCCGGGTCGAACAGGCCCGCGGCGATCCATCGCTGGGCGCCCACCATCGGCTTGAACAGCTGATCCCAGATCGGCGTGGGCATCAGCACGAACCACGGCTTGGGGATGCGGATCGTGAAGATGTCGAGCGTCGCGCGGTTGATCTCCAACTCGTCGCGGCACTTGGTGTCCCAGTACTCGCAGAACTCCTCCCAGCTGGCCGGAACGGGCCGCATGCTCATGCCGTACATCTGGTACCACTGCACGTGTTCGTCGAACAGCTGGCCCTTCTCGGCGTCGGTCAGTCCGCCGCAGAAGTACTCGGCGGTCTTGATGATCAACATGAAGAACGTGGCGTGCGCCCAGTAGAAGGTCTCGGGGTTCAGCGCGTGGTAGCGCCGCCCTTCGGCGTCAACACCCTTGATGGTGTTGTGGTAGCTCTTGATCTGCTGGCCGGTCTGCGACGCGCGCTCACCGTCGTAGACGACGCCCATGATGGGGTAGACCGAGCGCGCAACGCGTTGCAGCGGCTCCCGCAGCAGGATCGAATGATCTTCGACCCCGGCGCCGAGTTCGGGATACATGTTCTGGATCGCCCCGATCCAGACGCCGAGCATGCCGGTCCGCAAGTCGCCGAAGTACTTCCACGTCAACGAGTCGGGCCCGAGGGGATCTGCTTCGGTGCCGCGAAGCCGTTTGGCATCGGTCGATGTCGATCTCAGGGTGATTGGTTCTCGCACATTCCTGCTCCTCGCGTGCGCGGGGTAAATCCCAACCCGTTGTCAGACCACCACGATAATCTTGACAACGCGCGTTGTCTACGAATTGAAGGGTGTGGCGGCGCAGTGTTATTCAGCCTCCACTTGCTCGTCGCCCGCTTGTGACCAGGCGGTTTATCGCAGTTTCGCCGCTCTACTAGGCTGACGCCTGTGGATGATGTCGAGCCGATCGACGAAGGATCTGGCAGACAGTCATCCGGACCCGTGGCGTGGCTGAAGAACACCAACCACAGCCCGTCGGTCGTCGCCTTCCTGCGACGCGCCCGCCGCGGGCTACCCGGTGACCCCGAGTTCGGCGATCCGCTGTCGGCGTCCGGCGAAGGCGGCCCGAGCGTTGCCGCCCGCGCGGCCGATCGACTGCTGCAGCGTGAGGCCGCCTCACGCGAAGTCAGCCTGGGCGCGCTGCAGGTGTGGCAGGCGCTGACCGAGCGAGTGTCGGGTAAGCCCGCCTATGGCGAGGCGACGATCGTGTTCACCGACCTGGTGGGCTTCTCGTCCTGGTCGTTGAGTGCGGGCGACGACGCCACACTCAAACTTCTTCGTCGCGTCTCGCAGGTGGTCGAGCCACCGCTGCTGGAGGCGGGCGGCCAGATCGTCAAACGCATGGGTGACGGCCTCATGGCGGTGTGCCCCGACCCCACCACCGCAGTGCGCGCCACGCTGGCCGCCCTCGATATGTTGAAAACTGTTGAGGTGGAAGGGTATACGCCGCGGATGCGGGCCGGCGTTCACACCGGTCGGCCGCAGCGTATCGGCTCGGACTGGTTGGGGGTCGACGTCAACATCGCCGCGCGGGTGATGGAACGCGCCACCCACGGTGGTCTGGTCGTGTCGCAGACGGCGCTGGAACAGATCTCCGACGAGGACTTCGAGGCGCTCGGGTGCACGGCGAAAAAGCTACGCCGACCGCTGTTTTCGCAACGCTCTCACGGCATGCCCGACGACCTGGACCTCTATCGCGTCAGATAGGCGCTACATCGAGACGCTGGCTTTCGCGCTCTCCGCGGCCGGCGCAACGGGTGGCCGGGCCCCAGCAGATCGGCGGTGATCCTCTCGACGGGCGTGGTGACGGCCTGTTCGGTCGCTGCGAGCTACGGCACGGCGAGCAGGCGCTTCATCGAAACTCCTCGGCCGAGGCTTCGAGGAGTGTCCGGATCCACACCGCGGGAGGCTATCGCGCGTGCCGGGCCCCGCTGTCACATCGCCTATGATCGCCGGGTGGCTGAACAGCCTGTTGAGCTATCCGAAGAAGCGCTGACCAAGGCCGTCAGCGCGGCTCGGCATGCCTTTGACGCCGCGAGTGACCTCGACGCGCTCGCCCGCGCCAAGACCGAGCAACTGGGTGATCGCTCGCCGATCGCGCTCGCTCGCCAGGCGCTGGGATCTCTGCCCAAGACCGATCGCGCCGACGCAGGAAAGCGGGTCAACGTGGCGCGCACCGAGGCCCAGCAGGCCTACGACGCGCGGCTCGCGGTGTTACGGGCCGAACGCGACGCCGCCGTGCTGATCGCCGAGCGCATCGACGTGACGCTGCCCTCGACCCGTCAGCCGGTCGGTGCCCGCCACCCGATCACGATCCTCGCCGAGCACGTCGCCGACACGTTCGTGGCGATGGGGTGGGAGCTCGCCGAGGGGCCCGAGGTCGAGACCGAGCAGTTCAACTTCGACGCCCTCAACTTCCCTCCAGATCATCCGGCGCGCAGCGAGCAGGACACGTTCTACATCGCTCCCGACGGCTCCCGGCAGGTGCTGCGCACCCACACCTCCCCGGTTCAGATCCGGGCGCTGCTGGAGCGCGACCTGCCGGTCTACATCATCTCGATCGGCCGCACCTTCCGCACCGACGAGCTCGACTCCACCCACACGCCGGTCTTCCACCAGGTGGAAGGCCTCGCCGTGGACAAGGGACTGACGATGGCGCATCTGCGCGGAACGCTCGACGCGTTCGCCCGCTCCGAATTCGGGCCAGAGGGCCGTACCCGGTTCCGTCCGCACTTCTTCCCGTTCACCGAACCGTCGGCCGAGGTCGACATCTGGTTCCCGAACAAGAAGGGCGGCCCCGGCTGGGTCGAATGGGGCGGCTGCGGCATGGTGAACCCGAATGTATTGCGCGCCTGCGGTATCGACCCGGAGATCTATTCCGGGTTCGCGTTCGGCATGGGACTCGAGCGCACCCTGCAGTTCCGTAACGGCATTCCCGACATGCGCGACATGGTCGAGGGCGACGTGCGGTTCTCGCTGCCGTTCGGGGTTGGAGCCTGATGCGCCTGCCCTACAGCTGGCTGCGCGAAGTCGTTCAAGCCGGTGCTCCCGGCTGGGACGTGTCGGCAGACGAACTCGAACAGACCCTGATCCGCATCGGTCATGAGGTCGAAGAAGTCATCGCCGTAGGACCCGTCACCGGCCCGTTGACCGTCGGGCGGGTTGCCGAGATCGAAGAGCTGACCGAGTTCAAGAAGCCCATCCGCGCAGTCAAGGTCGACTTGGGTTCACCCGCTGGTGAAGCCGAGCTTCGTGACATCGTCTGCGGAGCAACCAACTTCGCTGTCGGTGACCTCGTCGTGGTGGCGCTGCCCGGTGCGGTGTTGCCGGGCGACTTCGCCATCGCCAGCCGCAAGACGTACGGCCGAATCAGCGACGGCATGATCTGTTCGACCGCGGAACTCAACCTCGGCACAGACCATTCCGGCATCCTGGTGCTGCCGCCCGGGACCGCCGAACCGGGTACGCCCGCCGCCGATGTGCTCGGCCTCGACGACGTCGTATTCAACCTGGCGATCACCCCGGATCGCGGTTACTGCCTCTCGGTGCGCGGCATGGCCCGCGAGATCGCCAACGCCTATGACCTCGACTACGTCGACCCGGCTGACATCGCGCCGTTGCCGGTCGAGGGCGAGGCGCTGCCGGTGACGATCGACGCGGGCACCGGCGTCTTGCGATTCGGTCTGCGCCCGGTCACCGGCATCGATCCACAAGCGGTGTCGCCCTGGTGGATGCAGCGCCGGCTGCTGCTGTCGGGTATCCGGGCCATCTCACCGGCCGTCGATGTGACCAACTACGTGATGCTCGAGATCGGCCATCCGATGCACGCACACGACCGCAGCCTGATCACGGGCGGCTTCCGGGTGCGGTTCGCCGAACCGGGGGAGACGGTCGTCACGCTCGACGACATCGAGCGCCGCCTCGATCCGACAGACGTGCTCATCGTCGACGATGTCGCCACGGCCGCCATCGGTGGCGTGATGGGGGCGGGCACCACCGAGGTTCGCGCCAGCACCACCGATGTGCTGCTCGAGGCCGCGGTCTGGGATCCGGCCGCCGTCTCGCGCACGCAGCGGCGACTGCATCTGGCCAGCGAGGCCGGGCGTCGGTACGAACGCAGCGTCGATCCGGCGATCTCCGTCGCCGCGCTCGATCGCTGTAGCGCACTGCTTGCCGAGATCGCCGGTGGCACAGTTCTACCCACGCTCACCGACTGGCGTGGCGACCCGCCTCGCGATGACTGGTCGCACGCGCCGGTCACCATGGCCATCGATTTGCCCGACCGCGTGGCCGGTGTCGACTACGCGGAGGGAACCACCGAGAAGCGCCTCACGCAGATCGGCGCCGACGTCGTGGTCAACGACGGTCAGGTGACCGCGACCCCGCCGAGTTGGCGCCCCGACCTTCGTCAGCCCGCCGACCTCGTCGAAGAGGTCCTGCGGCTGGAGGGCCTCGAGAGCATCCCGTCGGTGCTTCCGCTCGCCCCGCCGGGCCGCGGCCTGAGCCCGACACAGAAGCGGCGCCGCGCGATCGGAAAGTCACTGGCGCTGGGCGGCTACGTCGAAATCCTGCCCACCCCGTTCCTGCCTGCGGGCGTGTTGGACCAATGGGGCCTACCGGCCGACGACCCGCGGCGGTCCACGACCCACGTGGTCAATCCATTGGAGGCCGACCGGCCGCAGTTGGCCACCACGTTGCTGCCGGGGCTGCTGGAGGCGTTGGGGCGCAACGTGTCACGCGGGGCCGTCGACATCGCATTGTTCGCGATCGCCCAAGTGGTCGAGGCGACGCCGGACACCCGCGCTGTGGAACGCATTCCGACCGACCGTCGCCCCAACTCAGACGAGATCGCGACGCTGGATGCGTCGCTGCCTCGTCAGCCGCAGCACGTCGGCGCGGTGCTGACCGGCTTGCGCGAACCTGCGGGCCCCTGGGGCCGCGGCAGGCCCGTTCAGGCCAGCGATGCGTTCGAGGCGGTGCGCGTCATCGGCCGTGCGGCCGGCGTCGAGCTGACATTGCGGCCCGCCCAGCACCTGCCCTGGCATCCCGGCCGGTGCGCAGAGGTCGTCGTCGGCGACACCGTCGTCGGATACGCGGGCCAACTCCATCCCGCGGTCGTCGAACGGTCGGGACTGCCCGCGGGCACCTGCGCCGTCGAACTGAACCTCGACACCATCCCGCTCACCGAGTCGCTTCCTGCACCCGCGGTGTCCCCCTTCCCGGCGGTGTTCCAGGACGTCGCCCTGATAGTCGGCGACGACGTCGCCGCGCAGAGTGTCATCGACGCGGTCCGCGACGGCGCGGGTGAGCTTCTGGAGGACGTCCGGTTGTTCGACGTCTACACCGGCCCGCAGATCGGTGAGGGGCGCAAGTCGCTGGCACTGGCGTTGCGGTTCCGCGCCACCGACCGCACGCTCACCGAAGATGAGGCGAGCGCCGCGCGGGACGCCGCGGTCCAGGCGGCGGCCGAGCGCGTGGGGGCAGAGCAGCGCCGCTAGGCCTGGTCAGGCGACTGCACCCCGTAGGTGCCGTCGAGCTGGTCCTGAAACAGCGGGAGTCGCGGTGGGACGAACGTGGTGACGGTCAGCGCGACCCCCGGCGCCAGCAGCAGGACCAACCCGGTCACGGTGCCGGTGTCAACCCGCCCGAGAAGTAGGTAACTGAGCAACTGACCGGCAGCAACCGCCACCACGAAGATGGTGCCGTCAGCGACGAGACGGCGGTTCTCCTGCGCTTGCGGTATCACCCGGATCGTCAGGTAGAACAGTGCAAGCATCAGCGCGGCCATCGCGAGGAATCCCAGCGCCGCGGCCGACAGCAGGCTGGCCGACGGGTGACGGGTCACGAACGTCAGCCCGGTGTAGAGCAGCAACGGCCAGTAGGCCATCTTGAGGTGCTCCCATGCGCTTTCGTTCACCGGCGTGAACGCAGCAACGATCCGACGCCGACCCGACCACGCGTACGCGAAGTGCAGAAGCGTGCCGGCGAGGACGATGGCCGGAATGCTGACCAGGGTCCAGGCGAGCATTCCGGCGGGCACCCAGCCGAGCGTAACGGCGCACCGCTTAATGGATTTGCAAGTAGCTGCATAACCATGCAGAATCGCCTGCATGACTTCTGTCGCGGTGGCGGGTGCCAGCGGATATGCAGGCGGGGAGATCCTGCGGCTGCTGTTGGGCCACCCTGCGTACGCCGACGGTCGGTTGACGATCGGGACGCTGACGGCCGCGGCCAGCGCGGGCACCTCAATGGCCGAGCACCATCCGCACCTGTTACCGCTGGCCAACAGGGCGTTGGAGGCCACCGACGCCGAGACGCTGAGCGGCCACGATGTGGTGTTTCTGGCGCTGCCGCACGGCCACTCCGCCGCGCTCGCCGACGAACTCGGCGCCGGGACCGTCATCGTCGACTGCGGCGCCGACTTCCGACTGACCGACCCCGGCGCATGGGAACGCTTCTACGGCTCGACCCATGCGGGCAGCTGGCCGTACGGGCTTCCCGAGCTGCCCGGTGCCCGCGCCCGCCTGCGCGGAGCCACCCGCATCGCCGTGCCCGGCTGCTATCCGACCGCGGCGCTGCTCGCGCTGTGGCCCGCGATCGCCGAGGACCTCATCGAGCCCGCGGTCACCGTCGTCGCCGTCAGCGGTACGTCCGGCGCGGGTCGTGCCGCGAAGACCGACCTGCTCGGTTCGGAGGTCATCGGTTCGGCGCGGGCCTACAACGTCGGCGGTAAACACCGGCACACCCCCGAGATCGCCCAGGGGCTGAAGGCCGTCACCGACAAGGACGTCACCGTGTCGTTCACCCCGGTGCTCATCCCCACCTCGCGCGGAATCCTGGCCACCTGCACGGCCAGGACCACCGCGCCGCTGTCGCAGATCCGTGCGGCTTACGAGAAGGCCTATGACGCTGAACCTTTCATCTATCTGCTGCCGGAAGAGCAGCTGCCCAAGACCGGCGCGGTGATCGGTAGCAACGCCGCTCAACTCGCGGTCGCCGTCGACGAGGATGCTTCGACGTTCATCGGCATCGCCGCCATCGACAACCTCGTCAAGGGCACCGGCGGGGCGGCAGTGCAATCCATGAATCTCGCACTGGGCTGGCCGGAGACCGAAGGGCTTTCGATCGTGGGGGTGGCGCCGTGACTGATACAGCCGATACCGCGCGGCTCATTCGCACTCAGGGAGTGACGGCCCCCGCCGGCTTCCGGGCCACCGGAATCGCTGTCGGGGATCAAGGCTTCCGGCGCACTCGACCTTGCGCTGGTGTTCAACGAAGGCCCCGACCACGCCGCCGCGGGCGTGTTCACCCGCAACAAGGTCAAGGCCGCGCCGGTGCTGTGGACGCAGCAGGTGCTCACGACCGGGCGGCTGCGGGCGGTCGTGCTCAACTCCGGCGGCGCCAACGCATGCACCGGGCCGCAGGGCTTTCAGGACACCCATGCCACCGCAGAGGCGCTCGCCGCGGCGCTCTCCGACTGGGGGACCGAGACCGGGGCGATCGAAGTCGCCGTGTGCTCCACCGGGCTCATCGGCGACCGGCTGCCGATGGACAAGGTGCTGGCGGGTGTCACCGAGATCGTCCACGAGATGGCCGGCGGCCTCACCGGTGGTGAGGAGGCCGCACGGGCCATCATGACCACCGACACCGTGCCGAAACAGGTTGCGCTGCATCACAGTGACAACTGGACGGTGGGCGGCATGGCTAAAGGTGCGGGGATGCTCGCGCCGTCGTTGGCGACGATGTTGTGCGTCATCACCACCGACGCCGTCGCCAGTTCGGATGCTCTGCGCGCCGCACTGAATCAGGCGACCGCGATGACATTCGATCGGCTCGATGTCGACGGCAGCTGTTCGACCAACGACACGGTGTTGCTGCTGGCCTCCGGCGCCAGCGAGATCGCGCCCAGCCAAAGCGATCTCGAGGAGGCGGTGCTGGGGGTCTGCGACGACCTGTGCGCACAGCTCCAAGCCGACGCCGAAGGAGTGACCAAACGCATCGTCGTCACCGTGACGGGCGCCGAGTCCGAGCAAGACGCGTTGACGGCGGCCCGGGTGGTGGCCCGCGACAGTCTCGTGAAGACCGCGCTGTTCGGCTCCGACGCGAACTGGGGGCGTGTGCTGGCGGCCGTCGGTATGGCCCCGGTAGCACTGGAGCCCGACCGGATCCGAGTGGCGTTCAACGGATCCGCGGTGTGCGTGGACGGCGTCGGCGCACCCGGCGCCCGTGACGTGGATCTGTCCGGCGAGGACATCGACGTCACCATCGACCTGGGTGTCGGCGCCGGTCGGGCATCGATTCGCACCACCGACCTGTCGCACGCGTACGTCGAAGAGAACTCGGCCTACAGCTCATGACACTCGCGACGCCGGTCAAGGCGCAGGTCCTCGCCGCGGCGCTGCCGTGGCTGAAACAGCTGCACGACAAGATCGTCGTGGTGAAGTACGGCGGCAACGCGATGACGGACGACACCCTCAAGGCCGCGTTCGCCACCGATATGGTGTTCCTGCGCAACTGCGGGATCCATCCTGTCGTCGTGCACGGCGGTGGCCCGCAGATCAGCGCGATGCTCAAGAAGCTCGGCATTGCAGGCGATTTCAAGGGAGGATTCCGCGTCACCACGCCCGAGGTGCTCGACGTCGCGCGCATGGTGCTGTTCGGACAGGTCGGCCGAGAGCTGGTCAACCTGATCAATGCTCACGGTCCGTATGCGGTCGGCGTCACGGGGGAGGACGCGCACCTGTTCACCGCGGTCCGGCGCGATGTGACAGTCGACGGTGTGGCGACAGACATCGGTTTGGTCGGCGACGTCGAGCGGGTCGAGGCCGGTTCGCTACTCGATCTCATCGGCGCGGGCCGTATCCCGGTGGTCTCGACCATCGCGCCCGATGCCGACGGCGTGGTGCACAACATCAACGCCGACACCGCCGCCGCCGCGCTGGCCGAGGCCCTAGGCGCGGAGAAGCTGGTGATGCTCACCGACGTGGAGGGCCTCTATACCGACTGGCCGGACCGCGGTTCGTTGGTCAGCGAAATCGACACGGCCGCACTGACTCAGCTGCTGCCCTGTACTGGAGACCGGGATGGTGCCCAAGATCGAGGCCTGCCTGCGCGCGGTGTCGGGCGGTGTGCCGAGCGCACACGTCATCGACGGGCGCGTCGAGCATTGCGTACTTGCCGAATTGTTCACCGACGAAGGGACGGGAACCAAGGTGGTGAGCGCATGAGTCTCGCGCAGCGCTGGGAAGCGGTGATGATGGACAACTACGGCACTCCGCCGCTGGCACTGGTCAGCGGCGACGGCGCCGTGGTGACCGACGCCGACGGTAAGAACTATTTGGATTTGGTGGGCGGCATCGCGGTCAATGTCCTCGGCCATCGCCACCCCGTCGTCATCGAGGCCGTCACCCGGCAGCTCAATACGTTGGGCCACACGTCGAACCTGTACGCCACCGAGCCGGGCATCGCGCTGGCCGAAGCGTTGGTCGGGCTGCTCGGTGTCGATGGCGCGCGAGTGTTCTTCTGCAATTCGGGAGCCGAGGCCAACGAGGTCGCGTTCAAAATCACCCGGCTCACTGGGCGGACGAAAATCATTGCCGCCCAAAATGCGTTCCACGGTCGCACGATGGGTGCGCTGGCGTTGACCGGCCAGCCCGCGAAGCAGGAGCCGTTCGCCCCGCTGCCCGGTGACGTGACGCATGTTCGGTTTGGAGATGTCGAGGCGCTCAAGAGCGCCGTCGACGACCAGACCGCGGCGGTGTTCCTCGAGCCGATCATGGGGGAGGGCGGTGTCGTGACGCCGCCGCCGGGATATCTCGTGGCGGCCCGCGAGATCACCGCTGAACACGGTGCGCTGCTGGTGCTCGACGAGGTACAGACCGGAATGGGTCGCACCGGAGCATTTTTCGCTCATCAACACGACGGCATCACACCTGACGTCGTGACGCTGGCCAAGGGGCTCGGCGGCGGACTCCCGATCGGTGCCTGCATCGCGACCGGCGAGGCCGCCGGGCTGCTGACTCCCGGCCTGCACGGCAGCACGTTCGGCGGCAACCCTGTCTGCACGGCCGCGGCGCTGGCGGTATTGCGGGTGTTGACCGACGACGGCCTGGTCGACCGTGCCGCGGTCCTCGGCAAGACGCTGCACCAAGGCGTCGAGTCGCTGAGCCATCCGCTCGTAGACCACGTCCGCGGTCGCGGGTTGATGTGCGGCGTCGTCCTCACCTCCGATGTCGCCAAGCCGGTCGAGATCGCGGCCAGGGACGCCGGATTCCTCGTCAACGCGGCCGCCCCGAACGTAATCCGCCTGGTCCCACCGCTCATCCTCACCGATGTACAGGTCGACGACTTCCTCGGCGCCCTACCCGACATTTTCAAAGCGGCGACGGAGCCTTCTCAATGACACGACACTTCCTGCGCGACGACGACCTCACACCGGACGAACAGGCCGAGGTGCTCGCGCTTGCCGCGGAGCTGAAGAAGAGCCCGTTCAGCCGGCGTCCGCTCGACGGTCCCCGTGGAGTGGCCGTGATCTTCGACAAGAACTCGACGCGCACGCGGTTCTCATTCGAGATGGGCATTGCTCAACTCGGTGGCCACGCTGTCGTGGTCGACAGCCGCAGTACGCAGCTCGGTCGCGACGAAACGCTGGAGGACACCGGCCGCGTTCTGTCCCGCTACGTCGAGGCGATCGTCTGGCGGACGTTTGGACAGGACCGGTTGACCGCCATGGCTTCCGGGGCGACCGTGCCGATCGTCAACGCGCTGTCCGACGAGTTCCATCCCTGTCAGGTGCTCGCCGATCTGCAGACGCTCGACGAGCGCGTCGGCACGTTGAACGGTTTGCGGCTGTCGTACTTCGGCGACGGCGCCAACAACATGGCGCACTCGTTGATGTTGGGCGGGGTCACCGCGGGCATTCATGTCACTGTCGCCGCGCCCGAAGGTTTCGCGCCCGATCCGCGGTTCGTCGCCGCCGCCGAGGAGCGTGCCGCCGACACCGGGGCCTCGGTGACGGTGACGACCGATGCGCAGGCCGCCGCCGATGGCGCCGACGTCCTCGTCACCGACACCTGGACGTCGATGGGCCAGGAGAACGACGGGCTGGATCGGGTGGAGCCGTTCAAACCCTTCCAGATCAACACGGCACTCGTCGAACGGGCGCAACCGAATGTCACAGTCCTGCATTGCCTTCCGGCGCACCGGGGCGACGAGATCACCGATGACGTGATCGACGGGCCGCACAGCGCGGTGTGGGACGAAGCGGAGAACCGGCTGCACGCGCAGAAGGCGCTGCTGGTGTGGTTGTTGGAGCGTGCGGGAGTCGAGGCGTGACTTCAGCGGCCACCCGGGCAGGTCGGCAGGCCCGCATTGTGTCGATCCTGTCGTCGCAGTCGATTCACAGCCAGGGCGAGCTGGCGACGATGCTCGCCGACGAGGGCATCGACGTCACCCAGGCGACGTTGTCACGCGACCTCGAGGAACTCGGCGCCGTGAAGCTGCGTGGCGCCGACGGAGGCGTCGGCGTGTACGTCGTCCCCGAGGACGGGAGCCCGGTACGGGGCATTTCCGGTGGTACCGAACGGATGTCGCGGCTGCTGGCCGAACTGCTGGTCTCCACCGACGCCAGCGGCAATCTCGCGGTGCTGCGGACGCCGCCGGGAGCCGCGCACTACCTCGCCAGCGCGATGGACCGCGCCGCATTGCCGTACGTCGTCGGCACCGTGGCGGGCGACGACACCATCCTGGTGATCGCACGCGAGCCGATGTCCGGCGCGGAACTGGCGGCCAAACTCGAAAGCATCCAACAGAAGGAGATCAGTTAATGTCCGAACGCGTCATCTTGGCGTATTCCGGCGGTCTGGACACCTCGGTCGCGATCAGCTGGATCGGCAAGGAGACCGGCCGTGAGGTCGTCGCGGTGGCCATCGATCTGGGCCAGGGCGGCGAGGACATGGAGGTCGTGCGGCAGCGGGCCATCGACTGCGGCGCCGTCGAAGCGGTCGTCGTCGACGCCCGAGACGAGTTCGCCGACCAGTACTGCCTTCCCGCGATTCAGTCCAATGCGCTGTACATGGACCGCTATCCGCTGGTGTCTGCGCTGAGCCGACCCCTGATCGTCAAGCACCTGGTGACCGCGGCGCGTGAGCACGGCGGCGGTATCGTCGCGCACGGCTGCACCGGCAAGGGTAACGACCAGGTGCGCTTCGAGGTCGGATTCGCGTCGCTGGCACCGGATCTCGAGGTATTAGCGCCGGTCCGCGACTACGCGTGGACCCGGGAGAAGGCCATCGCGTTCGCCGAGGAGAACGCGATCCCGATCAACGTCTCCAAGCGGTCGCCGTTCTCCATCGACCAGAACGTGTGGGGGCGTGCGGTCGAGACCGGGTTCCTCGAGCACCTGTGGAATGCGCCGACCAAGGACGTCTACGACTACACCGAGGATCCGACGGTCAACTGGAATACTCCCGACGAGGTCATCGTCGGATTCGAACGCGGCGTTCCGGTTTCGATCGACGGGCGCGACGTGAGCGTGCTGCAGGCCATCGAGGAACTCAACCGCCGCGGCGGCGAGCAGGGCGTCGGCCGGCTCGACGTCGTCGAGGACCGGTTGGTCGGCATCAAGAGCCGTGAGATCTACGAAGCCCCTGGCGCCATGGTGCTGATCACGGCGCACACCGAGCTCGAACACGTCACGCTGGAACGTGAACTGGGCCGGTTCAAGCGCAACACCGACCAGAAATGGGGCGAGCTGGTGTACGACGGCCTCTGGTACTCCCCGCTCAAAGCGGCGCTGGAATCGTTTGTCGCCAAGACCCAGGAGCACGTGTCGGGCGAGATTCGGATGGTGCTGCACGGTGGGCACATTGCCGTCAACGGCCGGCGTAGCGCGGAATCGTTGTACGACTTCAATCTCGCGACGTACGACGAAGGTGACACGTTCGACCAGTCATCGGCCAAGGGATTCGTGCATGTACACGGCCTGTCGTCGAAGATCTCCGCGCAACGGGACCTGGCCAAATGATCTCCGCGACCGACCGTGTTTGTACAGCGACACGCCGTCTGAGGTGTACAAACGCGGTCGTGAGGGTCTCGAGGTGAGTACCAACGCGGGCTCGCTGTGGGGAGGTCGGTTCGCCGACGGCCCCTCGGACGCGCTCGCCGCGCTGAGCAAGTCGACGCATTTCGACTGGGTGCTGGCACCCTACGACATCGCCGCGTCGAAGGCGCACGCGCGAGTGCTCTTTCGGGCGGGGCTGCTCACCGAGGAACAACGTGACGGTCTTCTGGTCGGTCTGGACAACCTGGCCTCCGATGTCGCCGACGGCAGCTTTCGGCCCCTGGTGACCGACGAGGATGTGCACGGTGCACTCGAGCGCGGCCTGATGGATCGCGTGGGGGAGGACCTCGGCGGACGGCTGCGGGCGGGTCGGTCTCGAAACGATCAGGTGGCCACCCAATTCCGGATGTGGCTGCGCGATGCGATCAGGCGGGTCGCCGACGGGGCACTCGAGGTCGTCTCGGCATTGGCGACACAGGCCGCCGCTCATCCGACCGCGATCATGCCCGGCAAGACGCATCTGCAGTCCGCGCAGCCGATCCTGCTGGCGCATCATCTGCTGGCCCATGCGCATCCGCTGTTGCGCGATGTGGACCGACTGGCCGACTTCGACAGGCGAGCCGCGGTGTCCCCGTATGGCTCCGGGGCACTGGCGGGGTCATCGCTCGGGCTGGATCCCGATGCGATCGCCGAGGAACTGGGCTTCGACTCGGCAGCCGACAATTCCGTCGACGCGACGGCGTCGCGTGATTTTGCCGCCGAGGCGGCCTTCGTGTTCTCGATGATCGGTGTCGATCTGTCTCGGTTGGCCGAGGACATCATTCTCTGGAGCACAACCGAATTCGGCTACGTGACACTGCACGACTCCTGGTCGACGGGCAGCTCGATCATGCCGCAGAAGAAGAACCCCGACATCGCCGAGTTGGCGCGCGGCAAGTCGGGTCGGCTGATCGGCAACCTCACCGGCCTGCTAGCGACGCTGAAAGCGCAACCGCTGGCGTATAACCGGGACCTCCAGGAGGACAAGGAGCCGGTATTCGACTCCGTTCTCCAGCTGGAACTTCTGCTGCCCGCGATGGCGGGCCTGGTCGCGACATTGCGCTTCGACGTCGACCGGATGGCCGAATTGGCACCGCTCGGCTACACATTGGCCACCGACGTCGCCGAGTGGCTGGTGCAGAAGGGCGTGCCGTTCCGGGTGGCGCACGAGGCCGCCGGAGCCGCGGTACGTGCGGCGGAGGCCCGCGGTGTCGGCCTCGAAGAACTCGAGGACGCCGAGCTCACGGGGATTCACCCGGAGCTGACGCCGCAGGTGCGTGAGGTGCTCACCATCGACGGTTCGGTGAACTCGCGGGACGCCAGGGGAGGCACCGCGCCGATTCAGGTCGCCAAGCAGCTCGGGGTCGTCCGCGAGTCCGCCGACCGGCTCCGGCATCGGCTACGGCGCTAGTCTTCGGCCGCAGTCAGCCACGCTTCTTCCAGAGATTCCTTGCGCTCCAGCATCTGTTGCAGTTCGGCATTGAGTTCGCCGGCCCGCACATGGTCGGCCGCCGCCTCGGCCATCGACTCATGCAACGCGTCGATCTGGCCCTGGAGCCTCTCCAACTGGCCTTCGATGCGCGCCATTTCCTTGCCCGTCCGCCGTTCCCGCGACGAGGCCGACTCGCCGCGCGGTACATCGGCGCGGACAGGTTCGGGGGATGCTGCGGCAGCGCGGTCCGACAGGTATTGCTCGATACCGCCGGGCAACAGATCGCAGCGTCCGCCGCCGGTGAGCGCGTACGTGACGTCGGAGACCCGCTCGAGGAAGTACCGGTCGTGCGTCACGACGATCAGCGTGCCCGGCCAGCCGTCGAGATAGTCCTCGATCACGGTCAGGGTGTCGATGTCCAAGTCGTTGGTCGGCTCGTCGAGCAGCAGCACGTTGGGTTCGTCGAGAAGCAGCCGCAGAAACTGAAATCGCCGACGCTCACCACCCGACAGGTCCGCCAGCCGCGTGGTCAACTTGTCGCCGGTGAACCCGAAGTCCTCGAGCAGAGTCGAGGTGCTGACCTCGCGCCCACCCGCCAGTTCCGTGACGCGACGGGCCCTCTCGACGGCGTCGAGCACGCGGTCGGTGGGGTCCAGCTCTGCCAGCGCCTGACTGAGGTGGCCGATCTTCAGTGTCTTTCCTTGTTTGAAGGTTCCGGCGACGGGCATGAGATCGCCCGCCAACAGCTTGAGAACCGTCGTCTTACCGGTGCCGTTCACCCCGACGAGCCCGATGCGATCACCCGGTCCGATCGACCAGTCCAGCTTGTCGAGGATCACCTTCTCGCCGGCCTCGAGGCGGACGCGATGGAGATCAAAGACGTCCTTGCCCAGCCTGGCAGTCGCGAAGCGTTGTAGGGCAAGGGAATCCCGCGGTTCCGGCTCGTTGGCGATCAGGTCGTTGGCGGCCTGGATCCGAAACTTCGGCTTCGATGTCCGCGCCGGCGGTCCCCGTCGCAGCCACGCCAGTTCCTTGCGCATCAGATTGCGCCGTCGCGCCTCGGTTCCTGCGGCGACCCGCATCCGTTCCGCGCGCGCCAGCACATAGGCCGCGTATCCGCCGTCATAGGCGTCGACAGCGCCGTCGTGTACCTCCCACGTCTTGGTGCACACCGCGTCGAGGAACCAGCGGTCGTGGCTGACGACCACGAGCGCCTTGGCGCGCTGTTGTGCAAGGTGGCGGGCCAGCCAGCCGATCACCTCCACGTCGAGATGATTGGTCGGCTCGTCTAGCACCAGGACGTCGTGACCGGCCAGCAGCACCGCAGCGAGTGCGACGCGGCGCCGCTCACCGCCGCTCAGGTTGCTCACCTCGCGGTCGAGCGATACCTCGGTCAGCAGGTTCTCGACTACGGACCGAGTGTCTGCCTCCGCCGCCCAGATGTGGTCTGCACGCCCTTCGAGCCCATCCCCGTCGCTGCGCTCGCCCCGGAAGATCACGTCACGCACCGTGGCGTCCGCGGCGAAGTCGTCGGCCTGGTGCAGATAGCCCACCGACAACCCCGAAGTGTGGGTCACCCGCCCGGAGTCGGGCTCACGTGTGCCCGTCAGCACCTGCAAAAGGGTGGTCTTGCCGTCGCCGTTGCGCCCGACCACCCCGATCGCGTCACCCTCGTCGATCCCGAGGCTGACGGCGTCGAGCAGCGTGCGGGTGCCGTACCCGACGCTCGCGCGCTCCACATTGACCAGGTTCGCCATCAGCGCACGATGATAGGTGGCCGCTATGCCATGATCATGACAGCGATCGGGGGATCGGCAGCTAGGGGAGCGTGCGTTGGTGGACCTATCGGCATTGACCAGGCCAGTGGGGCGGTTGGTGGCCACCGCGCAGAACGGGCTGGAAGTGTTGCGCTACGGCGGCCTGGAGACCGGCGCCGTGCCATCGCCGTTCCAGCTCATCCAGAGCGTGCCGATGTACAGACTGCGACGGTATTTCCCGCCCGACGCCAGGCCGGAAGCAAAACAGCCCGGTGCGCCCGTGCTGATGGTCCACCCGATGATGATGTCGGCCGACATGTGGGACGTCACCCGGGAGGACGGCGCGGTCGGCATCCTGCACAAGGCGGGTCTGGACCCCTGGGTCATCGACTTCGGCTCCCCGGACAAGGTCGAGGGCGGGATGGACCGCAACCTCGCCGACCACGTCGTCGCGCTGAGCGAAGCCATCGACACCGTCAAAGAGGTGACCGGCCACGACGTCCATCTGGCCGGCTACTCGCAAGGCGGCATGTTCGCCTACCAGACCGCCGCCTATCGCAGGTCGAAGGATCTGGCGAGCATCATCGCCTTCGGCTCACCGGTCGATACGCTCGCCGGTCTGCCGATGAACATGCCCGCGAGCATCGCGCCTGCGGCAGCCGATTTCATGGCCGACCATGTGTTCAGCCGCGTGGACATCCCCGGTTGGCTGGCGCGCACCGGCTTTCAGATGCTCGATCCGATCAAGACCGCGCAGTCCCGCATCGACTTCCTCCGTCAGTTGCACGACCGCGAAGCGCTCTTGCCCCGCGAACAGCAGCGGCGATTCCTTCAGTCTGAAGGATGGATCGCCTGGTCTGGTCCTGCGATCGCCGAACTTCTCAAACAGTTCATCGCGCACAACCGAATGATGAGTGGCGGCTTTTCGATTCACGGCGATCTGGTCACGCTGTCCGACATCGACTGCCCCGTGCTGGCGGTCATCGGTGAGGTCGACGACATCGGCCAGCCGGCCTCGGTCCGCGGTATCAAGCGCGCCGCGCCGAGGGCCGATGTCTACGAATTCCTCATTCGTGCAGGACATTTCGGGCTAGTTGTCGGCTCCAAAGCATCGACGCAGACCTGGCCTGCGGTCGCTCAGTGGGTCAAGTGGATCGACAGTACCGGCGAAATGCCCGAAGGTGTCACGCCGATGCCGCTGCAGCCCGAGGAGCCCAGCGAAAGCGGAGTCTCGCTGAGCTCACGGCTGGCCCACGGCACGAACGCCGCGACCGAGATGGTCTTCAGCCTGGCCCGGTCGACAGCCGACGCACTCGTCGCGGCCAACAAGTCCGCTCGCGCAATAGTTGTCGAGACATATCGCACCCTGCCCCGTCTTGCCCGGTTGGGTCAGATCAACGACCACACCCGAATCTCGCTGGGCCGGATCATGTCCGAGCAGGCCCGTGACCTCCCCAATGGCGAGGCGTTGCTGTTCGACGGTCGCGTCCACACCTACGAGGCGGTGGATCGCCGCGTCAACAACGTGGTCCGCGGCCTGATCGAGGTCGGCGTTCGGCAGGGCACGCGCGTCGGGGTGCTGATGGAGACCCGCCCCAGCGCGTTGGTCGCGATCGCCGCGCTGTCGCGCCTCGGCGCGGTGGCGGTGCTGATGCCGCCCGACGCCGACCTGGTGGCCGCCGCCCGGTTGGGCGCGGTGTCCGACATCATCGCCGACCCGAGCAATCTCGAGGCGGCGCGCAAGCTCGATATGCGCGTCCTGGTGCTCGGCGGCGGTGAGGCGCGCGACCTGGATCTGCCCGAGGACGCCGAGGTCATCGACATGGAGAAGATCGACCCCGACGTCGTCGATCTTCCGGGCTGGTACCGACCCAACCCCGGACTCGCTCGCGACCTGGCATTTGTCGGCTTCACCTCCATCGGTGGCGACCTGGTCGCGCGGCAGATCACCAACTACCGCTGGGCATTGTCGGCGTTCGGCACCGCGTCGGCCGCCAACCTGGGGCGCGGCGACACGGTGTACTGCCTGACCCCGCTGCACCACCAATCCGGGCTGCTGGTCGCCCTCGGCGGCGCAGTGGTCGGCGGATCACGGATCGCGCTGTCGCGGGGCCTGCATCCGGACCGGTTCCTCCAGGAGATCCGCCAGTACGGCGTCACCGTTGTCTCATATACCTGGGCGATGCTGCGTGACGTCATCGACGACCCGTCGTTCTCGCTCACGGGAAGCCACCCCGTGCGGCTGTTCATCGGTTCCGGTATGCCGACCGGACTGTGGAAGCGCGTCGTCGAGGTGTTCGAACCCGCCCGCGTCGTCGAATTCTTCGCGACATCGGACGGGCAGGCCGTGCTCGCCAACGTGTCCGGCGCCAAGGTGGGCAGCAAGGGCAGGCCACTGCCCGGCAGCGGCGAGATCGCATTGGCGGCCTATGACCCCGAGGACGACCTGATACTCGAGGACGAGCGCGGGTTCGTGCGTCGAGCAGAGCCCAATGAGGTGGGGGTCCTGCTCGCCCATCCGCGCGGGCCGGTCGACCCGACGGCGTCGGTCAAGCGCGGCGTCTTCGCTGCCCGCGGACACGTGGGTGTCCAGCGAATACCTCTTCCGGCGCGACGAGGACGGCGACTACTGGCTCGTCGACAACCGCGGAACGCTGATCCACTCGCCGCGCGGTGTCGTCTATGCCTCGCCCGTCAATGACGCCGTCAGCTGTCTCTCCGCAGTCGATCTCGCGGTCACCTACGGGGTGGAGGTCGACGGCCAGCATCTTGCGGTGACGGCGCTCGCGCTGCGGCCGGGTGGCAGCATTGCCTCGGCTGAGCTGTCCGAAGCGCTCGCCGACCTGCCGGTCGGCAGCCCGCCCGACATCGTGCACGTGGTGCCCGAGATGACCCTGAGCGCGTCGTTCCGACCCCTCGTCAGCCCGCTTCGAGATGCCGGAATCCCCAAACCGTCCCGTAACGCCTGGTACCTGGATCGCGATACGAACCGGTACAAGCGATTGACCGTCGCGATACGCACCGAGATCGCTGGTGGGTGACCGTCGCGACCGTGCCGCGCGGTCGTCACGCTGTTAGGCTCCCGCTGGCGGCAAGGTCGTCATCGGGTCGGGCAAATCGCCGCTGTTTTACGGGATGGTCTATCGCGCTGGAGGGTGGATGACATCGCAGACCGGTAACGCTCGCGTTGACTGGCGTCGCACCATCGCCGGCGGTGTGCTCGCCGTTGGCCTCATGTCCGGATTCGGCGTGTCGACGGCGTTCGCCCAGCCCGCGGAACCGACGGACACCTCACCCCCTCGCGCCTGCACCGGCGAGGACTGCACCAGGGATGCCGAGCGGCCGTTGCCGCAGCGGCGGGCTGCGAGCCCGACGACAAGAAGTGTTCCGACGCGGCGAACACAGCCGAAGAAGCTGAACGGCGACCAAATCCTCATGCAGATCTACGAGCAGTACCGCCAGGGTGACGGCGGCGGCCAGATCTCGATCCTGATCGATGACGCCGTGAAGCTGCGGAAACAGGGTTTCCCCGTGTCCAATGCGAATGCCGAGGCGCTGCAGGAGGGTCTGGATGCCCGGCCCAACCAGACTGAGCTGGTCGAGGCGCTGAAGTCGACCATCCAGTACCAGCGCAAGTTGCAGGCGCAGCAGCAGATGGCAGCTCAAGCAGCAGCAACAGTCCGGCGGCAACGTGCCGGTCATCCCGGGCAGCTGACACGCGGCCGTGCTCGACGAAAAGCTGCTCGCCATCCTCGTCTGCCCGGAGGACCGCGGCTCGCTGCTTCTGGTGGGCGACGAGTTTCTGTACAACCCACGGTTGCGGCGCGCTTATCGCATCGACGACGGTGTGCCGGTCCTGCTGATCGATGAGGCCGTCACGGTGACCGATGAGGCCGAACACAACCGGCTGCTCGAGCGCGCGTCAGGCGAATCCGGGTAGGTCTCCGGTGAGATAGCGCTGCAGGTTCGGGGCGATCGTTTCCGCGATCTGCTCGACCGGCAGCGATTTGAACGGGTCGAGCTCCAGGATGTAGCGCGCCATGACCACGCCGACCAACTGCGATGCGACGAATTGCACGCGGATCGGTCCACTTCCAGGCGGATCGTCGACGCGGGAGCCGACTTCCTTGGCGATGACCTCCTGCAGGAACGAGCGAACGAGCGAGGTGTCATTGCCCGCGAGGATCGATCGCAGGGTGGCGATGAGTCCCTTGCCCATCTCGGAGTCCCACAGCGGCAACAGAAGCGAGGGAAGCGTGTAGCCGATCTCCTCGACGGGGATCTGCTGCAGCGGGCCGATGACCTGCATGGGATCGATCGGGATGTGAATCGCCGCGGCGAACAGCTGAGTCTTGGTGCCGTAGTAGTGATGTACCAGCGCGGGATCCACGTCCGCGGCGGCCGCTATCGCGCGGATCGAGGTTTTGTCAAACCCATTGCGGGCGAACAACTCCCGCGCACTGGTCAGGATGCGCTCGCGGGTGTCGGACGTCCCGGGCGGTCGCCCGGGACGCTTGCGTTCTGTGTTGGTGGTCAATGCCGTTACGGTGTCCGTCGTCGTAGCGTCGCCGCGGCCAGGCACATTGCCACCACCGCGAATCCGACAACCACGAAGATATCGCGCACCGCGATGAATGTCGGCTCCGCGTACGCGCCGACCTGTTGCAGCGCTTCCAGAGCGTAGCTGGCCGGAAGCACGTTGCTGATCCACTGCAGCCAATCGGGCATCACGGCGCGCGGCACGATGATGCCGCACAGCAGCAACTGCGGGGCGATCACCAGCGGCATGAACTGCACTGCCTGAAACTCGGTGCGGGCGAATGCACTACACAGCAGGCCCAGGCCGACGCCGAGCACCGCGTTGATGATCGCGATGATGAACACCAACGCGGGACTGCCCTGCGTATCCAGGCCGAGGAACCATGTACGACACGAGGCACGCCAGGGTGGCTTGAGCCGCCGCCGCGATCGAGAACGCGGTGCCATAGGCGGCGAGCAGGTCCAGGCGGCGCAGTGGAGTCGTCAGGATCCGCTCCAATGTTCCCGAGACGCGTTCTCGCTGCATGGTGATCGACGTGATGAGAAACATCACGATGAGCGGGAACACGCCGAGCATGATCAGGCATGCGTTGTTGAACGGCGACGGTGCGCCTGGGCGGATGCGGCGCATTCTGGAACATGAAGTACATCAGCGCGATGATGAGGCTCGGAACGACGAGGATCATCGCGACGCTGCGATGGTCGGCCGCGAGCTGACGCAGGATTCGCGTGGTGGTGGCCAGGTAGGCCCGTGGGCTCAGCCGGCTTCGCGTTGAGTGGCTGCGGTGCTGTGCCGGATGACGGACAGAAACGCCTCCTCCAGTGACTGACATCCCGTGTCCTCCCGTAACTTCGTGGGTGTGGTGTGGGCGAGGAGATGGCCCTCGCGCATCAGCAGCAGGTCGCCGCAGTGATCCGCTTCGTCCATGACGTGGCTCGACACGATCAGCGTCGTACCCTGACCGGCGAGTTGGTGGAACCGTTCCCAGAGGTCGACGCGCAATACGGGGTCCAGACCTACGGTGGGCTCGTCGAGCACCAGCAGGTCGGGGTGTGACACCAGCGCGCACGCCAGTGAGGCGCGGGTGCGTTGGCCACCGGAAAGATTGCCGCACAACGCGGTTCGGTGATCGTCGAGGCCGACCGTGGCGACTGCGTCGTCGGCATCCGAGGCGTCTGCACCAGTCAATGCCGCGAAGTACCGGACGTTGTCGATGACCCTGAGGTCGTCGTAGATCGTCGGATCCTGGGTGACGTACCCGACCCGGCGCCGCAGTTCGGCAGAGCCGGCCGCGCGGCCCAGCACCGTGACGGTGCCTCCCGCAATGATCTGTGTGCCGACGATGCTGCGCATCAGGGTCGTCTTGCCGCATCCGGACGGGCCGAGCAGCCCGGTGATCGTGCCCTGCGCGATCCGAACCGACACGTTGTCGAGCGCGAGGCGTTTGCCGCGGATGACCCGAAGATTCTGCACCTCCACCGCGACGTCTCCGTCGTGGTGCTGTAATTCATCACTCGATGAACTCATCATATGATGAATAATTCTCGGGCAGGGTGGGCGTGTCAAGACCCGGCAGGCAGAATCGCAGCGGTGAGTGCGCGCCAGTTGTCCGTGGATCCGCTCACCGCGGCGCAACGACTGCTCGGCGCGGTTCTGATCGGGCGCGACGTGAGCGCGATGATCGTCGAGGTCGAGGCGTACGGCGGCCCTGAGGATGGACCCTGGCCCGACGCCGCGTCGCATTCATATCGTGGCATCGGAGGGCGCAACGCGGTGATGTTCGGCCCGGCCGGACGGCTCTACACCTACCGCAGCCACGGCATACATGTCTGCGCCAACGTCGTGTGCGCCACCGACGATGTGGCGGGCGCGGTACTGCTGCGGGCGGCGGCCATCGAGTCCGGGGCTGATGTCGCCCACCGTCGTCGCGGCGAGTCGGTGCGCCCTGCCGCACTGGCTCGGGGGCCCGGAAACCTGTGCTCGGCCATGGGAATCACCATGGCCGACAACGGGATTGATCTGCTCGACGCGAACAGCCCGATCCGGGTGATGCTCGGAGGACCGCGCGACCGTGTGTCGGGTCCGCGCGTCGGTGTCAGCAAGGCCGCCGATCGGCCCTGGCGAGTGTGGCTCGCCGGACGTCCCGAGGTGTCGCTCTATCGTCGCAGCCCGCGGGCACCGGCTCCCGGAGAAAGCGACTAGTGCGAGAAGATCGGTGCTGTGACTTCTACGGGCGCATCCATCATCGATGAGCTGGAGTGGCGCGGACTGATCGCGCAGTCCACCGACCGGGACGCACTGGCAGCGGCATTGGCCGCCGCACCCCTCACCGTCTATTCAGGTTTCGATCCGACGGCGCCGAGCCTGCACGCGGGGCATCTCATCCCGCTTCTGACGCTTCGACGGTTTCAGCAGGCGGGGCATCGCCCGATCGTCCTGGCCGGGGGAGCGACGGGCATGATCGGCGATCCGCGCGAGGTGGGCGAGCGCACGCTGAACAACGCTGACACAGTCGCCGAGTGGGCGGATCGCATCCGCGGCCAGCTGGAGCGCTTCGTCGAATTCGACGACTCGCCGACCGGTGCCGTGGTGGAGAACAACCTGACGTGGACCGCGCAGATGCCCACCATCGAGTTCCTTCGCGACGTCGGAAAGCACTTTTCGGTCAACGTGATGCTCGACCGCGACACAGTCCGGCGCCGTCTTGAAGGCGAAGGGATCTCCTACACCGAATTCAGCTACATGCTGTTGCAGGCGAACGACTTCGTGGAGCTTCACCAGCGCTTCGGATGCGGCTTGCAGATCGGCGGGTCCGACCAGTGGGGAAACATCATCGCCGGCGTTCGGCTGGTCCGTCAGAAGACGGGTGCGACCGTGCATGCGCTGACCACCCCGCTGGTCACCGATTCGGAAGGTCAGAAGTTCGGTAAGTCGACCGGCGGCGGCAGTCTCTGGCTCGACCCGGATATGACCAGTCCGTATGCCTGGTACCAGTACTTCGTGAACACCGCCGACGCCGACGTGGTCCGGTACCTGCGGTGGTTCACCTTCCTGGCGCCGGACGAATTGGCGGAGCTGGAGGAGGCGACGGCGGAACGTCCCCACGAACGGGCAGGCCAGCGAAGGCTGGCGCGGGAGCTGACCAATCTCGTGCACGGGGAAGCGGCGACGGAAGCTGTCGAGCACGCGAGCCAAGCCCTGTTCGGTCGTGCCGAACTGTCCCAGCTGGATGAGCCGACGTTGGCCGCCGCGTTGCGGGAGGCGTCGGTCGCCGAGCTCACTGCCCGGTGAGCCCGATGCGATCACCGACCTATTGGTGGCCAGCGGCTTGTCGGCCAGCAAGGGTGCGGCACGACGGACGGTCGGCGAGGGCGGTGCCTACGTCAACAACATCCGCATCGAGAGCGAAGAGTGGGTGCCGCAGCCGACGGACTTCCTGCACGGCCGCTGGCTGGTCCTGCGGCGAGGCAAGCGGAATATCGCGGGCGTTCAACGGGTTGGATGACGTGGCGGTGCCCGAGGGTGCCGCCGAAATTGACGGCTGAGATCGGGAACAAAGTCCGTGACCGGTGCGTTGAACATCTCGTCGGAGCCAACGCACCCCGGTGCGCGCGATAGTTAGCGAGTCGAAAGACCCGCACTGATCAGCCCATTTGACTCCAAGTTTTCCCTCACGTAACTTGTTGATTCGTCGTCGCGACGCGGCCAGCCCGCAGAGCGCGACGGCGTCCCAGAGGGAAACCCATTTCGGTGGGTTCCCGAACGTCCGCACTACGAGTCCGCGGCTAATCGCCGCGGGCTGGTTGCGCGGCCGTGCGGGTGTGTTGTTTGAGAACTCAATAGTGTGTTTGGTGGTTTTTGTTTGTTGTTGTTTTTGTCCATCTCTTTTTCCCGTTTAGGGGTGGATGTTTTTTGATGCCAGTTTTTGGTGTCTTGGTTGTTTCAGATTTTTCTGAATGTGAATTCTGCCCTGCCTTTGGGTGGGGGGTTTTTGTTTGGAGAGTTTGATTCTGGCTCAGGACGAACGCTGGCGGCGTGCTTAACACATGCAAGTCGAACGGAAAGGCCCTTCGGGGTACTCGAGTGGCGAACGGGTGAGTAACACGTGGGTGATCTGCCCTGCACTTTGGGATAAGCCTGGGAAACTGGGTCTAATACCGAATAGGACTACGGCCTGCATGGGTTGTGGTGGAAAGCTTTTGCGGTGTGGGATGGGCCCGCGGCCTATCAGCTTGTTGGTGAGGTTATGGCTTACCAAGGCGACGACGGGTAGCCGGCCTGAGAGGGTGACCGGCCACACTGGGACTGAGATACGGCCCAGACTCCTACGGGAGGCAGCAGTGGGGAATATTGCACAATGGGCGCAAGCCTGATGCAGCGACGCCGCGTGAGGGATGACGGCCTTCGGGTTGTAAACCTCTTTCAGCAGGGACGAAGCGCAAGTGACGGTACCTGTAGAAGAAGGACCGGCCAACTACGTGCCAGCAGCCGCGGTAATACGTAGGGTCCGAGCGTTGTCCGGAATTACTGGGCGTAAAGAGCTCGTAGGTGGTTTGTCGCGTTGTTCGTGAAAACTCACAGCTCAACTGTGGGCGTGCGGGCGATACGGGCAGACTTGAGTACTGCAGGGGAGACTGGAATTCCTGGTGTAGCGGTGGAATGCGCAGATATCAGGAGGAACACCGGTGGCGAAGGCGGGTCTCTGGGCAGTAACTGACGCTGAGGAGCGAAAGCGTGGGGAGCGAACAGGATTAGATACCCTGGTAGTCCACGCCGTAAACGGTGGGTACTAGGTGTGGGTTTCCTTCCTTGGGATCCGTGCCGTAGCTAACGCATTAAGTACCCCGCCTGGGGAGTACGGCCGCAAGGCTAAAACTCAAAGAAATTGACGGGGGCCCGCACAAGCGGCGGAGCATGTGGATTAATTCGATGCAACGCGAAGAACCTTACCTGGGTTTGACATGCACAGGACGCCGGCAGAGATGTCGGTTCCCTTGTGGCCTGTGTGCAGGTGGTGCATGGCTGTCGTCAGCTCGTGTCGTGAGATGTTGGGTTAAGTCCCGCAACGAGCGCAACCCTTATCTTATGTTGCCAGCACGTCATGGTGGGGACTCGTGAGAGACTGCCGGGGTCAACTCGGAGGAAGGTGGGGATGACGTCAAGTCATCATGCCCCTTATGTCCAGGGCTTCACACATGCTACAATGGCCGGTACAAAGGGCTGCGATGCCGTGAGGTGGAGCGAATCCTTTCAAAGCCGGTCTCAGTTCGGATCGGGGTCTGCAACTCGACCCCGTGAAGTCGGAGTCGCTAGTAATCGCAGATCAGCAACGCTGCGGTGAATACGTTCCCGGGCCTTGTACACACCGCCCGTCACGTCATGAAAGTCGGTAACACCCGAAGCCGGTGGCCTAACCCCTTGTGGGAGGGAGCCGTCGAAGGTGGGATCGGCGATTGGGACGAAGTCGTAACAAGGTAGCCGTACCGGAAGGTGCGGCTGGATCACCTCCTTTCTAAGGAGCACCACGAGATGACCCATCCCACGTTGTGGGGGTCGTGAGCCGTGAGGAATCTGGTCGCTGTAGTGGCGCTGGGTTTGGTGCACGACAAACGTTGAGCCGCAACGGGTTTCCGAGTTGATCGGGATTGCGGTGATGGATTGCCAGACACACTATTGGGCTTTGAGACAACAGGCCCGCTATCTCTTCGTCCCGAGTGTGGGAAACCGGGGATAGGGATTGGTTGTCGCCTCGCTTTGGTGGTGGGGTGTGGTGTTTGATTTGTGGATAGTGGTTGCGAGCATCTTGCACGCAGGGGGCGCCGGCTCTTCGGGGTTGGTGTCTTTTTGTGTGTGGAGATAATGCAATTTTTGATTCTTCCGAGAATTTTTAAACTGTTTTGTGTTGTAAGTGTTTTAGGGCGCATGGTGGATGCCTTGGCACTGGGAGCCGATGAAGGACGTGGGAGGCTGCGTTATGCCTCGGGGAGCTGTCAACCGAGCGTGGATCCGAGGATGTCCGAATGGGGAAACCCGGCACGAGTGATGTCGTGTCACCCACTACTGAATACATAGGTAGTGGGGGGGAACGCGGGGAAGTGAAACATCTCAGTACCCGTAGGAAGAGAAAACAAGTGTGATTCCGTGAGTAGTGGCGAGCGAAAGCGGAGGATGGCTAAACCGTGTGCATGTGATACCCGGCGGGGGTTGTGTGTGCGGTGTTGTGGGGCGTTTCTTCTCTGGTCCGCCGGCCAGGGCGAAAGTGATAAACCGTTGGGTTAGGTGAAGTGGTCTGGGATGGCCTGCCGTAGAGGGTGAGAGCCCCGTAACCGAAAACTTGATGGCTTTCGTGGAACTGTCCCCGAGTAGCAGCGGGCCCGTGGAATCTGCTGTGAATCTGCCGGGACCACCCGGTAAGCCTGAATACTTCCCAGTGACCGATAGCGGATTAGTACCGTGAGGGAATGGTGAAAAGTACCCCGGGAGGGGAGTGAAAGAGTACCTGAAACCGTGTGCCTACAAGCCGTCAGAGCCCTCCTTTGTGGTGGGGTGATGGCGTGCCTTTTGAAGAATGAGCCTGCGAGTCAGGGACATGTCGCGAGGTTAACCCGGGTGGGGTAGCCGCAGCGAAAGCGAGTCTGAATAGGGCGTATCCAATTCGTAGGGATTGGTGTAGTGGTGTGTTCTGGACCCGAAGCGGAGTGATCTACCCATGGCCAGGGTGAAGCAGCAGTAAGATGTTGTGGAGGCCCGAACCCACTTAGGTTGAAGACTGAGGGGATGAGTTGTGGGTAGGGGTGAAAGGCCAATCAAACTCCGTGATAGCTGGTTCTCCCCGAAATGCATTTAGGTGCAGCGTCACATTTTTCTTGTTGGAGGTAGAGCTACTGGATGGCCGATGGGCCCTACTAGGTTACTGACGTCAGCCAAACTCCGAATGCCGACAAGACAAAGAGTGTGGCAGTGAGACGGCGGGGGATAAGCTCCGTGCGTCGAGAGGGAAACAGCCCAGATCGCCGGCTAAGGCCCCTAAGCGTGTGCTAAGTGGAAAAGGATGTGCAGTCGCGAAGACAACCAGGAGGTTGGCTTAGAAGCAGCCACCCTTGAAAGAGTGCGTAATAGCTCACTGGTCAAGTGATTGTGCGCCGATAATGTAGCGGGGCTCAAGCACACCGCCGAAGCCGCGGCAACGACCATCCCTTCGGGGGTGACGTTGGGTAGGGGAGCGTCCTGCATCCGGTGAAGCCACAGAGTGATCTGGTGGTGGAGGGTGTGGGAGTGAGAATGCAGGCATGAGTAGCGATAAGGCAAGTGAGAACCTTGCCCGCCGGAAGACCAAGGGTTCCTGGGCCAGGCCAGTCCGCCCAGGGTGAGTCGGGACCTAAGGCGAGGCCGACAGGCGTAGTCGATGGACAACGGGTTGATATTCCCGTACCCGTGTATCAGCGTCCCTGATGAATCTGATCTGCTAACCACCCAAATCCGTGGATCACCAATCACCTTCGGGTGTGCGGGGTCGCGGTGCTGCGTGGGACCCGGTCGGGTAGTAGTCAAGCGATGGGGTGACGCAGGAAGGCAGCCGTACCAGTCAGTGGTAATACTGGGGCAAACCTGTAGGGAGAACCTAGGCAAATCCGGGTATCACATGTCCTGAGAGGTGATGCATAGCCGAGTGAGGCGAATTCGGTGATCCTATGCTGTCGAGAAAAGCCTCTAGCGAGCAGATACACGGCCCGTACCCCAAACCAACACAGGTGGTCAGGTAGAGAATACCAAGGCGTACGAGTGAACTATGGTTAAGGAACTCGGCAAAATGCCCCCGTAACTTCGGGAGAAGGGGGACCCCCTACTGTCATGGCCTTCGCGGCCGGCAGCGGTGGGGGGTGGCACAAACCAGTGAGAAGCGACTGTTTACTAAAAACACAGGTCCGTGCGAAGTCGCAAGACGATGTATACGGACTGACGCCTGCCCGGTGCTGGAAGGTTAAGAGGACCCGTTAACCCTTTCGGGGGTGAAGCGGAGAATTTAAGCCCCAGTAAACGGCGGTGGTAACTATAACCATCCTAAGGTAGCGAAATTCCTTGTCGGGTAAGTTCCGACCTGCACGAATGGCGTAACGACTTCTCAGCTGTCTCAACCATAGACTCGGCGAAATTGCATTACGAGTAAAGATGCTCGTTACGCGCGGCAGGACGAAAAGACCCCGGGACCTTCACTACAACTTGGTATTGGTGCTCGATACGGTTTGTGTAGGATAGGTGGGAGACTATGAAGCGCACACGCCAGTGTGTGTGGAGTCGTTGTTGAAATACCACTCTGATCGTATTGGGCCTCTAACCTCGAACCGTATATCCGGTTCAGGGACAGTGCCTGGCGGGTAGTTTAACTGGGGCGGTTGCCTCCTAAAAAGTAACGGAGGCGCCCAAAGGTTCCCTCAACCTGGACGGCAATCAGGTGTTGAGTGTAAGTGCACAAGGGAGCTTGACTGCGAGACCTACACGTCAAGCAGGGACGAAAGTCGGGACTAGTGATCCGGCACCCCCGAGTGGAAGGGGTGTCGCTCAACGGATAAAAGGTACCCCGGGGATAACAGGCTGATCTTCCCCAAGAGTCCATATCGACGGGATGGTTTGGCACCTCGATGTCGGCTCGTCGCATCCTGGGGCTGGAGCAGGTCCCAAGGGTTGGGCTGTTCGCCCATTAAAGCGGCACGCGAGCTGGGTTTAGAACGTCGTGAGACAGTTCGGTCTCTATCCGCCGCGCGCGTCAGAAGCTTGAGGAAACCTGTCCCTAGTACGAGAGGACCGGGACGGACGAACCTCTGGTCCACCAGTTGTCCCACCAGGGGCACCGCTGGATAGCCACGTTCGGACAGGATAACCGCTGAAAGCATCTAAGCGGGAAACCCCCTCCAAGACCAGGCTTCTCACCCATCAAGTGGGATAAGGCCCCCCGCAGACCACGGGATCAATAGACCAGACCTACACACACAGCAATGTGTTCAGGGAACTGGCACTAACCGGCCGAAAACTTACACACACTCGCAACCACACACATCCACGAAGCACAAACCACTGCACCCCACCACCAAATAACACCCCCACCCACCACACACGTGGGGCACTCAAAAACGAGTGAATAAAGTTACGGCGGTAATAGCGGCAGGGAAACGCCCGGACCCATCCCGAACCCGGAAGCTAAGCCTGCCAGCGCCGATGATACTACCCAACACGGGTGGAAAAGTAGGACACCGCCGAACACAAATTAGGATCACCCCCCACAATTGCGTGGGGGGTGATTCTATTTGGCCGACAATATATTCTCGAATTCTCAATTGTGGCGTGATCGGGTAGAAAGGCATACGTGGTCCAGGACGGAAACAGCGACAACCGAGGGCGCGGCCCCCGGCGCTCGCCACCGCGCTCGTCGGGTCCCAACCGGGCCCGCCGCGTCCAGCCGCGGATCCGAGGACGACGACGCCGCGACGACGACGGCCCGCCCATCCCCGCCGACATCGAAGCCAAGCAGTTGGCGCCCGAGATCCGCGGCGAACTCACGACTTTGGACCGCGCCACCGCCGACACGGTGGCGCGCCACCTGGTGGCCGCCGGCCTGCTGCTCGACGAGGATCCCGAAGCCGCACTGGCCCACGCGCGGGCCGCACGCGCCCGTTCCGGCCGCATCGCTGCGGTCCGGGAAGCCGTCGGCATCGCCGCCTACCACTGTCGGCGACTGGGCTCAGGCGCTCGCCGAACTGCGCGCCGCACGTCGAATGGGCAGCAAGTCGGCGCTGCTTCCGCTGATCGCCGACTGTGAACGCGGCGTCGGACGCCCGGAACGAGCCATCGAGCTGGCCCGCAGCCCGGAAGCCGCCGAGCTCACCGGGGACGACGCCGACGAGATGCGCATCGTCGCCGCGGGCGCTCGCGTCAGATCTCGGCCAGCACGAGCAGGCGATCGCGATTCTGTCGTCGCCGCAACTGGACAGGACGCGCACGGGTCAGACCGCCGCGCGACTCTTCTACGTCTACGCCGAGACGCTGCTGGCGCATGGGACGCAACGAGGAGGCGCTGCGGTGGTTCATCAACGCTGCCGGCCGCGGATCTCGAGGGATTGACCGACGCCGAAGACCGGATCACGGAGCTGAGCTGACGTGAGCCCGCTTGTGCAGGAACATGATTGCCTGCTGCTCGACCTCGACGGGACCGTGTTCCGCGGGCACGAAGCCACCGAAGGCGCGGTCGAAACGCTGTCCACCGTCCAATCTCGCACGCTCTACGTCACGAACAACGCCTCACGCAGCCCGGCCGAGGTAGCCCAGCACCTGATCGAGCTTGGGATTCGCGGCCGAACCCGACGACGTCGTCACCAGTGCGCAAAGTGCGGCCAACCTGCTTGCGGCCCAATTACCTCCCGGCGCAGCGGTTCTCATCGTCGGCACCGACGCGTTGGCCGCCGAGATAGCGCGAGGTCGGACTCGCACCGGTGCGGCAGTGCGTCCGACGAGCCGGTCGCGGTCGTGCAGGGCCACTCTCCACAGACCGGCTGGTCCGACCTTGCCGAAGCGGCGCTGGCCATCCGAAGCGGTGCGCTCTGGGTCGCGGCCAACGTCGACCTCACGCTGCCTTCCGAGCGAGGCCTGCTGCCCGGGAACGGGTCGATGGTCGCGGCGCTGCGTGCGGCGACCAACCAGGAGCCCCAGGTCGCCGGCAAGCCGCAGCCGACGCTGCTGAACGACGCGCTGGCCCGCGGCACGTTCTCCGACGCCGCTGGTCGTGGGGGACCGACTCGACACCGACATCGCCGGCGCGAACGCCGCCGGCCTGCCGAGCCTCATGGTGCTGACCGGTGTCAGCACCGCGGAGGACATGATCCGGGCGGCGGCTTCCGAGCGGCCCGACTACCTCGCCGCCGATCTGCGCTCGCTCAATGCCCGCGCCGATATCCTTCGCGTCGGGCCGCATCCGGCCTGGCGCGTCGACATCGGCGCGTCCGACGGTGTCCGTCCATGCCACGGGCAGGGAGCTCGGGCGACCCGCTCTCGGTCGTCCGCGCCATCGCCAGCGCGGTCTGGAATGCGGACCTCGACGGCCGCCGATTCGCCATTTCGGCGGGCGACGACACCGCGCGACAGGCCCTGGAGCCATGGTCCGTACTCACCTCCTGCGAATCGGCTAGCGTGAACATCGACATGAGTACCGACCCGGACCAGATCCGCGCCCAGATCGCGGAGTTGCTCGCAGATCTGCCCGACCCCGCGCAAGAGGGCTCCGGCTTCGACGAGCTCGCCGACTCCGAGATCGACGTCATCGCCGCGCGGCTCGAGGAGGCGCACGAGCTGCTGGTCCGAGCGCTCGAATCGGTCGAGAAGGGCTGACCGCTCGTGGCGCGGCGGGCACGTGTTGACGCCGAGCTGGTGCGACGCGGGCTGGCCCGCTCCCGCCAGCAGGCCGCCGAGCTGATCGGCGCGGGGCGGGTCAGCATCGACGGCATGCCTGCCGCCAAACCCGCCACCGCCGATCGCGGTCAACGCCGCGCTCACGGTCGAAAACACCGACGAACGCGGCTGGGTCTCGCGCGGTGCCCACAAACTGATCGGTGCGCTGGACGCTTTCGGATTCGCCGTCGACGACCGCCGGTGCCTGGACGCCGGAGCCTCGACCGGCGGGTTCACCGAGGTCCTGCTCGATCGCGGCGCCGCGCGAGGTCGTCGCCGTCGACGTCGGATACGGCCAGCTGGCGTGGTCGCTGCGCAACGATCCGCGCGTCACCGTGCGTGGAGCGGACCAACGTGCGCGACCTGACGCCCGACGCGATCGGCGGCCCGGTCGACCTGGTGGTCGCCGACCTGTCGTTCATCTCGCTGTCCACAGTGCTGCCGGCACTGACGTCGTGTGCGGTAGCCGACGCCGATATCGTTCCCATGGTGAAGCCGCAATTCGAGGTCGGCAAGGATCGGGTGGGCGCAGGCGGCGTCGTCGTCCGACCCGCAGTTGCGCGCCGAAGCGGTGCTCGCCGTCGCCCGCCGCGCCGACGCACTGCAGTGGCACACGGTCGGCGTCACCGCCAGCCCGCTGCCCGGTCCGTCCGGCAACGTCGAGTACTTCCTGCGGCTGCGGTCGCGAACCGACAGCCCGCTGCGCGGGGAGTCGCTCGACCAGGCCGTGCGCCGCGCCGTCGCGGAGGGCCCGCAATGAGCTCCGAGCGCGACATCCTGCTGGTGGTGCACACCGGCCGCGACGACGCCACCGAGGTCGGCGCGCCGCGTCCATAAAGTGCTCGGCGACAACGGAATTCGATTGCGGGTGCTGTCCGCCGAGGCCGTCGATCGTGGTCCAGTGCACCTGTCGCCCGACGACGTGCGTGCGCCTCGGAGCCGGAATCGAGGTCGTCGACGCCGACGAGCGGGCCGCCGAAGGCTGTGAACTGGTTCTCGTCCTCGGCGGCGACGGGAGCTTCCTGCGGGCGGCCGAACTGGCCCGCAACGTTGAAATACCCGTGCTGGGCGTGAATCTGGGCCGCATCGGCTTCCTCGCCGAGGCTGAGGCCGAGGCCATCGACTCCGTGCTCGAGCACGTCATCAAGCGCGACTACCGCGTCGAGGAACGCATGACGCTCGATGTCGTCGTGCGCGCCGAGGGCGAGATCATCGACCGCGGATGGGCGCTCAACGAAGCCAGCCTCGAGAAGGGCCCGCGGCTGGGAGTGCTCGGTGCAGTCCTCGAGGTCGACGGACGTCCGGTCTCCGCGTTCGGGTGCGACGGTGTGCTCGTGGCGACACCGACCGGTTCGACGGCGTGGGCGTTCTCCGCGGGCGGGCCGATCGTGTGGCCCGATCTGGAGGCGATCCTGGTGGTGCCCAACAACGCTCATGCGCTGTTCGCCCGTCCGATGGTCACCAGTCCCGACGCCTCCATCGCGATCGAGGTCGAAGCCGACGGTCACGACGCGCTGGTGTTCTGCGACGGCCGCCGCGAGATGGTGGTGCCCGCCGGTGGCCGGCTGGAAGTGACCCGGTGCGGCACGCCGCTGAAGTGGGTGCGGCTGGACAGCGCGCCGTTCACCGACCGCCTGGTGCGCAAGTTCCGGTTGCCGGTCACGGGGTGGCGCGGGCAGTAGTGCTATCCGAGATCCGTATCGAGTCGCTGGGCGCGATCAGCACCGCGACCGCTGAGTTCGACCGCGGTCTCACCGTGCTCACCGGCGAGACCGGCACCGGCAAGACCATGGTGGTCACCGGGTCTGCACCTGCTCGGCGGTGCGCGCGCTGACGCCACGCGGGTGCGGTCGGGCGCCGAGCGCGCGGTCGTCGAAGGCCGTTTCACCACCAGTGAGCTGGGACGAAGACGTCACGGCCCAGATCGACGAGATCCTGGATTCGTCAGGAGCAGAGCGTGACGACGACGGCAGCGTCATCGCCGCCCGTTCCGTCGCCCGTGACGGCCCGTCGCGCGCCTACCTCGGCGGACGCAGTGTGCCGGCGAAGTCGTTGGGCACCTTCACCACCGAACTGCTCACCCTGCACGGTCAGAACGATCAACTCCGGCTGATGCGTCCCGACGAGCAGCGCGCGGCGCTGGACCGGTTCGTCGATGTCGAGAAGCAGCTGAAGCGGTATCGGAAACTGCGTGAAGACTGGCTGGCCGCGCGTCGTGATCTGGTCGACCGCACGCAGCGGGCCCGCGAGCTCGCGCAGGAGGCAGACCAGCTCAAGTTCGGACTGAACGAGATCGACACCGTCGCACCGCAACCCGGTGAGGACGAGGCGCTCGTCGGCGATATTCAGAGGCTGTCGGAGCTGGACACCGTACGGGAATCGGCGCAAACCGCGCGCGCGGCGCTCGCCGGGGCCGATGACGCGTCGCCCGAAACCGCGTCGGCGATCGGCTATGTGGGACAGGCGAAGTCGGCGATGGAAGCCACCGACGACTCCGCGCTGCATGCGCTGGCCGCGCAACTCGACGGCGCGTTCGTCGTGATCGGCGACGTGGCAAGCGAACTCGGCGACTACCTGGCGGCACTCCCCAGCGATGCGAGCACCCTCGAGACGAAGCTGTTGCGGCAGAGTGAGCTGCGCACTCTGACCCGCAAGTACGCCGCCGACATCGACGGTGTCCTGCGAGTGGGCGCAGCAGTCGCGGGACCGGCTGGCGCAGCTCGACGTGTCCGAGGAGGCACTCGCTGATCTGGAACGGCAGGTCGTCGCGCTGCACGACGACGTCGTCGTGGCTGCCAACGAGCTCACCAAGGCGCGGACCAAGGCGGCCAAGGGGTTGTCGAAGGCGGTGACCGCCGAACTCTCGGGTCTGGCAATGGCGGACGCCGAGTTCACGGTGTCGGTCGCGCCGCTGGCCGCACGCCTCGACGACGCCGCACCTCTGACCGTGTCCGCGGGCGTGACCGTCCACGCCGGCCGGAACGGCGTCGACGCCGTGGAGTTCGGATTCGCCGCGCATCGCGGCATCGATGTGCTGCCCCTGAACAAAAGCGCGTCCGGTGGCGAGCTGTCGCGCGTCATGCTCGCACTCGAGGTCGTCCTGGCCGCGTCGACCGAGGGAACGACGATGGTCTTCGACGAGGTCGACGCGGGAGTGGGCGGCCGCGCGGCGGTGCAGATCGGCCGTCGGCTGGCCCGGCTGGCCAGGACGCATCAGGTCATCGTCGTCACTCACCTGCCCCAGGTGGCCGCCTACGCCGACGTTCACCTCGTGGTCGACAGCGGTGGGCGGGCCAAGGCCAGCGGGGTTCGTCGGCTGGATGACGAGGACCGCGTGGCTGAGCTGGCTCGCATGCTGGCCGGCCTAGGGGAGTCCGACAGCGGGCGGGCGCACGCCCGTGAGCTGCTTGAGGCGGCACAGGTCGATCGAGCGACTCGGACCTGACGATCTCGATGTCGGTGTGGCGCGGGTCAGGTGTTTGGCGACGGTGGCCGGTCGGGTCGACGGTCGTGTGTCGCGCCGTGCTGACACAGTAAGTTGCACTGTATGGGATATCGCCCGGCAGGCCCGCGTGGTTGACGGGCGCGCATCGCGATCGCCGCAGAAGCGGTCTGTGGTGACCCGTCAAAGGATAATGAACGCCGCCCGCCAGGTGTTTGCGTCCGAAGGTTTCGATCGCGCGTCGACCAGAGGCATCGCGGCGGCGGCCGGTGTCAACTCCGCGCTGATTTTCCGGTATTTCGGTTCCAAGGCAGGGCTGTACGAGGCCGCGGTGTTGCTGCCGTTGCAGGCATTCGTCGAAGAGTTCCTCGACAAGTGGGATACATATCAGCGTGAGCCACACCCACCCGATCAGACCGCCGCGGAGTGGCTGGGTGGGCTCTACGACCTCTTTCGTGAACATCAGAGCCTGGTGCTCGCATTGATCAGACCCAACCAAGACTCCACATTGCCAAGTGAAGCGGCCGAAGTCTCGAGATGGATCAGCACGCTGCTCGAGAGAGTGGAGGTCGTCATCCTCACAGAAGCTCAAAAACGTGGGTGGTCCGGTTTCGACGTGCATATGTCCAACCGGATTGCGCTGGGAATCCCGTTCGCCTTCGCGGTGCTTGGCGATTGGCTCATGGAGGGCGAAGCTCAGCGGCTAGACCGTGACGAGATCGTCTCCGGAATGGTCTCCTTCGTCCTGAGATCGATGTCCAACCCCGGTGGGCGAAACGGAATTTCAAGTCAAGCGTAAGGGTCAGTGGACTGGCTGCTCCTGTGCGGTTGTCAGCGCACCAATCGCCTCGGCGTGCTCGTCATTGACGTCCTTGATTACCAGCCAGGTCATCACCAGCACCCAGGCGAAGAACGCCACCGTCGGCAGCCAGAACCCGACCACGCCGTTGTATGCGAAGGGGCCGGTCTTGAAGAAGAGAATCAGTACGGCTGGCGCTTCACATAACGCTATCCAGATGCAGAAATAGCCGGCCCACCGCGGAAAGAGTCGCCGGCCGCTGTGATTCATCAGGACGGCAAGACCGATCGCGAGCATCCACACCATGAACGGTGCGACGTCGAATAGGAAGAGGTACCAACCGATGTCGTGGAGCATCCGGGTAGATTCCGCAGCCAGATCATCGGGCCGGAACGCCGCAACCGCCCAGATGAGGAAGCACAGCACCGCGACCATCAGGCCCGTGCCGATGCAGCCGAGTTGGGTATAGGTGAACGCCGGGAACCGCGATTCCGTCCGACGGCATCGTACTGCGATCGCGGCTCCCCATGGTGCCATCAGCGCTACCGCGAAACTGCAGATCACGATGCCGATTCGCATGCTGAGAAGGTTGTCTCGATAGATGGCTGCGGTGACTTCCCCGCTGTTCGCCGGCGATGGAGGGGGAACGAAATCCATGAAGACGACCAGACCAAGGAAGAACAGCACCACCAGAATCGGTCCCGACCATGCGGCCAGAAGCTGCCGACTTCGCAGACTGTTGAGCTCCGCCCGAGTTACCGACGCCGCCTCGCCCATATAGCACCTCCGGAGACCACCAGACGAAAATGTAATCGTTCGATTACAAATTAGCCCTGATGGAACCGGCGGTCAAGTGCCGCGTCAGGCGTGACCCGCCCGTGCCTCGTCGCGACGAGTGAGGCCTAACGCCCCCATCAACTCTTCGTGCAGCTCGAACCACACCGTGTGGTACGAATCGACGACTGGTCGTGTCAGCCAACTCGTCTCGCCCGCTTTGACTTTTGCCAACGCATCCGACAGCTTGCGGGAGTAGAACCCGAATCGGGGCAGCTCTTCGGCCACGGTCGAGATGAGTGGCGACACACGCGCATGCACCTCGTCGAGGCGGGCCAGCACGGAGGCGTCGTAGCCGGGGTCATCGTGGGCGTTGGGCTCCCCGTCTCTGATCTGCCAGTCGGATACAAGTACTTTGAAATCACCGTTGAGAGAGCGGAATTCGTCGTACGCGGTCGCCAGCACGCCTTGATCCACCGCGGACCGCTCCTGATCAAGTAATTCGCCGAGCCGGACACGACCCTCGGCGCTGATCTTGAGGGTCCGGCCCGCGCTGAGCAATCCGGCCGCGGTGAGCGCGCCGACCATCGCCGCCACGTCTGCCTGGTCGCCATCAACGGTGCCGGCAACGTCTGTGGTGGTGACCCGTCCTTTCAGCGCCACGGCCTGTAGCACCTGCAGCTCGATCATGATTGCCCCTTCGTGTCTTCGGCAGCCAGGTGTACCCCGGTGAGCATGGTGACCATTGGGGAGTTCGACACCACGTCCCGGTGCCCCGCTGCTAGTGCCTCGCGCACCTCCTGCTCCGTGTTGAACTCCAGCCGCGGGTATTCGCCGGCTCGGTGTGCGCGTAACGGGACTAGCCGGCAGGCGATCTCGCGCAGCAGGCGAAGATCCGCGTTGTCTTCTTCGGTCCACGAAGTGAGTTCGAGAGCACCTTCTCGGACTTCTCCTTCAGTGCCGTCAACCGTGACGAGCTTGCCATCGATCGCCGCGGCAACCCCGGCACCACATCCGACCACTGAGGGACAACCGATCTCGCGGCTCACCACGGCTGCATGTGACGTAGCGCCACCGATTTCGGTGACGATGCCGGCGGCGGCGAGCATGCCCTGCACATCGTCGGGACTGGTGAACGGGCGCACCAGGACCACCTCCTCACCCCGGTCGGCGGCGTCGAGCGCCTCGTCGACGTCGCTGTAGGCCGTGCCCGACACCACGCCTGGACACGCTGGCAGGCCGTGCGCCAAAAGTGGTGCGGCCAATCGGATCTCGGGTTGCAGTGAGGGCTTCAGCAGCGTACGGATGTGAGCCGGTGTGACGCGCCGAAGCACCTCCCCATCGTCGATGAGTCCCTCTGTACGCAGTTGGAGCGCCAACCGCACCGCGGCTTGCGCGGAACGCTTGGCCGCCCTGGTCTGCAGCAGCCACAGTCGGCCTTCCTCGACGGTGAACTCGATGTCCTGGACATCGCCCTCGAGTCGTTCGATCGTGCGCGCGACGGTCATCAGCTGGTCGTAGACGCCCGGTTGTTTTTCACGCAGCATGGTGATCGGCTCCACGTCGGAACTTCCCGACACCACGTCCTCACCCTGTCCGCCGGGTAGCCATTCACCGAAAGGCTCGCCGGCTCCCGTCATCGGATTGCGGGAGAACAGAACGCCGGTTCCGGAGTCACTTTCGTAGTTGCCGAATACCATTGCCTGCACTACCACCGCCGTGCCGGCCGCACTGTCGAGACCGTGATGGCGGCGGTAGGCGAGCGCTCGGGGACTGTCCCAGGATGAGAACACCGCTTTGATGGCGTCACGCAACTGGACCACGGGGTCGTCGGGGATACCAGAAGACTCGTCGGCGACGACGATGCGCCGGTACATCTCGGTGAAGCGACGGCGGGTGTCGGCGGCGAACCCCGGCGACAACGATTCTGCCAGCGCGATCTCCACTGCGTCGTCGATGCCCAGGTCCAGAACGGTGTCGAGCATTCCGGGCATTGATTGCGCCGCGCCGCTGCGAACGCTCACCAACAGGGGGTGTGGGCCGCCCCCAAAGGTGTGCCCGGTTTGTTGTTCCAACCAGCCGAGGTTGTTCAGGACTTCGGTCCACACGCTATCCATCGTGCCGTCTGGGTCTGCGAAGAAGCGGTGGCACACTTCGGTGGTGACTGCGAATGCCGGCGGCACCGGCAGACCGTGTCGGCGCATCGAATTGATTCCAAAACCCTTGTTGCCGAGGATGTCGCGGGGCATCGTCGTGGTGCCGTCGAGCACGACCACGGGGGGATGCACGAATAGGGAGTTGGTCATGCCCATCAGCTGCCGACACCCGCGGCCGGCTCGAGGATCTGGACCGTCCCGGCCGTGCCATCGACACGGATCCGGTCACCGGTCTTGATGACGTGGCGTGCATCGGAGGTGTTGATGACGCACGGTATCCCCATCTCCCGGGCCACGATCGGGCCATGGCTCAGCGGCCCGCCGATATCGACGACGACCGCGCCCGCGACTAGAAAGTACGAAGCCCAGCTGGGATTCGTGGTTTCGCAGACAAGGACTTCGCCGTCGAGGAGATCGTCGGCGTCATCAGGCGTGGCGATGACGCGGGCGAATCCCTCGTACACGCCGCGGCTTCCGGACAGTCCCGTCAGCATGTGGCGTTCTACGGCGCGGCCGCCGGCATCGGTGAGGTGGGGGATGCCGCGGAACCGTACGGGTACATCGACGGTTAGGTAGTAGGCATGGCGTTCTCTGCGGTAGAGGACGAGGCCGGGGTCGATGGGCGCCCGAGTTGTCAGCTCGTCGACGGTCAGGTAGTAGACGTCGTCGAGCCGGTCGATGACCCCCTCGGTGAGTAGGTCTCTGCCGATCGCCTCTGCGGCGCCACGCGCCACGTCGTAGCACTGCATGAACTGCATTCGCGCCGTTTCCCGCAGCGGCACCAAGGCCCTGGTCCCACGGATCAGCAGTCGTACCCCCGGACGCGCGACGGCAGGTACCTCGCTGAGTAGCTGGTGCTCGGTGGCGTTGCGGGCTTGGCGGATTCGTTGCTGGACACGCGCTGGATCGTCGCTCTCGTCGCGCAGCCGATATGTGTCGACGAGTCTGCGTACCGGTCCGGCATCCATCCGCCACGACGGCACCGCGAGTTCCCCTTGAACAGGGGCGTGATAACCGTGGCGACGCAGAAATTCACCGATCTCCTGCTCGCCGCGTGAGACCAGCCACAAATCGCCGACCGTCACGCCCTCGGGAGTCAGCTCGTCACTGGTGCTCAAAGCGCCTGCTTGGTCCTCGAGACCGTACTTGGCGCAGATCCGCGCGAGCGCGTCGTAGATACCAGATGCCGACAGGGTTCCGATCGTCTGCGCTGTTGTAGCGGTGGCATACCGGTGCCAGGACTCGACGAGCAAGCTGCGAGCATCGCCGCCGGCAGCCAACGCCTGAACCGACCCTGCCCACCAGCTCTCCATTTCCGGCGCATTCGTGAGCAGCCAGCGCCGGGCGCCGAGAATGGCGGGCACGAGCTTGCGAATCACGCGGGGGTAGCGGCCACGATGAGGAGTACACACTTCGGAGGCAACCTCACCGGAGGAGAACAGCGACTGCTCCACCTTGTCGCCGCTGTTGGCGGGGATCGAGTCGCCGATCTCCCGCAGGACGCCGAGGTTCAGCACCGGATGCCCCGCGCAGATAGCGACCATCCGATCACCCACGGCCCGCTGTCGCTCACCACGCTCGGCCGGCAGTGCCCCCATGTTCACCCACGCCCGACTGACCCCGACGTCACTGGCCGGACCGGCCCAGGTCCAGGTGAGCGGCGTGGGAACTCCGGGCATCGCTTCAGCGATGTTGACCCGCGTCCACAACGACGTTGGGCCGAGGTCCTCGTGCAGGACGTCTCGACTGTCGCTCACTGTTTCCGCCCGAGATCTGGGGTGCAGAACTGAGAATGTCGAAGGACGTCCGCGCCAAACGGGATGCCCAAGTTGACCAAGCCGGCCACCACGCCGTCATCGGAGTCGAACTCGATGTGTTGGTCCCAGCACAGCGTGCCGAGGGCGGGACCGTCCATTTCGGGTTCGTGGTAGGGGTAGTGCAGGTCGGCAAGGGCTCGACGCGCAGTGAGTGCAACCTTGCGGCCATTGGTGAAATCGAGGGCCAGCTGCTGGCCCCTGGCCTCGGCGGACAGGTGGAATAACCCGCTGGTTGCGGGATGAACGCCTGATTCGTCCGACAACCATGCTCCCACCGGTAGGGGCGCGCCAGCAGCGGCGTCGGGATGTTGCCAGGCCAGCAATCCCACAGCGGCATCAGGAAGGTGAACCTGAGCAAAGGTGTAGCCTTGCGGCGCCATCTTGTCGCTCTTGCGCAGCCCCCAGGAGCGGTCCCGGTAGGCGGGTCCGTCGACACGAATCTGTTGATCTCCGAGCTGCAGCTCGCCCGTAGCCCACATCGCTTGCTCGGCATGGCCGAGATTCTGGATGCCGTCGCCGTCGGGGATCAGCCCCGGCGTAGCCAGCCGCGAGTCGACGCCGAAGTACCGGCCGGCGAACTCCAGGGTCGCCTGTAGGTCACGATCGTGTACCCGCAGCACCAGACGCTTGGCCGGACTCCACTCCGGATCGACGATTTCAAGATCAGTCACGGCCGACGAGACGGTCCCGTCCGCAACGGTTGGTTCGATCAGGTGGGTACGCGTGTAGTGGTTGCGGCCCGACTGAACGGCGAGTCCAACGCGCAGTCCTGGTCGGCGATTCGGCGACAAGGTCAGATGTGCCGAGAAGCTGACGTCGGCGCGATCGTCGCGGAAAGCCAGCCACCAGGTGTCCTTGAACGGCAGGTCGGTGGGGGTGTCCGGAAGGGCGTGCGGGAACTCGTCCTCGCGCCGAGGCGCGAAGGTCGTGGTGCGGGATGAGGGTGCTTGCGCAGGCATGTGCCGCCTCTCGTGGATCGACGTCGTCGAAATCATTATTACCTAAAGATTTAACTCTTTAGGAGGAATTTGGCAAGTCGCCAGCGCCGAATCGAGCGTCCGTCGTCGTGACAGATTCGCCGATCAGCTCAGTGCGTCGACGACGACATCGCCATCCCGCCAGGCGGACACGGTGAAGTGCCGGGCCGGCGGGGTTCGAAGCTGGGGTCGATGGTGCCGTCTGACACCCGATGGGAGGCGTGGATGTTCAGTTGCTGGTGGACAACAGATCGCGCAGTTGTTCCAGATACCGCAAATGCAGGTCGTGCCAGCGGGGGTTCCCGCTTGGCCCCAGTTCGGCGAGCTCGGGGCAGGCGAAAGTGGCTTTGTCCCAGTGCAATATCTGCGGCAGCTCGTCCACTCCCATCGCCCGATACCATTTGACCGACTTGGCCGCTACGTCCTCCGGCGTCCCGATATAGATCATGTGATCGATGTCCTCCGGACGGACTTTGGCGCAAAAATCCTGAATCTCGTTCAGGGTGAACTTCGTTGAGCGGTGCGTGACGCTCAACGCCCACTCGTCGCCGAGCGGATGCCGCCCGCCCCAACGCTTCCAGTCCGCCCCGGTCGGGGTCAGGTTCATCACCGACATCCGCGTGTACAGGCTGTCATAGCACCGCTGGACCTGATCTGCGTCCTCGCACAACATCACGATCTCGGCACCGACGGGCAGCAACAGCGAGTCGGGATCCCGGTCGTGCTGTTCTGCCGTAGCACGCATGAGCGCGATGCTCTCCTCGAACGGCTCCAACTCGTCAGCCATGGAGCCGGGCAGGTACGTGCCCCACCCATCGGCCGAACGGCCAATGATCTTCATCACTCGCGGGCCACCCCCGACGATGACCATCGGTAACGTGCGGTCTGGATGGTAGGTCGGCAGACCGATGAGGGCGTTGTCCAACGGGTTGTACTGGCTGGCCCGGGTCACCGGATCGTTGCAGAGCATGAGCGCCCGTGTCGTCTGGATGAAGTCTTCCAGTCGGGTATTCCGGGGCTCGTGACGCGACATGCCGTAGGGCTCGAACTGTTTGTTCTCGCCGGTCCCGATGGCCACCAGGAACCGTCCGTGTCCGATCTGGTCCAGGCTGTTGAGAGCCTGTGCTAGCACGCTGGCCGGCCTGCGGTATGAGTCGATGATGGTGCTCAGCATGATCCGCTCCGTGCTTGCGAGCACGGCCGCGCCGAGTGTCAAGGTGTCGAACCATGCGTCATGGTCTGGCATCACGGCGGCGTAGGGGATGAGGTCTGAACGCCACCCGGCACGAAACTGCCAAGTCTGAGTCTGGTCAGACCAGTTCAGATTGGCATATCCGAGTTCTTCGACGTTCTGCGCCTGCCGGATGCACTCGCCCGCCGCGTCGCCACCCGGCGTCCACATGTTGCTGAGATAGGTCAGCTTGCTCGGCTTCATCGCCCTGCTCCAGTCACGTTCGGCAGATAAAAAGTAATCAGACGGTTACTTTTTGTCATGGAGTCGGTGGACTTGTCAAGGACGGGCCGCGGACGCACCGCGGTGGCCCGTCACGAGCGTTGAAATCGACTCGTCCACCCGGGGATTGAGGAACGCGCCCGAGGCTTCTAACGCGGCTGGCGCAGGCGGTCGGTGCGGTACGGCACCCGATTCACGGTGCCGGATTCACGGTGCCGACAACGACGTCCCAGGGATCCTCAACCGCGAGCGCCATGCGGCCGAGATGCCTGGCATGATGGCCGCTGCTGCCGAACTCGCCGATCCAGGCCTGAGCGCGCATGGTGAACAACCACAGTCGGTGTTCGAGCGTGGAACCGATGGCGCCGTGCAGCTGGTGGGCGGTCGTGGTGACCGTCCTGACGACATGGGCAAGCACCACCTTGGCCACAGTGACGGCGTAGTCGGTCTGTGCGGCGGCGAAGCCGTGGTCGGCCGCTGCCGCGACGGCAAGTGTGGCGGCAGCGCGCGCGCGCTCGATCTCGCCCGCCATCTGAGCCAACGACTGCTGGACCGCCTGGAATGCACTGAGTGGACGGCCGAATTGAATGCGCTCGCGGGTGTGGCACACAGACAGCGCCGCGGCCGCATCGAGCGCGCCGACAATCTGCACGCAGCGTGCCCACGCGCCGCGGCGCAGTAACTCATCGCCCAGCGAGGGGTCTGCGGCCCGAAAGCGCTCGGCGAGAAGGTCAAACCGGACGCCGTCGCGCGGCTCGCCGGCCAGGTTGTGCCCTTCGGTTACCTCGATCTCATGCGGTTCGGCGACGCCGATGTGCAAGCCGTCCGAGGTGCGGACCACGAGCACCACGCCGGCGGACGCCAAGGTCCACGGCACCTCGGCGGCGGCTCCGGCGATCCGGCTGCGTGAGCATTCGGCGTCAGCCACAGCTACGGTGAGTGGACCGGATTCGGCCACGGGGAGTCCGACGTGGTTGGCCAGCCATGCCGCGAGCAGATCGGTCTCGGCGATCGGCACCGCGCCCGCGTGGTAGGCAACCCCACGCAGCGCGACCGCGAGCTCTGCAGGCCCAGCATCAGGATCCCCGGCACTGGTCAACCGAGAGAGACCGGTGTCCTCCAGGTTTCGCCACAGATCGGCGTCGAATGGGTCGGGTCGCCGGTGCTGGCCCAGCCGCCGGTCGATGCTTCGCCGTCCCAGATCGTCAACGAGTCTACGAAGCCCCGCGTTGTCATCGTCGGCAGACGTTTCGAGAACCCCTCCCGCCAATGCTGTGGTCGCCGTCACCGCAGTCCCATTCCGCGGGCCACCACGCCACGCAAGACCTCGTTGGTGCCGCCGCGCAGCGTGAAAAGCGACCGGTGCAGATGGGCATCGGTGAGGAGAGCGGAGAGCCCGGGATCGGCGGGGTGATCGTCGAGCAAGTCGGTGACGAGGTCGACGGACTCCTGCTCGAACCTGGTGCCGAGGTCTTTGACGAGCGCCGCCTGGTTGGCGGCAGGCCTGCCCTCGGCCAGGGCCTGCGCGACTGAAACCGACAACTGTCGCATGGAAATGAGCTGCGCCAGTAGGCTTCCCAGCTGCGAATGGACACGATCGTCCGGTGCTGGTTCGGATCGTAAGGCACCGATCGCGGCGGTGATCAGCGGGGCCGTGCTCAGAATGCGCTCGGGGCCGCTGCGCTCGAATGCCAGCTCTTCGGTCACCTGCTGCCAGCCGTCACCGATCTTGCCGAGAACGTCGCAGTGCCCTACGAAGACGTCTTCGAAAGCCACCTCATTGAAATGAGGCTCCCCGGACAACAACTCAATGGGGCTGACGGTGACTCCGGCCGCGTCGCATGGCACCAGAAATTGGCTGAACCCGGTATGCCGATGCTGCGGGTCGAGCGGGCTGCTGCGTGCCAGCACCACCAGCTGATGAGCGCGATGGGCGCCGCTGGTCCACACCTTCGTCCCGTTGAGCAGCCAACCACCATCGGTGCGTGTCGCGTTCGTCTGCACCGCAGCAAGGTCCGATCCGGCCGCGTGCTCGCTCATACCGATGCACGAATACAGCCTGCCGGCGGCGATTTGGGGCAGTAGGCGGCGCCGCTGATCCTCACTGCCGTAGGCCAACAGGCCGGGTGCCAGTTGCCGGTCCGCCGTCCAGTGCGCGGCGACCGGTGCGCCCTGGGCAAGGAGTTCCTCGATCACCACGTAGCGGTGCAGTTGGCTGAGCCCGCGGCCGCCGTATGCTTGGGGAATCGTCAATCCGACGAATCCCGCATCGCCAAGCCGCTTGCTGAACTCCTCATCCCAGCAGGACAGCCAAGAATCCACGGTGGGCCGCCAGCGGTACTTTTCGCGGTCGGCTCCCAGGAATTCGCGGATGGATGCCCGCAGCTCGGCGAGTTCGGGCTCGTTTGCGCACAATACTTCGAAGGTGTTCACCGCTGCCGCCCTAGATCTGTCGCGGTGCGGTGGACGTGAGGTAGAAGTTGGGAGTGAGATCCTCCTCGCGGTCGGCCAGCCGGTAGCCCGACAGGTCGGAAATGCCTTCCTCCCGCAGCACTTCTTCATCCGTGTAGAACCTGCCCGTGCACTCGGTGGCGGTGCGCGTGACGAGCGCGTGCACGGCGTCGGCCATGATCTCCGGTCGCCGCGCCTGTGCTGTCACGACATCCTCACCCATCGCCATCAGCATCCCGGTGCTCGCGATCGTGGTGGCCGGCCACAGCGAATTGACGGCAATGCCAACAGGGGCGAATTCTGCCGCCCACCCCAGGGTCAGCATGCTTTCGGCGTACTTACCCACGGTATGGCCCACGTGTGGCGCCAGCCAGGACGGATGAAGGTGCAGTGGTGGAGAAATGTTGACGATGTGCGGATTGGACGACCGCCGCAAATGGTCGTGAGAAGCCTGGGTGACGGCGAATACGCCCTCGACGTTGATGGCAAGTAGTCGCTGAAAGGACTTGAGCGACAACTGAGGTGTGGGTCGCAGGTCCAGGGCGCCGGCATTGTTCACGACGATATCGATTCCACCGAATTCCTCCGTCGTCGCCGCAATGGCCGCTGTGACGCTGGCGCCATCGCGTACATCGCAGGTCAGAGCAAGCGCTCGACCACCGGCGGCGTGCACCGCTTCGGCTGTGTCGGCAAGCGTTCCGGCAATCTTCGGGTTGGGGGTGTCGGTCTTCGCGATCATGGCGACCTTGGCGCCGTCGCGGGCCGCCCGGACGGCGATTTCGCGCCCGATGCCCCGACTGGCACCGGTGACCAGCACCACGCGATCTCTGAGCGTGCGACCTTCGGCGGTACTCACCCACGCCCTCCCTTGCCTTGTCGTGACCCGCTTGCCCGGAATGCTATAACTATATACCTTATTAACATCACCGGCCGTCACCGCGGCGGCCACCGAAACGAGGTTTGATGACCTGGGTTCGCTCAATAGGCACTTACCTGCCGCCCTGGGAGAAAGCGGGACGGCGCGCCAAAGGGACCGACGAGGACGCGCTGACCATGGCCGTCGCCGCGGGACGGGCCGCCGATCCGGACGCCACGGCGCGACGGGTGGTGATGGTGTCACGGAACTTTCCCTTGCTCGAGGGCGGAAACGGCGCGGTGCTGTTGGCCGGTTTGTCCCTCGATGCCGACTGCCCAGTGAGTGAGGTGCTCGGCGGAGCGCCCGCGGTGTTGGATCAGATCCTGATGGCCCCGCCGGGCACGTTGGTGATTGCCGCCGACGACACGGACACCGCCACCGGCGCCGCTGCGATGTTGGCCGGGGAGACGGGCGTGGGCGCCGAGTTGACCGAGACCGGTCGCCAGACGCGTAGTCTGCCGCTGATAGCCCGACGCGACGATGGCTCGCGCCACGTGTACATCGATCCCCGGCTGCAACGCCAGATAGGCGTGCGAAGCACCTTGGCGCGCCTCAGGCCAAGCGATGCGTCGCCCGTTGCGGCGGTCGCCGGGATCAGCGCCGCTCAGCTGGATGGCAGTTTCGAGGCCTCCGCCGCGATCGAGGACACCACGGTCTCGACGTCGGCGGTGATCCGGTTGATTGCCGACGCGGTTGGCGAGGGGATTTCGGGCCTGGTGCTCGCGGTCGAGCAGGCCTCGGTAAGTACCGCGCTGTTAACGTCCGGTGAGACGCGGCCACGCGTCGTCCGAGATGAGGCGCCCGCCAGCGAACAGCCGAAGACGCGCATCGACCAAGGCGAGGGGATACCGATCTCGCTGGCCGCTTACGCCCGCGCCTTCGAACCGAAGTTGCGTTGGGAGGCCGCAGTGTTCGAGGAGCTTCCCGGAATCGACTCGGCGCCGCAGTTTCCGCCCCGCGCTCGAGTTAGCGATGCTGGAGAACTGGCCACCGACTACCGGCTGACGCCGTTGCCGCGCACGGGCACCATCTACACCCACACCACGATCCGCATTCCGGTGCCCGACCTTGCCAGCCCGTATTCAATCGCGGTGGTCCAACTCGACGACAGCCCGGTGCGGGTCCTGCTCAAAGTCACCGGGGTGCCGGCGGGCGACGCCGTCATCGGACAGCATGGATCGGTGGTGATACGCAAGATTGCGGATCGGTCGGGAATACCCGATTACGGCTACGCATTCTGGCCCGGGCGTACCACGCAAGGAGTGCAGACATGAGAAACGTCGCGATCGTCGGCGCAGGAATGACGTCGTTCGATGAGCATTTCGCTCTGGGCATCAAAGATCTCCTGCCCATGGCCTACGCCGAGGCAGTCGCACACGTCGACAAGGGCATTGAGAAATCGGCGATCCAGGCTGCCTGGTTCGGTGCGCTGACCACTACCGACGGCTATCCGGCGGGTATCTTGGCGGATACACTGGACCTCACTGACATTCCGGTGACGCGCGTCGAGAACGCCTGTGCCACAGGCAATGACGCGATTCGTAACGGCGCCTTGGCCATAGCCAGCGGACTCTATGACGTGGTGCTGGTGGTGGGTGCCGACAAAGTACGAGAAACCGCTACCAACAAGACATTCTGGGAATGGGCTGCGCTCACCCGTGACAACGCCTGGGATTACCCGCTCGGCCTGGTGGCGCCCGCCAACTTCGCCCTGCACGTCACCCGCTATCTGCACGAGTCGCCGGCCACGAAGGAACACATGGCCATGGTGGCGGTCAAGAATCACTTCCACGCGCTCAAGAACCCCAAAGCTCAGCTGCGCTATGAGATCACGGTAGAACAAGCATTGGCTGCGCCCATGGTGGTAGACCCGTTCGGGCTCTATGACTGCACCCCACAAAGCGATGGGGCAGCGGCGGTCATCCTGGCTGCCGAGGAGGTGGTGCGAACGTACACCGACCGGCCGGTGTGGATACGCGGCGTCGGACTCGGCATGGACCGGGTGATGCATCAGCACAAGAAGGACATGACAACGTTTCCGCCGACCGTGCGGGCAGCCAAGGCAGCTATGTCGATGGCTGGCGTCACCCCGCGAGACATCGACGTGGCCGAGGTGCACGACTGTTTCACCGGGGTGGAATTGATCAGTTATGAAGATCTTGGCTTCGCCAACCGGTTCGAGGCCTACAAGCTGATCGAGGCGGGCGACACCAATGTCGGTGGACCGATGCCAGTCAATCCAAGCGGTGGGTTGAAAGCCAAAGGCCATCCACCGGGAGCCACCGGTGTGGCGCAATGTTATGAGCTGTTCAATCAGCTGCGCGGGGAGGCCGAGAACCAGGTGGACGGGGCGGAATGGGCGTTGGCCCACAACATCGGCGGGCCGACCGCGGTCGCGGCGGTCACGATTCTCTCGAACAAGAAGGGTTGACAACAAATCCCATGACGACATCGAAAACCGCCACGCTGGCAGGGTATGAGGAATTCGCGCCATCGCTTCTAGTCGAAAAGATCGGTGCGGTGCACGTGGTCAGCATCAATCGGCCGCGAGGCGTTAAATGCTGTCGACGAGCCCATGCATCATGCGCTGGCGGGTATCTGGCGCGTTCTGGGGGCCGACGACGATGTGCGGGCAGTGGTCACCACTGGTGTCGGTAGAGCGTTCTCCGCGGGTGGCGACATGGTGATGTTCGGCCGGTTGATCGAAGACCCTGAGGCCCGCGCCGACCAGATCGCCGAGGCCCGTACGGTGTTCACCGAAGTCATCAACTTCGGCAAGCCCCTGGTGTCCGCGGTCAACGGACCGGCGGTGGGGTTGGGCTGTTCCGTGGCGTTGTTGTCGGACCTCCTAGTGATGGGGGAGAGCAGCTACCTCGCCGATCCGCACGTGGCAGTCGGGCTCACCGCGGGTGACGGCGGCGCGGCCATGTTGCCTCTTCTCGTCGGCATGATGAAGGCCAAGGAATACGTGCTGCTGGGCGACAAGATCACCGCGTCGGTCGCCAAGGAGCTCAACTTGGTCACCCGGGTGGTGGCCGACGGCGATGAACTCGAAGAGGCGCTTGCGCTGGGCGGGCGGTTGGCCGCACTGCCCGCACAGGCGGTGTGTTCCTCGAAGATTGCGATGAACATGCACCTCAGCCGCGCAGCCCTGGGAGTGTTGGAGTACGCGTTGGCCGCCGAGTACACGTCGTTCTCTACCCGGGAATTCAAAGACCGGGTGGCATCGTTTCGGTCTCGGTCGGCCGAATAGTAGTGGCGAGTAGCGACTACTCGAGAAGGTCGACGACGGTCGACAACTCTGAACCGGCGAACAGGTATTCCTCTGTCTTCTCCAAATGGCGCCGCCACAGTTGGCTGGCCTTCTCCGCCTCGCCGGCCTTGATCAGCTCCAAGATCATCCGGTGGGTCTTCGCCGACCGGCGCGTAGCCTGTTCGGCGCGGGGGCCTATCGTCGGCTGCAGCGACCGATTGGCCTTCTCAATGATGTGGTGCAACATTTCGCTGACAATCTGCAGAGTCGTGATATTCGAAAGTCGAGCGATCGCCGCATGGAAGTCGGTCAACTGGACGATTGCCTCGGCTCCCGGCTTTAGCTGCGCTTCTCGCTCGATGATCTCCTCCAACTGGGCGATCGCTTCTGGGTCCTGATCCTTGGCGAGCTGCACCACCATCGGCACTTCAAGCGCGATACGCGCGTTGTAGACGTCCTTGACCGTGACGGCCTCGCTCTCGAGGATCAAACCGGCGAAACGGGCCAGGGTCTCGCGCTTGGGTCGGGCTACCTGGGCGCCACCGCGCACACCACGACGAATTTGAAGCAGGTCTTCGGATTCGAGGACGCGGAAGGCCTCCCGCAGGGTAGGCCGCGAGACGCCGAATTGCTCCATCAGCTCGGACTCCGACGGAAGCATCGTGCCTTCGGGGATTTCGCCCCGGACGATCATCTTGCGCAACGCGCCGGCGACCCTGTTGGCCATTTTCGGTTCGCGCAGATTAGTGACTTCCACATCGCTCTCCGCTCAGGCCGGGCTTCCACAACGACTTAACTAACTATTTTAGACTTTAGCCAATTGTGCGGAGATCCGTAGAACTTGGCCCCCACCCGACGACCGTGGGCAATCCGAATCCACTAGGGCAATCGCCGAAGAGCCACTCGGCCACCATCTCTTCGATTTGGCTGTGCGACCCGCACAGCGAGTCCAGCTGGATGCCCCGCATGACGTACCGATGCAAGTCGTGCTCGGCGGTCAGCCCGATGGCTCCGCACACCTGCATCGCAGTATCGGATGCCACCTTGTGGGCCCGGCCGGAGGCGGCCTTGGCGGCCTGCGCGGCGAGCCTGCCGCCATGCCGCCGTGACTCGCCGAGCAACGCACGGGCACCCTCCAGCTTGGCCGATGCCGCCGCCAATGCGTGCCGAGGAGACTGGAACGAACCGATTGCCGTGCCGAATTGAATGCGCACCTTCGCGTGATTGATTGCGATACCGAGCATCTCATCGGTGATCGCGACCAACTCGGTGGCCAGTGCATTGTGTGCCGCGGCGACGGCGAGCTGCCATTCGCCCGTCGCCTCGACCAATGCGCCCGAAAACGATCCGCTGACCTTCGTCCAATGCACGGACGGATCGAAGGTGTTCATGGGTTGGGAACACAATTCGTCGGCGTCCACCACGCCAACGGAAACGCCGCCGTCTGCGTCCGCGACGGGCAACAACAGCCGTCCTGCGGGCGGGCCCAACACGATGCCGCTGACATGTGCGCCGCGAGACGCGGGCGAACAGCCGTCGCTGGGGGCAGGCAACACCACACCGTCGACCGGTTCGTTGAGGCGTTCGGCGAGTTCGGTCACCATCACCTTGTCGAGGCAGTCGGTATGAGCCAGCGAGCGGCCCTGCGCGCGGAACAGCAGTTCGCTTGCCTGGACGGGGTACTCCTCCTCAATGTCAGCCCAACCCAATTCGGCCAGCCGAGCGCCCAGCGCGACGTGGCCTGAGTCGGCGATCTCGTCGAACAGCCGTAGGACCGCCTCCTCGACCATCGGCCATGATTCATCGCTCATTTCGCGCGGCCCTCTCTTGGCAATTCCAGGATGTGGTCTGCGACGATTCCGCGCTGGATCTCGGCGGAACCCCCCATGATGGTGGCCGCACGCGAATACCACCATTCGGCACGAGTGGTATCGAGTTCATTTGCGCTGCTGTCGGTTTCACCACATACCAGCGCGTGATGCTGGGTTTCGAGAATCAGGTCGTTCACGTCCTTTTCCGCTTGGGCGAACAATAGTTTGTCGATGCTACTGTCGGGACCGATAGTGTCGCCGGCAGCGAGTCGGCGCACTGTTGTCGCGGAGCGGGCCTGGGTGGCCAGAACGTCGATGTACACCTGCGCCAAGCGCGCCCGATCGGCCGCCGGTGTGGCACCGAACGATAGCGCGTCCCGCAGACGGCCCAGCATGGTGAGCAGCTTCGTGGTCACGCCGTAGCCATACATTCCCCTCTCGTACTGCATCAGATACATCGCGACCGCCCAGCCATGGCCGACATCACCGACGAGTCGTTCCCGTGAGACCCGTACGTCGTCGAAGAACACTTCGGCGAGTTCTCTGCGCCCACTAGCCAAAGCGATCGGCCGAACTATGACGCCCGGAGTGTCGACGTCGGTGAGGATCATGCTCAGCCCCCGATGCCGACTGTCCGGCGCCCCGGTGCGGACGAGCACGAGAAGCCGGGACGCCGTCGCCCCCTGACTGGTCCAGATCTTCTGCCCGTTGATGACGAATCCGCCGGCCCCGTCGTCCAGCGCTCGTGTGCGCAGCGTGGCGAGGTCGCTGCCGGACTCCGGCTCGGAGAAGCACTGGCCCCACCATTCGGCGCCGGCGAGGTAGCGAGGCAGGTACTGGGCCGCGGTCGCCGGCGCAAACTTCAGCAGCGCCGGCCCCAGCGTCTCCAAAGTCCATAGCTGCGCGGGCACGGATAGTTGCGCGCGGGAGAGTTCTTCGTAGAAGACCGCCCGATGGATTTCATCGCCACCCAGACCGCCGCCGGCCACCGGCCAGCCGTAGCGGCTCCAGCCTGCGTCATACAGTCGCGCCAATATCGTTGCGTCGTAGGCCATGGCATCTTCAGCACAGCCAAAGGATGCGGACTCCCACTGCGGCGCCCAATCCAGATTGGCGAGATAAGTGCGCAAATCCTTTGCATAGGAGGGGATGTCGGCGACGTACCGATCCCTGCCGTCAGAAGCAGTTGTGGACATGAAATCTCCATCCAGTCGTTCAGCCGAGCGGATTCGACAAGCCGCGTGGTGAGGTTCCCCAGAGCCAGCTGACCGCTTGCCCGATCTCCGAGAACTCGAGATGAACGCCATTGTTGGCGGGGTAGCTTGCCGGGGTTTCGGTGAAGCCTTCGATACGACTGAGCCGGTGACCATTGACCCGCAATATCTGCCCGCTCAGCCAGGACGACTCACTGGACTGCAGCCAGGTGACCACCGCAGAGCTACGTCCCGGTTCCAACGCGGAATCGTCTTTCTGGCCGCCGAAGAAGCCCTCGCTTATCCGGGTCGCCGCCAGTGGCGAAATGGCGTTGGCTGAGACGCCGTAGCGGCGCATCTCCAGTGCGGTGACCACGGTGAGGTTGGCGATCGCGGCCTTGGCCGCACCGTAGGCGCTCTGGCCCGCGTTGCCCCAAAGCCCCGCGCCGGAGACCGTGTTCACGATATGGGCATCAATTCTATTGCCGGCCTTGGCCTGTGACCGCCAGTAGGCACAGGCGTGCCTTGTCACGGCGAACGTCCCCTTCAGGTGCACATTCATCACGGCGTCCCAGTCGGCTTCGCTGGCGTTGGTCAGCATCGCATCACGGACGATACCGGCGTTATTGACCACCCCGGTCAACGAGCCGAACGTGGAGACGGCGGCGTCGACCATATCGGCGACATCGTTCCAGGACGTCACCGAGCCGTTGTGCGCCAATGCCTCGCCGCCGGCTTTCTTGATCTCTGCCACCACGTCGGCCGCCGGTCCGCCGTCTCCACCGGTTCCATCCTTGCCGACGCCCGGATCGTTGACCACTACAGCGGCGCCTTCTGCGGCCAACGCGAGGCAGTGACATCGGCCGATTCCGCGTCCCCCGCCGGTGACCAGAACGACACGACCATCAAGAACCGGCATGAACGTGACTCCTTGCGGTAGAGAACAATTCGGTGATCAGCTTGCGGCGCTGGGACCAATCGGCGGTGCGCAGGTCGGCGTGGCCGGACTCGGTGACGATCAGGTCTACCGCGTGCGCCGGGGTGGACGCGGGCCGGCTGAGCCGTGCCACCAACGGAGATCGCTGCGTCGTGGAGGCGGGGACCGCGATGATCGACAGGCCGCCAGGGCTGATATGGGCGGCAGCACAGTAATCGGGGTGACCGCCGATGCCGCCCACGACCTTGTCGCCGATTCCTTCGACGTTGACCTGTCCTACCGGGTCGATCTCGACGGCGGTATTCACCGCGACGAACGGCGCACCGTGCGCCAATCGGGTTTGGTTGTGAGTGTGTTCGATGCCCCGGAGGATTGGCCGCGAGTCCGACCAGCGGTAGAGATCCTCGGTACCCATCAGATACGTCGCCGACGGGACGCCGGCGAGCAGGCCACGGCGGTCGAGGTCGATCACGGCCTCGGTAAGCAGGCCCGTGTCGATGTGCAACGGCACCTGGGCCCTTCGAAGCAGCGCGGCGCCCAACGGTCCTGGCCCGTACTGTAGCCGGGCCCCGGGCGGAAGGAACGCCAGCACCGCGTCGGCTAGCGCGTCGTAGACGGGCTCGGGACACTTCTCGGGCAGCTCGACTGGTCCGTCATTGCAGTGGCCGATGACGCATACCTGCTCGTCGTCGAGTGGCGGTAGTGCACATGCATTCGGCGCGTTGTTGTCGACAATGCCCAACACTTCAACTCCCGCGTCAACCAGTGCGCGCTGGTAGGACACTTCGGCGCTGAACTGCAGGCTTCCGTTGCGTCGGACGAGGCGGGTGATGAGAATGTCGGGCCGCAGTGGTCCGCTCAGTAGCGCCGGCCAACCTGCCACGCTGCTCGGCACGAAACGTGCGTTCGGACTGCGCATCACTTCGCGTAGTCCCCAGCCAGGCATCAAGGCGATCACCTCGCGAAAGGCCTCAGGGTCGAGGCCGTCCGGCGGTTCAGGCATCCAGCCGAGCACCAGCCGTACCGAGCCGACGTCGCGCGCGGCGGCGCTGAGCGCCGTGCAGAAGGCGGTACCGTCATCGAGCCGGCGAAGCGCGCCGGCGCCATCACCGAGCGCGACGGTAATGCCCGGCCGAAGGAGGCCGGACAGTCTGGCTGCGAGAGTCGAGCTCACTGCCGCTCTTTGGGCAATCCGAGGACCCGCTCACCGAGGATGTTGCGCTGGATTTCGCTGGTGCCGCCGAGTATGGTCTGCGCTCGACCGACGATCATGTGTTTGACCAGGTCGTCGGTGGAGGGGTCGACACATGCATCGGTGCCAAGCACATCGGTAGCCAGATCACCGAGATCACGATCGGTTTCAGATGTCATCAGCTTGAGCACCGAGAACGCGGGCGAGGTCAGATCGCCGTCGTCGATCGCGCGCTGCCAGGTGAAACGTAACAGCCACAACCGAGCCCAGAGCTTGGTCATCGACCGCGACAGCGTCGCGTCCAGCGTGCCGTGCGCCCGCGCGGCGTCCACCAACTTCTCATGGAGCCGAAACATCGAAACGGCCTGGGAGCCAAGCGTCAGCCGTTCCCGGCCGAGTGTCACCAGCGCGATCTCCCAACCCTGCCCGATCTCGCCAATCAAGGCGTCCTCATCGAGCTCGACGCCTTCGAAAAAGACCTCGTTGAACTTGCTTTCGCCATCGATCTGCCGCAGCGGTCGCACACTGACGCCGGCGGCATTCATCGGCAGGACGAACATGGAAAGGTCACGATGCTTGTGCGGCCCGGTACGCGCGAGGAGCAATCCGTAATCGGCTGTCGCAGCGGCGGAACTCCACAGCTTCTGTCCCTCGACGCGCCATCCCGTCGGGGTGCGTTGTGCCTTGGTCCGCAGCGCCGCGAGATCGGAACCGGCACTGGGTTCGGAGAAGAGCTGGGACCAAATCTCATCGCCCAGCCGGATGGGCTCGAGGAAGCGGGACCGTTGCTGAGCTGTGCCGAACTTGATCAGGACCGGACCCACCAGGTCGGCACTGGTGATATTCAGTTGTCGCGGGACGTCGGCTCTCGCGCACTCCTCGGCGAAGACCGACTGAAACAACACCGACGCCTCGGCCCCGCCGTAGGCACGCGGCCAGTGCAGACAGGTGTAACCGTGCTCGGCAAGATAGCGGTGCCATTGCCGGCCGGGCCCGACATCCTCCGCGGTGGGTGTGGCGCCGTAGTCGCGCAGACCCGCCGGGCGGGGCGCCCCCTCCAGGAATCGGCGCACTTCTGCGCGCAGCTGCTCACCGTCTTCCATCTACATCATCGCGGTGACCGCGCACCTCAACGGCGGTGGCACCCACGCCTCCTCTGCATAAATAGAGAAATATTTAGCTATATAGCGAATATAGCTTCGCGTGGCGGAGCGGGGCAAGTCTCGCCAAGCCACGCCAGCCCTAAACCTGGGTCCTGGCTTCGGTGGCCAACAGGTCCCAGTGCTGTCCCGGGCCGCCGAAGAGCACTTCGTCGGTTCTGGCTCGTTTGAGATACAGTCCCGCCGAGCTCTCCATCGTGTAACCGATTCCGCCGTGGATCTGGAGATTCGAGTGAGCGGCATCGCGCAGGGCTTCGGAGCACACGGCCTTGGCCATGGAGCTCAGCCACCCGGCGTCGGACGCGCCGTCGTCGACCGCGCGCAGTGCCGCTTGGGACGCCGAGCGTGCCCATTCCAGGCTCACGAGCATGTCGGCGCAGCGGTGTTTTACGGCCTGGAAACTGCCGATCGGACGCCCGAACTGCTCGCGAGTGCACGCGTAGTCGGTGGCGATTTCGAGGAGTCGTTCACACGCGCCGACCTGCTCTGCCGACAGCACAGCCAGTGTGCGTCGGACGTTGTGCTGGATGAGACCAGCAGCCTGCGGGTGCGCGCTCAGAAGTTCGGCGGGCGCCTGGTCGAGGGTGATGGTGGCCATTGGGCGCGTCCCATCGAGCACATGCTCCGCCTCGATGGTCATTCCCGGCATCGCCGTGTCGAGCAAGTACAGCGCCGGTTCATCCTCGACTGTCGCGACGGCAACGAGTATTTCGGCGGCGGCACCGTTGAGGATGTGGCGCACTTCACCGTTGAGAGCCCAGCTGTCTCCGGTGCGGCTGGCGCGCAGTGTGACTGCTGCGGGGTTCCACATTCCGCCGTCGCCGGTGAGGGCTGCTGCAGCGGTGCGCGCACCGTCGGAAAGCCCGGCCAACAGGTCGGCGGATGCGCCGGCGTCGATCAGGAGGCCGCTGGCAAGCACCGTCGAGGCCAGCAGTGGTACCGGCGCGAGCGCGCGGCCCAGCTCGTGGGCGACCGCGCCGAGCGCGGCCGCGCCGTAGCCACCGCCGCCGAGCGCTTCAGGTAGGGCGATCGACGCGACGCCAATCTGGTCGCACAGCACTTTCCAGAGGTCTGCGTCGAAGCCGCGCTGACGTCCCTCGTGCTCGAAGGCCACTTGACGGACCCGTTCCTCCGATGCCCACCGGTCGCATGCAGCGCGTACGGATTTCGCCAGCGCCTGGCGTTCAGCCGCGGACGGCATTGTCATCGGTTTCCTCCTGGGACCACTGGCGTGGACTTTGACGCAACGGCCAAGAATACAACTATATATTTAATTATATGGTGGAGTCTACTGGGAACGCGGGCTGCCATAGATCGCGATCCGCGAATCCCCAATCCGCGCATGAAGGAAAGGATCCGAGGTGAAGGTGATCAGTTCCATAGACGAAGCGATCGCAACGATCGGCCGGGAACTAGGAGTCAGTTCTTGGAAGGAAATCAGCCAGCAGCGCATCAACGATTTCGCCGAAGTGACGGAGGATCACCAGTGGATCCATGTGGACGTCGGCCGAGCGCAGGCGGAAAGTCCTTACGGCACAACGGTTGCCCATGGTTTCTTGACCCTCGCGCTTATCCCCAGCCTGAGTAAGGAGAACTACGTCGTCGAGAACCGGAAGATGGGCGTCAATTACGGCCTGGATAAGGTGCGTTTCCTTTCACCGGTCATCGCCGGCAGTCGAATACGGGTGCGCTCCCATTTGCTCGATGTGGCCAAGACGGGCGACGACACCGCGAACCTGACAGTTCGTCATACCGTTGAAGTCGATGGCTCCGACAGGCCCGCTGCGGTCGTCGAACTGATTGTGCGGATCGTTTTCGGCCAGTCCGAATAGCACACTGGAGACATTGGGACGATCCCTGTGTCATGATATAGATGAATTAATTCTATTAGCCGTCTGATGCCGATGTGCGGCCGGGCAGTACGGAGGACGTGGTGACTCGGGCCGCAGCGGACGACAGGCAAGCCAATTCGACCCCCACCAACCGTCGAGTACGCCTGCCGAAGATGGCCGAACTCGTGGCCAACGCGATCAAGGAGCAGATCGTCCGCGGCGAGCTGCCGGCCGGGGCGATGCTGCCGCCAGAGTCAGTTTTGATGGCAGAGTTCGGTGTATCGCGGCCGACGTTGCGGGAGGCCTTCCGGGTGCTGGAGGCCGAGGGCCTGCTGGTGGTTCAACGCGGCGTACACGGTGGTGCTCGCGTCCAGCCGCCGACGCCCGAGGTAGCGGCGCGTTATGCCGGACTCGTGTTGCAATACAAGGGAACTCCGGCCGCGGACGTCTACGATGTGCGCGCTCTTCTGGAGGTCCCGTGCGCCACCGGACTGGCCCGCACGCATACCGACGAGGATATCGCCCGCTTGCGGGAACGGATGAAAGAGGCCGACCGGGCCGGCAATGATCCGGAGCGGCAAGTAGCCGTCCACGTAGCGTTCCACGCTGACTTGGTGGAACTCAGCGGCAACGAGACATTGATCTTGCTTCACCAGATCGTCAATAAGATCATCAACAAGGATTACGCGTCGCGGGCGCGAACGGATGGCGCAGACCCCGAGTGGCAACACTTCGGTGATGTCACCGTCGAGGTTCACGGCTTGCTCATTGACATGATCGAAGCCGGCGATGTCAATGGCGCTGAGGGCCTTTGGCGTCGCCATCTCGCCGATGGCGCACTGTATGCGTTGGGGAGCGTCGGTCGGTCCAGGGTGCTAGACATTCTGTAGAGCGCTGGTCGGCGCTAGTGCGAAACTGCATGTGCCTGTCCCGACGGGACGATCACGGGTGCGACGAAGTCGCTTCCGGGAACGGGTCGCAGCTCAACGTTGATATCCATGCCCACCCGTAGTTGGCCCGGGTCCGCGTCGTAGATGATGCCTGCCAGCCGGATACCGGGTTGCAGGTTGAGCTCGGCGATGCCCACCTGGTACGGCACCGCCGGACCGGGAACCGACTGACGATTCACCGTGATCCAGCTGTACAGAGTTCCCGATCCGGACACCTCGGTGAACTCGACGGGGCCGGCGCACCTTCTGCAGCGCTCCAGTGGTGGTTGCACGAAGGTCCGGCACCGGGTGCACTGGCATAGCGCGAGGCGGCCCGCCGCGGTGGCGTTCCAGAAACCGTCGGACTCCGGGTCGGGAAGTGGTTGGGGCCAGGCGTCGTCGGCCGATCCGGGAGGAGGGGTCATGGCGATTCCGTTCCGTAGATCACCGCACCGCCGAACGGCCCGGCCCCGGCGGTTACCAGGGCGGCACCGGCCGCCTCGACCTGGCGTTCCCCGGCGTCACCTCGCAGCTGGGCCACGGCTTCGAAGTGATGATTCATGCCGTGTAGGTAGCCCTCGGAGAGCAGGCCGCCGTGCGGGTTGACCACGACGTCACCGCCGTATGTGCCATGTCCGCCGGCAACGTACGCGCCGGCTTCGCCCTTACCGCAGAAACCGTAGTCCTCCAGTGTCGCCAAAACGGTGTAGGTGAAGCAGTCGTACATCAGCGCGACGTCGATGTCGGCCGGCGTGAATCCGGTTCTCGTCCATAGCCGCGGTCCTGCCCACCGGGAATACATTTCGGTCATGTCGGGCCAGGCCACCCAACCCGAGCCGCTGATCGAACCCGCTCCGCCGTGGTAATAGACCGGCCGGTGCGCGGTATCGGCGGCCACTGCCGTCGAGGTGAACACGATGGCCACCGCACCGTCGACCTCGTAGGCACAATCGTTGACGCGGAACGGCTCGCAGATCCATCGGCTACTGAGGTAGTCGTCAATCGATAGCGGAGTTCGCAGGGCTGCATGGGGATTGCGCTGGGCGTGCCGCCGCTGGGTGACCGCCACGTGAGCGAGGTCCTTCTCGGTGCTGTGATACTGGGCCTGGTACCGCCGCGCCCAGGTAGCAATGTATTGGGGAGGCACGAGATAGCCGGCCGGCGCGTCGAATTGCGCCTTGCCGCCCACGCGCATCGGCCCCGACATGGTGCCGAATCGATATCCGGATCGCCCGTTGAGGGAGCGGAAGACCACCACCGCGCGGCAACGTCGAGACTCGATCGCCGCGATCGCGTCCATCACCACCTGAGCGGCCATGTCGCCGCCGCCAAGCAAGGTCGGTGCCCACTCAACCTCGTCTCGTCCCGCTGCCCACGCGACGTCGCCGGACATCGCTGAATCGTTGTACTGGTAGGAGGCCCAACCATCGATATCGGCAACCGTCAGGCCGGCGTCGGCGATGGCGGATCGACACGCTTCGACCGCCATTGCCTGTGGGGTGCGGCCCGACTTTCGGGTGAAGTCGGTACGGCCGATACCCACCACTGCACACGTCATAGGTGCCGTCTGCACTGTTCCACGATGATCCAGTCCCATCTACGCGGCATCGCACAAAACCGTTAACTGATTGCACTGTATATGGCTAGATGGTGTCAATAGGTGACCGAGGTCGCTCACAAAACCAAATCTAATCCACTGAATTAGATTGATGATTTAGTGGCGGCCGGCGTAGGCTGGCGATGTTGCTGGAGAAGCGAGACAGACCGGTTCGCGACCGGGCGACGCACCAGTGCGGCGTTTCCGGGCGACCGCTGATCACAAGGGCGGTGTCAGATGAGACAGGGCGCGATTGTCGGATGGAACCAAAGGGCATTCCCGACTGGTTGGTTCCAGGTTGCTTGGTCCCCGGAAGTTGCCGTTGGCGAGGTGCTTTCGCGCCGCTACTGGAGCCGTGAGCTGGTGGTGTGGCGCGGCGAGTCCGGACAGCTCCATGCGATGGATGCCCGCGAGAGCCGACGGGGGGTCGACCTCGGTCGGGCCGGGCGGGTGGTCGGAGAGGCGCTCGAATGCGTCGTGGACGGATGGCGGTGGCAACCCGACGGATCGGCGCTGACGCCCAACGGCATGCGCATCGACGGCGACGATGCACTGCGCGTTTTCGAAACCCGTGAGGTGATGGGTCTTGTCTTGGTGTGGTACGACGAACAGGGCCGTCCGCCGGCGTGGGACATCGAGGTTGAGCCGGAGACGGTTTCCCCTGACTACTATCCGGCCTGGCCGCATGGCACTGCCCTCGACCCGATGACATGTCAGCCGCAGATCATGGCCGAGAATATCGCCGACGTCGTCCATGTGCATTACGCGCATCGTTGGGTCGGTATCCCCGACATCACGAAGTGGGAGGACGACGGCCCTGTCCTGGTCGTGGGATATCGCGGGCAGTTCAGCAGCCCACGAGGCCCGGTCGAGGCGGAGTTCGGAAACAAGGCGTACGGCTTCGGGGTATTGCGCACGCGGATGGACAGCTTGCGCAAGTTCATTCACATCCTTTGTCCGACGCCGATCGATCGCGAACGGATGGACGTGCGTCTGTCCGCTTGGGTGCAGCGCGCACCGGGCGACACTGGCGAGGTGCCCGACAAGGTGGCGATGGCGTTGATCAAGGCCCAGCATGCCGAGGTGCTGGGCCCTAACGTCGATCGCACGATCTGGGAGAACCAGGCGTATCTGGAGCACCCCGGCTTCCGCAGTCAGGAGCGGCAGTACATCGCGTTCAGGAAGTGGTCGAAGCAGTTCTATCCGGCTGAATCCGAAAGCGTGGAGTCGGCAGCGCCGGCGTCCGTGGGGTAGCGCCGGTCGAGGGTGAGAGCGCGCGCCACGGTACTGAGTTTCCAGCGGGGCTGGACACCCAGGGTGGCGGACTGTATTTTGTTAAACATATAGCGGTTTAAACTGTTTCGTACATGCGGCTCCTCGGCACGCGGTTGGTAAGGATCAAAATGGGCAAGCTCGACGGCAAAGTGGCCTTCATCACCGGCGTCGCCCGAGGCCAGGGGCGCTCGCACGCGGTGACCATGGCTGAGGAGGGCGCAGACATCATCGGTGTCGACCTGTGCCGGCAACTTCCGACCGTCAACTACCCGATGTCGACCCCCGACGACCTCGCCGAGACGGTCAAGCTGGTCGAGGACACTGGCCGACGGATCATCGCGACCGAAGCGGATGTCCGCGATTTCGATGGTCTCAGATCCGCCGTGGACGACGGTGTGCGCGAACTCGGGCGACTGGATATTGTCTTGGCCAACGCCGGCATCATGGCGCACGGGCTACCGCCCTTCGAAAACTCCCGCGAGGCGTTTCGCGATTCCGTGGATGTCATGCTCACCGGTGTGTGGAACACGCTGCAGACCACCGTGCCTCATCTCATCTCGGGTGAGCGCGGTGGTGCCATCGTGATCACGAGTTCTGCTGCCGGGTTACGCGCCCAGCCGACCGACATGGGCGGCGGTACCGATGGCTACTTCGCCGCGAAGTTCGGCGTGGTCGGGTTGATGAAGGCCTATGCAAATGCCCTGGGCAAGCACGAAATCCGGGTCAACACCGTCCATCCCACGGGGGTTGCGACTCCGATGATCACCAACGACTTCTTTCCCGAGTTCATCGAGGCCAATCCCGACATCGCCGAACACATGGTGAACTCACTGCCGGTGTTCGCCATCGAGGACGTCGACGTCAGTCGCGCGGTCCTGTTCCTGGTGTCCGACGATGGCCGCTACGTCTCGGGAATCACCATGCCCATCGACGCCGGAATGACGAGCCTGAATTGATGTCGGCAGACCCGGTGCAGAGCAGCGGTCGACGGGTGCTCGTCACCGTCGACCGCGCCCGCTGCGCGGGCCACGGCGTGTGTCTCATCCACGCCCCGGCGATCTTCGACCTGGACGACGACGGATTTTCCGTCGTTCTCGACCCGATCCCCCGGGATGTCACAGCGGCCCGGCGCGCCGAAGAGAACTGTCCAGAGCAGGCGATCCATCTGGAGGAGGAGCGATGAACCACGTCGACGTCGGTGCCGACGACCCCGAAATCTCGCACTTTCACTACGGCTGTCCGGAGTACCAAGAGGACGCTAACCCCGTCTTCGACCGGATGCGCGAGAAGTGCCCGGTCGCACATAGCGAACAGTACGGCGGCTTCTGGATGCTCTCGAAGTACGACGATGTGCTGCATGCTTACCAGGAGACCGACCTGTTCTCGTCGTACCCGAATCCGATCCCGCCCAACGGTATCGGCAGCGATCGCCCGGTGATACCGGTGGAGACGGACGGCCCCGATCACGCGAAGTACCGCAAGATCCTGCAACCCCTGTTCACGGTTGCCCGGCTGCGTCCGCTCGAAGACAAGATCGTGCAGCACACCGTCCAACTCATCGACCAGATCGCCGCGCGCGGCGAGTGCGAATTCGTGGCCGACTTCGCCCACGTGCTGCCCACCCGCATCTTCCTGGACATGATGGGCTGGCCGATCGAGGACGCACCGAAGTTCCTCGAGTGGACCGAGAAGCTCATGCGCGAGCCGTCCCCGGACCCGGAGGAGTCGCTGCGGATCAAGGAGGAGACCGGCTACGAACTCATCGGGTACTTCGCCGAGGAACTCGACAGGCGAGAGGAGCTCGGCCCGCCCAAGTCCGGTGACGACGCGGATTTCATCGACTGGCTGCGCTCGGCATCGTTCGGCGGTGAGCGCCCGCTGACCCAGTTCGAAATCCTGGACTTCATCTTCATCGTGCTGCTGGCCGGCCTCGACACCGTGCAGGGCGTCTTGGGGTTGAGCATCGAGTTCCTCGCCAGGAATCCCGACTACCGCAAGGAGTTGATCGAGCATCCGGAGCGGATGGAGACCGCGGTGGAGGAGTTGCTGCGGTGGTTCGCGCCGGTACTGCCGGGCCGGCGGCTGAACCGTGACACCGAGATCCGCGGTGTGCAGATGAAGAAGGACGACCGGGTGCTACTGCTGATGGGCTCGGCATGCCACGATGCCGACGAGTTCGACAACCCCCAATCCATCGACTTCGAGCGGTCCCCGAACCGTCACATCGCGTTCGGCGCAGGACCGCACCGCTGCCTCGGCGCGTTCCTGGCGCGGGCACAGCTGCGCATCGCAATTCAAGGGTGGCTCAACCGCTTCCCGGACTACGGCATCAAGGAAGGGACCGCCGTAGTCCACCATCTGTCGGCGGTGCGCGGGGTCACCGAGATGCACCTGGAATGCCAATGACGTTGCGGCCCCGCACGTTGATCATCGGCGCTAGTCGCGGCGTCGGTAGAGCCACCGCGCTGGAGCTTGCTTCTCGCGGACACGATCTTGCTCTCGCATTCCGCACCGGACTCGCCGAGGCCAAGGAAGTCGCCGGCGAACTCGGATCGGAGGTACGCAGCGTTCTTGTGCAGGGCGACATCGCGTCCGAGGGTCCACGCATGGTCGACGAGGCCGCCGAGGCCTTGGGCGGGTTGGATGCCATCGTGGTGACCGCGGTTCCGCTGGTGCTCGGCCGGCTGACGGACGCCACCGACGAGGACACCGATCGATGCTTCGACGTCGTGGTCAACGGTTTTCGGCGGGTAGCGATCGCCGGGCAGAAGTACCTGGCCGACTCGCAGGGGTCAATCGTCGCGGTGAGCAGCCTGGGTTCTGACAGGTACGCAGGTTATTACGGAGCGCTCGGGCCCGCCAAGGCAGCACTGGAGTCGACCGTCCGCTACCTTGCGGTCGAGTTCGGCCGCAGTGGAGTGCGCGTCAACGCGATTTCGCCGTGCCTCATCGACGACCCCGCTCATCTGCCGGGAGCCCCGGATGTCATGCGGTTTGTCGACGCGACGGCCAAGCGCACGCCTCTCAATCGCCGGCTGGCCCGCCCCGACGACATCGCCCGCGTCATCGCTTCGCTGACCGGTCCCGACTTCGACTGTGTCACCGGCCAAATCGTCGTTGTAGACGGCGGCTACTCACTGGTTGCTTGAGTCTGAACTGATACCCGCTGAGGAAAGGAACTGAAATGGCGAAATTCGGGACGGTTGAGGTCTATGAGCAGATGGGAAAGCTGCTCAACGACGACGCCGAGTGGATCGACAAGCGCGGCACCAAGATCTCCTATTCCATGGTTTTCGACTACGGCGAGCCGGTCGACAAGGCTTTTTACACACGCTTCGAAGCGGGCCGGGTCACCGACGTGCACGAGTTGGAATCCCGTGGCGAGATTGACGCCGATTTCATCATCAGCGGCTCCGCTGACGTATGGCGTGGCGTGCTGACAAACACCCTCGAGCCGACGGTCGCACTTACCCGCGGACAGCTGAAGGTCAAGGGCAAGATGGCCACTCTGCTGAAGAACATGAACGCCTTCAAGTACGTCATCGAAAAGATGAGCCAGATTCCCCTCGATTGAGAATGGTTGAAAGCAACGTATCGATGACTGTCCCAACGGAACTGAACTATATCGACGGAGAGTGGGTTGACGGCGGAGCCGACCGGTGGCTCACCGTGACCGACCCGTCGCACGGCGTTGCCATCGCGCGGGTGCCCGACAGTACCGCCGCGGTGGTCGACAGCGCCGTTCAAGCGGCGCGGCGGGCCTTCGACGAGGGCCCATGGCGGCACATGCCCGCGGAAGAACGGCGATCAGTGGTAGTGCGGCTGGCCGTCGAATTGGAGCACCGGATGAGCCTCTTCGACGAGATTATTCCGCGGGAGGCCGGATGTCCGGTGCGGTTGTCGGGAATGATGCAGACCGCGACGCCGATCGGCATGATCCGTGAGATGGCCGGCTGGGCCGGTCTCATCGACGATATCCGTACGACGCCGATCACCAGCGCCCCCAGCGTCGGCCAGAGCGAAGTGCGCCGAGAGCCGGTCGGCGTGTGTGCCGGATTCGTGCCCTTCAACTTTCCCCTCTTCATGACCATCTGGAAGTCGGTTCCGCCGATACTGATGGGCAATTCGGTGGTGATCAAATCGTCGCCGCTGACACCTCTGGCGAGCGTCGAGTTCATCCGTGCGTGCGAAGCCGCGGGAGTCCCGCGTGGTGTGGTCAACCTGGTGCACGGCGACATCGCCGCGGGTGAAGTTCTGGTCCAGCATCCCGGCGTTGACCATGTGACGTTCACTGGCAGCACCGCCGTTGGCAGCAAGATCATGGCGTCCGCAGCCCCAACCGTGAAGCGGCTGACGCTCGAGCTGGGCGGGAAGTCGCCCAGCATCCTGCTGCCGGGCGGCGACCTTGAACTGGCCACTCGAGCAGTGCTGTTCGCGTCGTTCATGCACGCAGGACAAGCCTGTGTGGCCACGACACGGTTTCTCGTTCCCGACAGTTGCTATGCGCAGGCCCTCGAGCTGCTTCGGGAGCGTACGGAGTCTCTGGTGCTCGGCCCTGCCGAAGACTATGAAACCGACGTTGGCCCAGTGATTTCCGAGCAGCAGCTCAAGCGGGTGGACGGCATGGTGCAGCGGGCTGTGGAGCAGGGCGCCAAGGTGGTGGTGGGCGGTCGACGTGCCGAGGTCCATGCCGGTGGTTTTTATTACCTGCCGACGGTCCTGGCCGATGTGACCTCGGAGATGGAGATTGCGCGCGAGGAGGTGTTCGGGCCGGTGCTCGCGGTGCTGCGCTATTCGACTGTGGCGGAGGCGGTGGAGTTGGCCAACGGCACTCAATACGGCCTCGGAGCGGCCGTCTGGGGGCCGACGATGCAAGCACGCGACGTTGCCGGTCTGGTCCAGGCGGGCACCGTGTGGATCAACGACTACGGGGTGCTGGCGCCGCAGCCGTTCGGCGGCTACAAGCGCAGCGGCTTCGGCAGGGAGTACGGAACAGAGGGAATGCTCGAATACACACAGCTGAAACACATTTACACCAGCCTCGACGGCGGGGATCTCGATTCACGTCCATACGGATTGGTCGGTTCGCTGTGGCCCGACGCTGAGGAGATCGGGCGATGACCGAGTGGAGTGCGCCGGAGCTGACCACAATGCGCGGCTTGCTGTCAGCCGGCGCGGAGCGGGTGCCTGACAAGGTCGCGCTCTACATCGATGACGACGCATTGACGTATTCAGAGCTCTACCACCGGGGTGTCTCAGCGGCAGCCGGACTGCACTCACTTGGCGTTCGAGCGGGCGATGCGGTGGCGGTACTCGCTAATAACTCCACCGACATGTTGGCAACGATGTTCGGCTGCGCTTTCTTGGGCGCGGTCTACACACCGATCAACGTGGACTACACCGGCGAGTTCCTGCGCCATCAACTGGCCACGGCGGAAGCCGCCGTCGTCCTGGCTGAGGCTCCGCTGATCGATGAGGTCCGGCGGATCGCTCCGGGACTGCCGGATCTAGCCCACATCATCTCGCGACCTACTGCATCATCGTCGACAACCGATCACGTTGATATCCAGGGCGTTTCGGCGCACACGGTAGCCGATGTGTATGCGCCGACCAGCCAGCTACCTTCCGTGTCGGACCCCACCGGGGACGCGGTGTCGGCCGTCATCTTCACGGCGGGAACGACGGGACCGTCGAAGGGTGTCGCGATGAGCCAGAATTATCTGTGCGCCTCGGCCAAACAAGTATTCGACCTGCGTGGTGCCACCGCCGACTCCACCGTGTATGCCGCGTTCCCCCTGTTCCACCTGGCTGCGATCAGCCTCGTGGTTCTCGGGCCGCTGACGGCAACGGCGACCGGGGCGTTGGACGACCGGTTCTCGCCGAACAAGTTCTGGTCGCGGGTGCGCCATTTCGGGGCCGACCAGACCGTGCTGCTCGGGGCGATGTCGACGATGCTGTGGAACCGGCCGGAGCACGAGGATGACGCCGCGAACCCGGTGGAGGTGGCCACGATCGCGCCCATGCCGCCCGCTATACATCGAGCATTCGAGAAGCGCTTCGGCCTGACGGTGTTGCAGCTGTACGCGCAATCGGAGGCCTATCCATTGACGATTGCCCCAGCGAGCGCGCCGGCGGTGCCGGGCTCTTCGGGGAAGCCGAATCCGCTCTTCACCATCAAACTCCTCGACGAGCACGATGCCGAGGTCCCGCTGGGAGAAGTCGGCGAGGTAGCGGTCAGGCCCAACGCGCCGCATGTCATGTTTGAGGGCTACTTCAAGAATCCCGAAGCAACCCAAAGTGTTTGGCGAAATGGCTGGATGCACACCGGCGACCTCGGCAGATTAGATGCCGACGGTTATTTCTACTTCGTCGACCGCAAGAAAGACTACCTGCGGCGGCGCGGCGAGAATATCTCGTCGTTCGAAGTCGAACAGGTCGCAAGGCAGTTCGGCCAGGTAGCCGATGTCGCGGTGATCGCTGCGCCGAGTGAGGTCACCGAGGACGACGTGGTCGCATGCATCGTGGTCAAGGGCGACGAAACGTTCGATCGTGTCGCGTTTTTCAACCACTGTGCCGCGAACATGCCGTATTTCGCGGTCCCGCGCTATGTATGGACAATGCCGGACTTGCCCCGGAATCCGGTCGGGCGGGTGGAGAAGTACAAGCTACGGGAAACGCTGCGGACTTCAGAGCTGTCGACCGTAGAAGGTCTGTGGGATGCACACGTTCACGGTTGCGTTGTGTCCAGACGGAAGGTGAGTTGAGGATGGCGGGGCATCGCCGGCCGGCGGGATGGTGGGCCGTGCAGTGGTCTGACCGTCTTGCCGTGGGCGCCGTCGAACAAGTCCGCGTCGGCGAACTGAGCCTCGTGGTGTATCGGGGGAAGTCCGGGCGGGTCTACGCGGTCGACGCAGTCAGCCCGGACCGGGGTTTTCCATTGACGGAAGCGGACGTCATCGACGACAGCCTGCACTCGCTTATCGACGGAAACGTCTGGTCACCCGAAGGTTCTGGCTGCACCGCCGATGGTCATTCGCGGTTGGCGCACTATCCGGTCTCCGAACAGGCCGGCCTGATTCTCGTCGGTATCGGTGGCGAAGGGGTCCGAAATGCGGTACCGGAGTTGGGGATCGGTGCGCCGCAGTGGAGACCTGCCACTGACGAACCGACATGGCTGGGGGAGGGGTCGCCGCTGATCGCGCTGGAGAACCTATCCGATGCGACCAGTTTGGGTTATGTACTCGGACGTCCCGTCATCACCGGACCACACGTGGTGTCCAAGGCGCCAGATGATCTGCAACTGAGATACCGGGTATCGGATTCGCCGTCCGGCGGCACGTCCGAGCGCGCGGTGGACGTGCATGTCAAGAGCCCGGGTTTGATGTGGCTTCGTGAGGAATCCGGATCGGGTGCGCTATTCGCGGTGACACCGCTTGACGAGAATCACGTCGCGATCCGCGCATGTATCGGCACTGCGGGCGACGGCAGCCTCGACTGGGCGGGTTGTATCGACCGACAAGTCCAGCTGACCGGTCTGATCCGGCGTGTTTCCGAACCCAAGCTGAATGACGAGGAGCGCTGCGCCGGTGAGGCATTGCGCGACTGGTTGGGAGCTGTCGCATGACCGGCAACGAAGAAATGGCATCGGTCGCCGACGATCGGTACGACACCGCTTCGATATACGGCTGGTTGCCGATTGCCGTCGCCGATGATGTAAGCGATGCCGGGGTTCTGCCGATCCGCGTGCATTCTGACGAGGTGGTGCTGTGGCGGGGAGAATCCGGCCAGCTGCATGCGCTCAACGCATATTGCGCGCATCTCGGCCACCACCTGGGTTACGGGGGACGTGTGTGTGGCGAGGACGTCCGCTGCTTTTACCACGCCTGGAGGTGGTCGCCCGAAGGAACCAACACCGACGTCCCATACGACCGCCGAACCTACAAAGGGCGCCGTCTCGGACGCTGGTCGGTGGCAGAACGGGCTGGGCTCGCGTACATATGGCATCCGGGTAGCGGCGATAAAGCAACCCCCGGCCGGCCCGCACCCGAAATAGACGGCTTCGGTAGAGGCGTTTCGTCGTACGCTCCGGCCTCACCGCAGACCCCCGGCTCATCGTCGAACACCTCGTGGATCCGATCACGCTTGGCGCCTTTCTGCAGGCGACGCCCACTAAACTCTGTCGTCACCAGCCGAACAGACAGCGTCATCGCTATTCATCACGAATTCGCCGAGCGCGAGCCGGTCGACGTCGAGATATACGACGCGGCGAGCGTCGTCCTCCGTACCGGAGCCTGGTCGCTGCTGATAGGCGTGTGCCCCGTCGCTCCGCAGCGAAACCCAAGTATGGTCCGGTGTCGAGGCCGTCCGGGCAAGCAACGGCGGCGAGATCGAGCGACTCGAGCAACGCATCAATGCCTCAGTGGACCGAGGGCTCGACCTCGCGGCGCGGATGGCCTACGTGTCCGTACCGCAGGGCCCCGGCGCGGACATCGTCGATACCTACCGGCAGTGGTCGCTATCGCAACGGATCGGCGACGCCGGACGGCCAGATCGTGACACCAGCATCCAGGCGTGACTACTGCGGCCGTGATCTACGCGACGCGAACTTGTCCGACCACGATCTCCGCGCCGCTGACCTGACGGACGCGGACCTCTCCGGCGCGAACCTGCGCGGAGCCTCGCTACGCGATGCCGAGCTGGCCGGGGCGATTTTCGACGGTGCCGATCTGCAAGGCGCGGACTTTCGTGGAGCCAGCGCGCACGGCGAAGGGATACGGGCACAACGGGCCGACCTCAGCCACGCCGACCTGCGCGACACCGAGCTGGCCTGGTCATGCTTCGGTGGCGCACGCTTGGACGAGGCCAACGTTCAAGGCGCCGATTTGGAGGGTGCCGACTTCCGCGGGGCCCAGATGAGGCATCTGCATGTCGGCTGGGCATCGGTGCTGGCCGGCATCGACGCCGGACCACAGGAACTCCTCTCGGTCAATCTCGCCTCAGCCGATCTAGGTGACGCCGACTTGTCGCGTGCCTCCTTGGTGGGCGCCGTGCTGGATGGAGCCAATGCCGCACGTGCCCGCATCCGCTGCACGGATTTGTCCCGGGCCCGCGCGGTGGCCGCCCGGTTCACCGCGGCCGATCTCACCGGTGCCGACCTGACCGAAACCAACCTCCGGGAAGCAGATCTCAGCGGCGCGTGCCTTGACGCGGCCCTGCTGGTAGGGACCACATTGCGGGCAACGCGCCTCGCGGGGGCGACATTTCGGCAGAGCTGGATCGCCGGGGCGACGGTGGCTCGCACCGACTGCAGCCACACTCGTGGATTGGACAGTGCGGTGGGACTTGCGGCGGTAAGCATCGACCGATGGTCGGCGGACCGGTTGCCCCCGGCGGCCTTACCGGTACTGGGTGTCGACGCGGCGGCAGAGGCCCGACAGCTGCATGTGCTCATCATCGCGAAGGGCGCCGCCGACGCCATGCTCACCGATGTAGCCGAAGCTCTCGCAACGGATCTCGCGGCGTCGGTGCGTATCCTTCCGGCGGCGTTTCTGTCACATCGAGGCAGTACCGCACGGCTACGCCTGCTGGCCGCGCATTACGACATCGTCATCGAGGTCAGACCCCCGACGGCTGCGCCCGATGAGCCGCGACAGCGCACGCTCGCGGGCGCGCTCATCACTGTGCTGAAGGATTCTGCAGATCAGCATATCGATGGCTGGACCGCAGGTGCTTGAACGGGCTGGTGTTCCTGCCGCAGTTTCGGCGGCTTTCGACGCCTCGAACGCCGACGCACTCGCAGCGAGCGCCGCATCTGGCTCGAGCAGAAGGGCCCGGTGGCCCGTGACGAACAGCCGTCGTCGGCCAAGACGCGAACGTCTCAGCGACCTCATGTACCGGTCGCCGTTGTACACGGGGGCGGGTCTGGCAACCCCCTGTCGGCCGAGGGGGCCGCCAAGACCGCCATGGAGGAACTCCTTGTCGTCGAAGGCGTTCTCGCGGAGCCGGACTAGGCGGCTAATGGGTGCTCGTCGGTATCGCAAAGCTGAATGCCGTCGTATGGCCCGACCATCCATGCTGCCGAAGTAAGACGCGACGTAAAGGATCTCGGAGGTATGGCTTTGGATCGCAATCAGTCAGCGACTTGTGTCGATGACGTCGTCGAGGTCGGGCCGTCAGCGGCCGGGCAGCGGTGGCGTCTCCCAGGTCGCTGTGCTCAAGAATTCCGCACCGGGCCTCGCTGACTTTCATGGCCGACACGGTGGTGACCAGCGGTCATCGGTCGTACCCGCAGGTATGCGACACCCGGTGTGGATTGTTTGCCGAAACGACGCGTAAACACCTAGACAGACAGAAACGATATATGTTTAACTGTTTAACCGCGGCCGGTGCTCAGTGGGGTGGACACACAGCTGAGCACATCGACCGGGTGCATCGACTGAACAAGAACGCTGCGTTGCTGGCAGGGGGCTGGCGGAGGAGGCACGTGTGGATCGGGTAGATGATCGCAGTCATGACGGTCCGGTCAGTATCGTCGAGCTCGGGGCCGTCTTGGGCCAGCAAGACGCCGCCGCTGATGAAAGAAATGTGCACACCGGGTTGATCATCGGAACAGCCTCGCCGGCAAGACAAATGGTGGTTTCGCCGTCGCCGCTGACGAAACCGCTGCGATCTGTTGGCGGCTTCTTCGGGATGGCTTTGGACACGTTGGTGTTGATGTTCAGGCCACCGTTGGCGTGGCGTGAGTTCTTGTTGCAGTCGTGGTTTGTGGCGCGGGTGTCGTTGTTGCCGACGTTGATGTTGGCCATCCCGTTCACCGTGTTGATGATTTTCACGTTCAACATCTTGTTGGTCGAGTTCGGCGCGGCCGACTACTCAGGCACCGGCGCGGCATATGGAGCGGTGACTCAGATCGGTCCGATGGTGACCGTCTTGGTCGTTGCTGGGGCTGGGGCGACCGCGATGTGCGCAGACCTGGGGGCGCGCACTATTCGCGAGGAGCTTGACGCTTTACGGGTGATGGGAATCAATCCGATCCAGGCGCTGGTGGTGCCTCGGGTGTTGGCGGCCACGGTAGTTGCCACGTTGTTGGCGTCGGTGGTGATCCTGGTTGGGCTGGTTGGCAGCTTCTTTTTTTCGGTGTTCGTCCAGCATGTCACCCCTGGATCGTTTATCGGTGGACTCACTGTGATCACCGGGGTCGCCGATGTGTTGATATCGATTGTCAAGGCTGCGTTGTTTGGCCTTAGCGCGGGCCTGATCGCGTGCTACAAGGGCATTTCGGTGGGCGGGGGACCGGCCGGTGTCGGTAATGCGGTGAATGAGACTGTGGTGTATACGTTCATGGCGTTGTTTGCGATCAATATCGTGGCGACCGCGGTCGGTGTGCAGGCGACACTATGACTGTTGCACGCAATCCATTTCCGCGGCTGCGGCGCACGGGGCGCGGCTGGGTCGCGGGCATGACCAGGATCGGTCTGCAGGCTCAGTTCTACGCACAGACACTGCGGGCTATCGGCGTTGCGTTCGTTCATTACAAGAGCGAGATCGCCCGGCTCATCGCTCAGATGAGCATGGGTGCGGGTGCGCTGGCGGTGATCGGTGGGACGACGGTCATCGTCGGTTTTTTGACGCTGTCGGCGGGGGCGCTGGTGGCGATTCAGGGCTATAACCAATTCGCCGATGTTGGGGTGGAGGCCTTGACGGGGTTCGCCTCGGCCTACTTCAATGTCCGCCTCCTCGCGCCCGTTGTCGCCGGGATCGGGCTGGCAGCCACGATTGGCGCCGGGGCTACCGCGCAGTTGGGTGCGATGCGGATCAATGAGGAGATCGACGCGCTGGAGGTGATGGGGGTGCGGTCGGTGGCGTATCTGGCGTCTAGCCGCGTGGTGGCCGGTGTGATCGTGGTGATCCCGTTGTACTGCGTGGCGGTGATGACGTCGTTCTTCGCCGCCCGGTTCGGCACCACCGCGGTGTATGGCCAGTCCACCGGTGTGTACGACCACTACTTCAATACCTTCTTGAATCCCGACCGATTTGGTCTGGTCGTTTTTCCAAGCGGTGTCGATGGCGACCGTCATCATGCTTGTGCATACCTACTACGGGTTCACCGCGTCTGGCGGCCCGGCCGGGGTGGGTGAGGCTGTCGGACGCGCGGTGCGCACCTCGCTGATCAGCGCGGTTTTCGTGGTTCTGTTTCTCTCACTGGCCATCTATGGGCAGTCCGGCAATTTCCACCTGTCGGGATAGCGCGATGGCAGATCTCAGAGGGGAAAGCCGCCTGCACCCGGTGTGGTGGGCGGTGATCTTGTTCGCGGTCATCGCCGCGATCGTGGTGGCATCCTTGATGTTGTTCGCCGGGACACTTCGCTCCCTTGTTCCGGTGACGTTGACCTCCGACCGTTCGGGTTTGGTGATGGAGTCGGGCGCCAAGGTCAAGTTGCGCGGCGTGGAGGTAGGCCGGGTGTCTGCGATCCGCGGTGGCGCCGATCCGGTGAGCCTCAAGCTCGACATCTTTCCCGATCAAGTCCAATACATCCCGGCCAATGTTGAGGCGCAGATCCGGGCCACCACGGCGTTCGGTGCGAAGTATGTCGATCTGATCTATCCGGACGACCCTAGCCCGCAACGCCTTTCGGCCGGAGCCGTGCTGCGATCACGCAATGTCAGCACCGAGGTCAATACGGTCTTTCAGAACCTGGCTGGGATCCTGAACCAGGTTGATGTGGTCAAGTTGAATGCAACACTGACGGCGCTTGCCGACGGGGTCCGCGGCCAGGGCGAACGGATCGGGCAGGCGACCACCGACGCCAATCAGGTGCTGTTGGCTGTCAATCCGAGGATGGACACCGTTGCCCAGGACTGGCGGTCGTTTAAGGGCTTCAGTGACGCCTACAGTGATGCGGCCCAAGATATTTTGGCCACCCTCAACGCGGCGAGCGCCACTAGCACCACGATCACATCCCACGCGCAGGACCTAGATGCGTTGCTGTTGAACACGATTGGGTTCTCACGCAGCGGCATCAACCTGCTCGCGCCCAACAAGGACAACTTTGTGCACGCGGTCAACGGACTGGAGCCGACGACGACCTGGTGAAGAAGTACAACCCCGAATACACCTGCCTGCTGCTGGGCGCGAAGTGGTACCTGGACAACGGCGGAATTTCGGCGATTGGGGGCAACGGGCGCACCCTGCTGGTCGATGCCGGTCTGCTGCTGGGCGATGACCCGTACCGGTATCCCGACCACCTGCCGGTCGTGGCGGCCAAAGGCGGGCCCGGCGGTAAGCCGGGGTGCGGGTCATTGCCGGATGCCTCGAAGAACTTCCCGGTGCGCAGCTTGATCACCAATACCGGCTGGGGCACCGGGCTCGACATCCGGCCCAACCCGGGCATCGGTCATCCGTGCTGGGCCAACTACCTACCGGTCACCCGCGCGGTGCCCGAACCGCCGAGCATCCGGCAATGCATCCCGGGGCCGGCCATCGGCCCGGTGCCCTACCCCGGTGCACCACCCTATGGCGCTGACCTGTACGCCGATGACGGAACACCGCTGTGGCCCGGCGTGCCGCCACCCGCAACCGGGACCGGAGTCGGGACCATGACCGCCGACCAGTTGAGGATGCCGAAGTGAGAGACAACTTCAAGGGTGCCGTGTGGCGTCTGGCCGCGTTCGTCGTGGCGTGCCTGCTGGGCACGTTCGCGTTGTTGGCGGTCTTCGCGCAATTGCGGTTTCAGGATGAGGTGACCTACCACGCCGAATTCACCAATGTGACCGGTTTGGAGGAAGGCAATTTCGTCCGAATTGGCGGGGTCGAGGTTGGCAAGGTCAAGAAGATCTCGATCAACCGCGACGCCGTTGCTGTGGTCGAGTTTTCCACCGACGACTCGGTGGTGCTCACCGAGGGCACCCGGGCGGCCATTCGGTGGGCCGATCCGATCGGTGGGCGCTACATGGTGTTGAAAGAAGGCACCGGCGGGGTCAAGAAACTCGAGCCCGGCCAGACGATCCCGACCAGCCGCACCGAGCCGGCATTGGATCTGGACACGCTGCTGGGTGGGTTCCGTCCGCTGTTTCGCGCCCTTGACCCTGAACAGGTCAATGCCCTGTCGGGTCAATTGATCCAAGCGTTTCAGGGTCAGGGTGCGACCATCGGATCGTTTTTGAACCAGGCCGCCGCGGTGACCAACACCCTGGCCGACCGTGACGAGCTGATCGGCCAGGTGATCGGCAACCTCAACGCGGTGCTGGGGTCGCTGGGCGATCAGAGCGCCCAGTTCGGCAATGCGGTCGATTCGCTCTCGGAGCTGGTGCACGGTCTTGCTGCCCGCAAGACGGATATCCGCAACGCAGTGGCCTATACGAATGAGGCGGCAGCTTCGGTCGCCGACTTGTTTTCCCAAGCCCGGCCACCGTTCCAGAAGGTGGTTCAGGAGACTGACCGCACCGCGGGCATCGTGGTCGCCGACCATGACTACTTCGACGACCTGCTCAACACGCTGCCCGATTCGTACCAAGTCCTCAACCGCTTGGGCATCTACGGCGATTTCTTCTCGTTCTATCTGTGTGATGCGGTGCTGAAACTCAATGGCAAGGGCGGCCAGCCGGTGTATGTGAAAGTCGCCGGCCAGAGCACGGGGCGGTGTGCACCGAAATGAAATCCTTCTCCGAACGCAACCCGCTGCTCATCGGCGCCATCGGCGTGGCGCTGGTCACCGGCTTGGTTCTTCTTGCCCTGCAGTACAAGAAGTTGCCGTTCATCGACTCGGCCAGACAATATTCCGCCTACTTCGCCGAGGCCGGTGGGCTCAGATCCGGAGCCGCGGTCCAGGTTGCGGGCTTCCGGGTGGGCGAAGTGTCTGGCGTCAAACTTGAGGAGCACAGGTGCTGGTCACGTTCGACGTCGACAAGAGCGTGTATCTGGGTGACCAGACCGAGGCCGCAATCAAGACCAAGAGCCTGCTGGGCGCCAAGATCCTCGAGATCACACCTCGTGGTGACGATCGAGCTCTCCGAGACGATCCCTCTGCAGCGCACCACGCCGCCCTATCAATTGCCCGACGCCCTGGGGGACCTGTCCTCGACCGATCAGCGAGTTGAACACCACGCAGGTCTCCGATGCGTTGGCCACGCTTGCGCAGACGTTCCAAGACACCCCGCCCGATCTGAAGATCGCCGTGGAAGGTGTCGCGCGGTTCTCAGAAACCCTTAACAAAAGAGACGAACAACTGCGAAACCTGTTGGCCAACGCCAACAAAGCCACATCGGTGTTGGCAGAGCGCAGCGATCAGGTGGTGCGCCTGGTCGCCGACACCAATGCATTGCTGGGGAGCTGCGAGACTCAAAGCAGCGCGCTGGATCAGATCTCCTACAGCCTGTCGGCGCTGGCCACCCAGGTGTCGGGGTTCATCGCCGACAACCGCACCGAACTTCGACCTGCCCTGGACAAACTCAACGGCGTACTCACGATCGTCGACACCCGCAAGGAACGGGTGCAGAAAGCGATCAAGCTGCTCAACTCCTACGTGATGTCCCTGGGCGAATCTGTGGCGTCTGGACCGTTCTTCAAGGCCTATGTCGCCAACCTGCTGCCCGGCCAGTTCGTGCAACCCTTCGTCGACGTCGCATTCTCCGATCTCGGCCTTGACCCCAATGTGTTGCTGCCCTCTCGAGCGCGTCGATCCCCCGACAGGCCAGCCGGCAACCCCCGCCCTGCCCATCCCATTCCCCCGGACCGGCCAAGGCGGCGAGCCGCATCTGACGTTGCCCGACGCGATTACCGGTAAGCCCGGCGATCCCCGCTACCCCTATCGCGAGCCGCTACCCGCACCACCGCCGGGCGGTCCGCCGCCAGGCCCGCCTGCGGCACCACCATCGGGGCTGGAGTCGGCCCCACAGCCCACGCCGAGCCCGGTCTACCACCCGGCGCCGGATGAAGTGCCATCGACCACCGGACAGCTGCCGGCGTCCTCGCCGGGGGAGGCAGGACCGTGATCAACGCCCGAAACGGAAGGGTCGCTTTGGCGGTCGTGCTCGTCGTGTCGCTCATCGGTGGCGTTGTGGTCGCCATTCGCTCACTGGCCGGTGTGGGCCGCACACAGATTGTCGCCTATTTCGACAACAGCAACGGGCTATTCGGCGGCGATGAGGTGCTGGTGCTGGGGGTGCCGGTCGGTGAGATCGACAAGATCGAACCACAGCCCGATCGCGTCAAGATCACGCTCTGGGTCGATGATCACGTCAAGGTCCCTGCTGACGCGGGGGCCGTGATCCTGTCCCCGAAGCTGATCACATCGCGCGCGATCCAGTTGACCCCGCCCTATACCGGGGGCCGGTGATGGCCGCCGGCGCGGTGATTCCGCAGAACCGCACCGCTGTTCCAGTCGAGTGGGATGACCTGCGTGTCCAATTGGAACAGCTCGCCGAGACGCTGCAACCCACCAAGCCCGGTGGGGTGAGCACGCTGGGAGGGTTCATCAACACTGCTGCAGACAACGTTCGCGGGCAGGGCGCCAACATCCGCGACACCCTGCTCAAGATGTCACAGGCGTTCTCGGCGCTCGGCGATCACAGCAACGACATCTTCACCACTATCAAGAACCTGTCGATTCTCGTCTCGGCGTTGCAGGACAGCACCACGCTGCTCAAGCAGTTGAACCAGAACCTGGCCGGCGTGACCGCGGCGCTGGCCAACGACCCGGATGAGGTCGGGCGGGCGATCAGTGACATCAACACCGCGGTTGGCGACGTGCGCAGTTTCGTGGCCGACAACCGCGAGGTGTTGGGTACCACCACCGACAAGCTGTCGTCGATCTCGCAGGCGGTGTATGACAGCCTCGATGACATCAAGCAGACCCTGCATGTCGCGCCGACCGCATTTCAGAACCTGCTCAACATCTTTCAACCGGCGCAGGCTGCGTTGAGCGGTGCGCTGGTGGTCAACAACTTCGCCAACCCGATCACCTTCTTGTGCGGCGCGATCCAGGCGGCCTCACGGCTGGGTGCCGAGCAGTCGGCGAAGCTGTGCGTGCAGTATCTCGCGCCGATCATCAAGAACCGCCAATACAACTTCCCGCCCATCGGCGAGAACCTGTTCGTCGGCGCTCAAGCCCGCCCCAACGAGATCACCTACAGCGAAGACTGGATGCGTCCCGACCATGTTCCACCCGCACCGCCGGTATCTGCTGATGCTGCCACGTCAGCCGAGCGCACCGCGCCGTTGGCGGCCGAAGCTCCGCACCGCCAGCCGAGCCAGTCACCACCGATCCGGCCGCCGGCTTGCCGGGCATGATGGTGCCGCCGCAGGGGGGATCGTGAGGACAAAGTACTTTCGGCACATCGTTGTCGGTGCTGCTGATCATGGCGCTCGTCGCCGCGCTGTCCGGTTGTGGGTGGCGCGGCCTGAATTCGCTGCCCATGCCCGGAACCCAGGGCGGTGGACCCGACGCGTTCGAGGTGAAGGCGCAATTGCCCGATGTTGGTTACCTCGAGGAGAATTCGCGGGTCCGGGTGGGCGATGTGAACGTCGGCAGCGTCACCAGGATCGAACGCCAGGGCTGGCATGCGCTGGTCACGATGAAACTCAACGGCGACGTCGACCTACCAGCCAACGCTACGGCCACCGTGGGCCAGACCAGCCTGTTGGGCTCGCTGCACATTGAGCTGGCACCGCCGACCACTATCCGGCCAGAAGGCAGACTGCATCAGGGTTCGCTGATCCCACTGTCGGCCGGCGGAGCTTACCCGTCCACCGAGCAGACGCTGGCGGCGTTGTCGTTGTTGCTCAACGGCGGTGGGATCGGCCAGATCCAAGACATCACCAGGGCTTTCGCCACGGCATTCGCCGGCCGCGAGAACGACCTGCGCAGCCTCATCGAACAGATCGACCTGTTCGTCGGACATCTCAACGCACAGACCGGCGACATCATCGCGGCCACCGAGAGCTTCAACAGTTTTGTCGGCCAGTTCGCCGCACAAAAACCGGTGCTGGACAAGGCATTACGCACCATTCCCGACGCACTGCGCGTGCTCAAAGATAGCCGCCAGAACCTCGCCGAGGCACTCGATCAGTTCGGGAAGTTCAGTGCGCTGACCGCCGACTCGGTCAACCAGACAAAGGAGAACCTCGTCAAGGAACTCAAAGACGTCGGCCCGGTGTTGGAATCGCTGGCCAATGCCGGTCCGGCGCTGACGCGCTCGCTGGACTTCCTTTCGGTCTTCCCCTGGACCAAGCCCACACTCGCCAACTGGGTGCGCGGCGACTACGCCAATCTCACCGCCATCATCGACTTGACGCTGAGCCGCATCGACTCGTCGTTGTTCACCGGTACCCGCTTCGAAGGCGACCTCACCGAGCTGGAGCTGCAGTGGGGCCGCACCATCGGCCAGCTGCCCAGCCCCTACACGGCCGGCAATCCGCTTGTCGCTCCGTACCGCTGGGATCAGGGGCCCTGATTTGCGTCTGAACAGACGGATCCAGATTCCAGCTCGCCATCTTCGCCGTCGTTGCCGTCGTGGCCGGCTCGATGATGATGTTCGCCTACATGAGGCTGCCGGCGACCTGGTTCGACATCGGCCGCTACACCGTGACGGTCGAGTTGCCACGAGCAGGTGGACTGTATGCGACCGGTAACGTCACCTACCGCGGAACTGAGGTCGGACGGGTAGACAGCGTGCGGCTGACCGACAACGGCGTGGAAGCCGTGCTCTCCTTGCGCTCAGACGTCAAGATCCCGTCAGATCTGGACGCCGAGGTACACAGCCAATCCGCCGTCGGCGAACAATACGTCGCGCTGCTGCCCCGCGGCGCGACAGCGCCACCACTGAAGAACGGTGACGTGATACCCGCTGGACCGAACGTCGGTGCCCCCGGACATCAACTCGCTGCTTGATGCGACCAACCGGGGCCTGCAGGCGATCCCGCAGGACAACCTCAAGACCCTGATCGACGAAAGCTACATCGCCGTCGGCGGATTGGGCCCGGAGATCGCACGCTTCGTCACAGGATCCACAGCGCTGGCGATCGATGCCCGCAACAACCTGGACCCGCTGACCACCCTCATCGACCAATCCCAGCCGGTGCTGGACTCACAGACCGACACATCGGACTCCATCCGGGCATGGGCGGCCAACCTGGCCAGCGTCACCGACCAACTGCAAACCCGCGACGCCGACGTCGCCGGCATACTCGAAGACGGTCCTGCCGCAGCCGATGAGGCGCGCCAGCTCATCGACCGGCTGCAGCCCACACTGCCCGTCTTGTTGGCGAACCTGGTCAGCATCAACGAGGCGGCGATCACCTACCAACCCGCGCTCGAGCAACTCTTGGTGCTGCTGCCGGCCGGCACCGCCAACATGCAGGCCATCGTCATGGCCAACCACGACACGCGGCAGGACTACAAGGGTGTCTACCTAGACTTCAACCTGAACCTGAACCTGCCCCAACCCTGCACGACCGGCTTCCTGCCGGCTCAGCAACAGCGCCCGCCCACCTTCGAGGACGCCCCAGACCGGCCCCCGGGTGACGTGTACTGCCGGATACCACAAGACTCGCCCATCACCGCCGTGCGGGGCGCACGAAACTACCCATGCCTTACCCGAGCAGGCAAACGCGCCCCGACAGTCAAAATGTGTGAGAGCGACGAGCAGTATGTCCCCCTCAACGACGGCTACAACTGGAAAGGCGACCCCAACGCCACCCTGTCGGGCCAGGACATCCCACAGCTCCCACCCGGATCACCATCGGCTCAGACTGGTGTGCGCCCCATCACCGCCCCTCGCCGTCGCCGAGTACGACCCCGCCACCGGCACCTACATCGGACCCGACGGAAAGATCTACACCCAAACCAACCTGACACAAAGCCCCAGGACACAAACATGGCAGTCGATGCTGACACCGCCCACGGATAGCTAAGTTGGCCACGTGCGCAAGGCACGGGCTCCGGATTGAGGATACGTTCGGGACGCCCCGATAAGCCCAGCATACGTGTGACGTATGTGAAAAGATATAACTTCTGGGGCTGATGTTACGGCGCGCCTCCGACAGGTGAAGGGCGCATGTCGACAGAATCGCCGCATGAAGATGTCAGCGCTGCTATCCCGTAATGCCAGCTCTCGCCCGGGCATCACCGGCACAGCCCGTGTCGACCGCGACATCGATCGTCTGCTGCGCCGCATCAGCCCGGGCGACATCGTCGTCCTCGACGCCCTCGACCTGGACCGGATCACCGCCGATGCGCTCGTCGAAGCCGGTGTCACCGCGGTCGTGAACTCCTCACCGTCGATCTCCGGCCGCTACCCCAACCTGGGTCCCGAGGTCCTGGTCGCCAACGGCGTCACCCTGATCGACGACACCGGCGCCGAGGTCTTCAAGAAGGTCAAGGACGGCGCCCGAGTGCGACTTCACGAGGGTGGCGTCTACTCCGGCGACAAGCTGCTGATCCACGGCGCCGAGCGGACCGACCACGAGATCCACGAGTTGATGCATGAGGCCAAGAGCGGGCTCGTCGCACACCTGGAGGCGTTCGCGGGCAACACCATCGAGTTCATCCGCAGCGAGAGCCCGCTGTTGATCGACGGCATCGGCATCCCGGACATCGACGTGGACATGAACCGCCGCCACGTCGTCATCGTCGCCGAGGAGCCGAGCTCGGCCGCCGACCTCAAGGCGCTCAAGCCGTTCATCAAGGAGTACCAACCGGTGCTGGTGGGTGTGGGCACCGGAGCCGACGTGTTGCGCAAGGCCGGTTACCGCCCTGCGCTCATCGTCGGGGATCCGGACCGGATCAGCGCCGACGCGCTGCGATGCGGTGCACAGGTCGTGCTGCCCGCCGACGCCGACGGGCACGCCGCGGGGCTCGAGCGGATTCAGGATCTCGGTGTCGGGGCGATGACGTTCCCGGCCGCTGGGTCGGCCGCCGACCTGTCGCTGCTGCTCTGCGATCACCACGGTGCTTCGCTGATCGTGACCGCGGGCCATAGCGCGAGCATCGAGGAGTTCTTCGACCGGTCACGTCAGCAGAGCAACCCTTCGACCTTTCTCACCCGGTTGAAAGTCGGTGAGAAGCTGGTCGACGCAAAGGCTGTCGCCACGCTGTATCGAAGCCGTGTCTCCGGCGGTGCCATCGCCTTGCTCGTCCTCGCGATGCTGGTCGCGGTGATCGCCGCACTGTGGGTGTCACGCGCAGACGCGGCGCTGGTGGATTGGGTCGTGGACTACTGGAACCAGTTCTCGCTCTGGGTCCAGGGCTGGGTCACATAGGGAACGGCGATGATTTCCCTGCGCACACATGCGATTTCACTCGCGGCGGTGTTCTTGGCGTTGGCCATCGGGGTCGCGCTGGGGTCCGGTCTGCTGTCCAACACCGTGCTGTCCGGCCTGCGGGCCGACAAGAACGACTTGCAGAATCAGATCGACACGCTGACCGACGACAAGAACGCGCTCAACGAAAAGCTCAATGCTGCAGGGGAATTCGATGCCCTGATGGCACCACGCATCCTGCGTGACTCCCTTGCCGGAAAGACGGTCGTGGTGTTCCGGACGCCGGATGCTGCCGACGACGACGTCGAAGGGTTGGCGCGCCTGGTTGGTGACGCCGGCGGAACGATCACCGGGACGGTGGACCTGACTCCGGAGTTCGTCAATGCCAATTCGGCCGAGAAGCTGCTGTCGGTGGTGAACTCGCCGATTGTGCCCGCGGGTAAACAGCTGAGCACCACGTCGGTGGACCAGGGTTCGCAAGCGGGTGACCTGCTGGGCCTCACCTTGCTCATCAACCGGGACCCGAAGGTGTCGGTCGTCGACGACGCACAGCGCGACACCGTTCTGGCGACGCTGCGCGACACCGGTTTCATCACCTACGGCGACCAGCGCATCGGCGCGGCGAACACCGCGTTGATCGTGACCGGCGGCGCGCTGGGTGCCGACGCTGGGAACCAGGGGTCCACCGTCGCCAGGTTCGCGGCCGGAATGGCGCCGCACGGCTCCGGCACGGTGCTGGCCGGGCGCGACGGGTCGGCTTCCGGTACCGCCGCGGTGGCCGTGGCGAGGTCGGACGCCGCGCTGAGCTCGGCCGTCAGCACCGTCGACGACATCGATTCGGAGTCCGGTCGGCTCACCTCGGTGCTGGCGCTGAGCGATCTGGCCGCGGGTGGTGAGCCCGGTCGGTACGGCATCGGCCAAGGCGCCGAGTCGGTAACCATCCCGCAATAATCCCCGGCGGCGCGTCAGCGACGGCTTGTCGGTGTCGGTGTTAGGGTGGGGTTCCGTGGGTCGGCAGGCCCCAGCTATTCGACAGCGAGCCCCTGCCGCGTCGTCACGGAGGTTGCCGTTGCCTGCCAGCGTTACGCAAGCACCCGCAAGCCCCCACCAAGCACATGTTCGTCACGGGTGGCGTCGTATCGTCCCTCGGAAAGGGCCTGACCGCATCCAGCCTCGGACAGTTGCTGACGGCGCGTGGCCTGCAGGTGACCATGCAGAAGCTGGACCCCTACCTCAATGTCGACCCCGGCACCATGAACCCGTTCCAGCACGGCGAGGTATTCGTCACCGAGGACGGCGCCGAGACCGACCTCGACGTCGGCCACTACGAGCGGTTCCTCGATCGCAACCTGTACGGGTCGGCGAATGTCACGACGGGGCAAGTGTATTCATCGGTAATCGCCAAGGAGCGTCGCGGAGAGTACCTGGGCGACACCGTGCAGGTCATCCCGCACATCACCGACGAGATCAAGCGCCGCGTCCTGGAGATGGCCGAGCCGGATCCCGGCGGCCACCGTCCAGACGTGGTGATCACCGAGATCGGCGGCACCGTAGGCGACATCGAATCACTTCCGTTCCTCGAGGCCGCCCGACAGGTGCGGCACGAGGTCGGCCGTGAGAACTGTTTCTTCCTGCACTGCTCCCTGGTGCCCTTTATGGCGCCGTCCGGCGAGCTGAAGACGAAGCCGACGCAGCACTCGGTGGCCGCACTGCGCAGTATCGGCATCAGCCCGGACGCGCTGATCCTGCGGTGCGACCGCGACGTGCCCGAGCCGTTGAAGAACAAGATCGCGCTGATGTGTGACGTCGACATCGACGGCGTGATCTCCACGCCGGACGCACCCTCGATTTACGACATCCCCAAGGTTCTGCACCGTGAGGAGCTCGACGCCTATGTGGTGCGTCGGCTCAACCTGCCGTTCCGCGACGTTGACTGGACGCAGTGGAACGACCTGCTGCGCCGCGTGCACGAGCCTCGTGAGACGGTGCGAATCGCGCTGGTGGGCAAGTACATCGACCTTTCCGACGCCTACCTGTCGGTGGCCGAGGCGCTGCGTGCGGGTGGCTTCGCCCATCACGCCAAGGTGGAGATGCGCTGGGTCGCCTCAGATGACTGCGAGACCGAAAGCGGAGCGGCGGCCGCGCTCGACGACGTCCACGGCATCCTGATTCCCGGCGGGTTCGGTATCCGCGGCATCGAGGGCAAGATCGGCGCCATCCGCTACGCGCGCAAGCGGGGCCTGCCGGTCCTCGGGTTATGCCTCGGACTGCAGTGCATCGTCATCGAGGCGGCGCGCTCGGTGGGGATCGCCGAGGCCAACTCCGCGGAGTTCGATCCGAAGACGCCCGATCCCGTCATCTCGACGATGGCTGACCAGCGCGAAGCGGTCGCCGGAGAAGCAGATCTCGGCGGCACCATGCGACTGGGCGCCTACCCGGCGGTGTTGGAGCCGAATTCCATTGTGGCAGAGGCGTATGGCACCACGGAGGTGTCCGAGCGGCACCGCCACCGCTATGAGGTGAACAACTCGTATCGCGACCGCATCTGCGAGAGCGGACTGCGGTTCAGTGGAACGTCGCCGGACGGTCACCTCGTCGAGTTCGTCGAGTACTCCGCGGATGTTCATCCGTTCATCGTCGGCACCCAGGCGCATCCGGAGCTGAAGAGCAGGCCGACCCGTCCGCATCCGCTGTTCGTCGCGTTCATCGGCGCGGCGCTGAGCTACAAGGCGGAGGAGCGTCTCCCCGGGATGGACATTCCGGAGCATTCCAACGGGTCGGAGCATCCCGAGGAGGTCGGGCAACCGCTGCGCGATGCCGAGTTGCAAAAATCTGAAGCCCGTGGCTGAACACGATTTCGAGACGGTTTCCTCTGAAACCATCTATGTGGGAAGTATTTTCGCACTGCGCGCCGACGATGTGCGGATGCCCGGTGGCAACGTCGCCAAGAGGGAGGTTGTCGAGAACTTCGGCGCGGTGGCCATCCTCGCGATCGACGAAGACAACAACATCGTGCTCGTGTACCAATACCGGCAGCCATTCGGCAGACGGCTGTGGGAGCTGCCGGCCGGACTGCTGGATGTCGGTGGTGAGCCGCCATACGTGAGCGCCGCACGTGAACTACAGGAAGAGGTAGGCCTTTCCGCAGAGGACTGGAGTGTGTTGGTCGATCTCGATACGGCGCCGGGGTTCAGCGACGAGAGCGTGCGGATCTATCGGGCGACGGTGTTGTCCGACGTCGGCAGGCCCGACGCCCACGACGAGGAAGCGGACCTGTCGGTGAAATGGATCCCGCTGGTCGATGCAGTCCGGATGGTTTTCGACGGCGAGATCGTGAATTCCATTGCAGTCGCCGGCATTCTGGCGGCGCACGCAATGCCCGACACGGATGCGCTGCGGCCCGTCGATGCGCCGTGGACCGACCGGTCGCACTCCTTCGCGGAACGCAAGGGCCAGAAATGACGACATTTCGGCCGGCCCTCGACGATCAACTCCAGGGTTACCTCGACCACCTGACCATTGAGCGCGGCGTCGCCGCCAACACCTTGAGTTCCTATCGGCGGGACCTGCGGCGCTACTCCGAACATCTCACGCTGCGCGGTGTCGACGACCTGGCCAAGGTGAGCGAGGGCGACGTGAGCGACTTCCTCGTGGCCCTGCGTCGTGGCGATCCCGACGCCGGAACCGCCCCGCTGTCGGCGGTATCGGCCGCGCGCGCCCTGATCGCCGTGCGTGGGCTGCACCGCTTCGCAGAGGCCGAAGGTCTCACCACACTCAACGTCGCCTCAGCGGTCAAACCGCCGACGCCGAGCCGACGGCTACCGAAGAGCTTGTCCATCGACGAGGTGCTCGCGCTGCTGGACGGGGCAGGCGGCGAGAGTGAGGCCGACGGGCCGCTCACGCTGCGCAACCGGGCGCTGCTGGAACTGCTCTATTCGACCGGGGCGCGGATCTCTGAGGCCGTCGGCCTCGACGTCGACGATGTGGACACCCGGGCGCGGTCGGTGTTGTTACGCGGCAAGGGCGGGAAGCAGCGCTGGTGCCGGTCGGCCGGCCGGCGGTCTCCGCGCTGGATGCCTACTTCGTGCGGGGACGCCCAGACCTGGCCCGTCGCGGACGCGGCACCCCGGCGATCTTCCTCAACGCCAGGGGCGGACGGCTCTCGCGACAGAGCGCGTGGCAGGTGCTTCAGGACGCCGCCGAACGGGCAGGCATCACCTCCGCGGTGTCGCCGCACGTGCTGCGGCATTCGTTCGCCACCCACCTGCTCGACGGCGGAGCCGATGTCCGCGTCGTCCAGGAACTGCTCGGCCACGCGTCCGTCACGACGACGCAGATCTACACGATGGTGACCGTGAGCGCGCTTCGCGAGGTCTGGGCCGGAGCCCATCCGCGGGCGCAGTAGAACGGCTAGCCGCGGCGACGGTCGAGACCGCGAGTACTGCGGATCCGACTTTCGCACTGGCTAGCCCAGGTACTCCGACTCGAGCACGAGGTCTGGCGCCAGCGTCTGATACTCGCCGTGCGTCTTGTGCTCGACGGTGTCGAAGAGCTTGTCCTGCTGCTCGCGCATGTATTCGCGGTACTTGGGGGAGCCGGGAATGAGCATGTTGTCGGCGACCACGATGGATCCCCGGTGCAGCCATCCGCGGTCCAGGATGCTTTGCAGGTCGGGCAGGTAGGCGGCCTTGTCGTGGTCGATGAACAGCAGATCCAGCTTTCCGGCGGAGAAGCCGTGCTCGTTGGCCAGCGCGTCGAGCGTCTTCCCGCCGTCGCCGATCGTGCCGACCACACATGTCACCCGGTCGGCGATTCCGGCGTGGGTCCAGATGCGTTGTGCCACTTCGGCATTGGCGGCAGAGAGTTCGACGGAGAACACCCTGGCCGTGGGGGCCGCGCGGGCGATCCGCAGCGAGCCGTAGCCGCAGTAGGTGCCCAGCTCCAATGCCAGCTCAGGGTTGGCGCGGCGCACGGCGGCATCGAGCAGCTCGCCCTTCTCGTCGCCGACGTTGATCAGGAACGACTTCTCGTAGGCGAACTGGTCGATCTTGGCGATCACGTCGTCGATGTCGCCTCGACGCGCATTGGCCACCACATAGTCGGCGGCGGCCGCCTCCCGTCCGTCGCCGATCTGGCCGGTCTTGGTGATGTTGCGGGCCCCGATCGCCAGCCGCCAGAACGACCAGCGCAAGAACGGGACGCGTCGCTTCAGGCTCACGTCCGCCAGCCTAGGGCCGAACACGGAAAAGTTGCCCGCGGGTCTGGCAGACCAGGCAGTCACCTCCCGTTAAACTTGCCCGGATGTTCGCCATGCCTGTGAGTTGCCTGACCAGCGACGGTCGGGCATGACCGACGCCGGCGAAGCCGCCGACCTCGGCTTGACCGGCCGTCAGCCGCGAACCATTCCCATACCCGAACCCAAGACGTCGCACGGCCCGGCCAAGGTCATCGCGATGTGCAATCAGAAGGGCGGGGTCGGCAAGACCACGTCGACCATCAACCTGGGCGCCAGCCTGGCCGAGTACGGACGACGCGTCCTGATGGTCGACCTCGATCCGCAGGGTGCGCTGTCGGCGGGCCTCGGAGTGCCGCACTACGAACTCGAGCACACGGTCCACAACCTGCTGGTCGAACCGCGGGCGTCGATCGACGACGTGCTGATCAGCACCCGCGTCAAGAACCTGGATCTGGTGCCGAGCAATATCGACCTGTCGGCCGCGGAGATCCAGCTGGTCAACGAGGTGGGCCGCGAACAGTCCCTGGCACGCGCGATTTATCCGGTGCTGGACCGCTACGACTACGTCCTGATCGACTGCCAGCCGTCGCTGGGGCTGCTCACCGTGAACGGGCTGGCCTGCAGTGACGTGGTGATCATCCCGACGGAGTGCGAGTTCTTCTCGCTGCGCGGCCTGGCACTGCTGACCGATACCGTCGAGAAGGTGCACGACCGGCTGAACCCGAAGCTGTCCATCGGCGGCATCCTCATCACCCGCTACGACCCGCGCACCGTAAACTCCCGCGAAGTGATGGCCCGAGTTCTGGAACGGTTCGGCGACCTGGTGTTCGACACCGTCATCACCCGGACGGTGCGCTTCCCCGAGACCAGCGTCGCCGGCGAACCGATCACCTCGTGGGCGCCGAAATCCGTTGGTGCCGAAGCGTATCGGTCGTTGGCGCGCGAGGTCATCGACCGGTTCGGCGCGTGACCGAGGCGGTGACTACGGCCGGACCCGATGAGTCGCAGCAGGCGGGTTTCCAGGTTCGGCTCAGCAATTTCGAGGGCCCGTTCGACCTGCTGCTGCAGCTGATCTTCGCGCATCGGCTCGACGTCACCGAGGTGGCGCTGCACCAGGTGACCGACGACTTCATCGCCTACACCAAGGCGATCGGCAAGCAGCTCGAACTCGACGAGACGACCACCTTCCTGGTGATCGCGGCCACGCTGCTCGACCTCAAGGCGGCCCGACTGCTGCCGGCCGGGGAGGTGCACGACGAGGAGGATCTCGCGCTGCTCGAGGTGCGCGACCTGCTGTTCGCCCGACTGCTTCAGTACCGGGCGTTCAAGCATGTCGCGGAGATGTTCGCCGAACTCGAGGCCGCGGCGTTGCGCAGCTACCCGCGGGCGGTGGCGCTCGACGAGCGCTACCAGGAGCTTTTGCCCGAGGTCATGATCGGGGTCGACGCCGAGACGTTCGCCCAGATCGCGGCGGCGGCATTCACACCGCGTCCGGTGCCGACCGTCGCGACCGAGCACCTGCACGAGGCGGGGGTGTCGGTGACCGAGCAGGTCGGTAATCTGATGGCGCTGCTCCAACGCCGCGGGATCGGCCAATGGGCGTCGTTCCGCGACCTGGTGGCCGACTGCCAGGCACCGATCGAGATCGTCGGCCGGTTCCTGGCGCTGCTCGAGCTGTACCGGGCCAGGGCAGTAGCATTCGAACAACCAGAAGCGCTTGGTGCGCTCCAGATTTCGTGGACCGGCGAACGGCCTACCCATCAGCACCTGGCGGTGGAAGAAGACCACTATGACGGATAACACTCCGACCGACGTCTCGACCGATCTCGAGGCGGATTTCGACTCGGGGTTCGGTCTGGGCATCGACGTCGCCAACGCACCGGAATTGGAGGATTCCGAACTCGGGGCGGTGCTCGAGGCGCTGCTGTTGGTGGTGGATACGCCGGTGACGGTCGACCAGCTCGCCGCCGCGACCGAGCAGCCCGCCTACCGGGTCGGGGCCAAGCTGGCGCTGATGGCCGAGGAGCTGCGCGCCCGCGAGAGCGGTATCGATCTGCGCGAGGCCGGCGGCGGCTGGCGGATGTACACCCGGGCGCGGTTCGCGCCGTACGTGGAGCGACTGCTGCTCGACGGAGCGCGATCCAAGCTGACGCGTGCGGCGCTCGAGACGTTGGCCGTGGTGGCCTACCGCCAGCCCGTCACGCGGGCGCGTGTCAGCGCCGTGCGCGGCGTCAACGTCGACGCGGTCATCCGAACGCTGCTCGCGCGCGGGTTGATCACCGAGGCGGGCGTCGACCCCGACTCCGGCGCGGTGACGTTCGCGACCACCGAACTGTTCCTCGAGCGGCTCGGCCTGACGTCGTTGGCCGACCTTCCGGACATCGCGCCGCTGCTGCCCGACGTCGATGTGATCGACGATCTGAGCGAATCTCTCAGCGAAGAGCCCCGTTTCATGAAGCTCAGTGGTGCCCCGGCCGCGGAGACGCCGATGTCTTCGACGTGGACCGCGATGCGGATGGCTGAATCGAGGGCGTGCGACTGCAGAAGGTGTTGTCGCAGGCCGGAATTGCGTCGCGCCGAGTCGCCGAGAAGATGATCCTCGACGGCCGCGTGGAGGTCGACGATCGGATAGTGACCGAGCTGGGCACCCGCGTGGATCCCGACGTTTCGGTGATCCGGGTCGACGGTGCCCGGGTGACCGTCGACGACACGCTGGTGCACCTGGCGATCAACAAGCCCAAGGGTATGCACTCGACGATGTCCGACGATCGGGGTCGCCCGTGTGTCGGGCGACCTGGTCGAGCACCGGGTTCGCGGGAACAAGAAGCTGTTTCACGTCGGACGTCTGGACGCCGACACCGAAGGACTGATGCTGTTGACCAACGACGGCGAGCTGGCGCACCGCCTGATGCATCCGTCGTACGAAGTGCCCAAGACCTACCTGGCGACGGTGCTCGGCGCGGTGCCACGCGGGCTGGGCCGCAAGTTGCGCGACGGGATCGAACTGGACGACGGCCCGGCGCGCGTCGATGACTTCGCGGTGGTGGACACGGTGCCGGGCAAGACGCTGGTGCGGGTGACGCTGCACGAGGGCCGCAAACGGATCGTGCGACGGATGCTGGCCGCCGTCGGGTTCCCGGTGAAAGAGTTGGTACGCACCGATATCGGGCGGTGTCGTTGGGGGACCAGCGGCCCGGCAGCATCCGGGTGTTGAGCCAGAAGGAGCTCGGAGCAGCTGTACAAGGCGGTGGGCATGTGAACCCGCACTGGTGATCGCCGTCGACGGCCCAGCCGGAACCGGAAAGTCCTCGGTGTCAAGGGGTTTGGCGCGATCTCTGGGTGCGCGCTATCTGGATACCGGCGCGATGTACCGCATCGTCACCTTGGCGGTGGTACGGGCGGGTGTCGACCTGGCGGATACGCCGGCGATCGAGGTGGCCGCGGCGGACGTCCCGTTGTCGGTGGGCTACGACCCCGATGAGGTCAAGGCCTACCTTGACGCAGAGGATGTTTCGCGCGAGATCCGAGGCGACGAGGTGACCAAGGCGGTGTCCGCGGTGTCGGCGGTCCGGCGGTGCGGGCGCGGCTGGTCGGGCTTCAGCGCGAGCTGGCGGCGGGACCGGGCAGCGTCGTGGTCGAGGGCCGCGACGTCGGCACGGTCGTGCTGCCCGACGCGGACCTCAAGATCTTCCTCACGGCGTCGGCCGAAGAGCGGGCGCGGCGACGCAACGACCAGAACGTCGCCGCCGGGCGCGACGACGACTACGAGTCGGTGCTGGCCGATGTGAAGCGGCGCGATCATCTGGATTCCACCCGCGCAGGTGTCACCGTTGCGCGCCGCCGACGACGCGGTGGTGGTCGACACCAGTGACATGACCGAGTCCGAGGTGATCGCGCACCTGACGGAACTTGCCCAGCAGCGCGCCGGTGCGTCGAGGTGAGCTCTCGGTACGGATGGCACGTGGGCCGACGAGAGCGATTGGGAACATTGGGCCGAGGACCCGAGGACATCGCGGAGGCGATCGAGGAGGCCGCGGCGCCGCCACCGGTGGTGGCAGTGGTCGGGCGGCCCAACGTCGGCAAGTCGACGCTGGTCAACCGGATTCTGGGCCGCCGCGAGGCGGTGGTGCAGGACGTTCCCGGTGTGACGCGGGATCGGGTGTCCTACGACGCGAACTGGTTGGGACGGCGCTTCGTCGTGCAGGACACCGGGGTTGGGAGCCCGACGCCAAGGGACTGCAACAGCTGGTGGCCGAGCAGGCGTCGGTGGCGATGCGGACCGCCGACGCGATCATCTTCGTGGTCGACGCGGTGGTCGGGGCGACGGCGGCCGACGAGGCGGCGGCGAAGCTGCTGCAGCGGTCCGGCAAGCCGGTGTTCTTGGCGGCCAACAAGGTTGACTCCGAGCGCGGAGAAGCCGAGGCCTCGGAGTTGTGGTCGCTGGGGCTGGGGGACCGCACCCGGTCAGCGCGATACACGGCCGCGGAGTGGCCGACCTGCTCGACGAGTTGATCGACGTGCTGCCGACGGTGTCGGAGATGGCATCGGGCGGGGGAGGACCGCGCCGCGTCGCGCTGGTGGGCAAGCCGAACGTCGGCAAGAGTTCCTTGTTGAATCGCCTTGCCGCAGAGGAACGCTCGGTGGTCCATGATGTCGCGGGCACGACCGTTGATCCGGTCGACTCGCTGATCGAAATGGACGGCAAGGTCTGGCGATTCGTCGACACGGCCGGGCTGCGGCGCAAGGTTGGGCAGGCCAGTGGGCACGAGTTCTACGCCTCCGTGCGCACACACGGCGCGATCGATGCCGCAGAGGTGGCGATTGTGTTGATCGACGCATCGCAGCCGCTGACCGAGCAGGACCAGCGGGTGCTGGCGATGGTCATCGAGGCGGGCCGGGCGCTGGTGCTGGCGTTCAACAAGTGGGATCTGGTCGACGAGGATCGCCACTACCTGCTGGAGCGCGAGATCGACCGTGAGCTGGCACAGCTGCAGTGGGCGCCGTGGTCAACATCTCGCCAAGACCGGCAGGGCGGTGCAGAAGCTGGTGC
>CAWDVX010000016.1:0-133408 GCA_963805835.1 uncultured Actinomycetota bacterium | reverse complement strand
GTACATGGTCTCGCCGATCCGGCGACGCCGCTTCGGACGCCCACCTCTTGCACACGTCATGTGTGTGCCCGCTCTTCCCCTGGGGCACCGTGCGGTGGTCGCGCGGTTGCCGAGACGGCGGGCCAGGTACCCGAACAGCCGTCCGCTCGAGAGCTGACAACAACGCTAGCAGTCGCGTCCGACACCGTGTCCCCGTTAGTCGTCTGCGCGGGCCTACGACTTCGCCGCCGCCCGCACCTGCTTGGTGATCCGCGCGACGAGCTGATCATCGAGGTCCATGTGGAGCGTGATCGCTTCGTGGACTAATCCGTCCCCGTGCCGCACCAACTCGGGTAGCTCATCGACGAGTTCAACGTAGTCGTCGATGAACACGCGGAATCCGTCGAGCGGAACGCCCATCAACCGCGTGGTGTCCCGCATCAGACCGTCGTACTTGGATGGCACCTCGAGGTCGCGACATCGCTCAGCCAGGGTGAGGAAACGCTCGTGATAGTCCATCAGCCGGTTGGCCACGTGCTGGATCCCGTCCGCGTCCGCGGTGTTCTCGTCGCTCTGGTCTCCGAACACTCCCATGAACGCCGGCGCCGACATGAACGCCTCCAGCTGCTCGACGAGACGACTCAACTCGTGCATCGAGTCGGTGACGAAAGATGCGACCTCTGGCCCGCTGTATGCGTGCCCGCCGGCGGGCATGACGTAGCGCAGATCGAAATCGCGCAGCCGAGGCAACACCGCTGCGCGCCGTTGTATCAACACTGACGCGAAGGCCGCCCAGCGCCACGCGGGTGGTTTCTGCGCAATCAGCTTCCTCAATTCCCTTGCCGTGTGGGCGATCGCCGCGATCTCGGACTCCCCTACAGACGCGCCCAACGGTGGTGGGGGCAACTTCGGCGAGATCGAGTGCATCAACTCCGCGCCTTCGGCTCCGTAGACACCTCGATCGTCGCCCCGCTGCGCCCACCGATGTTGACGCTCGGCCCGGTACGCGATTTCCTCAGCCTCGCGTTCGGCGGCGAGGCGTCGTTCCTGTTCACGGCGGATGAGTGCGCGGACGGCAAAGAAGAGGCCGACGCCCGCGCCGACCGCGATGAAGAACCAGTAGTAGGTGATCACCAGTCCGATCAGTAACAGCACGCCGAACAGGGCCGCGCCGGCACCTCCGGAGTCTGATCGACGCCGTGCCATCACGGTCGCGCCCGTGCGCTGTCGCCGACACCGCCGAGGCGTACAGGCGACCACGTCGACACTCGTCGTTCCCGCGGAGTTGTGATCACCATTGGTGCCCGCACAGCACGCACGTCCAATTATCAGGCGTGATACAGCAGCCCCGCACATCCCGCCAGGGGTCGATCCGGACATCGAAAGGAAGCAGCCCGAAAAGTGCACGCTGCGAGCGTTTTTCGCCGCAACGAGGACACGCGGGATGACGCGAGAACCGATAGTCGAGAAACGTTGCAAACCCGCCGTCTCGCATGGCGGCCTGGCACTTCACGCAAAGCGCCGCGGGCCAGTCGACCGGCAAGGATGGCAGCCGCCGATTTTCGTCTCCGTCGTCAAGGTCGCCGCTCTGGGGCGCCGCCGGCGATGCCGCCTCGGGCGGGTACCTCAGCTCGTCGACCGTCCAGATTCCGACGCGTCGCGCGCGCGTCGGGGCTATGCAGTTCCAACGCCTTGTCGCATCCGGCGCACCTGCCGCGCGACTCCAGCAGGACGGCTGCTTGGGCCATCGATGCGTCGCCGAATAGGAGCTCGTCGTCTCGATCGGGTCGGTGACGGTCGAGCGCGCCGACCAGTGCGGCCGCCTCTGGGCCTTCGAACAGCGTGCACCGTTCGTCCAGCGCATCGAGTCCGCATCCCACCTTCGATGCCGGCACCGCGGAGCTGAACCACGCACTGTGCGAGGCGATCGCGTCTGACACGGCGCCGTGCACGTTGACAGGCATCACGTCAGGGAGCACCAAGCGCGGCGCGCAGTCGATGATGACGACGACGCCGTCACCACGACGCGCGTCGGGCACCTCTGGCCACGGTCGATACGGCGAGCGCGGCTCCAGAAAACTGATGACCGCGTCCTTCCACGGCGTGCCGACGACCACGTGGACGCGATTCGGCGTGAACGGCTCTGACATCACACCGGCCCCGTATAGCCGTTGTCGCGTGCCCAGCCCACGACTGCCGGTTTGGTGTCCACGCACATGTTGTCCACCGCCGCCAGCAGCACGATGGCCGACTCCGTCGGGGCGAACCCCGTCCGCTGCAGCTTGCCCAGCACCAGCGACGGCTCCACACCGAAGCGCAGCTCGTGGCAGAGCTCCTTGCCGATGTCGATCATGTCGATCATCGACTCGTAGTACACGCCCCTGTTGTCGAGCTGTGCGATGAAGTCGTACTGATCGGCACGAGCCGGCGCCGACATCGCCACCGCCCCGCACACCGCGAGCACGCCTGAAATAACCCCACGTCCACGCATGATCCCCCCTAGATTCGCGCGTCGTCGCCGACTGTAGACGCGGCCTCCGACAACAAACGCGATCGCAGATACCGGCCAGGCCAAGCGCTGACAACCAACGCACGTGGTCACTCACGTGCTCACCGAATCTGCGTCGGACAGCGTTTAAGCGAAATGCGCGTTAGGGATTCTCGGGGAGGCGCATCGGCCACTCACCCGGTCGATAAGTTCAGGTCAGCGGTTCGTCAGCTTCTCGCGAATCGTGTCACCGAGGCTCCGCACGGCCGACGCGGGTCGAAACGCCCGAGCCGCAGACGTCAGCGCGTCGATCGCATCCGGCTTCAGCTCGATGTCGGCGGCCTCGACGTTGAACTCGAGCTGCTCCACACTGGACGCTCCGGGGATGGCGACCACGCCGGGCAGACTGATCAGCCACGCCAGCGCCACCTGCGCCGGTTTCGCGCCGACCTCGGCGGCCACCTCTCGCACCGTGTTCAGCAGCGGCTCGACCCGCTTGAGGTTCTCGGTGCCGAACAGCGGGTTGAACGCTCGCACGCCGCCGGGGCGGTTGTCGACGCCGTACTTCCCGCCCAGCAGCCCCTGCGCGAGCGGGCTGTACGCGATCACCATTCGGTTCGCCCGCTCGGCGAACGGCACGAGGTCGTCGAGCGGCTGCGCATGCGCCAACGAGAAGTGGACCTGGTTACTGATCACCGGCCGGCCCAGCGCGGCGTCGGCCTTGCGCCACCGCTGCAGCGAGTAATTGGACACACCGGCCGCGCCGATGCGTCCGCTGTCGAGCAGCTCGCGCATCCCGGGCATGATCACCGAATCGGGCACCACCGGATTGGCCTGATGGATCTGGTAGAGCGGAATACTTTCCAGCTGCAGCCTTTTCGCGCTCGCCGCCGCGCGCTGCTTCACGATCGGGGGGAACGGCGCTACCGGGAAGATCTTGCTCGCGACCACCACCTCGGAGCGTTCATCGCCGAGCGCTTCACCCAGGATGCGCTCGCTCTTGCCTGTGCCGTAGATCTCGGCGGTGTCGAACAGGGTGACGCCCAGAGCGCGGGCGCGCGCGACGATGTCGCGTGCCGCGCCCGACGCGTAGCTGTCGCCGTAGCCCCACTCACGCGATCCGAACTGCCACGTGCCCAGTCCGATCCTGCTGACCTGCCCCAGTCCCTCGACCTCGAGATGCTTCATGAATCCCACCGTACTGACCGACGGAATCAATGGCCGTCGCTACCATCGACACCACTCACAGGGAGGTTGAGATGGTGCGGTCACCTGGCGGCAGACGGCCGGCGCATCGATGACCATCACGCATGAGGAGACCCCGCGCCTGGCCAACGGCGCGGAGCGCAAGGTTTACCAGGCGCTGATCGACCAGCTTCAACCCAACGACCGCGTGATCGCCGGCCAGCGCGTCACTGACCACCTCAAGGATCATGAGGTCGACTTCGTCGTGGAACTCCTTCGGATAGGGCCTTGCCATGGTGACATCTTTCCAGCCCGCCCACCCAGGCAAGCGATCTCAGGTGTCACCTATCCGTGCAGCAGACCCTCCCCCTAGATTCGCGCTTGGCGCCGACTGTACGACTGGGCACTGATAAATAGTGCGATCGCGCGTGCGGCTGCATCGCCGCATCTGGCTTGTCAGACACCCGTGTTACCTTGAAATCAGCTTCACGAGACGCCGTCGCCAAGCTCCGACTGGACGGTGCGCCAACCCCACGCTCGTGGGTGGCTCGGATGACGAAGCGGCTGGCGCCAACCGGTGTCGGCAAGAGCGCCTCCCGTGGAGGCCTGGAATTACGGAGTTCCTAAATGCATGGTCAAATCCGCGGCTTGCTATCTACTTTGGTATGCCGCGACCAGCGCGTGAATCATTCTGGAGCACAGTTTATTTCAGACTGGTATGACTTCGGCGGATTGCGCGGTGGCGTCGAACTGGAGGACGTCTCATGAGTGAGTTCACTTCAGAAGACCAGTGGCGATCGTTCCAGACCTTCGTCGCAGCGTACATCGCGGGGATGTTGCACCCACGGGACGTCTTCACCATCTCGCGGAAGTCTGCGGTGATGCCTCCACTGATGGAATTTCGCTGCGATTCCGCCCGTCGCCTGTGGCTCAGTCTCGGTGCGCTGGCGTGGAGCGATGAGGATGACGCCGCCGTCCAAGTCTCGCGGGAAGAGCCGAACCAGGTCGCCGCGCATACGATACATACGCTCCGTGATCTCGCCCACCTGAGCGACCCGAGCGAGTTGCGTCTCAGTGGCAGCGGCCCCGCGAGTTCGGTGGCGGTGCTCGCTAGGGCCGGGTTCATGAACGGTGACGGCAGCGAACCCGTCCGAAAAGTGGCCCTAGACGCGAGGATGCATGCCGGCATCGACGTCGAGGGTGACGCCATTGATGTGGCAGCCCGAGCGGAGGGCCAGCGCGCGTTCGAACGGACGCGGAGCGGCTCGATCGCCGCGATCGTCTTTGCCGGCGCGTTGGCCGGTCTCCGAAGTTGGGTCGATCCCTTCAGTGCGACACCGAAGACGGGCTACTTGGTCGGCGGCAGCGCGCCGACAGAAAGCGAGGAGTGACGGCGGCGAGCGACGTCGGGGGTTGGGGCGGCAAGAACGTTCGACCCCTTGGCTCCGGTTCGGGACCAAAGAGAAGTGCGATCGCAGATCGCTGGATGGTCGATCTGGGATATTGCACACTGGACTGACGTGCGGGCCGTGGTCGGACCCGCTAAGGAGGATGAGGGTGCGCACTTTTCGGCGACGCGTCAAGGCGGAACGGTTCGGCGAGAAGTTCCGCCGAGCATGGTGACGGGGTGGATCGATTGGAAGCTCGGATCGACCGGTGTCAACATAGCCCGCAGATTTTGGGAGCAGCGTGAATACCTGCGACGCACTTACGAATCCATTCACGGCAGTAATCCCGACGATTGGCCGTCGCAGCATCCTGGAGTGGTACTGGATGCGGTGCTGTGGACTGCGCACGCGGCCTGCCTGCGTTGTCACTGGTTTGACGCGAGGGGCCACAGCATGAGACGCCCGGCCGATCCGCTGAGTGCCTTGGTTGTTGCCCGACGTCACGAAACGTCCGACGGAGCATTGGGTGGCCGCGATGCCGCATTGACGAGGGAGGATCGCGATGTCTGACAACTGGCAGTTCCCGAACCTGGCGGGCGTGTGGGATTACCGCACCAGAGCGATTGTCGTCGGAGGCGACACCCTCGACGCCATGGCCGAGCCCGAACGGGATCGGTCGCTGGAGGCGCTGCGCGAGCGGGTCCGCATGCAGGCTCGAGCCCTCGATGATGGTTGGCTCGTGGCGACGGCCTTCTTCATGGTCGAGGACCTCTACAAGACCTATTTCTGCGACTTCCGTTGGACACCAGGGGTTGTCGACTACATCGCCGCCACGGCGGGCACGGTTACCGAGGAACTGACGCGCCGCGGATTCGTGTTGCACTACGTGATCTCCAACACCCAGGGTGAGGCACACCTCGAAGAACTGCTCACCTATGTTCCAGCGACGTTCAATGCGGCGGGACTGTTTGTGGTGGGCCCGCAACTCATGGCCCTTCAAATTCTCGAGCATGATGGCGCCGAGAGGGACGTCGCTTTGGTTCCGAGGACCCTCGCCGAGGGTCACTACCTGGCTGACAGACTGATGACACGCTGTCATGAGAGCGACGGTCCTACGTCTACCTGAACATCGAACCCGACGATGGCAGTCCCGCCCTGCCGCTTGATGTTGCGCTCTCGCAAAGAGACACACCCGGAACTATCGTGGTCTTCCGCAGCGAGGCGCCGATTTCCGTACCGACGCGATGATCGCCCCGCCGCCGGGCGTGACCTTCCCTCTGCCGTGAGTCCGCGCGCGCTTCCGACATCAGCCCAGTGGTCGGTCACCATTTCGGGTTCGCGGGAGACAGGCTGTTCTGCACACCCCGAGACGAGCGTGCCACCGTCAGGGATTCAGCTGGCGAACGTCATCTCTTGTCCAGAGCCGGCGCTTTCCATAGGACCTTCCGCAGGGCTCGACGGCTCGGGTCGACGTCCAGGCGGATGGTGCCGCCGTCGACAGCGCCAGGCGGCGCCCCTCGTAGGATTTCTGGCCTCTCAACGACAAGCTCGACGAACGCATCGACGAATTCGCGGTATCCCGACAGCGGGCCGTCCACAATATGTGCGCAGTCGTCCAGGAGACCGGAGTACTGGCTGGGCGCCGAGAGACCTCGGCAGCGTTCGGCCACGCCCAGAAAACGCCCGTGGTAGTCCATCAGTCGAAGACGAGGCGGCATCGCTAGCATCGGAGCGACGTCGAACAGGAGGGTTCACCGTGCGGCTTGGCCGTTGGGACGCGGGTCAGGAGCCGGCCGACCTGTGACCATCACACCCGCCGAGACACCCCGCCTTGCCAACGCGCGCCGAGCGCAAGGTCTACCAGGCGCTGCATCGACCAGCTGCAGCCCAACGACCGGGTCATCCCCGGCCAGCGCGTCACCGACCACCTCAAGGACCACGAGGTCGACTTCGTCGTCGCCATCGAGGGTGCCGGCATCGTCTGCCTCGAGGTCAAGGGCGGTGAGGTCTGGCACGACGGCGGACCTGGCGGCAGCTGCGACGCGGCCACGAACCACAAGATCGAGCCCGTCCGTCAGGCGCGCGACGCCTGTTACGCGCTGCGTGACTTCGTCGAGAGTGATCCGCGATGGACGCAAAGCCGACTGCGCTGGGACCACGTCGTCGTGCTCCCCAATGCCGAGATTTCTGCCGACTTCGCGCTGCCCGAGTGCCCGCGCTGGAAGGTCGTCGACCGCAACGACCTCGCAACGCTCGCCGACAAGCTGCAGCTACGTCCTGGTCCGACAGGAACTCGAACGTCCGCTGCTGTCGCTACAGGGCATCGACCAACTGTCAACGGCATTGAGCGGTAGGGGATTACCGCAACGCAGCGTGGTCGCGCGCGCACTGGCCAACGAGGACGCCGCCGACGCGCTCACCGAGCATCAGGCCGTCGTCCTCGACGCCATCAAGCTGCTCAACCGCGTCGAGGTCCGCGGGGGAGCGGGCAGCGGCAAGACCTTCCTGGCCATGGAGCAGGCGCGTCGACTCTCCGCGAAGGGTCAGCGCGTCGCGCTGGTCTGCTACTCGCACGGCCTGGCCTCCTATCTGGAGCGCATCACCGCCACCTGGCCGCGGCGCCAACAGCCCGGCTACGTGGGAGAATTCCATGACCTCGGCAAGCAGTGGGGAGCACCTGAAGGTCCCGACGAATCCATTGCCAATGCCGAGACGGCGCAGTTCTGGGAACACGACCTTCCGCTCCAAATGGCCGAACTCGCAATGGAACTCGACCACGGCCACCGGTTCGACTCCATTGTGGTCGACGAGGCCCAGGACTTCGCCGACTCCTGGTGGGAGCCGCTGCTGATCGCGCTGAAAGATCCCGACGACGGGCGGCATCTACGTGTTCACCGACGAAGGGCAGCGGGTGTTCGACCGACACGGGGCGCCGCCGGTGCCGCTGGTGCCGCTGATCCTCGACCACAATGTGCGCAACACTCGCCAGATCGCCAATGCATTCCAGCCGCTCGTCGACCATCCCATGCGTTTCCTCGGCGGCGAGGGCCCGACGGTGAAGTTCGTCGCCTGCGCCCGTGAGGACGCGCTGGGCGTCGGCGATGACGAGGTCGAACTGCTTCTCGAGGAGGGTTGGCGCCCAGAGGATGTCGCGCTGCTGACCACCGGGAGTCGACATCCCGAGCAGAAGGAGCGCCAAGCAGGCGGCAGTGAAGCGTACTGGGACAGCTTCTGGGACGCCGAGCAGGTGTTCTACGGCCACGTCCTCGGCTTCAAGGGACTCGAGCGTCGCGCTGTCGTGGTCGTCGTCAATGAGACCAGCCAGTTCGAGCGCTCCCGCGAGCGCCTCTACGTCGGATTATCCAGGGCCCGAGATCAACTCGTCGTCTGTGGCGACCCGGACTTCATTCGTGAGGTTGGCGGACCTGACCTCGCGCACCGGCTGAATCTGCCAGCGTACTTTGAGCCGGTAGTGGTTGGTCAGGGCGGACAAGACGATCATCGATCGGCCGAGCGGGCCACATCACCGGAAGTCGACGGTGAAACGTGGAGATCAACTTGTGTGACGTCGACGCAGCCAACGAAGTCGCCGACGCTTCGGCGGAGTTGAGTGTTGCGGCTTGGCCTTCTGCTCTCGCGAACCAGCTTTCAGCTTCCTAAGAGTCTCTTGATCGCGTCCCGCGGGGAAGTACTCGCGCAATACCGCGACGAAGTCATCGTCGTCGTCAGTTACTTCCGCGAACAGTGTCATCGATGACCTCAACTTCTCTTTGTCATCGATGCTTCCCATCAATTTTCGGGCGTCGACGGCGCCCGATCGGGGGACCAGTCGGGCGCAACGGCGCAGGCGCGGACCCAGGACGTCGTGCTGAAGGTAGGCGATGGCCTCCTCGCGAGAACGGATCGCGAAGCCCTCGGAGTAGGACGTTAACCCCTCCCGGTGCAGTTGGGGAAATACGTACCACATCCAATGCGTCCTCTTTTGTCCGGCGCGCAGTTCTTTTACCGCTCTTTCGTAGGTGTCATCGCGTGTTCTGCGCGATGACGAAGCGCTCGAGATTGAAGGGGTCGTCGTCCATGACCCAACGGTGCCCGACGGACCTGGCTTCTGTCGATAGTCGGAAGGATCGCGCCCCTGTATCCGCTACAGGAGCGGTGTTCGGTACACCACGCGAATAGTAGAGGGGGCGTGCCGATACGACCCCAGATTTGGACTTGCCGCGCAGTCGTCTACCACGCCCATGTTGCTCAACGGCAGTATGCGGACGATTCCTGACGCCGCCGCTGCAATCGCGGGTGTCAAAGCACCCCTCTGTCAAGATCGCGTGACGCCAAATCTTTCGCCGCGCGCAGAGTTGGCGTCGGGTTCCAGCTGACAGTTCCGCTGCCGCCGGCAACATGTCGAGTCAGCACCCAACCCGTCTCGTCACGGACCGCTACATATGTGCACTGGGCGTCGCCGATCCATGCCGTCATGGTGTGTCCGCCCGCACGTAGTCGGTGCCAGCGGTATGCGGGTTTCGTCATCACACGAATCCTTCGTCGACGAGGATCGTGCCCGCGCTGGTGATCAGATGCTGTTGACCGGACCCGCCGACCACACGACACCAACTCTTCACATCGAGGAAATTCTCCTGCAGTCGGATGTCGAAGCCGCCGTACATCCCGGGCACCGGAAACCACAGGTGCTGATCCGGCAATTCGTGCAGTACGCTGCCTTCTTTTCTCGTGCTGCTCGCGTGCGGTGTGGGCCGTATCTTTGACTGACGGCGTGTTCGGCCCGCCTCGTCTCTCCCGGTGGGCGGGCCGAGCTCGTAGCTGACCGATCGCTGTAGATTCGATCGGATTTCACCGAGTTGCGCGGCGGCGAGGAGTTGAGTCCTACGGTGTGGGTACCCCCCTTCGACCACGGAATGACGTGGTCAAACTCGAGATACTCTGTCGCCTGGCACTCCACACATTGGCCGTGGTCGCGCTGCCACACCTCCGCCTGACGTGGGGTGGGGACGCGCAGGACCGCCCAGCGCCCGCAGCAATACCCGTCGATCAGCGGAGCGCTGTGTCGAATACGACAGCAGCCCACTCGGCGTCGGTCAGGCGGTAGTCGCCGGTGAGCGAGGCCGAGGTCGCCTTCAGCGAGAGGTCGTCGACGCTGAAGTGGACGGCGGACATCACTTTGCTTAGCGGGATCTCTCCGCCATGTTGATACGCGATGAACCGTACTTTTCGGTTGGTGACCACCAGTTGTCCGGGGGTCTGGCGGGCGCCCGACTTGAGGTAGCGCACTCGAACGGCGGCAACTTTAGGTAGCAGTGTTCATCCGTGGGCAGATGTAGCCCGTCAGCCGACACGCGTGGCAGATGGCCAGCGCACGTTCCCGACTGGCTGGGCACCGCAGGACCTCCTGTCGAGGATTGCACAAGGCCGGTCTGCGTGAACAGCGTCGCCGCACGCCTGAACGCCGACAACTCTTCGGGGGTGACGATATCGTCGCTCGCCGCGAACGCCGCATAACGACGCACCAGTCGGCGGCCGCAGGACCTCCCGCTTCGTGAGCTTCGCTGGCGGGCGCTCGAACAGCCGCCGCCAATGCGTCCGTCGATCAGTTCAGTGAGATGACCGTCGAGCGAATGTGGTCGCTGTCTGCAAGTATTGCGGCTTCAGCACGTCAACGGCCGCCTTGCACTCGTTGCAATACCGGCGCAGCCGCGCCTGGCGGCCGCAGCGTTCGCAGGTCCCACTCACCCGCGGTATCGTATTCGAGGAGATCCGGCAAGCGTCGAAAAAACCTGTCATGTAAGCAAACGTGAGAGCGCCACGCCCGCGGGCTGGCCATTCGCGTTCAGGACATCGACGTCGTGTGCGGTGCGTGCAACCGCTCCCGCGGCGCCCGCCCGCGGCACCGCTGTGATCAGGGGGGCCCATCGACTACCCAAGCCGACCCCGTCGGTCAAGGCGCAGATCCCGTTACTTTTTGTTGCCCCGAAGCGCGCGGAAACCAGCACCGCGTAACCGATCAGGCTGGCCGCTGTGCCTCCGACGAAGCCGAGAAACCCTGCGGAGTGGAATATTGCGGCGTACAGGCCGAAACCGATCCAGCCAATGAGACCAAGCAGATGACCGATGTGCGCGAGGGCGAGGTCGTTGGTCAAGTAGTGCTCTTCTGCGTCCATAGAGCCGAGCACGGCTCCTGCAACCGACAACACACCCACGACCAACATGACGATGCCCGGCTAAGACACAGGGCGAGTCTGTCATGAAGGCGGTACGAAAGCTGCCGTTGGTGAATTGCCGTTGCAGTCGATTTCATCCGGCGAGAGCGGGGATGGTGCTACTTGCTGAGTCGAAGGGCGACTTGATACCTGTCCAAGCGTGAGGGGCGAAGACGACAGATGGTCCAGGTGTCTCCTTTGGCTCGAACAGCGGGACGCCGCCGCCGGTGAGCGTCAGTCGGAAATTCTTGGTCGCTAGGTTTTCTGTGGTCGTTCTTTCCATCCCACCAGATAAAAAAGTTCTCGCACCAACCACTTGTGTTGCTCGTCATGGGTCCGACCGATGGCGTGTCCAGACGTACCCAGCTGTGGGGCGGGACGACGAGACCACCGTTGTGCTCCCGTTTGGATCCGAAAAGGAGCACACCGCCGTCTGTGAGCTTCATGTCCCACGTGTCGTCGCTGATCCCCCATTGGTTGGCATCGCCCACCCACTCGATTTCAAAGCTGTCGCACCACTCGCTCGCGCTGATGCCATCTTGGAGTATGTCGTGAAACCGGCCGAAGTCATGTAGAGAGTCGGGCGGTATCAGGCGCTGTTCAAGCAAAGTGCGCGCCTCCTCGGCAATACCGACACCCTTGCCCCAGTGGATCTTGCGCGCCCGTTCCCTTGATTTCAACGGTGTCCGCCGCCATCAACGAGCGGTTGCTGTATTGGCTTGCGTAGCCGATTACGTTGTCGTACCAGTCGCTCACTTGGAGTTCGCCGATGTCGAACGAGGTCGTCTTCAGACGTGTCCAGGTGTGAGGGGCGACTGCAAAATTTCCTCCCCCTTCGGGTGTCCCGAAGAGCAGCATGCCTCCCGTCCATGACCTTCACTTGCCAGAATTCTCTGGTCAGGCCCGCGCCCGGCCAGTCGCCGGACCATTGGATGTCGAAGCTATGGCACCAGCCGCTTCCATGCTTGTCATCTTCGGAGTATGTCGTAAAGGCTGGTGAGCTGCGTCAAGCTGATCGACGCCGCCGGCATCTTCGAGTAGTGACGCGTAAGGACTGTCCGACCACCACAGCCGCCACGTACATGCTGCGGCTATGAGACACTGATCACCGCCGCCGTGTTATCGGTCGCCGCCGTCTCGGCGGCACCGGCTATCCCAGGCACAACGTGACCCCCAATACCTCACGGCGGAAGCCTCTGGTGTCAGGGTGGGATGGGCACGTGAACATGATCCCGTTCTGCAACGGCTTACCGATGGAGGACAGTGTACTGGCGGCAGGAAGCGGACCACCCGCTCGGTTCGGGGGACCGGCCTCGTTACCGTGGAAAGCTCCGCTCCTCGTTCAACCATGAGAGTCCCCTCGGCTGGCCCGCCACTTTGACCGGTTTGAAACCGAATTTCCGTTGGCTAAAAAGTCGAGTACCGCGGGTTCGTCGGCGGCAGCGAACTTTTGTGATCTTTACCGCTTACGGGGCTGGCGCTCGGGGGCAACTTCATCGCCGGCGGGGTGTGAACAGCAAGAGGAACTGTCGCCCGGAGGCAGCGAGGGGCCGCAGACGGTCCGACTCCAGGTACTGTTTCGGCGCTTCGCGTCGTGTCGCTGAATGCCCTTACGGACTCTAGTTCCCAATCTCGGCACCAGATCTCTTCGCCGATCAGAAGGTGGCTAAACGGATGTACTTGTCGGCCAACATGTCAGAGCGGCACCGGCTTCCACTCCACGACGCTCGCAGCGGCGAGGCAACCGCGGCAAATACCTGTCCGAGGATGCGTTGATGAGTTGTCACGCGGCGTCCTATCCCTGTTTTGGAACGCGCGAGCCTCGCGGCGCGCGGTCGGAAGCTGTACTCCTGGTGTAGCGGTGGTCTTCGCCCCCTCGACTCCGTAAGCGTCAACAGGGCGCCTCGGCAGCCGCCGCGACCCGCGTATGCGTAGCAGGTGCGGTGAAATCCGGCTTTGACCAAGAGGCCTATCTCGGCGCGAGTCCCGGCGTCGAGCGTTCGTGACGTTGAAGTCCGAGTAGGCGGTAAACTCTGTGTCACTGGTGATGTTGGAGGCGGCCCCGATGCGGTAGGGCCGTTTCTTTGTCTTCACTTGTCCGCACCGCCTGAAGCGGTGGCCGAGTCACGTACGAACTGGCCTCTCAGCAAGTCTCGCGTTTGATGTCACGCTTCGCGACCACATTGGCCGGTGCGCCGTGCCAGGCCGCCTGGTGAAGCGCCGTGAACCACGCGGTACCTCCCGGCCTCCACCAATTGATGTCGACCAGTAACGTCGGATCGTCGAGCATTGTCAGCACGGCCGACCACTCACCGGCCTTGGCGGCATCGGCGAAACGATGTGACCCGGCGACGACGTGATCGTGCAGTAGTCCGGGGTCGAGCACGCCGCGCCATACGAAGGGCTGGTCGGCTCGGCAGCGCCTCACTTCCCGCCATGACGACCATCTCCTTGTGATGTCGGAATCGCGAGACTGCAAGCGTCGCAACGCCTCCCGGAACGCCCGGTTCGGATGCGAGTTCGGCAAGACGGTCTGGATGTCGCGCAGTGCCTCGTCGACGTCGATGCCGCGCAGGCGTGCCCCGTACAGCGCCCCGATCGTCGGCGTGCGGCTGTACGCGCCGACGCAGTGGACCAACACCGTGCGACCCTCCCGCCGGAACTGCTCCACCAGGCGAACGGTGTCCGTCAGCACGTAGTCCAGATGCGGGTTCTCGTCGCGTTCGGGCCGATCGATGAGCCGCACCTCCACGTGAGGGATGTCTGCGCGCATGTCGTCGTCCGCCAACCGGCAGAGTGACACGACCGCGCCCACCTCCTCCGGCAGTTCTCGAAGGACGCCGATGCCGCCGAGCAAGACACCGTCGTCATACGGGTGACGGGCGAACGTGTCGATCGGCGAACCCGGATACGAAAAGTCGAATTCGTCCGGTTTGCCGTTGCGCTCGATCGCCGTCGCGAGCCCCACCAGTTCGTGGGCGGTGATGCCGGGCCACCCGTGCAGCAGTCGACGCCACTCGCCCGGAACCGCCGATGCCCCGTACACAGCCCCGAGGAGTCCGCCCGCGATCGCCGCGACCGTATCGGTGTCGTAGCCGGCCCGCACGGCGGCGTCCAACGCCAGCCGAAGATGGTCGGCGCGGAAGGTTCCGGCGCTCGGATCGTCGGCGGGTACCGGCGTCGTGGTGATCGCCGACACCGCCGCCTGCAGGGCCGTCACCACCCAGCCGTTGTTCGGAAACGACGCAGGGGGAGCGGACTCGGCCGCATCCAGTCGCTTCGACCACAGCTCGCGGCGGTCGGATGCGAGGTGACGCAGTCCGATTCGGATATCGAGCTTTCCCGTGCGCACGGCATGGCGGATCGCGCAGCACCACAACACGCACGCGTCGGCCGCGTCCGGGTCGAAGTGCGTGAGCTCGCTGATCGCCCGCGCCGCCTCGACCAACGCGTCCTCGTCGTCGAGATAGGCGAGGGCCAACGGCGCCGTGCGCATCAGTGATCCGTTGCCGGCCGTGCGGCCGGTGCGCTCATGAAGGTCGGCCGATAGGGCTCGGGCGCGCGCCGCAGTGATGACGCCGCCGCGCGACGCGGCAGACAACACAGAACCGGTCTGGATACCCACGTCCTTCGCGGTAAGCGACCACTGGTGCCACCGCTGCACGATGAGATCCTGGGCGTCTTCGCCACGCAGGTCGGCGCCGGTCGCGGCGACTTCCGCGATCGCGATGGCCATTGACGTATCGTCTGTCCACTCGCCGGCCGCCCATGGGCCACCGCCAACCATCGCCACCTCGAGTTCCGGGCCGCGCGGCGGCTTGAACTCGTATGGCGCACCGAGCGCATCTCCCGCCGCAGTCGCCAGCAGCACACCTTCCACCCGATCGTTGTATGAAGTCATTTCGCTTGTCTCCCTCCCCGTTTGTTCTACTTTGCGCGATACTCGCGCTAATTGTTCAACACTGTACGCTGTCGCTCCGACATGAGCCAGCGACCCTACCGAGATTCCCGCGGACGGACCCTCGACGACTATCGCGCGACCATCCGTCGCAGTCGATACTGCGCGTGCTCACCCTGGACGCTGACGAAGGCTTGTCGTGCTCGAAGTACGGCAGGCGAGTCCGACCCGAGTGGGCCCTTGCCGGGCACTTTCGTGTGGACGGGCAGAAACGCTCGCCGACGCCGTCGACCGGTCGCTACGAACCAAGGCCAACGTGCGAGGGCTACATCCACGCCAACTGCATGTTTTCGACGACCCGTCTCGCGACGACCGCGGTTGGGTGATGTCCGTCGCACATGTCGATGTTGTGCGTCTCGAGCAGTTGGAGTCGCGATCTAGCCGCGACACCAGGCTGGTGCCTGTTCACGCGCCCGGGCACCTGCTGTACGACCACGACGACATCATCAAGCTGGCCGTCGAGCACGTCTCGCGCGCGTTACCGGGACAAGCCCGACCCCGACCGGCTGCTCGGCGAAGAATTCACGTTGCGCGAGCTACGGTTGTGCCACGAGGCTGTCGCCGGGAAAGTCTCTTCAGCGCGACAACTTCCGGCGTACGATGGAGCGGCATCTCGATGCCAACGGGTTCACCACCGTCGGCGGTCGAGGGCGCCCAGCGGAGTTGTTCCGGCGAGAGCGTGTAGACGCGGATCCGCCGCCGCATGCGGTCACGCGAGATCCGAGTTCGAGGCCTACTTGTCGAACGATTGTGCAGATGTGGATGCGTACTGCGGCCTGTGTGTCCGACCGTCGACGTATACTGGCCTTGCTTCACGAGACACCATCGCCAAGCTCCGACTAGATGGTGCGCCAACCCCACGCTCGTGGGTGGCTCGGATGACGAAGCGGCCGAGCACCGACCGGTGCTGGCAAGAGCGCCTCCGTCGGCGGGGGCCGGAGTAAGGACCGCGCGACGACCGACAGGACGCAATTCACATCTGACAACCGCCGACGCTTCGCCGAAATGTTTGACGAGGAGTTGCTCACGTACCAACTTGCGAGGCACGGCGATCCGTGGATGTCGTTGACGACCGCCAAGTTTCTGCGCAAGACGGCGCTGCGGTACTGGCATCTGTGCGGGGCCAGAGAGCAGCGGGAGCGGGCAGCAATCGAAGCTAACCAAGTTCGGCTTAACCGCTTAGCGGAAGAAAAGCGCCGGAGCCCGAGCTAAACCGATTCGGTATCACAGGTAGTTTCTTTTTAGGCAGTTGCTGCTTGAATCTGCCGGACTGAACCGTGGCTAGGAGCGCCTCGGTGGTCACATACGAATGGCGGTGAGGCCCGGCTACGACGCGCGCAGCGCCGCACGTTCTCGCAACACACGATGCTGCGATGCTGACTCTGGACACCGGTCCGGAGCCTTGCGGGTCCCCGCTCGCAACTCCGCGATGCGGTCGATCGTGGCTGGGTAATCCAAACCACTGTCGATCAGCAGGCACCCGACGACCGTCGTAGTGCGTCCCTTCCCGCCCCAGCAGTGCAGATAAACCCTTCTGCCGCTGTCGATTTCAGTCCTGATGCACGCCAGGATGTCGTCATACCCCGACTGATCGATGACCCCGTTGTCGGGGATCGGATAAGCGAAGTGACGGATCTCGCGTTCCGCCTCCCCGCTCGCCGTCTTCAATGCTTCCTGGTATGGCTTCAGGCCGTCCTGTGGTCTGGTCAGGTCGACAATCGAGCCGATACCCGCGTCGAAGAGCAGCTGCAGTTTCCTCGCCGCCTTCTCTGGCGTCTGCGCGCCCGGGTACTCGCCGGCCAAGCAGACGCCCCGGCTCTACCCACCACGCATGGAGCAGGTCATCGTGCGGCCACGCCTTACCCATTGAATCGCTCCGCGATCGCTCGTGACGACGGATTCTCTTGCCCGTAGCCGACTTGCCGGATGTCCAGATCTGCTTGCCACAGATCTGTATCGCACGCACAATTGCGTCGTCGTTCCACGCGGCTCATTCGAATACTCCACTACTTCACTTCAACAACTCGGTGCGCGACGCCGGCGACGATCATTCGACGGCCGCCACAGTGTTGCCTCATACGTTGCTTCTAACACCAGGCGTGCGAATGCTTCCCATGACGACGGCCGACCGCCGCCGTACGACACCGGCAATCCCGAGCAGAACGCCTGCGACACCAGCCTTCGCGCGACCCTCCTGTCATATCGGTGACCTCGACGTCGCGGTGAAGACCGATCGCTCAGCCTCCCCCGCAGTTCGTCGCGCTCCTCGTCGCTGCAGTCTGCCAAGAGGCCGCTGATCGCAGCCAAGCCTTCGGTTGTGCACAGCGCGTAGCCGTTTCGCATCGACCACAGGTCCGACACCGGTCGCCCGACTCTCTCCGACAGCGCGGCACCTAACGGCGCCAACGCGTCGAGTTGCCTTTCTCGCGTCTGGCCGACCTGCCCGTCAACCGGGGCGAAGTAGTTGCGATAGATGGTTGCCGCCCCCGCCGCGATCGCGCACGCTGGCCCCTGAGTGTGATCGCTTCCATACCGCGTGACGCCGTCCTCCGGCGCGACGTTCGGGTCCGTCATTTCCAGCACATTGAACTGCGACGCCACTTGGAACAGCGCGCCTTCGAGTTCCGGGTCGGCGTGCAGCGCGCGCGCCTCGCCGGTCACGCACCGCACTGTGCTTCGTCCGTCTACGGGAACCTGAACACGAGCGCGCAACTCGGCCAACGTCGGCAGCTCCAGCGTGCCAATGCCGTATCGCGCACCGTTGACAGTGGACACCAACTCGTCTCCTTCGACACCGAGCCGGCTGCGGGTGTGTTCGTAACCCTCCTCGCGAAAGCCCGTCAACCTCTCAAACCAATCCGCCTTCATCGTTGCATCGTCGCACGCAGGTCCGACAGCAACGCCGTCTGCGCGGCAGGAGTCGCCGTGTCGTCGCATGCCAGCCCTGAAGTTGCTTCGTCCCAACTGGCGTGTCGGTGCGCGGTGCTATCCATAGTGAGTAAGTACGCCGAGATGGAGGTAGAAATGACAAGCAGTGCGCCGGTAACGGTCCTTAGAGACCAGGTGGTGCTGGATTCGGTCACGGTGGGGTTTCAACGGACGCTACGTATCCCCGAGACGGGATTGCATCCGCTGCCACCCGGTCTGGGCCGGTTTCCGCTGCGGCGAGTTGCGGATTACCCCGACACCGCGCCAACCGAGTGGTTGGCTCGTGGCGGTGTGATGCTGCCGATCTATCAGCGTGAGGCCATGTGGCTGTCGTTTCATGCTTCTGAACCAGCGGCGCTGCAGGTAGGTATCGGCAAGGTGTGCGCGGTTAGCGGCTTGCCGTGGATCGAGCACCTCGTCGGCGACCCGCAGAATTACGTTGCGTTGCCCGAGCAGCCGTGGCTGGATGGCATTATCGCTGGCGACGGATTCATCCGCCAGTTCGTTGCCGTGCCACTCGGTTCGGGTGCCACAGTCGAAGGGCAGGTCAGCGGACAGGAGATCCATGGTGGAGTCCAACTGCGCGCGGTCGGTCTGACCGAAAAGGCACTCGCGGAGTGGCGGGCCGCGCAAGAGGCGCGGGTGGAATACTGCGCGGACACGGAAGTGGGGGAGGCGCCGCTCCCATGCGCTGCGCCGAGCATGGGTTTGGGAGCTGGTGGGCGGATGCGGCAGGAGGTGTACGCCGATGACCGCCCGCTCGCAGATTATGAGGAGAGCTGCGCCCGGCGAGTATTCGTCCACTTGTGCTCGGCCGCGCAGTGGACCGCCATCACCGGCGAGGTGCCGCCGCCGACGCCGGTCAACCGCGACGCCTATGTGGACGCGGGACTGCCGTGGTTCGATTTCTACAACGCCGACGCTCGCGATCTCGCCCCATCCGGCATCTTGTCGGGAGTGGAAAGTATCGGGAAAAAGCTTGGCGGCGAGGAGGATCCGTTCGTGCCTGTCGATCCGGACACGGTGATCACAATCGGCGGATCCAGCCCTCAGGCAGTCGCCGACGGGAAGTGGTAGTCCAAGAGTGGCGTCGTGAGACTTTTCCCTCGGCCCAAGAAGGAGAGGTGGGGTGAGAAGACCAGGATCACCTACTTCTTGGAGACCGTTCGAGCAGGATGCCGCGAACCTGTTCTTTCAACTGGTCTCCAGCCGCTACGAACACGCCTCGCTGATCCCTGACCTCGAACCTGCCCTTCGCCCGCTGGGGCGACGTGTTCGGAGACCAAGTAGTGGCCGCGGCGATGATCGACCGTGTGGTGCGCCATGCCGACGTCCTCCCGTTAAAGGGTCCAGCTATCGGCTCAAGCACACCGGAATCGACGCCTTGCCCTCCGCCAGAGCCGATAACACGGCGCAATAACCACGACCACGTGGCCGCACCAAGCCAGTTGCGGCGATCGCCGCGGCCCAACAACCGGAGACTTCGGTGCTCGCAGGGTTTGGAAACGTCAATTCACCCTCCGGCTGCAAGGGTTTCAATCGACGCCAGCAATTCGTTGCTCTCGCTCACGGTGAGGAGACCCCGATCTTCTGCCGAGTAGACCCAGAACAGGCAGTCGTCCTCCGGCATTGACTCGCAACGCCGATAAACCTCAGTCCAGTCGGCAGGCGCTAGCGCGTATCCCGCGCGGACGTGCCAACGCTCCATCAGTCCGGCCAGCAGGCTGTCGAGATCCCTGACTCCGTTCTCGTACTCCTCGACCAAGACGCGGACTGGTGTGCCCAGGGGCGCGGGCAGAACGCGGAACTCTTCTGGCGGAGCCGTGGGTCTGCCGGATTCGTGGACGGATCGCGGAAGCAGCCGCCCCCCAACCCCTGACCGTTGCGGTAGGCCTCCTCGCGCTGTCGGTGCCGCAGCAGCGCGCGTTCGCGGCAGACGTCGATAGGCGCGTCGGCGAAACTGCCGTGGACGGAGTACCCCGCCGCCTTCAGCGCATCGATACGCTGCCGCGACCTCGCGCTGTTAAGCGGAATCTCCCAGAGCACATTGCACTTCTCGCGGTATGCCTTCTGCGCCAGGCGATCAGCGAGCTCCCATGCCTCTTCGTGAACCAGCGGGCTGGCCTCCATCGGAGAGAGACCGTCGACGTGGGGAATCATCCCGCGCGCGGCCATTTCCTCTTCGATATCCTCGGGGTCGAGGATCAAGAATTGGTTGGCCTTGACCCCGAATTCGGGCCTGTGGCGCAGAGTGGTCTTTCCGGCGCCGTCGACACCGGCCACCAACAGTGCCATACCCTCCCGCGGGACTGGGGGAGCGCACCGATCCCAAAGTTCGTGCACCAACTTGCGCTGAGCCGCGCGACGCTCCGGCGACCAGAACGTCCACCCGCGATCCTCTCGGCCGTAGAGCGTTCGCGAGTCGACTCCTCGAAGCCGTTGTTGCTCGAGTTGGTCGTCCAGTTGGTCGACGTGGCTGCGGTACTCCTCATCGCTGAATTGAAACTCCGTCGTCACTGTGTCTCCCCCACCCGTGAGTAGCGTTGTGCCGTCACGGCGTCCAACGCCTGATGCCGTCGCGGATCCTGGCCATGGCCGCGTTGTCGTCCTCGTTGTAGGTCAGCAGCCACGCCTTTGCCGTGGCGACTTCGTCTGGATCGGCGCTGGTGTGCACCTTGGACAAATAGGTCTGAGAGATGGCGCCACCTGGGTCGTCGACCCGCCACGTGAATCCGAAGTGCGGCGCAACCTTCTTGATGCTCGAGCCGTGCAGCGAGACGAAATTCGCTTTGAACACCTGCTCGAGGTCCACGAAAACACCGGTCTCCGTGTCGATGAGGTGCCTGACTTCGGCCAGCCCCAGGATGCTCTTCATCTTCGATCGCTCGGGGTGAGACCAGTGGAACACTTTCAGTGTCTGGCCGACAGCCTGGCTGGCGTCGCGCTGCTCGCCCAACCAGGCGACGAACCGTGCGGCGAGCGCCCGCTCGCGACCGGAGTCGATTGGGTCCCACTCGACGAAGTCGGCCACGTACTGTGCGGTGGTGTCGTCGCCGCCCCGACGCAGCCGGGCACCCCACATGTAGACACGGTTGTTGAGGTCGTACTCGATGTCGACGTCGATCTCCACGTCGGCGACCGGTACTTCTACTGGGTACTCGTCGGACGGTTTGATTTCGATTCCGTCGCAGATCATTTCGGCGCGTTCGATCGCTGCTGTGAGACGCTTTTGTGCTTGGTCGCGGGTTAGGTGGCTCACTTCGGCGAAGTACTCGTCGAAGAACAGAGGGTCGTCCGGGTCCACGGCTGACAGGGCGGCAGTCGTGGTCACGCCCATTCGCCGAAGCGTGAGCCACTCGCGCGTGCCGAGACGAGCGACCGTGAGCGCGCCCGACGGGTCGTCTTCGCCCATTTGCTGCGCGCAGCGCTGCTCGTAAGGGCACCTGCGACATTCGTCCTGCCCGATCGGTTCGACGAGGGGCTGCGGATCATCGTCGGCGCCCGTGGCATGCAGGGCGTTGTCGGCCACCTTCACCCGGAAGGCGTGCTCGTGATCGTGCCGCTCTAAGAGCGAGCGCCGCGTCTTGCCGCGGCGTACGTGAGAAGGTGAAGTACAGCGGCTCGGCTAGGTCGTGCCAGACGAACACCAACTCCGGATCTTGGCCCGGTGCCGCCTCGAGTTGAGTCGTGCCCAGAACCGCGCCCCACAACTGCTCGGATCCGGGATGGTAGCCACAGGCCTGAAGCATGCGCGTGTAGTGGGCGAGTTGTAGCCCATCCTCATAGCGGTGCGCGGTCGCGGTCCATCCCATCGCATCAAGTCGCTCATCGGGTGATGCGAGGAACGACACGTTCGCGGACCTGACCTTCGCTCGTTTCAGGGTGAAGTGGTGTTTGACGTCTGCCGGAAGATAGCCGCGGCCGGCGTTGATCAGGATGTCGGGTCGCCCCTTGCGGCCGCCCTCGACGTCATCCGGGAGCCACCCGCCTAAGATCAGAGGCGCGCCCCCGCCCATTGCCCGCATCGTCATTGCGATCGCGTCCGACTTGGCCAGCTGCGGATCTACCACAACCGCGGTCGGGTGAAGTAAGGCTATGTCCGCGAACATGTTTCGCTCGAAGGCAATCCCGGCGTCAAGGCGAGCCTGATCCTCCGGCGACGGAACCCACTTCAGTGTCGGCACCAATGGCAGGAAGTCGTTCTGTATCCGCACCGGGCACTGTTTGGCGGCATAAGCGCCAAGCAGGATGGGATCCTGTGTTCCTGTCACCATGTCATCATCGCGCCGGGGACTCACACCGACCTGGCTTTCGGGCGGCGTGACCTTCTCGACTCGAACCGGCTATCGATGCCCTCATGGTGAGGTCGCCGTTCACGTCGCCTCCGGGGTCGTGCTTTTCACGTTGGGTCGGTTGGCTCGTGGGCCCCAGGTCCAGCCCGGCAACTCCTCGAGCCGCAACGAGCGCGTCGGGGTCGAGCGTGCCCCGCGCGAAGCGGTTCGTTGATCGACGACCCACGCGCCCAGCCGGCCCCCGTCGGGGGTTATGTAGGAGCGCGGCACCCGGGCATCGCCGCGGTGGCGGACGTAGTCCAGGAGCTCGCTGAAATGTTTCTCCCACTGTTCGGCACGGCGCGGGATTCAGCGCGTTGCCACCCGTGACGCCTTCTCGCGCGTCCTGGCAGCCCCGGCGGTCCCGGTCGTCTTCGTCGATGTCTTCTTTGAACCATCTGTCGTATGCGGGTTGGATCTCGTCGGGTCTGACGAGGATTCCTTCGCTGACCGCCCGCAGCAGTTGGCGTTTCAGCTTTTCGTCGGTCCGGTTTCTCGTGATCGCGAAGTTCGTTGTCTGCTCGTCCTCATGCCCGAGGTCTTCGTGCGAGACGCGCTGATGAAACCACTCGACGACTTCGCGGAATCGGTCCTCGAGGCGGTCGTCGCCCAGGCAGTCAGGATTTCGTCGGACGAAGTCGACGACGGGATCCACCGACCGGATCATCTTGACCAGCGCCGCGCGGCTTTCGTCCATCAACCGCTCGACGTCGCTCAGGTAGAAGTCGAGATCTGCCCGCGGGACGAGGTTGTTCAGCCCGAATTCCAGCACCCGCGCGATAGCGAGGGCCTCGCTGAGCCGCGGCTCTCGCTGCCCGGCCTCGATCCGGGTGATCGCCGACGTGTCGAGCAGATCTCGGCTTCGGTTCCTCAGGCGGTCCGACAGCTGCTGCTGGGTCAAGCCTGCCCGCAGCCGAGCCGCCTTCGCCCGGTCGGCGAAGGTGCTGCTGACCTCGTCGTTCAGCGTCGCGGACCGATCACCAGATGTCTGCATAGATGCAGCATACACTGCATCATTGCAGAAATGCTGGACTGTGCAGTGCTACTGTGCTAATACAGGAGGTGCTGCATATACGCAGCAGCCTCCCCGGAACGGGTAGAGGACTGCGCAGCGAAGAGCGTCAGCCCGCGGGCACGCCGAGTTGTCGGTGCCGTCGCTCTAAACTGACGTTGCTTCATGAGACGCCGTCGCGAAGCTCCGACTGGACGGCGCGCCAACCCCACGCTCGTGGGTGGCTCGGATGACGAAGCGGCCGACACCGACCGGTGCCGGCAAGAGCGCCTCCCGCGGGGAGGCCCGAAACATGGGAGGTCCCCATGACGTCCTACAGCGAGATCATTCGAGGTGCCCGCCCGTGGCAGGGCGTGCTGGACACCTCGGTCATGGCCGATGACCTGCTGCAGCGCCGGCCACCGGCTCGCCGATGCCGCCAAAGCCGGCAACTGGCCCGCGGTGATGACGGTGCTCGACAGCGAGTGGAACTGGCTGGTCGATCAACCAGTGGCGGCCGGGCGGCACGGCGTGGTTCACCGCTCTGCACCAGGCCGCCTGGCACGGCGCACCCGCCGAGGTCGTCGCAGAACTGCTCGACCGGGGCTCGCTTCGGTCTCTTCGGGACTCCAAGGGACGTACCGCGTTCGACGTGGCCGCCGCAACACGACCGGACACCCGCGTTGCGGGAACTGCTGGCGCCGCCGCGCTCACCGCTGACGCAGCGAGCAGATCCGGGCGCTCGACGCGCGACTCGCCGAGCTCATCGACGGACGCATCCATGGACGGGTTTACGACGGCGACCTGCGCAAAGTGCTGCGATACCCGCCGGTCGAGATCCTGCACGAGCTGCCCGGTCAGCGGGTGTGGTTTCCACTACCGGCCAAGTACGGGTTCCACATCGAGCTGCAACGCGGCGGCCCTCGAGGTCAAGAGCTGGTGCGGCCTGGTCGAAGGGTCCGGCCAAACCCACCTGGTCACCCCAGAAGGCTCGGTGCTCGTCGATCAAGGATTCGTCTAGCCAGTCCGCTGGATCTGTCCTCGGCGCAGAGTCCTTACGCGCCACCCTCGATCACTCGATCGCCGCGCAAATGCGCAACGAAGGAGATCGACCATGAGTTTGACTGCTGCACAACGTGACCGAGCTTGCGGTACCCTGCTCGGCGCTGCCGCCGGCGGACGCGCCTCGGCGCTGGCTACGAATTCGGGCCCCGGCTCGCGCCCGACGTGCCCGGTCGACATGATCGGCGGCGGACTTGGACCATTCAAGCCCGGCGAGTGCACCGATGACACATCGATGGCCATCGCGATCGCAGAGATCGCGGCCACCGGGGCAGACCTGCGTGACGAAGCAGGCGCTCGACTACATGGTCGACCGCTGGCACTGGTGGGCCAGGAATGCCAAAGACATTGGTGTGCCGACCCGCTCGGCCGGTGGGGAGGGGAGCCGGGGTCCGTACTGGGACGCGTTGTTTCCGCCCCGTCTCGTCACGCCATGGATCAATTGGAAGCGAACGACGTGCCATGAAACCTCAGACGGTACCTATCGTGGTCGTTCGGTCAGAACTGTCATGACGGCTTCTGAATCGCGCACACCACAGGATGACTCGTGAGCCTCGACGAGCACGGGCGTGTGCCCTTGCGACGAGCTCCGTCGTATGCGGCGACCACATGGGGTCCGTACTACGACGCGCTGCATCCGCCCCGGAGGGTTTACTGGATCATCGACTGGAAGGTCGTGCCGAAGTGGATGGATTGTGCCGCAATGCTGTGGCGACAGCGCCAAGAACTACGTCGGGCATACCAAGCAATCCACGGCGGTGATCCGGCGGCGTGGCCGACGCAGCATCCAGGTGTTGTACTGGGCGACTTTGCGGCATGCCTGGGATGCCACTCGCTTTTTCGGCGAGGATATTTCCGTCTCGACAGAGTGTTCCAATACCCGGTCGACCTCGCGCGCCAGCATGAAGCCTCCAACGGCGCATTCCGCGGTGGAGACGACCGGTTGATGCCTCTGCTCGGGCGACGCCCAGCCCTCCTCCAGTAGAGAGCGCGCCAATCGCCCGACGCGAAGGGCCGATCCCGCCCCTGCGCGTCGCTGCCCGATATGCAGGCTGGAAGGCTCAGTGCCCAGCGGGGCGATTGGCCCTGTCCAACAAATAATTTAGCGACGCGGCGCCGCCATCAGCATCCGAGGTTCTCAGGCCAGCCGAGATTGGGGTCCCGACGATACTGTCTCGGCCGTTGCTTGCACGATTGGAAGTTGCGTCATGGTGTGACTACGTACGACGCCGCCTACGCCGCACTCGCCGAAGCTCTCGACGTCGTTCTGGTGACGGCTGACGGACGGCCCGCGCCCGCCCCAGGCATCAGATGTCAGATCGAGGCGATCGCCGGCTCGGCTCGCGCGCGGTGACATTCAACGGAGGGGCCGGTGTCCTGGCCGTCTATCCCTCCGCCGCCACCAGCGACCCCAGCTTCACGTCGGGGTTGTCGCGTTGGAAGCCGTCCAGCCGCCACGGGGTGGAGAACAGCACGAGCATGACTCCGTCGGTGCGGGTCATGACTTCCGATGACACCTGCCTGCTCATGAACTCGGCGTCCGCGGGATCCACGACCCGCGCGACCTGATACGGCAGTGACTCCAGCGAGATCGGCGCGCTGTACTCGCGTGGCCATCCGGTGGGTGGCCACCTCGAACTGCATCGGGCCGACCGCGGCCAGCACCGGCGCCTGCTCGCCGCGACGGTCCGAGCGCAGCACCTGAACCACGCCCTCCTGCTCCAGCTGCTCGATCCCGCGCCGAAACTGCTTGTGCTTACTCGGATCGGCGCCGCGGGCCACCGCGAAATGCTCGGGCGAGAAGCTCGGGATCGGCGGATACTGCACGGGCGCATCCATATACAGCGTGTCACCCGGACGCAGCGCTGCGGCGTTCGCCAGCCCGATCACATCACCGGGCCACGCGGTGTCCAGCGTCGCGCGCTGCTGACCGAACACCGACTGCGCGTACTTGGTGACGAACGGCTTGCCCGTCGCGGCGTGCGTGAGCACGTCCCCGCGCTCGAACGTTCCCGACACCACCCGCGCGTAGGCGATGCGATCGCGGTGCGCGGAGTCCATCCCGGCCTGCACCTTGAAAACGAAAGCGCTGAAGGGTGATTCGACCGCGCGCCGAGTCCCGTCGACGTCGGTGGCCCCGCTGGGTGATGGCGCGTAGTCGACGAGCACATCGAGCAGCTGATTCACCCCGAAGTTCAACGCCGCCGACGTGAACAGCGTCGGGGTGGCTTCGCCGCCCAGAAACGCCTCGCGGTCGTAGTCGGAGCCGTCCGCCGACAGCAGTTCGGACTCCTCGACCGCGGTATCCCAGTCGTCGCCGGCGGCACCGTGGGCGTCGGCGGCCTCGATGTGCTCCTCGGGAGCCGCGGTCGCGCCGCCGGCGGTGCGGGTGAACCGAATAAACCGGCCCGACCTGCGATCGAGCACGCCCTTGAAATCTCCGGCGATGCCGACCGGCCACGTCAGGGGAGTGGGCCGCAGCCCGATCCGCGCGTGGATCTCGTCCATCAGTTCCAAGGCGTGGCGCCCGGGCCGGTCCCACTTGTTGATCACCGTGATGATCGGGATCCGGCGGTGCTTACACACCTGGAACAGCTTCAGCGTCTGCGGCTCAAGGCCTTTCGCGGCGTCGATGAGCATCACCGCGCAGTCGACGGCCGTCAGCACCCGGTAGGTGTCCTCGGAGAAGTCGGCGTGGCCCGGGGTGTCGAGCAGGTTGATGACGCACTCGCGGTACGGGAACTGCAGCGCCGTCGAGGTGATCGAGATGCCCCTGGCCTTCTCCATGTCCATCCAGTCCGACACCGTCGCGCGGCGGCCCGCCTTGCCGTGCACCGCGCCGGCCTCGGTGATCGCCCGGGCGTGCAGCGCCAGCGCCTCGGTCAACGTGGACTTGCCGGCGTCGGGATGGCTGATCACGGCGAAGGTGCGCCGCCGGCCCGCCTCAGCGGAGATACGGCCAGGTGGCAGGGGGTCGACGGCCAGGGCATTGTCGGTCATAACGCCAGCGATGGTATTGGCTCCGAGCCCCAAAACGGTAATCCGCCGACCCCCGCGTCAGTCGTTGGCAAACGCGGCGTCTCGCTCGCCGTCGGGGCTGCGCAGGCCTTGACCGTCGAAGGAGATCCTGACCTCGTGAAGCACGGCTCCGGCGAGTGCGAACGGCGTGACGAAGTCAGCGGATACCGAATATGCGACACCGCGACCAGCCGACACGCTCTGCATCATGTCCAGAGCCGCAAGACGCAGCCCGGAATACGTCCCGGCCACGCGACCGTCGACCACAAGTTCGGCCCCTCCACTGACCTCGAAACCGGCAGCCTGCTCACTGGTGAAGCGCACTTCGAAGACATGGTCTCCCAACGAAATCGGCTCCTCCGCGACGATCTTCTGCTCCTTCCCGCCGACGGTGCAGACGTAGCGCAGTCGTCCGTCGACGAGGTAGAGCGCGTGACCGGCTGACCGCTTCCCCTGGGTGAATACAATCCCCTCGGCATCGGCGCGATCGATCGACACCACCGCCTGCAACGTGAACGAACGACCACGAATCAAACCGCTCATCGGCGTGTGCGTCGCGGGCGTATTCGGGTAGAACACCACCTGTTCCGGTCCGGCGTCGGCGAGTCCGCCTCGACCTATCAACTCCAAGATGCTGAGATCGTTGAGCGGGAAGGCGTTGTACTGCTGCGCCTGCTCGTGCCAGAGCGTCTTGAGCTCGTCGAGCTTGTCGGGATGGTCGGCGGACAGGTCGCGCAGCTGACTGCGGTCCGATTCGATGTGGAAGAGCTCCCAGCGGTCCGCGTCGAATCGGGACCAGCCGCGCGGCGCCCCAGCTGTCGGCGGATGCACGGTGTTGGCGAACCATCCGTCCTGCCAGATGCCCCGGGTGCCCATCATCGAGTAGAACTGCGAGCGTTTCGCCGTCTCTGCGTTCGGATCACGCAGGGCTGCAGCAAAACTCGTTCCCTCCAGCGGGCGCTGCGCGACGCCGTCGACTACTCGTGTGTCGTCGATGCCGAGCAGGTCATACACCGTCGGCGTCACATCGCACACATGGGCATAGTGGTCTGCGACGGTGCCGGTCGCCGGTAATCCGGCCGGCCACGAGACGATGCACGGGTCCGCGATACCGCCCTCGTGTGAGGCGTAGCGCTTGAACAACTTGTAGGGCGTGTTGAACGCCATCGCCCATCCCGTCGAGTAGTTCATCGCTGTTGCTGGACCACCGAATTCGTCCAGAATTTCGAGTGCGGCCGCCGTCGTGTGTCCGCCGCCCTGCAACGGCACGAACTCTTCCAATGCGCCGTTCGGACCGCCCTCCCCGCTGGCCCCGTTGTCGGACATCACCACGACGATCGTGTTGTCCAGCTGACCCGTCGCCTCGAGATGATCGAGTACGCGGCCGATCTGGGCATCGGTATAGGTCAGGAAGCCCGCGAAGACCTCGGCCATCCGGCACGAGATGCGCTTCTCGTCGTCGGAGAGCGAATCCCACGCGCGCACCGTGTCTCCCTCGGGCCACGGCACACCGTCGGGACTGCTGCAGTCGGCATACGGGTTCATCGGCGACAGCTCGGTATCGGCGGGGATCAAACCGAGGGCCTTCTGATTGGCCAGCGCAATGTCGCGGTAACGCTCGTAGCCCATGTCGAAGCGTCCGCGGTACCTGTCGGCCCACTCGGCGGCGACCTGATGCGGCGAATGTCCGGCACCTGGGCACAGGTACATGAACCACGGCTTGTCCGGAGCTGCGGCTCGATGGTCGCGCAGGAACCGAATTGCGTTGTCGGCGATATCCTTTGACAGGTGATAGCCCTGCTCCGGAGTCGCTGGTGGATCGATCGGATGGTTGTCGCTGACCAGGCTTGGATACCACTGATCGGTCATGCCGTCGAGAAAGCCGTAAAACCGGTCGAATCCGCGGCCCAGCGGCCAATACCGTCGCGGACCCGCCGCGTGGCAGTCCTCGATGGGAGCGAGGTGCCATTTGCCGACCGCGTACGTCGACCATCCCCGTTCGGACAGCACTTCCGACACCAACGCGGCGTCGGCCGGGATGCGCCCGTTGTGGCCGGGAAAGCCCTCGGCCATGTTCAGCACCGACGCGACGCCGACGGAAGTGGCGTTGCGGCCGGTCAGCAGTGCCGCTCGAGTCGGCGAGCACAGCGCGGTGGTGTGAAACTGCGTCAACCGCACACCGCGATCGGCGATGCGTTTCATCGCCGGCATCTCGACCAGGCCGCCGAAGCAGTCCCAGGTCGCGATGCCGGTGTCGTCCCACAGCAGGTACAACACGTTCGGTGCGTCGGCCGGAGCCTCAGCGTGCCGGTAGGGCGACCAGTCGGGCGTCGCCTCGCGGATGTCCTCGGCGATCACTCCGTTGAAAGACATGTCCAGTCCTCTCGGTCAAAGCGCCAGGATCGATGCGAGGTCGGTGCGGGGTATCGAGACCGTCTGCGCTCCGGCCGCCGAAATGGTCCACTGGCCTTGGCTGATGAAGAAGAGCACCGCGTCATCGGTGAGGGCGAAGTTCTTGTACATCTCCGCGCCGATGGGGTTGTCGTCGACGGGCGCGCCCGGCAACTGCTTCTTCAACTCGGCCTGCGCCAGGGGATCGAGCACGGCGACGGGGTCGGCGCCCGGCTTGAACAACGTGTCGAACGTGATCGGCGCGTTCTTGCCGAGGTCGAAATTGAGGGCGTCGTAGTTCGTCACCGGATGCGCGCCACCGAAGTTGTCGTACTCCTCGAAGACCAGGCTTTCGGTCCCTGAGGTCGGCGTTCCCGACCGGTATGTCTGCGACGTGATGTCGAGCGCCTTGGGCACGTCGCGGACCGGCGGCTCGTCGACCAGCGCGATGAACTGGTCGCGTTGTTCGGTCAGGACGTCAGCCACCGCGCGTTGGTCGGGGTAGTCGACCGGGAAGCTCATGTCGATCGTGTAGTTGGGCGTCTCGGTGTGGACCGTGCAGAGGTTGGCGTCGCCGACCGTTCCCTCGAGCTCGGTGCACGCGGAGGCGGCCGCGGTGGTCGGCACGGGGGACGTCGTGTCCGCCGCGGACGTCGAGGCGCTCGGCGGCGTCGTCACAGACTCCGAGGACGCTGCCGGCTTGGACGAGCTGTCGCACGCTGCCCCGGTGACGATCACCGCGACCGCAAGCACGAGGTGCCGTTTCTTCATGCACCGAGCATGCCTCACCCGGTATCAGCGGCACGGCCGGTTCGCTGATCCCCGAATCAGGCGGCCTGCCGATCCTCCAGATTCGCCGGTGTACCCAATGGGACGGCGACCGCCTGCAGCAGTTCCTCGTGGTTCTCGCGAACAGCGCGATAGTTCCACAGATACCGGTCGATCTGCTCACGCCGCAGCGGCCGTGCCCAGATGTTCTCACCGGGGATGTCGACGCCGCTGTCGTTGGACGCCGCTCGCGTGCGGGCGCCGATGCGAAACCCCGTGACCGTCACTGCCATCAACACGATCAGGGCGGCGCCGAGAATCCCCGCCGTCGCGCTGCCGGTGGCCAATGCATACACGAACGTCCCGAGCGCGACGAACACGAGCAGGAAACACACGTACGCCACGTCGGTGGCGGAAACGTTGCGCAATGCCCTAATCACATCGATCAGCTCCAATCATCTTTCGATCATCAAAACGCTACGCGTATCGTAGCGCTACGACTAGTGTAGCGTTTCGCCCGCGACTCTCATTCCCGACGACGAAGGAGGAGTCGATGGCGCAGCGCCCGGACGTCGACGACGGCATCGCCGACGCCACCTTGGCGTTGCTGCGCACCAAAGGCCCCAGATCCGTGACGGTCGAGGCGGTGGCCGCCCGCTCGGGCATCGCCAAAACCACCATCTACCGCCGCCACCGCGACCGCCGCGACATGCTGTCCGCTGCGCTGACCCGAGTCACCACTCCCGAACCGCTCGCAGCCGACGCCCAGGCACCCGATCGGTTGCGTTGGCTCATCCAAGAAGCCGTGAAGACCCTCGACGTCGGCATCGGCTTGGGTGGCCTGGCGGCCACGCTCACCGACGACGACCCCGACTTCACCAAGCTCTTCCGGCGAATCCTCGGTCGGCAGCGGGCCGACCTCGAGTCAGTGATCGACGCCGCGAAAGCGGACGGTTCGTTTCGCGCCGATGTCGACGGCGCGACGCTGGTCGACGCCATCGTCGGTGGGCATATCGCCGAGCGTGCCCGCACGGGGCGCGTCGCGGCGGGGTGGGAAGCGCGGTTGTTGGACCTTTTCTGGCCGATCGTGCAGAAGGGTTGATCGCGTGATCGACGAGCGAGCCGAGCGAGCCGAGTGTCCGCAGCGCGGATCCGCACCGGGATGGGAGTCTGTAAGCGCGCACACGACACGACCGAGATGAGGAGCACGGTGGCGACATGCACGCAGTGCGGGGCGAACATCACCGCAGAGACACTCTGCGAGAACTGTCGCGTCCCCACGACCCGACGCGTCGCGGTGCCCGGGCACGCTGCTGGCGGCACTGAGCCCGATCGCGACGAGGACCATCTCGACGCGGTCGTGCTGATCACCGACCGCGGAATCGAGCACACCCGAAACGAGGACGCGGGCGCGGCGGGAACCGTGGCAGGCGCGGCGGGGGAGCGGCCACCCGCGATTGCGGCAGTCGTGTGCGACGGCGTCTCCACCTCGTCGGAAGGCCAGAACGCCGCGCGGGCCGCGTCGGTCGCCGGCGTCGACGCCATGGTGAATGCGCTCGCCACGTCGACGGACCTGACATCGGTGATGATGGCCGGACTCTCCGACGCGGCGAAGGCAGCCGCGGAGGCCACGTCGGGCGACGACGAATTCCTTCTCGCATCGTCCTGCACCTATACGGCTGCGGTCGTCGTGCCGAACGCCGACGAGGTGCACATCGCCGTCGCCAATATCGGTGACAGCCGGGTGTACTGGTTGCCCGACCCGCCCGCGCAGCCGCAATGCCTGACGGTCGACGACACGCTCGCCCGGGAACTGATCGCCCGCGGCATACCGGCCGACTCGCCCGCCGTCGAGCGGGGTGCCCACACCCTGACCCGGTGGTTCGGCGCCGATGCCGAACCGCCGTTGTTCGACGAGTCGAACGTGGGCACGACGACCACCGCCGACCGAGGCGTGTTGGCGCTGTGCTCCGACGGTCTGCACAACTACCTGCCCGAGGCGGCCGACATCGCCAGGTTCTTCAACGGAACCGCACCAACCGAGGCCGCCCGCGCACTGGTCGACTATGCCTTGAGCGCCGGCGGCCACGACAACATCACGGTGATCGTGATCCCGATCGACGGGCCCATGGCTGTCCTTGAGCAACAGGGAGTTTGACCCGACTCAGACCGGACCGCCGTCGCGGCCGTTTCGGCAGCCCCCCGCCACCGCTGAGCGCGGGTCTACGTCATCGAGAAGAGTTGCTGCATGACGACCACGCTCGCCACGCGCTGCAGACCGCCCTCCACCGCGATGCGCTGATCGTCGGGAACCTCCAGCAGCTGATCGAGCGCGGCACCGGCCTTCTTCATGTCGTAGATCGGCTGGTCCTTCGCGGCCTGCGAGGCGAACGTGTCTCGATAGAACTCGAGCATCGGGTCGTTCGGGTTGCGTGTCGGCGGCGTCGTGAACGGATGCTTCTGCCGGTCATACACTTCCGGGATCAACACGTCCTTGGCCGCCTCCCGCAGCACGTGCTTCTCCCGAATTCCCTTCACCTTCATGCTCACCGGCACGCGCGCCGACGCTTCGGCGACACGGTGATCCAGGAACGGCACCCGTCCCTCGATCGAATGCGCCATCTCCATCCGATCAGCCAGGTAGTTCAGAATGAAGTTCGGCAGCACCGTTTTCGCATTCACGTACAGCATCTGATTCAGGTGGTCGCGGCCCGCGACGCGCTGCGCGATCGGCAACCGATCCAGCGCCGACACCAGCGGCTGGAATTCCCCAACGGATGCCACGAGTTCGTCACGGAACAACGGCGCTACGCTATTCGTCTGCACCGCAGCCACATTGAGCGTCGCGGGCAACCAGCCGAGCCTGCGCTCCACTGCCTGCATCTCCGGGCTGCTGATCTGCTCCGGCATCATCAGCGCGCGCGTCGCCGCATTCGCGCCGAGCATCTCATCGAGGAGCTTGGCCCGCTCGTCGGCACCCAACGTCGGGTCGTCATTCAACGCGTCGACCCGGAAGTACGGGTAGCCGCCCAGCATTTCGTCGGCACCTTCGCCGGTGAACACCACCTTGATGCCCGCGTCCCGCACCGCGCGGCTGAGCAGAAACTTCGCGACGCCGTGCCCGTTGAACATCTGCGTCTCGCAATGCCAGACCGCGTCCGCGAACGAGTCGGCGATCTCCCGACCCGTGATGGGAATCGGGTGATACGTCGCGCCGACCAATTCGGCCTGCGCCTGCGCGATCTTGGCTTCGTCGTACAGCGGGTTCTCGAACGTCAGGGTGAACGCGCGGATCGGCCGATCCATCTCCTGCTGCGCCAGCCCGAGCACGGCGCATGAGTCGATGCCGCCACTGAGGTACGACGCCACCTCGACATCGGCGATCAGTCGCTGTCGCACCGAATCGCGCAGCACCTCGCGGAAATCGGCGACGACCTCGGCCTCGCTTCGCGTATCGCCCTGCATCTCCTCCGCGGTCGGGATCTCCCAATCCCAATATGGATAGATGCGCACAGTGCCATCCCTGGCGATCGCATAGCACCCCGGCGGCACCGTACGAATACCGGCGAATTCCGTGATCTCGTGCGATCTTCCGAAACCGCCAGTGGCGCCTTCGAGATCCCACACCGCCGGCACACCCAGCGCCAGCAACGCCTTGATCTCCGACGCGAAGAACACCTCGCCATTCACCACGGCGTAGTACAGCGGCTTGACGCCGAAGCGATCGCGAATCGCGTACATCGCCCGCTGGCGTTCGTCGGCGATGACCACCGCGAACTCACCGCGCAGCTCCGTCGCCACCTGAATCCCGCGCTCGTGGTACAGGTGCAGCGCGATCTCGCTGTCGCTCTCGGTGGAGAAGCGATAGCCGCGGGCGCGCAGCCGTTCGCGAATCTCGCGGTAGCCGTAGAACTCGCCGTTCACCACCATGTGGACCGCGCCATCGGGGCTGGTCATCGGCTGACTGCCGTTGTTCAGGCCGATGATCGACAGCCGCGTGTGCCCGAGCGTCCACTGCCCGTTGCGTGCGGTCCAGACTCCCGTTCCGTCCGGACCACGATGTTCCAGACGCCGCAGCGCCTCATCGCACCGAGCGGTCGGCAGGCCGTCCCGCGTCATCGCGGCGAAAATTCCACACATCGTTGGTTTTCCTTCGGCGTTGTGCCCTTCGGCGCTGTGCCCTCGGACGTCATCGTCGCGCACCAACCTGTGAGTGTCGGCGCCGCGCCCGGATTTCTCCTCGCCGAGGCGCCCCGGGGCGGGCACTGCGTCCCGGTAGGCGTCTTCGCAATCCTCAATGCCCGAAATACCCTTGCCCAGGAGGCCGGGCGCAACTTTCCCGACGATCTGACCAAGGCGCAGGCGTCCGAGCTCATCGACGAGCTGCAGCGGCAGACCGGGCGCGGCGCCGGGTAGCAGGCGCGGCTTCTGACTCTGCCGAGCGTCGCCGGGACCGATAGGGTTGCACCACCCGCGTGCACGGTTCAGCAGACCGCCGTCGACATCTGCGGTCACCTTTGACTCAATCTCAAGACGGAAGCGGTGCGCGATGGCCCTCTGGCGACGATCAAAAGATCCTAAAGTTGGGGCCCTCCGACGATGCCCCGACGACGGGGCTCAAGCGCGACGTCGGCGCCGAGCTGGAAGTGGCCGTCACCTCGCCCACCACGCTCGCGTTTCAGATCGCCGTCACCGACCATCCCGGTGCGCAGCTCACCGAGTCGCTCACCTTCACCTGCAACGGCAAGACCGTCACTCCCGACGAGATCATCGGCCAACATGGCAACCGCATCCACCGGTTCGCCGCACCCGAGGGCACCGTCACCGCCTCGTATCAGGCGACGATCCTCGGGCACGCTGACCCCGCGCCGGTGCGTGACATCGACCTGATCACCTATCTGTGGCCGAGCCGCTACGCCGAAGCCGACAAGTTCTTCGGTTTCGCCGCAACGGAATTCGAGGAGTACGTCGAATCGGAGACTCTGCTGGAGAAGGTGTCGTCCTGGGTGGGAACCCGCCTGAACTATGTGCCGGGATCCAGCGACCCGATCGACGGCGCGGTCGACACGCTGCTCGCCGGCGCAGGTGTCTGCCGTGACTACGCCCATCTGGTGGTCGCGCTGCTGCGCGCGGTGAACGTGCCCGCGCGTCTGGTCGCGGTCTACGCCCCGGGTTGTGAGCCGATGGATTTCCACGCCGTCGCCGAGGCGTACGTCAACGGCGCCTGGCGCGTGGTCGATGCGACCTGCCTGTCGCCGCGCCAGTCCATGGTGCGCATCGCCACCGGACGCGACGCCGCCGACACCGCGTTCCTCGACAACTTCAAGGGCGCGATCACGCTGAAGCGCATGGAGGTCACTGCCGTCGTCGACGGCCCGTTGCCCCAGGACTCCGTGCACGACCTCGTCTCGCTGCGCTGACTCGCGCTGGACTCCACTGCCCCGCAGATGGCCATGACGAGCCTCACCGGACGCGGCGACGTCGCATCGCCGCGACCGTCGCCACCACCATGAGCCCCGTGGCCACCACTGCCGTCATCGACAACAGCGCGTTGCCCCGGTCGTTCGCACCGATCGCGATCGCCACCAGCGCCCACACAACCCCGATGGCATAGCCGGGCGTGCCGCGCAGCATCGTCGTCAGCACCAGTGCGCTCACCGAAGCGGCTGTCAGCACGGCGAACTGCCATCCGACAGCCGACGCCGACACACCGCTATCAATCAGCGCCGCAGCGACATTCGCGAACACCGCGATACTGCTCCACCCGAGATAGAGCCCGAACGTGACCGTGGCCAACAGCGCCAACCACGACGGACAATTCAGATCGTGACGACGCCGCACCAGCAACCGCATGATGTGGATCAGCGCCGACACCATCACCGCGAACACCGCGACGCTCACCCACAGCCAGTCCTGCGCGGCCACCATCAGCCACACGCTGAATCCGACGAACACCACGCTGGCGTCGATCAGTGCACTGGTCTCCCACCACGCGCCCAAGCCGTACCGCAGAATCGCCAACGCCGTCGCCGCGCTCAGCACCGTGATGAGGCCCCACAGGCTGAACGCATAGCCGGCCGGCGTGATGAGTGCCTCGTTCGTCGCGCCGGACTCCAGGAAGTCGCCCGCCATCGCATTCGCGATCAGGGGTGCAGCGAGCTGAGTGAGCGCCAGCACCGCGGCGACCCACCGCCACGACCGCACCGACGGCCCACTCATGTTGGTCTTTGCCACGGTCACCGACCGGTCTCCTTTCGTCCGAAGGCCTATCTGAGTATTCGGAGCCAAACGCTCCGCGGATGTGAGTTACACCTACCTCCGCAATTGCCGCATGTGTGACGACGGGGAGGCGCACAATCGTCGAGACGCCAGGCCTCTGGATAAAGGGAGCTTCCATGAGACGACGATCGGCCGCAGTCATCGGTGTGCTTGCAGTGGCCATGACGGTGGGGATCAGCCCGCAGGCCGCGGCGCAGCCGGGTGCGTACAACCCCGTTGAGCAGTACTTCAGGACGACAGGCAACGTGCGCTGCGTTGTCAGCGCGGAAAGGGCCGCGTGCGAAAGTGGGACCCCCGGAGGATTTGCCGCTGCCCCTGCTCTTCCATCCGGCGGTCACTGGCCTGTCGCATCGGTGGACGCGGCGGGCAAGTTCAGTTGGTTCGAGGGCGGCATCGGCCCAACGAGCGGCCAAGAGATTGCGATGGTCAATGGCCAGCCGTATCGCGCCCATGACTGGACGCTGCTGTTGACGACCGAAGGAACGCGGCTGTCGAGGAAGGGCAACACCCACGGCATGAACATCTCCATCGACGGAACCGTCGTCACGCCGTACTGATCGCGCCGCGTCCTCGGTCCCAGGTACATTCGGCCGATGGCAGCAGAAGTATGGAAGCTGGACGCCTCGGACGGTCAGCTGCTGGTCCACACCGGCGTCGCGGGCAGGGCGGCCAAGATGGGTCACCGGTTGACCATTGCCATGACTGCCTGGCGGGCGACGGTGCGGTGGAGCGGCGACGAGCCCATCGAGGCGGAACTGGAGGTCGACGTGGACTCGCTTCAAGTGCTCAAGGGTGCGGGCGGTGTGAAGGCGCTGTCAGCGCCGGAGAAAGCGCTGGCGCGGTCGAACGCGTTGAAAGTCCTTAATGCTGAACGATTTCCGCAGATCCGCTTCTGGGCCGGAGACATCGAGAAGTCGAAAGACGGCTATCTTCTGACCGGCACGCTGGAGATCCATGGGGTGGTCAAGGAGCGTGCGATCGATCTGCGGGTAGCGGATAGCGGCGAGAAATGGCGACTGTCGGTTGAGGCCGACGTGATCCAATCCGAGTTCGACATCAAGCCGTACTCGATGCTGCTGGGATCGATGAAAGTCGTTGACTCCGTGACTGTCTCGTTCACTGCCGAACGGGCTAAGAAAGGCTAGTCTTCGCCTGGGCGCCGCCGACCCGCCGATTTCGGTTCGCGTAGATTTCGGCGAGGAATTGCTCGACGGCGACTGCCGCGTGCGCGGCGCGGGCCGAGCCGAACATGTCGAAAGCGTGCTGGGTGAACGGCAGTTCGGCGTAGACGACTGGCTGGGTGCTGACGTCCCGCAGCCTCGCCACGAAGCCTCGCGCCTGCTCGACGGGAACCAGCGAGTCGTTGCGACCGTGCAGGATGAAGAACGGCGGCGCGTCCGCGGACACGTGGTTCACCGGTGATGCGTCGATATACAACGTCGGGTTCGTCGAGTGCGGTTCTTTGATGACCATCCGCTCGAGCAGCTCGGGCATCGTCGGATGCATCGCGTCCCCGAAGCGGGTGAAGTCGTAGACGCCGTAGAACGGGACCGCGGCGTGGACCCGGGTGTCGGCGTCTTCGAAACCGGGCTGGAACCGAGGGTCGTTGGGCGTCAGCGCGGCGAGCGAGGACAGATGGCCGCCGGCCGAGCCGCCGGTGATGGCGACGAAGTCGGGATCGCCACCGTACTCGGCGATGTGCGCCTTGACCCATGCGAGGGCGCTCTTGACGTCGATGATGTGGTCGGGCCATGTGTTGCGCGGGCTGTGTCGGTAATTGATCGCCACGCAGATCCAGCCCAGCTCGGCGAGGTGGCTCATCAAGGGATGCGCCTGGCCACGCTTGTTGCCGGTGGTCCATGCGCCGCCGGGGATCTGGAACAGCACCGGGGCCGTGGCGTTGCGGTTGAGATCGGGTCGTCGCCAAATGTCGAGATGGTTGGCACCGCCGTATTCGCCGTAGCTGATGTCGGCGTCGTGGGCGTAGTCGCGGTAGATCCGCAGCATCCGCACGGCCCCTGGCGCTTTCGCGGTGCCACCGCCGGCCGGCACTTGCCACAAGCCTGCCGAGTCAATGCGGCGACGGGGCCCGAGGCCGTCGTCCAACGCGGCGGTCAGCGGGCCGGCCGCGTGGTGGCCTGCGCGGCTGAAGTTCAGCAGTCCCAGCGCGGAAAGGCCGGCCACCAGCCACGCGACCGCGCGCACCGGACGGGCCAGGCGACGTGCGGTCAACATCAGCCCGGCCAGCTGGCTCACGAGTGTCTGCAGCGGGAATTCGGTCACCACGAGTCCGAACGCCCACGAGAACATCGACGGGTATCCGCGCCGTGCCAGCGGCCGGTAGCCGTTGAGCGTGGAAGCGGCGGTTACCGCCGCGACGGCCAGCGCCGCGACCTGCCGGGCGATATAGACGGTTGGAGCCTTCCGCATCCGGCCACCATACGAGGCGGTGCGGTCATGGCAGGGGCCATTCGTGCACCGGGGCGCCGGTGTGCGCGTGCTCGACATACCGCCGAGTCATCTCATGCAGCGCCGCGATGCGCTCCAGCCCACGTTCCTGCAGACGGTGCACCGTGTCGATCTGCCAGGCGGCCCCGGTGCGGCCGCATCGAACCCGCGCTTCGATGACACCCAGGTAGCGGTCGCGGTCGTCGCTGTCCACACCCCAGGCGTCGAGCCCGGCTGCGGCGGCCGGCAACAGGACCTCGCGGGTGAGCCGGTCGGCCGGGTAGTCGGCGCCGCGCCAGGTCAACTGCGCCGCCAGCCCGTCCCGTGCCGCGCGGTGCAGGTTCTGCTCGGCCACCGCGAAGGGCTCCTGCTCCCACGGCGCGGGGTCGCTGTCCACGACGCCGCGGAGCAGCCCGTAGTAGTAGGCGGCGTTGGCGATCATGTCGACGGCGGTCGGCCCGCTGGGCAGCACCCGGTTTTCGATGCGCAGCTGCGGGTGACCGGACTGGACGTCGTAGACCGGTCGGTTCCACCGCCATACGGTGCCGTTGTGCAGCCGAAGCTCACGCAGGCCGGGAACCCGCCCGGCCTCGAGGGCGGTGTCGGGATCCTCGGCGTCCACCGTCGGAAGCAGCGGCGGGAAGTCCCGTACGGCGTCGTCGAACAACTCCACGGGATCGGCGATCCAGCGGTCGCCGAGGCTGACGCGCGCCGGGGCGCCCTTGCGGACTTCTTTGGGGCGGCGGGTGTCAAGCAGCTGCTCCAACAACGTGATTCGCGTTTCGTGCCAGGCTTGGCACCCGAGGATATACGGCGCGTTCGCGGCCACCGCCACCTGAGCGCCGGCGATCGTCTGGGCGGCGTTGTAGTAGGCGGCGAATTCATCCGGTGGTACCCGCAGGTGCAACTGCAGGCTGGTGGTGGCGGCATCGGGGGCGATGGAGTCGGTGCTGAACTCCACCGGTTCACACCCGTCGACGATGTGCACCGAGAACGGGCGGTGGCGAGCGGAGCGTATGCGCCGCGCCAGCAGCTCGTAGCGCGGATTGTGCGCGATCCGCTCGAGGGTCAGCTGCTCGGCGCTCAGGGTGGGCAGCATGCCGACGGCGATGAGGCGAACGCCGAGCCCCTCGATGCTCGCCCTGCACCGGTCGAGCACGTCGACGAGGTCGGATTCGCAGTCGCTGCAGGACGCGGCCCTGTAACCGGTGCGGAGCCAGGTTCAGCTCGACGTTGAACTGGCCGAGTTCGTGCTGCATGTCCGCCCGGCCCAGGCGGGCCAGGACCGCGTCACTGATCAGCCGCGGTCGGCCCAACGGATCGACGAGATCGAACTCCACCTCCATCCCGATGGTGTCCTCGTGGGCGTCGAACCAGCCGTCGGCAACCATGCCCCGCAGGACGGCTACGCACCGCTCGAGCCGGTGCCGCACCGCGTGCTCGTCGACAACAAGGGCGGATGGTTCGATGCGTTCACCCATGTCGTACCTCCTCGCGGCACCCCCTGGGGTGAGCTATACGCGAGCTGGTCACCCCACGCAAGTGCTCCTGTCGGGGCACCTAAACGTCAGCCGAAATCCCAATTGACCGTGAACCCCTCGTGCAGAACGAGTTCGGTCAACACGTCGCTGCGCTTGCCGAGGGGCCGACTCTCGATTTTGAAGCCGTCGCCGCTGAAGAATGCGTAGTTCAGCGACGTCTCAGGCGTTGTGCGTGACCGATAGACGATGGCGTCGATGTCGGTCCACCACCGTCTGACAGCGTCGGCGAGCCGATGACAGGTCGCCCAGATATCGGCATGCTGTCCGGTGCTGATCTGGTCATCCACGTGCAGGACGTCGAGGTTGCGCTCGGTGCGAAGGTCGAGCACCCGCAGATTCCGCGCGGCCACCAGGCGCACGAGATGGTGAGCGCGATGATCGGCGGGAATGACGAGCCCCGTCGATCGGTACCGCTCCCGGAAGGCGCCGACCAGTGACGCCCCGGCGTACCGGGTGCGGAACGCGCCGGACTCCGGATCGAAGCGATAGCGGGGTTCGGGAAAGCCGGCCCAGTCCCATTTGGCCGGCGGGGTCGCGTCCACGCGCCACATGTCGCTGCCCGCTGGAATCGATCGACGACGGAGGCCGACCGGCCGGTCCGCGGGGAAGGGACCGAGATAGCCGGCCGGGAGGTCAGGCACCGAGCGAGGTCAGCATCCGCCACGCGGCCTCGGTGGTCTTGGGCTTACGCAGCGCTTCGGTGATCGACGTGTTGCCGAGTTCCGCGTGTTTGAGACGCATGATCCGATCGGCGGCCAGCGGATCCGACGTGAACCGGCCCAGCAGGTCGAGTATCCGCGGAAGGTCTTCGCGCACCCGACCACCGTCGAATTGCCATGCCGGAAACCAGGTTTGGTTGCCGACAGCACTGCCGATCAGCTTGCCGCGGCTTCGCAGTCGGTGCACCGCTTGCGGTGTGCGCAGCTTCATCAGCTTCTGTACCTCCGACGTCCGTATCGCACCGTCGACGAAGTCCTCGACGAGCGCGGCGCGGCGCTGATCGCTCAGCTTGCGCGCTGCGGTCCGCTCCAGGGTTCCCTGCGGAGTCGTCGGCGCGGTGAGCAACGCGTCCAGGACTTTTGCGAATCGCGAGTCCTTCAGCGCCCGAACCGCTACCCGATCAGCGAGTGGGACGACGGCAGTAGTCATGCCCAAAGCCTACGCCCGGGGTGCATGCAATTGAAACAATCGAAACAGCGGCCGCTGCCGAATCCAGCGCCCGACCATTAGACACACTGGGGGTGTCCATAGACGGGCTCGCGGAATCGACAAGATTCAGCAGGTTCCCAGCAGCGGTTGCGCCGGACCTCGCCCACCCACTGTGGCGGATGCCAACCTCGGAGCGACAATGTCGCTGTCCTACTACCAGCCCAACCAAGTTCAGCGACTATGTCGCTCCGAGGTTGGCACGGCGGTAGTCCACCCGGACACCATCCGCTGCTGAGGCTGATTCACTGCTGCGCCCGATTCACCGGCTCATGACGCTAGCCCGCGGGCGCGACAGCGAGCCCGGGCGTTGCCGCTGTTCCGGGCACGCCGGCCACCCCCGGTGCCGCCGGGGCAGGCGGTGGCGGCGGTGGCGGAGGCGGAGGCGTCAGGATCCGCACGATGTCCGGCTTCATCTGCTGCAACTGTGCGCCCCAATAGCCCCAGCTGTGCGTGCCGTTCGGCGGGAAGTTGAACACCGCATTGCGCCCGCCCGCGGCCTGGTACTTCTCCTGGAACTCCTTGTTCGTGGCCAGCGTGATGTTCTCCAGGTACGCCGCGCTGAACTGCGTCCCGAAACCCCCGCCGCTGCTGTCCAGGTCGGACGACGCGCCGTTGCCGCAGTAGATCCACAGCGCGGTTCGGTTGGCCACCAGCCGATTGATGTTCAGCATCGGGTCGTTGCGCTGCCAGGCCGGGTTGTTGGGCGGGCCCCACATGTCGGCTGCCTTGTAGCCGCCGGCGTCCATCATCGCGAAGCCGATCAGGGTCGGCCACATGCCCTTCGACGGGTTGAGGTATCCCGACAATGATGCGGCGAAGAAGAACTGCTGCGGATGCCATGCGGCCAACGTCAATGCCGCCCCACCCGACATCGACAGTCCCACCACCGCATTGCCGCGCGGGTCCTGCTGCCTGTTGGCCATCAACCAGGTCGGCAGCTCGTTGGTCAGGAATGTCTCCCACTTGTAGGTGACCGTTCCGCTGAAGCCTCTGGCCGGTGCATACCAGTCGCTGTAGAAACTCGACTGACCGCCGACGGGCATCACCACCGAAACGCCCGACTCGTAGAACCATTCGAACGCCGCGGTGTTGATGTCCCACCCGCTGAAGTCTTCCTGCGCGCGAAGTCCGTCGAGCAGATACACCGCATGCGGGCCGCCGCCCTGGAACTGGACCTTGATGTCGCGGCCCATCGATGGCGACGGCACCATCAGCATCTCTACCGGTAGGCCCTCCCGCGAATACGCCGACGCCGGTGGCGCTGGGCTCACTGTCGTCAGTGCGGCGGCCACCATCAATGCGACGGCGATCAGCACCGCGACGCGACGTCCCCAATTTGCGACTCCACCTGCCACGTCGCGAAATTAGCAGCGCCGCCGCACCTATCGGCGCTCCCGCGCGGGGCAGTGACCGTCTTGTTATCGAGTGCTCAACCAGTCGAAATCCTGCGCGCCACCGCGCCGTAACGCTCGATGCGCTCCGGGTCGGCCAGCGCGTTGTACAGCACGATCCGCGTCGCGCTTCCCTCGTACCTGGCGACCAGCGCGTCGGCCAGGCCCGTCCCACGTCGACTCGGTCGCGAACGTCGCGATGTGCTCGTCGCTGATCTGCGCCGCCATGCCCTTGAAGTCGCCGGCCTTCTGCTTCTCGCGGATTCGCGCCGTCGTCCCCTCGAATCCGGCCTCGTCCCAGATGAACGCGTAGTTGGGGGTGCTGCCGTAGAAGCTCATGCTGGCCCGGACCAGTTCACGCTCGCTGTGGCCCGTTCCTCGTCGCTGTCGCCGACGATCGTCATCACCGGCACGATCACCGCGATGTCCGACGCCGAGCGGCCCGACTTCGCCGCGCCCTCAGCGACTTTCGGCATGACGTGCCGCGCGATGTAGCCGGGCTCGCCGAGCGGATGCACATGCACACCGTCGGCGACCTCGCCCGCCATGCGCAGCATCCACGGATTCACCGCCGCGATGTCGACCTTCGGGTCCGGCGCGTCGATCGGCCCGGCGCTCCACTGCGGAGTGATGAAGTCGAGGTCGTAGAACTCGCCGTGGTGGTCGAGCGTCCCGGTGCGGAACGCCGCGAAGCACGCCTTGACGGCGAGTACGTAGTCGCGCAATCGCGGTCCGGGATGCTCGAAGTCCGCGCCGTAGCGGCGCACCACGTGCGTGCGCACCTGTGTGCCGAGCCCGAGCCGGAACTTGCCGTCCGTCGCCTCCTGCAGCTCCCACGCCGACGCCGCTGTGACGAACGGGCTGCGCGGAAACGCCACGGCGACACCGGTTGACAGGTCGAGGCCGGGTGCGGTCTGTGATGCCACCGCCGCATTGAGATACGCGGTGCGGCCGGTCTCGGTGAACAACAGTCCCGAGAACCCCGCCGCTGCTGTGCGACGGGCGAGTTCCCCGATCGTGTGCAAGGGCTGCGGGGTCGTCATCGCGTCGACGTACACAGTCGAACACTATGCGCGTTCATGCCCCGGGCTCGCGACGATTTTCCGTATTTCGCTTTCTGACCAGGGACGTTGGAGTAACTGTTGAGCTATCCAATTCGCTATGGGAGGGAGGCACATTGAGCACCAGGGGACTAGCAAAATTTGCGGCCGCTACAGCGGTGGCCGCCAGCGTCGCGCTCGGGGCGGCCGGGGTCGCGTCGGCAACCGACGGCATCAAGGCGTTCGGTGAAGAGCAGACGATCAACGACGTCGCCTCCGGTGGCCCGCTGATCGGCTACACGGTGACCGACCTTCGGCCCAGTACAGACACGATTCCTTACCCGGTTGCCGGCCGGCTGTACGAGGCGATGCTGACGGTGAACGCGTTCGGAAACTGGGCTAACCCGGTGATTCCGCGTTTCGTCGCCCGCGCGGAGAACGGACAGGGGTACCCGGCGATCACCAACGTGTTCATCCCGCAGGCCATCCAAGGCAGCGCGGTGCCACCCAATGGTTCGTCCAGCGGCAAGCTGTACTTCGACGTCGTCGGTTACACGCCCAACAGCGTCGCCTACAACGACGGGGGTCGCGACATTCTCGCCTGGGTGCCCTGAGTCCGCACCGCCGAGCCGCGTCAAAACGTCCGCATAGCAAATTGTGGGTGCAATCCCTGTTTGCCCCGACGGGTGCTGTCGTATGCTCGCGGCATGGAGCTACTACGCGACGTAGTTGTGCTGCTGCACATCGTCGGCTTCGCCGTCACCTTCGGCGCGTGGGCCGCCGAAGCCGCGGCGAAGCGGTTCCGGTTCACCCGCATCATGGATTACGGGCTGCTGCTCTCACTGCTGACCGGACTCGCGTTGGCCGCCCCTTGGCCCGCGGGAATCGACCTGAACTACCCGAAGATCGGCGTCAAGCTCGTCATCCTCATCGCGATCGGCGGACTGCTCGGCATGGGTAGTGCGCAGCAGAAGCGCACCGGTAACGCCGTGGCCCGTGCGCTGTTCGTGACCGTCGGCCTGTTGTCCTTCGGCGCGGCCGCCATCGCCGTCCTCTGGTGATCCGCGTTGAGCGCGCACGCGAATCGCACGCTTCAGGTCGTTCAGCTGTTCGCGGGCGGCGACTACGTCGATACGGCTGTCCGTCGCCTGCTGTCGCAGGCGGCAGGCGCGGACTGTCTTGATGTCGATCTCCACTTCAGCCGCATGGGCTCTTGCGCCCAACTGGTCGGCGAGCGCCTCTTGTTGCCGGAGCCGTAGTGCTTCTTCGGTGACCCGGTCATGGATAGTCACACCTTCTCCACGGTGATGCGAGGCCCACGTTTTAGAGATCACGATCATCAGCGCGCCGACGAGTACCAGCACCGCCACCGTGGTGACGACGATCAAAATAATTGCGTTGGTTGCGATGTCGGGCCCCTTGATTCGGCAGTGCCAGGTTCGGCAGGAACTATGGCGACGTCGAGTCGGGTACCGCGGTCTTGGCGAGAAGCATCCGACGCCGCTCATCGCGAAGTGGGTCCTCAGTACACGCCTGATCAGCCCTGATGTCAACAACGACCCGAACGAGGACCGCACTGATGTGCCGGAAAATGACTGCGCCCCAGATAATTTAGGGCGAAGACCGGCCTGCCCCGGCATGAGGCGCCCGACCGCAGTGCTTCCACTGCTGGACTGTCAGCGTAGACTAGGGAGCATCGCCGGTATTTCGTCATATGACCGTTCAAGGTCGTGTCGTCGTCGATTCGCAGGATCTGGCCGGCTCACGGTCAAGACGGGAGCGTCGTCATGACGCTAGACCAATCTTCCACGGCCACCGCGCCGCGCTCTTCTCCCGAACACACGCCCCGATTGCGGTTGAAACCCAAGGGTCGCAGAACCGGGTACGTAGAGGGGGCATGGTGGCCGCACAACGATGACCTCACGGCCCAGCTGCCAGATCTGTTGGCAGTGTTGTCGGTTCGGCTCGGGCCCATTGAGCGCGTGCTGTTCAACGCCAATGAATGGGCGAAACCACCCGCGCACATGTCCACCGGTGGGCGAGCTGTCCGACTCGACGGATACCAACATCAGCCGATCCACACCATCGAAGTCATCGGCTTAAGCCGCGGCAGAATCGCCTTGCTGGTGGTGCCGCCGAACTCCGACGCGGACGAGGCGCACGCCACCCTGATGGCCGCCGCCAGTCCGAACGACGCCTCAACTGTCGACGGCCTCCTGAGCATGCCCGTTTCGTAGAAACGAGTCAGAAGGAACCGTCTAGCTCTCCCCTCGCTTCCCCTTCGCCCGCCCGGACGAGCTCTCGGGCTCAGGGGTTTTCACTGGTTCGCACCGACACTAAAGGAAATAAAGATGGCTACAAAAACAGCTACGAAATCAACCACGATGAGGTCGCCCTACGAGAAACGTGTCGACCTTGTCAGGGACACCATTACGGCTCGCTCCAAACTCGGCGATGAGGCGGCGCGCGAATTAGCCGAGCATGTTCTACAGGCGTTGGATTCCATCCCCGAGAAGATGCGCTGAGCACGGGTCGACCATGACAGTCACCGTGACACTTCCCGACGGCAGAGCCGACCGCTACATGCGCTTTGGCGACGCCTACGTCCAGCACGGCAACGGCACGCTAGATGTCGTCCGGACCGGTGGCAAACAGTCATTTCACTACGCGTCGGGGGAGTGGACCGACGTCGCAGGAGATGAAAAGAGTTGGAAAAAGGGCTTTTTCCGGCGCTGAGAGCTCAACGACGGCCTGCACGAGCCGCGCCGGTTCGTGGGCGCACCCGCTGACCATAGGGTGTATCGTTTGTGGTGTTGGGAACCCAGCCACTCCGGAATGAGTCAGCCGTCAGCCGCTGATCTCGCAGAGCAACCGCTCACGCCGGCCATGCAGGTGCCAACCGCACGTCTGGATCACCTTGAAACTCTTATCCACCCTGCCTTCATTGACCACTTCTATTGTGGATCAACCTTTTTCCGGCCCGCTGCGCTTCGGTATTCTCAGCACGCATCCGCCGACAGCATGCGGGCTTGCGACCTTCAGCGCGGCCCTCGCCAAAGGCTTTGCCGACAATGATGTGGACGTCAGCGTCGTCCGGGTGGCAGACGGGACGCCGCCGTCCAGCGCCGCCGTCGTCGGAGAGCTAGTCGCCGATTCGCCGGCGTCTGTCTATGCGGCCTCCGAATTGCTCAATCAGAGCGACGTCGCAATCATCCAGCATGAGTACGGCATATACGGAGGTGTCGACGGCGACGATGTCGTCGACGTCATCGGCGGACTGCGCGTGCCATCGATCGTGATCGCTCACACCGTCCTCAAAGACCCCACCGCGCATCAGCGTTCAGTGCTCGAGGAGGTCACGGCGGCTGCGGATCGAGTGGTGGTGATGTCTGAGGCGGCCAGTCAACGACTAGGTACGCGCTTCAACGTCGACCGCTCGCAAGATCGTGACCATCCCGCACGGCGCGACCCTCCCAAAGGCTGCCGCGTCGAAGTTCAGCCAGCAGGCCGACCCTGTTGACCTGGGGTCTCATCGGGCCCGGAAAGGGCATCGAGAGGGTGATCGGCGCGATGGCCGCGCTTGCCCACCTGCCCGGTCGGCCGCGTTACCTGATCGCAGGCCAGACGCACCCCAAGGTGCGCGCCGCCGATGGTGAGGCGTATCGCGACGCGCGTATCGAACAGGCGCGTCGAAGCGGGCTCGCCGACTCGGTATCCTTCGACTCCGCCTACCGGGACGTCGCCTCCCTGACCTCCCTTGCTCAGTCCGCGAGCGTTGTGGTGCTGCCGTACGACTCCACCGATCAGGTGACCTCCGGTGTGCTGGTCGACGCCATCGCCAGTGGCCGTCCAGTAGTCGCCACGGCCTTTCCCCACGCCAATGAACTTCTGGCGAGTGGCGCGGGGATCGTGGTCGATCACGACGATCCCGACGCGCTTGCAGTGGCGCTGCGGCGGGTGCTCACCGATCCGCGTCTGGCCGGCGCCATGGCCGCAGAGGCCCGCCGATTGGCACCGACGATGGCGTGGCCGGTCGTGGCGAAGTCGTATGTGTCGTCTGGCTCGCCGCGTGCTCGCAGAGCGACCGGCACTCGTATGACCGCCAACACCCCGGAACCGGTATTCGACCACCTGCTGCGGATGACGGATCGTCGAGGCACATTCGAGCACGCCAATCTCGCGGTGCCCGACCCCGAGCACGGCTATTGCACCGACGATATGGCCAGGGCGCTGGTCGTTGCCAGCCGCGAGCCCGGTCTGGACCGAACACTCAACGGTATCGCCAGAATTGCGCTGCAGTTCCTGAGCGGAGCACAGGCACTCACCGGTACCTGCCGCAACAGGATGGACAGCAAGGGCAATTGGGTCGACGAGTTCGCCGTGGAGGACGCCTGGGGGCGCTCGCTCTGGGGCCTGGGGACGGCGGCCGCGCACAGTGATGTCGTCTGGGCCCGACAATCGGCCATCATGCAGTTCGAGCGCGGTGCACAGGAGCGGTCGCCGTGGCCGCGCGCGATGGCCTTTGCCGCGCTGGGTGCCGCCGAGATGCTCACGTACGACCCCGAAAATCGCGCGGCGCGGCTACTGCTCATCGACTATGCGGCATCGGTCGCCGAACCCAACGGTGACCCAGCGTGGCCGTGGCCCGAGCCTCGCCTCACCTACGCCAACGCGGTCCTTCCCGAGGCGATGATCGCCGCGGGCGTCGTGCTCGAGGACGGGCCCCTGCGGCAGCGTGGTCTGGATCTGTTGGCATGGCTTCTCGACAACGAAACGACGGACGGCCACCTTTCGGTCACTCCCGTCGCAGGCAGAGGTCCTGGCGACGAAGGGCCCGCCTTCGACCAGCAGCCGATTGAGGTGTCCTCGCTCGCCGATGCGTGCGCACGGGCCGCAGCCGTCGATGACGATTCGAAGTGGTCCGACGGCGTGCGCGCCGCGGCGGCCTGGTTCCAGGGCGCCAACGACGTGGGGCAGCTGATGTGGGACCCCGACACGGGTGGCGGATTTGACGGTCTGCACGTCGATGGGGTGAACCAAAACCAGGGCGCAGAATCGACACTGGCCGTGCTTTCGACCCTGCAGCATGCACGGCGCTTTTCTGCTGTGCCGCAATGACTTCGGTGCGTTCCGGTCTCGTCACGCGCTGCCCGCAGCGACTCGCAGCGAACCCGTCACGGGTGATCACCCGGCTGTTCGTCCCGGGCCAGGAGGGTTTCGAGGATCAGGACTCCCGCGCGGGAGCGGTGCTGAAGCGCATCCTGGCGCTGGACGAGGACGAAGTCCGCACGTCGCTGGACGATGTCGTCGCGCGATTCGACCGTCGCCACCGTGATCTGCTCGGCACATTTTCCCGGCATGCGCGTGAACTCTGCCGATCGGCTGGACACGGCTTCCGAGCTGTCCGATGCGCGAATGATGTTGCTAGGCGCGACGTTCACGAGCGAGTACGCCATCGAAGGGGCCGCCCTGTGCAATCCCAGCATGGTGGCTCACCCGGACCAGGCGGGAACCGCTGCCGGCAGCCTGCGATTCGTGATGAGTGTGCGTGGGATCGGCGAGGGTCACATATCGTCAATCGGATTCCGCACCGGTGTCGTCGACGCGACCGGTGGGGTGACAATCGATGCAGTCGCTCCGTACGCCACCGTGGGAGAGGCTGTGCCGGCGCTGCTGGACGCCGCGGTGTTGCGCAGTGAGCTTTCCCGGATGCACGACGCAGGCGAGGGAGCCGATTACGTCCTCGACTCCCTCGGCGAGAAATTCACTCGAAGCGACCTCGACGAACAACTCGACAGACTTCAGAAGCACCGCAGAACGCGCGGTCATGCACATGAAACGATTTCGCGGATCAGGATGATCGCCGACCGAACCTATGGCATCGAGTTCGCCGCAAGGACTCCGCTGTCCGAGCGGATTCTGTGGCCCGCAATGGGCGCGGAGGCCGCCGGCATGGAGGATGCGCGCTTCGTTCGGTTTGTCGACGACGACGGGTCGGTCACCTTCTACGCGAGCTACACGGCCTACAGCGGAACGCACATCAGTCAGCAGCTGCTGGAAACAACGGATTTCACCTCCTTCACCTCCACCCCGATGGTCGGCAGCGCCGCCGCCAACAAGGGATTGGCGATGTTTCCTCGCCGGGTCCGCGGCCATTTCGCCGCCATGTCGAGGTCGGACCGCGAATCGAATTCATTTGCGTTCTCCGAAGCCCCATTCGCCTGGACGGACGCCGTGCCCTGTCAGCAGCCGACTCAGGCGTGGGAGGCGCTGCAACTCGGAAACTGTGGGCCGCCCATCGAAACCGAAGCGGGGTGGCTGGTGCTCACCCACGGTGTCGGTCCGATGCGCACATACCGAATCGGCGCAATTCTGCTTGATCTGGAGAATCCGTCACGCATTGTCGGGCAGCTCCGTGAGCCCCTAGTGAGTCCGGGCGCCGACGAGCAGGATGGTTACGTTCCCGAACGTCGTCTACTCGTGTGGCGGGATCGTGCATGCCGGAATGCTGTTCATACCCTATGGAATCGGTGACGCGGCTATCGGGTTCGCGACCGTGCCACTGTCGGAACTCCTCGACGCGATGAGCCGCTAATGTGCCTGTCCAATCTGAGTAGATGGAGTCCAAGATGATCAATGCTGATGACCAACGACAAAAGGCCCTCCGCGAGAACGCTATCCACGTGGGAGCGGGTTTCGTAGCGAAAGAACATCCGCACGTGTTGGACACGTTGGCGTCGCTAGCAACCCATTTGGGGAGGTGGGATCCGAGCCAGGTGGACATCGAAGTCACTCTGCAGGACCGCGGCGGCAAGCAGCAGCGGGTCACTCTGCGGACGAGCCTGCCCGGCCGCCCACAGCTGGTGGCGGTCGCCGATAACTCGGACCTCACTCGTGCGCTGTGCGATGCAAAGCGCGAGTTGATCGGGCAGCTCGAACACCAGAAATCCGAGCGCGAACCGATGCACAACCGCCGGCTCCGGGACGCGACGATCAGGCATCCCGACACAGCCATTCCTCCTGAGATCGCCCATTGGTCATGAGGCGCATCACCCCGACGCACTACCGTCGCTGCAAGATTGGTTGGTCCGGTGTTGCCGGGATGACAAACGGTGCTACGGGGCTTTGGAACTAGGACTGCGCCCGGAGGTTGGCCAATGCCTCGCTGACGCTGTCGGCGACGGGCAGCGATCCGTGGGGGTCACCGATCTCTAGTAATCGGGAGACCGCGGCACCAGGTACCAGCATCCATCCTGTGTCGGAGTCCGCGCACCGCATCGCGATCCTTTGCAGAGCCGAGAAGCCCTCGGTGCCAAAGAACTTCAGACGGCTGAGGTCAAGAACCAAAGCGCGGGAACAGACCGCCTCTACGAGTGAGTAATCGCTGAGGGTGCTTGCGTTGGAGCTGTCGATGTAACCACGCACGCTCACAATGGCCGTGGCCAATGTCATCCATCGAGTATCGAATCGCAGATCACGGCGCCTAGTGAATGAAGGATTTTGCTTTGGAATGGCAGAAGATTCAGTCATGGTGCTCCCAGCGGGCAGTCGATGACCTGTGTTGGGGCTCGGAGCCAATGCTCCTTGGGCTCGGCAGCGGACGGCCGAACTCATCCCGGACCAGCTGGATTCTCAGCGCACACGACGCTACACCCGTTGTGGTGCGCACGGTGAAGTTCGACAATCTGTTCGGAGTCCAGGAACCCGCCGCTGGTGGCCGATTAGTGTATGAGCCATCTCGCGGCGAATACGCCGTGAATACGCGGTCGGTGGATGCAGTGCACGCGGGGGCGGCCGGGACGGTGAGCGCAGGTGCCGGTAAATGGCAGAATTGACCGGACGTGACGGCAGTTCACGAACACCGGAGCAGGTCAGCGCCGCTGACGCCGATCTGAAAGCCGGCATCGGCGCCCTGGCGGGCCTGGTTGCGGGCCATCTCGGATTACCTGCGTTACTGGCCGAGGTGGCCTCGATAGCGGTGAGCGCGATACCCGGTGCCGACGGTGCGGGTGTGACGTTGTTGCGGCTCGATCAGCCGGACAACATCGTGGCGGGGTTGGCGTCGAGCGCGACATTCGTCGCAGAGATCGACGAAATCCAGTATGTGACCGTCCGTGAGGGTCCCTGCATCACCGCGGCACTGGAACGTCGCACAGTGCGTTCCGGATCGTTGGGTGGGGAGAAGATGTGGCCGCGCTTCGGTCCGCGAGTGGGCAGGTTGGGGGTGCACAGTGCGCTCTCGCTGCCGCTGCTGCTGTCAGATCGGGTAGTCGGGGCGATCAACGTATACGCCTATCGCAAGAACGTCTTCGACCTGCACGCGGCCGAACTCGGCGAGTTGTTCGCCAAACCTGCCTCGGTCGCTGTGCACAACGCACAGGTCCTCGACGATGCGCTCTCTCTCACCGTGCAACTGCAGACGGCGCTGGTCACGCGCCCGGTAATCGACCAGGCGATCGGCCTCATCCGGGCACGGACCGGACGGAGCGTCGAGGACGCGTTCACCCACCTGCAGGCGATAAGCCAGGCCGAACATCGCAAGCTGGCCGATGTTGCTCAGTACATGATGGACGAAGCCGTGCGCAGCGCCCGCGCTCGACTGCGGCCCGGCCCCTAACGCAGCTGGGCGACCAGCGCCTCCGTCACCTCGACCGTCGACGCGGTGCCGCCCAGATCGCCGGTACGGGTCTGTGGCTTCGCCAACGTCGCCTCCATCGCCGCCCGCACTTCAGCCGCCGCGGCCGAGTGCCCCAGGTGCTCGAGCATCAACGCCGCCGACCACACCGCGCCGATCGGGTTGGCGATCCCGCGGCCCGCGATGTCGGGCGCCGAACCGTGTACCGGCTCGAACATCGACGGATACTCCTTCGTCGGGTCCAGATTGCCCGACGGCGCGATCCCGATCGACCCCGCGACTGCCGCGGCGAGGTCAGAGAGGATGTCGCCGAACAGGTTCGACCCCACCACGACGTCGAAACGGTCCGGCTGAAGAACGAACTTGGCCGCCAGCGCGTCGATGTGCTCGCTGTCCATCCGCACATCCGGGAACTGCGCCGCCCGCTCGGCGACCACCTCGTCCCAGAACGGCAGCGTGTGCACGATCCCGTTGGATTTCGTCGCCGACGTGACGTACCCGCGGCGCGACCGCGCCAGCTCGAACGCGTAATCGGCGATCCGGCTCACGCCGACGCGGGTGAAAACCGACTCCTGGACCGCCATCTCTTCGGGGAATCCGCGGTTGAGTCGCCCACCGATCTCGCTGTACTCACCCTCGACGTTCTCGCGCACCACCACGAAGTCGACGTGACCCGGCGCCCGCAGTGGGCTCTGGACGCCGTCGAACACTTTGATCGGTCGCAGGTTGACGTACTGGCGGAACGCTCGTCGGATGGGGATCAGCAGTCCCCACAGCGACACATGGTCGGGTACCCCCGGCCAGCCGACCGCGCCGAGCAGGATCGCGTCGAACCCACGCAGGGTATCGATGCCGTCATCGGGCATCATCGCGCCGGTCTTTGTGTACCGCTCGCACGACCAGTCGAAGTCCGTGTAGGACAGCTCGATTCCGTGCTTGGCCGCGACGGTGTCGAGCACCGCGCGGGCTGATGTGATGACCTCGGGGCCGATCCCGTCGCCCGGGATCACTGCGATTGCGTTCATCCGCCCAATCCAAGCAGACCGGTCATCATCGGCAGCAGGATGATGATCAGGATGGCGCTCATAGACGATCGCGTTCTGCGGGGTCGACACCGGCAGCATGAAGCCCCGAGAAGTGCGTTGTCGACGTCGGTCTGTTTGACCGGGCTTTCTGTGCTCACGGGCGCGCTCCGTCCACTGGCGGCTGTGTCCTACACCACAATCGTCGAGGGGGATTGCCTGAAATCAGCGCGACCTAAACATGGGACTCGGCACAGGCCGTGACCTGCGCTGCCGACGAACAATGCCAAAGCGTTGCCCCCCAGGGTGTAACGTCGAGGTGTTGGGAGCCCAGCCAGTCCGGGATGCTTCAGCCAATCTTCGCTGATTCGCCGAGCAACCGCTCACGCCGGACACGCCGGTACTAACCGCAAGTCTGGACCATCCTTGAACGTTCTGCCGGTCTACGAGCCGATCCTTTCTTATCCTGCGCCGCAACGAATTCCGCGCACTGTGCGGTTCGGGATCGTGGGCACTCACACGTCCCCACCGTGCGGGCTCTCCAGATTCACCGCAGGACTGGCCGGCGCTTTGAGTGTCGATGGTTCCAGCGTCAGCTGGGTGGCCGACGGACCGCCGCCCTGCGAAGAAGCCGCCTCAGCGCCCTCGGTGGTGGCGCTCAAAGCCCTGCTCAGCGAGGTCGACGTCGCGATCCTGCAGCACCAGGACGGTACGACCGGCGACGACGTGGTCGACATCGTCGACGGGTTGCGGGTCCCGTCGATCGTGGTCGTGCATACGATTCCGAAGGCCCCTACCTCACACCAACGTTCGGCGCTCGAAGCGATCGCGGCCGCGGCGGACCATGTGGTCGTGATGTCCGAGGCGGCGCGCCAGCGTTTTTACCTCACCTACGCCGTCGATCGCCGAAAGGTCACCACGATCCCGCACGGCGCGACGCTGCCGACCGCTCCTCGGGTGAAGCGTCCGAGTAGGCCCACCATCCTGACGTGGGGCCTGCTGCGCCCCGGCAAAGGCATCGAAAGGGTCATCGACGCGATGCCTTCGCTGGCCGATGTCCCCGGCCGACCTCGCTACGTGGTCGCCGGTCCACTCGATCCCGCGATCCCGGCCGTTGACGCCGAGGCGTATCGCGACGCGCGCATCGAGCAGGCCCGCCTTCTCGGTGTGGCCGATTCGGTGTTCTTCGACCCCCGCTACTACGACAGAACAGCGCTGGCCGAACTGATCCAGCAGGCGTCCGTGGTGGTGTTGCCCTTCGACTCCAGGGAGCAGGTGAGCTCGGGCGTCCTGGTCGACGCGTTCGCAAACGGCAGACCAGTTGTGGCTACGGCATTTCCGCACGCCGTCGAGCTGCTGGGCAGCGGCGCGGGCATGGTCGTCGATCACGACGACCCCGTCGCGCTGGCGGCAGCGCTGAGACAGATCATCACGCAGCCGCGTCTCGCCGGCTCCATGGCGGCCGAGGTACGGCAGCGGGCGCCAGAGGTGGCGTGGCCGGTCGTCGCCGCGGCGTATATCCAGTTGGCACAGCGTCTTATCGCAGCGACCCGCGCAACGGCGTGACCGCGTACTAACGCGCGCACGTGCGGATAGGCGTCCGTCGCGGTGCTGAAACGACAGGATTGCGGGATTGAGAATGACGCCGTCCCGGATCTCGATCGCGCGGGCGATCGTCGGAGTCTCATCCCACGTCGCCGGCCCGGCCAGGACCGCGTCGATGTGGGGCAACAACGCCTCGCTGATCTCCCAGGTCGCCGAGTTCCACAGATACGACGGGCTGTGGTCGACGGCGTAATAATGGATGCCGTTCGCCACCTGGATCATCGGCTGGACGAATGACGTCGGCCGCGCCCAGCTGAATCCCATGCCGACGTCGCAGGAGACGTCGACGATGAGGCTGCCCGCGGTGAAGGCGGCCAAATCCTTCTCGGTGACGAAGACCAACGGTGCGTTGGGATCCTGGAGCACGCAATTGACGACGATGTCGTTGTCCGCGAGCAGATCGGCTACCGGGACGAGCCCGTCGGGGGTGTCTGCCCAAATCTTCTCGGGTGCGTCCGGGTCAGGCCCCATCTGGATGATCTGAGTGGAGTGGATGGGCGACCCAACGGCCGCGACGTCCCGGTTGGTCAGCACCCGCACGTCGTCGACGCCGTGGGAGTTCAGCGCGGTGACGGCACCGCGGGCGGTCGCGCCGAACCCGATCACGGCCGCGCGCAGTCGACGACCGTAGATGCCGGTGACCCCGACGCATTGCATGGCGTGCAGGACCGAGCAGTAGCCGGCCAGCTCGTTGTTCTTGTGAAACACATGCAGCCCGAACCCACCGTCGGACTGCCAGTGGTTCATCGCCTCGAAGGCGATCAGCGTCAATCGCGAATCGATGGCGATCTGCGTCATGGCGGGATCCTGGACACAGTGCGGCCAGCCCCACACGATCTGACCCGGCCGTGAGTTCGGCCAAATCTTCGGATTGAACCTTCGGCAACAGAATGACGTCGCACTCGGCGATCAGCTGCTCCCGCGAAGCTGATTCCGCCGACGAATTCGGCCAGTCCGTCGTCCGTGGCGCCGAAGTCCGAGCCGTAGCCATGCTCGAGAAAGATGCGCGGTCGAGTCCGGGGATCAATCCGGCTGAAGTGTGCCGGATGAATCGGCAACCTGCGTTCGTCCGGCTTGCGCGAGCGAGCCAGGACTCCCAGCGAAAGCTGTTGCGCCTTATCGCTTCTTGTCATTGAAGAGTGCGTCCGCCGACGACGCCTTGGCAGCCGACTTGGCGTGCTTGGCGGCGCGTTTCTCTTTCAGAGATTTTCCGGACTTCTTGGTCATGGCTTGCCGCGGAGATTTATCCGACATGGCGGGCCCCTTGAGAAGTGGGGGCCTGGATGGTCCCGATTCCCCGACCCTACCCTCAACCGTGCGGCACCGACCAGGTCTGCCACGCAGGTCGAACGCTTTACCAGGTTTTTCTCGGGTAGACTGACAGCACGCCGACGCGCAACCGTCGTCTTCTTCGATCTCGACAGCTCGTCCGCATTCTCATCGGGTTCGCTCAGGAGCCCTGACCTGATCTCACTACCGGTTCCACGGGACTCATTTGATGGCAATTGCCGATGTTGCCGCGTATGCGCATCTCAGCGACGCGGATCTCGAAGCGCTCGGCTGCGAACTCGACGCCATTCGCGCCGACATCGAGGAGTCGCTCGGTGAACGCGACGCGGCCTACATCCGGCGCACCATCAAGTTCCAAAGAACGCTGGACGTCGCGGCCCGCCTGGTCATCGCCTGCACGCGGTCGAGAGCGGGTTGGCTGCTGGGAACCGCATCGCTGGCGTTCGCCAAGAGCATCGAGAACATGGAGATCGGCCACAACGTCGGCCATGGCCAATGGGACTGGATGAACGACCCGGAGATCCACTCGAGCACGTGGGAGTGGGACATGGTCGGCGTCTCGTCGCAGTGGCGGTACTCGCACAACTACCGCCACCACGTCTTCAGCAACATCGTCGGCGTGGACGACGACCTCGGCTTCGGCGTGATACGGATGACCCGCGACCAGCCGTGGAAGCCAGAACATCTGCTGCAGCCGCTTCGTAATCTGTTGTTGGCCAGTGTCTTCGAGTGGGGGATCGGCCTGCACGGAATTCATTCGGAGCGCGATCGGCTGGCGCCGGACGAAGCAAAGGTCGCCCAGGCCAGGGGCGCGTTCATCGCCAAGATCGCCCGGCAATCGGTCAAGGACTACGTGCTTTTCCCGGCGCTTGAGCCGATCTCGCTGGCGCAGAACCCTGGCGCGCCAACGCGTCGGCCAACCTGCTGCGCAACCTCTGGGCGTATGTGGTGATCTTCTGCGGCCATTTCCCCGACGGCGCTGAGAAATTCACCGCCGACGTCCTCGACAGCGAAACCAAGGCGGACTGGTACCTGCGGCAGATGCTGGGTGCCGCGAACTTCAAAGCCGGCCCGCTGCTCGCCTTCGCGAGTGGGAATCTGTGTTACCAGATCGAGCACCATCTTTTTCCCGACCTTCCGAGTAACCGGCTTCCACAGATCGCCGTGCGAGTCCGGGCGCTGTGCGAGAAGTACGATTTGCCCTACACCACGGGTTCGCTTGTGCGCCAGTACCTTCAGGTGCTGCGGACGATTCACAAGCTGGCGCTCCCTGATCGAATTCCGTCGACCCCATCTGACGACGCATCCGCATACCAGACCCCCGCCGCCTGCACGCCGGCCCCAGGAGAGGACGCTGGGGTGATGACCACCTCGCCCCGACCCGCGGGCAGCGCCGACACCTTGCCGCAGTTCGGTTAGATGTGGCGATACACGAGCAGCTCCTCGCCGCTGTCGACGGCCGGCGGGGGGTGGACGCCGCCGACCGGCTGTGTGAGGCGTGCGTGGCGCTCTTCCACGTCGACGCGGCGGCGATCTCCCTGGTGTTCGACGGCGCCAACACCGGAACGCTGGGATCCAGTGGTGAACGGGCGCGCACGTACGACGAACTGCAGTTCCTCCTCGGCGAAGGCCCCTGCCTGGACTCGGTCACCCGGCGCGCACCCGTCTTCGTCATCGACCTTGCCGACCCCAGTGATGCGCGCTGGCCCGTCTACGGCCCGGCCATGCTGGACCTGCAGGTCCGCGGCGTCTACGCGATGCCCGTCGTCGTCGCCGGTGAGTACGTCGGCGCCCTCGACCTCTTCCGCGCCCAACCCGGCCGCCTGGACGACGACCAGCTCACCGGCGCCGTCGTCGCCGCCGAGCTGGCCGGCATCCCGCTGCTCGACCTCCTCGACGGTGACCTGCAGGCCGCCGCCGCCGACCCCGACAGCAACGCCTGGGCCGAGCTGAACACGCTGTCCCGCGCCGAGGTCAGCCAGGCCACCGGCATGCTCGTCGCGCAGCTCGAGATCGAGCCCGCCGAGGCCCTGGTTCGCCTGCGCGCCCACGCCTACTCGACCGGCCGCAGCGCCACCGACGTCGCCCGCGACATCCTCGACCGCAAACTCAGGCTCGAGGCCGACTGATGCCTGCACCAAAGGGACGGAGAGTGCAAGTGACCGAAACCCCTCGTGAAACCCGCGTCCTGGACGCGGTCGTCTCCCTCGTCGACACCCTGCTGGAGGACTTCGACGTCGTGGACCTGCTGACCGAACTCACCGAACGGTGCGCAGAGCTGCTCGACGTCGCCGCCGCCGGCTTTCTGCTCGCCGACCCACTCAACCAGCTGCGACGTGCTGGCCGCCACCACCGAGCAGGCCCGCGAACTGGAGCTCTTCCAATTGCAGGCCGACGAGGGCCCCTGCGTCGAGTGCTATGCCACCGGCCAACCCGTTTCGGTCGCCGACCTGAACGGGGCGGCTGCGCGATGGCCCCGGTTCGTACCCGCCGCGCTCGACGCCGGCTTCGCCTCGGTGCACGCCGTCCCGATGCGCGCGGCGGGCCTCGTGCTGGGCGCGCTCGACCTGTTCGGCACCCGTCCAGGCGAGCTCGACGAGGCCGACCGACTGGTGGCGCAGACGCTTGCGCACATCGCGTGCGTGGCGATCCTGCAGGAGCACGCACCCACTCCGCGCGACTGTCATGCCGCAGCTGCGTTCGGCGCTGGCCAGCCGCGTCATCGTCGAGCAGGCCAAGGGGTTACTACGCGAAACCCTCGACGTCGCCGTCGAGGAAGCCTTCACGCTTCTCCGGTCCTATGCGCATGCGAACGGCGAACATCTGACCGATGTCGCCCGGCGCCTGATGACCGATCGATTCGCCCGACCGGTTCTCATCGCCGCGATCGCCGAATTCGCCACGCCGCCAACGTAATTCACTGGTGCTGCCGCGCCCTGGCGCGCCGCGCCGCCTCCTCGACCAGCTGCTCGGCCACGACGTAGAGCTTGACGTTGTCCGTCTGGCTCATCCGAACGAGGCGGTCGAACGCCACCTCGGCGCCGACTCCCGAGCGGGCTCGAATGATTCCGATCGCCTGGTCGATGACCGCCCGGTTGCCCAGCGCACGCTGCAACTGTTTGGTCCGCTCCTGGGCGTGTTCGAGCAGCTGCGCGTTGTGCACCGACACCGCCGCAGGCGCCGCGAACTGTGCACCCAGCTCCACGGCGTGGTCGCCGAACGCGTCGCGCGTGCGGGCATACGTGTTGATCGCGCCGACCAACTGATCGCCGACCAACATCGGCAGCGCCAGCGCGGAATGCACGCCCATCCGAGCCACTCCACCGCCGAAGTGCGGCCATCGGGGGTCGCTTCCCAGCGATCCGCTGACCGTGGGGCGCCGTCGTCTGCATACACGTGACGCAAGGCCCCTCGCGGACGTCCACGTACTGCAACTTGTCGATGTCTTCGACGAACTGCGCGGTGACCGCCCAGGCCTTGACCGACGGTGTGTCCCCGGACATGTCGATCACCGTGACGCCGGCGCCGTCGACGCCGGGGATGGCGCGAGCCGCGAACTCCGCTACGTCGCCGAGGAGGTCGATCACCCCGCGTCCACCGGCTACCAGCCCGGCCACGCCCCGAAGGCCTGCATACAGGTCGACCTCGTCCGCTTCGCGTTGGGCGGCAGACAGATCAGGCTCCGGTGCCGAAGTTCGGCCGGGTTGCGCATCGTAATCAGCCATGTGCGATACGAATCTACCCGCCGCTGCGGGCGGATCAACCCGTCCGGATCAGTCCACGAGCGACAGGGCGTGCGCGCGTCGCAACTTGCCCGACGCCGTCTTCGGGATCATCCCGGGTTCGAGCACCACCACATTGCGGGGCCGCACGTCGACCTCGGCGAACACCTCGTGGGCGACCTGCCGCTCGACGCGGCGCACCTCTTCGGGATCCGCGTAGTCCTTGCACTCCACCGCGACGGCGAAGGTCTCCCGCGACAGCCCCGCATCGAGCCGCACCGCGACGGCACAACCGGGCCGCACCCCGTCGACGCGGCCGGCGGCACGTTCGATATCGGTCGGGTAGATGTTGCGTCCGGCCATGATGATCACGTCCTTGAGGCGCCCACACACGACGATGTCGCCGGCCTCGGTGAGATACCCGAGGTCACCGGTGTCGTACCAGCCGCGCTCGTCCTGTGCGGGGATGAACCCGGCCACCGTGGTGTATCCCCTGGTCACCGGCTCGCCGCGCACCTCGATGACACCGACGCCGCGGGCGGAGAGCACGGTGCCGTCCTCGTCGACGATGCGCACCTCGAGGCCCTCCAGCGGCTTGCCGAGGGAGACCAATCGCCGGGTGTGCCCCCTGGTCGCCGGTACGGCGCGGTGCAGGACCGACAGCAGGTCGGCGTCCACCTCGTCGACGACCATGCCGCCGCCGCACTCGGAGAACGACACGGCCACCGTCGTCTCGGCCATCCCGTAGGCCGGGATGATGGCCTCGGGCTTCAACCCGAACGGTGCGCCCGCCTCGCAGAGATCTTCGACGTCGAGTGGGTCGACCTGCTCGGCGCCCGACAATGCCCACCGCAGCGAGGACAAGTCGAACTCCCCGGGCTTGGCCTGCCTGCGCAACCGTTTGGCGAACAGGGTGTAGGCAAAGTTCGGTGCGGCCGTCATCGTGCCCTTGTACTTGTCAATGAGCTTGGCCCACAACAACGTATCGCGCAGGAAGTCCATCGGCGTGACCTTGACCAGCTCGGCACCGATGTACATCGGCACCGTCAGGTAACCCGTCATGCCCATGTCGTGGAAGCACGGCAGCCAGCTCACGATCACGTCGGTGTCGAGGTCGAAGTTGCAGCCGACGACCATGGCCTCGGCGTTGGCGACGATGTTGGCGTGCGTGATCTGGACGGCCTTGGGTGACCCCGTCGAACCCGACGTCAGCTGCATCAGCGCCACGTCGTGGTCGAAGGTGTCCAGCGGCTCGATCGGGGCGGCCGCCAACAGCGACTCGATGGTGAGCACCGTCATGCCGAGTCCCGTCAGCACCGGTGCGGCGGCCATGAACGGGTCGGAGATGACGACGGCCCTCGCCGAGATCATGTCGATCACGGCGGTGGTCTCTTCGGCCCATCGCACCAGGTCAGTGCGGGGTGTGGGCTGGTGAACCATGGTCGCGCTGGCAGCGCGCATCCAGATGCCCTGCGCGGTCGGGGCGATCTCGACCGGCGCACCGGCCAGCACCGCGACGGCGTCGCCGGGCCCGATGCCCGCTGCGGCCAGCCCGCCGGCCACGCGACGGGCCCGTTCGTGCACCTGGGCCCAGGTATGGCGGACGGGCGCGCCGGGCTCCCCGGTGACCATGCCCTTTTGGCTGGTCTGGGCGTTGCTGTACATCGTCTCGGTGAATCGGCTCACGACAATCCCTTTGGCCTAGGCGCAACGACGCCATGTGTTGGCTGTGGTAGTGACCCGGCGCGAAATTGCTGATGCGCCAGGTGATGTGGGAGCCGCTGGGGTTCGACCGTCGCGCAGCCCCGGTCGGGGCCGACGATGACTGTGGAGGTGCGCATCTCCTCTGTATTCACCCCAGATGGTTCGCCGCCCCGGTCGGGCCGGCGTGCTGTGCATGTCGGACGCACTGACTGTACAGACCCCAACGTTGCCGGGCGCGCCCGCACGCCGACATGGGCCCAAGTCGTTATGAACTGTGTACCTGCAGGCACCGAGCCCCCCAGCCCGAAATTCGTACCCGTGAATTGTCGGCTGACGTCAGGGTTTGCACCCAATCCGGCGGGGAGTCGTCGCTATCGCCGCCGAGACGTGTCCGTGAGGCTGGGGAATCAACCTGCGCAAACTTTACCGCGTCGACGGTGCCGATTGACAATTACGGGTGCAGGAGGCGACCGACGTCACCGCCTGAACGGGCGCCGGAACAATCGCCGACGCTTGGGCGGCGGCCGGCGAGACACATATGGCCACGGATTGTTCCGCTCGGGAACGGCATCGGTCCGTGCCTGCTTCAGCTGAATCCGAAGGTGCCTGCGCAGTTCGTCCAGCCCCGGGTCGCTCCAGCGGTTGTCGGCTTCCGTCGGGTCGTCGGTCAGGTCGTACAGCTCCCACTGGTCGTCCACCGGCGATGTCCGATACGCCTCGCCGCCCAGACCGTTGGCCGCGAGGTGACGGACTCCGGGCTCCGTCCAGGTCGCCGGATCGTCGAACGTGCGCACCAGCTTCCACAGCTGCCCGTCGCCGCCGTCCGCCTCGTCGACGCGAAGGACCAGCCCCTCGAAATTCGATCCGACGTGCGCGGGCACTTGAATGCGTAGCGGCATAGGAGGATTCACGGTCATCTTCAGTCGGCGCGCCAGACCCGAGGCGCCGGAATCGCCCTCCAGCATGTTGTCCCGCGTCATGAGGTACACGGCGCGCGTGTCGTCGGCCGGGGCGCCGTCGACCACCGGCATCAGGTCGCGACCGGGCAGTTCGTGTACCTCGGAGAACGACTCCCGGAGCGTCGCCGCCACCGCCGCCACGTCGACGCCCGCCGCGCCGAGCAGCGTCGGAACAAGATCGACATGCGAGGTCGGCGCCGAGACTGTGCGTGCCGATGTCGCGCCCGCACCGGTGCGCGCCACGACGAACGGAACGCGGGTGGCCTCGTCGTACAGGTTGAACCACTTCTGGTGCAGGCCGCCGTGCGCACCGAGCAGATCGCCGTGGTCGGAGGTGCGCACGAGCACGGCGTCGTCGCGAACCGCCCTCGGTCACTGCGCGGCGCACCCGGTCGATGGGTGCGTCGACCTCGGCGTGCAGCCGGTAGTACAGGTCGCGGTATTGCTGGGCCTTGCCGTGGTACGTCCCTTCGACCGCGATGGCCAGCCCGTAGCCGGAGTAGTACGCCTCGCGGAATGCGATCTGGGCGGCCGGCTTCGTCGAGAGGTCCTCCTCCGCGGTGGGTGCGGCAGGCACGCTCGGCGGGTCCAGCGGCGACGGGTGCACCGGGTTTCTGCGCACCCATGCCGGGAACAGCACGATGTCGTGCGGGTTCACGAAGCTGGCCACCAGCAGGAACGGGCGCAGCGCGTCCGCGTCGCCTGCGCGTCTGCGGGCGTAACGATCGTTGAGCCAGGCGATGACCCGGTCGGCGATCAACGGGTCGCGCCGGATTCCCGCGTTGGCCAGCAGCGCACCGTGCGGCTCGGGTCCGACCCAGCCCGAGAACCCATACGGCGCAAGCGGATCGGCGTCGAGGTAGCGCTGCACCGCCGCCGGGTCGATCACGCCGTCGGCGTCGTTGGTGGCCAGCGGAGCTCCGGTGGCGGGATCGGTCAGATCCGCGTGCGAGATGTGCCACTTGCCGTCGTAATGGGTGTCGTATCCGGCCGCGCGGAGCCAATTGCCGAGCGTGGGCACCTCGCCCTTGCGCAGCCAGCGCATGCGGGAGTCGTTGAACACCTTGCCGATGCCGTCGGTCTGCGTGACGCCGTGCAGATCGGGATACTGCCCGGTGAAAATCGTCGGGCGACTGGGCACGCACGCCAGTGATCCGGTGTAGTGGCGGCCGAAGCTGACCCCGTGGTCGTCGAACCACTTGCGGCCGGTCAGCGTGCGATCCCGCCACGCCAGGACCTCGGGTGCCTCGTACGGGGGTATCGCCCGTTCTTCGTCGGTCATCAGGATGACGATGTCGGGCCGCTCAGACACGAGAGTTCTCCAATCGCTGTGCGAGTCCGGCGAGCAGGCCGTCGGACTGCCGGGTGATGACGCGACACACGACGCGTTCGGCGAGCTGTCGGATGCGGCCGGAGCCGATTTCGATGGTGGTGGTCAGGGTCACGACCGTCGATTGACCCTGCGGTCGCAGGCGTCCAGCGGTTGGTGACCTTGCGCAGCCTTTTGGGCAGACCCTCGATGTCGTAGGCGAGCGCGTGCGGCGGGTCGAACTCGACGATGCGCTCGACGAGCGTGTTGCGTCCCATTTGAACTCGCCGCTGCGTGCCGAGGGGATCGCCGTCGGCTCCGTGGACCAGGATGCTCGAGTGGTCGACGCTGTCGACCCATGTGCTGAGTGCGCCGAAGTCTGCGAGGACGTCCCAGACTTGCTGCGGGGCAGCGGTGATGATGCGGGTGCGGTCGATCTGGGCCACCGCCTCACGCTACGCGTTTCGGCTCGCCTGATCTGTGTAAGTGAAACGATGGAGGCATGTCCGATGACCCCATGGCCGAAGAACGCGAATTCAACGAGCGCAACATCGAGGAGTTCCGCCGCAACGGCGGAAAGGTCGGCGGCCAGTTCGAGGGGTTTCCGCTGCTGATACTGACGTCCTCCGGCGCCAAGACCGGCGCAGAGCGGGTCAACCTCGTGGCCTACTTCGACATCGACGACAAGATCTACGTCGTCGGTTCCGCGGCGGGCCGCGAGGAGAGTCCTGCCTGGGTGTTCAACCTCCGCGCCCACTCGCACGTCCAGGTCGAGATCGGTTCGCATCCGAAACGCCCCGTCGTCGCCCGTGAACTGACCCGGGAGGACCGCGACCGCATCTACCAGGTCATCGTCGAGCGCGCCCCGGGGTTCGCCGAGTACGAGAAGCGCACCGATCGCGTGATTCCGGTGTTCGAGCTCGTCGCCGACGTCTAGGCGCGATTTCGGTGTCGTTGGTCGCGCTTGGCGCGACTGCGAACACCGAAATCACCCGTCAGGCACGAAGTCGCTGCGCCAGTCCGGACGCCCGGACCGCGCGCCGCGCAACGGCCGCGCGCACCGACGCCTCGGTCCCGATGACGCGGATCTTCTCCTTGGCCCGCGTCACCGCGGTGTAGAACAGCTCGCGGGTCAAGCAGCCGCGAATCCTCGGGCGGCAGCAGCACCGTCACCTCGTCGGCCTGGCTGCCCTGCGACTTGTGGATCGTCATCGCGTGCATGGTGTCGACCTCGGAAAGCCGCCCGGTCGCGAACTCGACGGGTTCCGCGCCCGCGAGCCACCGCAGCGCGCAGCCCGTCGCCGCGCACCACCGTCACGCCGGTATCGCCGTTGTACAGGCCCAGCCCGTAGTCGTTCGCGGTCACCAGCACCGGCCTGCCCGCGTACCACTGCGTCCACAGCGGCTCACCGGTCGCGTCGGTCAGCCACCGCTCGACCTGGTGGTTCCAGAACCGCACGCCGTACGGTCCGCGCCGGTGCGCGCACAACAGCCGGTGTTCGTCCAACGTCGACAACGCCGCGCTCACGTCGCCGAGAATCGCCGCCTCGCGTAGCCGCAACGCATGGGGGAGCAGCCACTTTGCGCAGATGCGGGGCGGGGTCATCGGTCTCGAGCCACTCGATGTGGTCCCCGCCCGCCCGCAGCGACGCCACCACGCTCGTCGACGTCGCCGGCGCGGATCGCGGCGGCGAGTGCGCCGATCGACTCGCCGAACCGGTGCGACGTCTTCAGCTCGGCGATCCGCGCGGCGCCCAGGCCGTCGACGAGGTCCGCGAGCACCGCACCCGCCTCGACCGACGCCAACTGGTCGGGGTCGCCGACCAGCAGCAGCCGACTGTCGGGGCGCAGCGCTTCGAGCAGCCGCGCCATCATCGTCAGCGACACCATCGACGTCTCGTCGACCACGATCACGTCGTGGGGCAGTCGGTTCTCGCGGTGATGGCGAAACCGCGACGAGTTGTCCGGCCGCGAGCGCAACAGCCGGTGCAGCGTCGACGCCTTCAACTCCGGCAGCCGAGCGCGGTCGACGGCGTCGAGCTTGTCGACCTCCAACTGGACCGCCTCCAGCAGTCGGGCCGCCGCCTTACCCGTCGGTGCCGCCAACGCGATACGCAGCGGCGGCCGACCCGACGCCGACGCCTGTTCGGCCAGCAGTGCCAACAGTCGCGCGACCGTCGTCGTCTTACCCGTGCCCGGCCCGCCGGTCAGCACCGTAAGCGACTGTGTCAATGCAACTTTCGCCGCCGCGCGCTGCTCCTCCCACCCCTCGGGGAACAGCCGCTCGAGGCTCGGCACCGTGCCGGGCAGCGTGCAGGACAGCAGCGTCATCACGTCCTCGCACACCTGCTGCTCTTCGAGCCAGTAGCGATCCAGGTACAGCAGATCGTCGAACAGACGCAGCACCGGCGTGTCGGTGACGAGTGGGCTCGCCCGCACGGCCGCCAGCCAGCTGTCCGGCGAAGGCCATGGGAGGTCGCGGCATTTCGAGTTGTTCGGCGACCGATCGAAGGTCCACGCAGACCGATCCGCCGCGCAGCGCACGCACCACGATCGCGATCGCCAATGCCACCGATTCGTCGGTGTCGTTCGCCATCGCGGTGAGTCGCCGTGCGACATGGACATCCGCGGGCTCGAACAACTCCGAGAACGCCTCGACACTCATGCGGCCAACGCCCCCGAGTCGAGCAGGTCCGACATCGCCACGATGAGCGCGGCGGGCGGCCGCCAGCTGAACACGCCCGCCGGATGCCCGTCGACGACCGGCGTCTGCTCCCCACACATTCCCCGCACAAACAGGTAGAGCACGCCACCGAGATGCTGCTCGGGTGAGTAGCCCGGTTGTCGCCAGCGCAGGAACCGATGCAGCACAACGCAGTACAGCAGCGCCTGCAGCGGATAGTCCGAATGCAGCATCGCCTCGACCAGCCGTGGCTGGCCGTACTCCGCCGCGGTCAGCGGACGCCCCGGCTCACCCAGCCAGTTCGTCTTGTAGTCGACCACCAGGTACCGACCGTCGACGCGCAACACCACATCCAGCGAGCCGGTCAGATATCCCTTCAGCGACTGCGCACCCAATGCGCCTCCCGACAGCCGGTCGGCGTACGACGCCAGCGGATCGTCGGTGGGCAGGTGTTCTGCAAGCAGGCGCCCGACGTCGGCGAGCGTGATCGACGGGGCGCCCGCGCGCACGTCGCCTCCGGCCAGCGGAAACTCGAACTCCATTTCGCGCAGCCGGTCTCGAAGACCGATCTGTCGCAACGTCACGTCGGGCGCCAACGGACCCAGCGGGGTGTCGTGCAGGGGCACCATCGCTGCCGCCAGATCCTCGGGTGTCGCGTCGACGGGCCACCACACCGAGTGCTCCCGGATCTGCGACTCCAACTCGGCCGACAGGTCGACGGCGAACGGATCGGCGGTTTCGAGTACCGCGTGCACCAGCGTGCCGAACTTCGCGCCGGTCGGCAGGTCGGCCATCGGGGACGCCACCGCCGATCCGGCATCGGCCGGCTGGTGGACAGGTATGTCACCGACCTCGTCGTCGAGTTCGATGACCTCCGGCTCACTGCTCACCCCTGCCGAGTCGGCCGCGCGGATCAGTCCCGAATACGACGTGCGCCGCCACGACGCGTCGATCCGCCGGTGGAAGTGCCGGACGTCGAGACCCGATGGTGTGGGGGGCAATTCGACCTCGGTGGGCGGGGCGATGACCGACTCCTCGAGGACGGGTCCGCCGATGTTCTCCCACGCCCGCAGGGTGGCCATCGCGTCGGCGTCGTCGACCTTGGCCGGGTCGCACCGGTCGGGCACCACCGGATCGCCGGGTTGACGCCCACGCAGCAGCCGCGACAGGCCGCCGTTGGGTTCGTCCCACGACGGCGCCCACCAGGCGACCACCTGTGACTGCGCGCGGGTCAGCGCGACATAGGTCAACCGGACGTCGTCGCTGGCGGCCTCGCATCGGCCCCGCTGCTGGACGGCGGCGTAGTCCGGGCTGAGCTCCCCGCCGATGTGCAGGCAGCGGGTATCGCCGTCATGGAACAGCACGACGTCGCGGGTCTGGATGTTGCGGTTGAACGCGAACGGCAGATACACCACCGGATACTGCAGGCCCTTGCTCACCCACACCGTCATGATCTGCACCGCCGCCGCGTCACTGTCCAGTCGCCTGTTGCGTTCGGTTGCGCCGCTTCGCTCTTCGCGCTGCGTCCGCAGCCAGTCACGCAAGGCGGGCAGGCTGAAGTGCTCGCGGTGTGCGGTGTCGTGCAACACCTGCGTCAGGTGCGCCATGTCGGTCATGTGGCGCTCGCCGTCGATCCACGACAGCACCCGGGTGCCCATGCCGCGAAGCTGCGCCGCCTCGAAAACGGCCGCGACGCCGCGGTCACGTGCGTGGTCGGCCCACTCGCGCAGGAGGTCGGCAATCCGGTCGGTCAGCGCGTCACCCTGGGCGGCAAGGGTTTCGGTGGTCTCGCCGAAGAACATGGTGGTGGCCGCCGCCCGCACCAGGCCGGAGCGGTGCGGTTGATCGAATGCCTCGAGCAGGCACAGCCAGTCGTCGGCCGCTTGTGAGCCGAAGACGTCGGAGTCGCCGGTGTAGACAGCGGGGATACCCGCGGCCGCCAGCGCGTCGAAGCAGACCCGGCCGTCTCGATGCGTCTCGACGATCACCGCGATGTCACCCGGCCGCAGCGGCTCGTCGGAGAACGTCGCGCCGCTCGACAGCAGCGCGGCGATATCGGATGCCAAGTCCCCACTGATATGGGCACGCAGCCTGTCCATCGTGATCACCCGATCCGACTTGGTGCGCAACGTCTCTCGCGACACCACGCGCAGCCGAAACGGCTCGTTGTGTGGGGCCCCCTTGAGCCGGTGCTCCTTGTGCTTGGCCGCCACCTCCCGCACGACGATCCTGGGGTCGCCGAGCTGTGCGTCGCGCATCACCGCCTGGAGACTGTCGACGAGCGGGGCGTCGCTGCGCCAGTTGGTGCCGAGGGTCTGACGCTCGCCCGCGGTCTCTGCGGCGTGCAGATACGTGATGATGTCGCCGCCGCGGAACGCATAGATCGCCTGCTTCGGGTCGCCGATCAGGATCACGGTGCAATGGCCGGAGAACGCCCGGTCGATCACCTGCCACTGCACCGGATCGGTGTCCTGGAACTCGTCGACCATGACGATCGACCAGCGGCGCTGCATGCGGGCCCGTGCCGGTGAATCGTCGGCCTCCAAGGCATTTGCCAGCCGGGATAGCAGGTCGTCGTAGTGCAGGATGCCGAGCCTTCGCTTGCGCTTCTCCAGCTCCTCGCATACGGCCTTCGCGAAGTCGACCCGCACCGCCGGCTCGAAACCCGACGGCGGGTTCAGCGGACGCAGCTCGGTGTGCGGGTTGTTGACGACCTCCCTCGCGAGGTCGAGAGCCTGCCCGCGGGTGAGCTCAGGGTCATCCTTCTGCTGGCCGAAGTGGGCCAGGTACAGGTCGTCGACGATCTCGGTGACGACGTCGTCGAGGCTTTCGACCAGTTGCACTCCGGCATCGGTATCTCCGGCCACCCCAAGTGATTTCAGCACCAGCTGGCAGAACTGGTGCGTGGTGGCGATGGTCGCGGCGTCGAAGCCGGCCAGTGCGTCGCGCAGCCGCAGCCGGCGTTCGGCCAACTCGTCGGGCGTGCCGTCGAGCAGATGCCTGACCACCTGGTTGTCGCCGACGGTCGTGGGATCGTCGAACGCCAGCAGCGCGTCGAGGATCTGGGAGCGCACCCGTTCTCGCAGTTCCTGGCTGGCCGCGCGGCCGAACGTGATGAGCAGCATCTGATCGAGCGTCGCGACGCCCTCGGCGACGTAGCGGGTGACCAGGCCCGCGAGCGCGAACGTCTTGCCCGTGCCGGCACTGGCCTCCAGCACGGTGGTGGACCGTGGCGCAGGCAGCGGGCCGAGCAGGTCGAACGGCACCATGTCCATCAGTCGGGGTCCCTCTCGGCCGACAGCATCGGCAGCCACAGCCGCGTCGAGTAGTCGGGCAGCCCGGCGGCCACCAGATCCTCGAGCGGCAACCCCGGGCCCCACACCTTGACGTGGGCGGGCTCGGCGTCCTCGCCGGGGTACTTACCGGTCTTCCAGCGCCAACCCGCTTCGCGTATCGGCGCACCGCGGTGATGATCGGTCTCCGCCCACGCATAGGACGTCTTGACCGGCAACGGAATCGGTTGGCGGCGTCCCGCGTCGTACATGGCAACCAGATCACGCAGCACGTCGATGGCGCAGTCCGGTGGACCGAGCAGGCGCTCCCTGGGTCGGGCCTGCCCGTTTGGGCCGCCCGATGCACACCGCCGTCCATTCCCGCCCCGGATACTGAGCTGTCAACGCCACCAGGCGAATCCACGATTCCAGCAGATGCCGGCCGTCCAGCTTCGAGTAGGTGACTGCGACCAGCCGGTCACCGTACAGCCGGGGGATGGTGCCCGTGACACGTCGGCTTGATCGCCGCCGACGCCCACGTCGATGTCGACGTCGTAGGCGTGCGGTTCCTGCGTGCGGTGCCGTTTGGCCGCGGAGGCGAGCGCGTCGGCCTGCACGCAGATGTCCGTCGCCGTGCGCCACCCGAGCTTGCCCGGCGGCAGTGAGCCGCGACGCCATTCCGCCGCCCTGGCATCTTCGGGCGTCATGCCGCGCAGCATGTCGTCGAGCATCCGGTCGCCGACCTTCCACTCCTGCAGCGCGTCGATCTCGACGGGCATCGCATCCTCGACGGCCTCGACATCCCACGGCAGCGTGTAGTCCAGCGCGCGGAAGAATCCCTTGACCGGATCTTTGAAGAAGCCGATCAGGTCGTCGAGGGCGATGTCCTCCGGTGGGGGTGGCGGCAGCGGTCGACCGATGAGCCGCGGACGCTCCTCACGATGACCAGCCGCAACCTGCGCGGCGGTCAACGCCGTCGGGTCGAACGTGAACGGCTGGCCTGCCGGCATGCCGAGAGCGCCGGGCGTCACGTTGCGAACATCGAACGGCTGCAACGGATGTTCGACGAGAACCCGATCGCGGACTTTCGTCGGCGTGGTGACGTCGAGGGTGTCGAGCAGTTCGACGAGCGGCACCGCGGGCGGTTTGCGCTGCCCGGAGTACTCGTTGGCGCCGGTGTAGGTGATGACGAGCTTCTCGGTCGCCGCCCCGATGGCGTCGAGCAACAATTGCCGGTCCTCCGAACGGATGTCGCGCTCACCGGTCATCGGATCGCGCGCCAGCACGTCGTCGCCGTCGACCACTCCGAGCCGGGGGAACACCCCGTCGTCCAACCCGATCAGGCACACCACCCGATGCGGAACGGAGCGCATCGGCACCATCGTGCACACCGTCAGCGTGCCGGTGCGGAAGTTCGCACGCGTCGGCCGGCCGGCGAGGTGACGGTCGAGCAGCGCCTTGACATCGGGCAACCGCATCAGGGTGTCGGCGTGCGAGCCGGCCGTCGCGAGCACATCGTTGAACTCGCGTTCGACCTGGCTGGTCTGCCACAGATCGGCGTCGGGCACCGCGGTCAACGAGGCGATGCCCGTGGACAGCGCGGTGAGCCAGTCGCGCAGTGGCCTTGCGCCAGAGAGCGATTCGACGCATGTCTGGAGGCGCTCGACATACTCGGCCAGTCGGCCGGCCAGCTCGATGCGGTTACTGCCGACGTCGTCGAGCGGCAGCGTGGTGTCGAGCCAGGCATGCGAGTCGTCGGACATCGCCACGCCCGCCAGGACGCGGTCGATGCCGAAACGCCAGGTGTTCTGCAGGAAGTCGACGCCGTACGGGTGTCGGTGCGCCCGGTCGAAGCCCCAGCGGATGTTTGCTTCGCGGACCCAGTCGGCGATGGCGTCCAGATCGTCGTCGCTGAACGCTGAAGCGGGTCCGTACGGGGCCGGCCTCGGCGAGGTTGAGGACCTCGCTGGCGGTGGCGCGTCCACCGGCCAGGGTGAGCAGTTGTGACGCCACGCCGAGCAGCGGATTGGTTTGTGTGAGCGCGCGATCGGCGAGCTTCACCCGGAGCCGATGCGCCGGATGTGCGCCGTCCACGACGTCGCCGAGGCCGAATCCGGCGACGATCAGCGGCGCGTAGGTTTCGATGTCCGGGCACATGACGAGGATGTCGCGTGGTTCGAGGGTGGGGTCGTCGGCGAGCAGGCCGAGGAGCACTTCGCGCAGGACGTCGATCTGGCGGGCGGGGCCGTGGCAGCTGTGCACCTGCACCGAACGGTCGTCGTCCGCCAGGGTGCGGCCCTGCGGGCGGACGGCGTTGGCGGTGATGTCGGATTGCAGCCATCCGAGCAGATGGGCGTCGCCGCCGGCCGGTCGGGTGAGGTATTCGTCGGTCTGCCTGTCGGCGGGCAGGCCGCGCTGCAGTTCGCGAAGGTCGCGGCCGAGCGTCGCCAACAGCGGATGGTGGACCTGTCGGTGGCTGGTGTCCTCGCGCCGGGGGATGGGTCCCGTTCCTGTGGACAGGGACGTCCACAGGTCGTCGCTTGGGTGCGGCAGCCACAGGTGCAGGTCGTGATGGGTCGAAAGCGCGTCGAGCAGTTCGATCTCGGTGCTCGGCAGCCGGGTGTGGCCGAACAGCGAGATGCGCTCGGGTAGCTCGGTGGGTGACTTCTTCAGTGCCGCAACGGTTTTAGTGTGGCGGATGTGCGGCGGATCGGCGTCGATGCGGGTCAGCAGGGCGCGCCACAGCGGTGGCTGCCACAACAGATCGGAGTCGATCCCGCCGTCGGTGCCGTTCTCCCAGTCGATGAGTAGCTGTGGCCGTTGGCGCGCGTAGGACGCGAAGAGTCCGGCGAGACGTCGCGCGACGGCGTAGCGGCGACCCTGCCGCAGTTCGCGCTCGTCGCCCGATTCGAAGTGGCCCAGGTGGGTCGCCAGCGTCGTGCACCAGTCCTGGTCGCAGCTGTCGTCGACGACGGCCAGCAGCGGCCACACCATCGCGTCGGGTGACCACGGATCATCACCACCGGCCGAGCCGGTGATTCGGGCAGAGCCGGTACCGCTGATCTCGACGATCAGTGAGCGTGGGCTGCGGAACGAGATGCCGGCGCACACCCCGTCGGCGCCCTTTCCGCGCCCGAGAACGTGCGACAGCCGCTGACTGAGCCATCGCTCGACACCCTTGGCTCCGACGATGACGACTTCCTCGGCGAAGGGATCGGGCAGGGGGACCGATAGCAGGGCACCGAGGCCGTCGGCAAGCAGATCGGTGCGTTCAGCACGGTGCAGGTGCAGTGCCATCACGCTCCACCATAGGAGGCCGCGGACGTCGTCAGGTGCCGTTGTTGCGCCCGACGATCAGATCTTTGAGTTCGGCGATGTGCTCTTCGACTGTCCGAAAGCCGGCTCTTGTCTCCTGTCGGAGGTCAGCGAGCCCAGACTCGACCGCTGTCAACCGCAGCGAATGCTCTCGCTGATTTGCTCCCAGCGCGTTGACGGCCGACAACACCGCGCGGTAGTCAGCCTGCGAGGCTTCCAGGGCCGCAACGCGCGCCTCAAGATCCTCCAGCATGGCCATCACTGCATCCTATGACTGCGACGGTGGAGCCGTCGGCGGAAGCGTCGAGGCTGTGGATAGGCCGATTGTCAGACCAGGACAACCCGGTCGCCGCCCTCGACCAGGCGCTTCAGCTCGTTGACGACTCGGTCGAGCTCGTCGACCATCCAGCTGTCCAGGCCCCGCTTCCGGTACGCCTTGAGAAGGCCGTCGTAGTACCAGAAATGATCGTTGGAGTTCTTGACGGTGAAGCGCTCCCACAGGGTGGGGCCGTGTTCGTGGTAATCCCGCAGCATCGACCGTGCGTTGTCGAGCTTGTCGGCTACCGACACCAGCAAGGTGTCCTGGCTCACCTCCGCAAGGTGATTCACGTAGGCGCTCTTGCGTTCGCGCCATGGCGGCTTGGGCTTCTCGTCGGTGTCGCTGCATTCGCGGACGATGCGTGCGACATCCTCGCCGAAGTTCTTCCGGATCTCGTCCAGCGTCGGCGGTCCGCCTGCGTCCTCAACGCAGTCGTGCAGCAGCGCCGCGATGGCCTGATCTTCAGAACCGCCGTCGTTGATCACCAACCCCGCAACGCTCAGCAGGTGCCCGAGGTAGGGGATGTCACCACCCTTGCGAACCTGGTTGTGATGCTTCAGCTCGGCGTACACGAGTGCCTTGGAGAACTGGCCGGTCAGTTTCGGTGTCGAGGTCTGCTCACTCACGTCGTTTCCTCTCCTACAACCCGACCCTAGCCGCGTAGCTTGGAAACTCGGTGACTGTGTCCGGACAGCCCGCCGCGGTCAGCCTCGCGAGACCGTGTTCGATCCACTGGCGTCGACCGTGGGATCGCCCGAGCGATAGACGATCTTGTTGTCGAAGCCCGATGCTCCGATCGTGTCGGCGCTGTCGATGGTGATGTTGTTGTTGACGCCGGACACGCTGAGGCTCACGCAATGTCCGGTCAGCGTCACCGTGTTGTTGACGCCGCTGACGCTGATGTTGCTCTCGTTGCAGGGAACCGTCTTGACCTCGTCGATGCCCGAGACGCTGAATTGACCCCCGGGCGTCGGGGTCTCTTCCGAGCCGCCGGGCAAGCCGGGAATCTCCGGGATGGCGATGCTCGGAATCACGATCGACGGCGGGGTGTAGGTCGAGCCGCCACCCGGCCGGTCGACCGATCCGCCGCCGGCCACTCCCTCGACCGTCGACGCCACATTCCACACAAACGCCGCTACCCCGCCGAAGATGACGATCAGGACGACCGCAATCAGCCCGACGATCAAGCCGACCGGGACACCCTTCTTCTGGACCGGGGTGTATTGCGTCCCGAACGGCGGCTGGTAGGGGTCGCCGTAGGACGGTGTACCCCCGTACTGCGGAGGTGGCCCGTAGACCGGCGGGGGCAGCGGCGACGGGGGATTGACCCCTTCGGGGGCGTGCGGGGCGCCCAGCTCGACCGCCCCGTACGACGCGGCCGACTGCTCGAGCTGCCGGATCCGTTCCTCGGGGTCGTCCGGGGAGGTCATGCGCCGATATTCGCACATTGCGATCATGCGTGGGCGTCGAAACTTCCATGCTTGGTAACTTCGTTGCCATGCCGTTCCTGCGCGACGTCAAGCAGCGGATGCGGACGTCGCGGTGGATGCCCATCGCGTTCGCCGTGCTCGCCGTGGCCCTGCTCGCCCTCGCCGTGGTGTTGGTCGTGAAGCCCAGGCTGTCCGGGCCGACGACCGCGCCCTCAACTGAGGCCTCAGCGCCGAGCTCACCTTCGAGCGCACCCCCTGCGCCGTCGTGCAGCGACGCCGAGGCCCTGGTCAACACCTTGTCCACCCGCGACAAGCTCGCGCAGCTGCTGATGGTCGGGGTGACGGGCGCCGAGGATGCGCGCGCCGTCGCCACCGAGCAGCACGTCGGCGGCATCATGATCGGAAGTTGGACCGACCTCTCGATGCTGCAAGACGGCTCCCTGGCCGAGATCGCGGCGTCCTCCGGCCCCCTGCCGCTGGCGGTCAGCACCGACGAGGAAGGCGGCCGGGTACAACGCCTGTCGAGCATCATCGGGTCGCAACCGCCCCCGCGCACCCTGGCTGCCACCAGCTCGCCCGAAGAGGTCTACAACATCGCGCTCCAGCGTGGCCTCGCGATGAAAGAGCTTGGGATCACGGTCGATTTCGCGCCCGTGGTGGACGTGACCGACGCCCCCGACGACACCGTCATCGGCGATCGGTCGTTCGGCTCGAATCCGGAGACCGTGACCGCCTTCGCCGGCGAGTACGCCCGAGGACTGCGTGACGCCGGAGTATTGCCGGTGCTCAAGCACTTCCCCGGCCATGGGCACGGCTCGGGCGATTCGCACACCGGCGGCGTGAGCACCCCGCCGATCGAGCAGCTGCAGACCGACGACCTGATCCCGTACCGGACGTTGACCACCCAGCAACCGGTCGCGGTGATGCTCGGGCACCTCCAGGTGCCGGGGCTGACGGGCACCGACCCGGCCAGCCTGTCCAAGCCGGCATACGACCTGTTGCGGTCCGGCGAATACGGCGGCCCGCCGTTCACCGGGCTGGTGTACACCGACGATCTTTCCAGCATGGCCGCGATCAACGAGCGCTACAACGTCCCCGAGGCCGTGCTCCGCTCGCTGCAGGCCGGTGCCGACGTCGCGCTGTGGATCACCACCGACGAAGTGCCTGCAGTCTTGGATTCGCTTGAGCAAGCGGTCAATTCGGGTCAGCTGAGCATGGATCGCGTCAACGAATCCGCGGCGCGGGTGGCGGCGTCGAAGACCGCAACGCACAACTGCGGCGGTTAGGCGCAGGCCTGCGCCCAGTTTGCCGGGGCGCGATAACGGCAACCCTGAGTGCATGATCGGAAGGCTGCGGTCCACCGTCATCGAGCCTGCCGGCCCCCGCGACAGCTGGCCACCTGCTATGCCGCCTGCTATGCCGCCTTCTACCTCGACCCCGCCGGTCACCCCTGCTGTCTGGTGTGGAGTGTGACCGATCAGCAAAAGTGACAAAAGCCTGACCAAGCACGTGGGGACCCCAACGAAGGGGTATCCAGGAAATATGGCGGCACCAGGTTTCATCGCCATCGGCAGCGGTCCCGCGGGGCTGAGTGCGGCGGAAACATTCCGCAGCAAGCACCCCGATATTCCGGTGCGCATCCTGACCGTCGACCCCGCGTTGCCGTACGCGAAGCCACCGCTGAGCAAGGGCTATCTGCGTGGTCGTGAGGACAAACGCGATCTGCACAGCGCCGGCTGGTTCGCCCACCACCACGTCGACCTCATCCGCGGCATCACCGTCGAGCGCATCGATACCGTCGGCCAAGAGGTGGTCACCGCGGGTGGACAGCGCTACCCCTACTGGCATCTCGTCGTCGCGTCGGGCGCGACACCGGTCAAGCTGGACATCCCGGGCGCCGAGGCCGCGATGACCCTGCGTTCGTACTCCGACGCGGTGGCGCTGAGGATGGCCGCCCACTACGCGGAGTCAGCGGTCGTCATCGGTGGCGGGCTGATCGGATGCGAGGCCGCGGCCTGCCTCGCTGCCCTCGGTGTGGAAACCGCCTTGATGGCCGCGGAAGCCGTTCCCCTGCAGCGACGTTTCGGACTCGAGGCCGGTGAGCGCGTCGTGAAGATCCTCTCCGACAACGGCGTGCGGCTTCGTCGGTGAGACCACTGTGGCCGAGATCGGTGACTCGCGTGTGGTGCTCACCGACGGCACGGCGGTCCGGGCGGATCTCGTCGTGTCGGCGACGGGTGTGCGGCCCGACATCAGGTTGGCCGAAGCGGCCGGGCTCGAGACTCGCGACGGGCGCATCGTCGTCGACGAGCACATGCACGCCTCGGCGCGCAACGTCTACGCCGCGGGCGACGTCGCACTTGCCCATAACGTCACCGCGGGGCGCCGGATCCCGGCCGAGCACTGGCGTGACGCCGCACAGGAGGGACTCGTCGCCGGACTCACCGCTGCCGGCTTCTCCGCCGCATGGGATCAGGTGCCCGGATTCTCTTGCACCATCGGCGATTCAGTCCTGAAGTACCGCGGCTGGGGCAGCTATGAAACCTGCCGACTGGTCGACAATCACGAACGGGTTCACGGTCTGGTACGAGGCCGACGGCGACGTCGTCGGCGTGCTGACCCTCAACGCCGACGACGACCACCAGCGCGCGTACGAACTGCTTCGAGCCGGCTGATTACAGCCAGTCCCGACGTTTGAACATCCAGTACAGGACGAGCACGATCAGCACGATGATCGCCGTGCTCGTCACGAATCCGCCCACGGTGTCGATGCCGGGATAGGTCACGTTCTGGCCGTAGAAGCCGGTGATCGCCGTCGGTACCGCGATGATCGCCGCCCAGCCGGTGAGCTTCTTCATCACCGTGTTCAGCCGCGCATCCTGCAGCGAGAGGTTGGTTTCGAACACCGTGGTGACCATGTCCCGCAACGATTCTGTCCACTCCGACGCACGCAGGACGTGGTCGTACAGGTCGGCGTACAACGGATCGAGCTCGGGTGAGGTCTTGACGTCGAGCCTGCGGTGCTGAATCGAGTTGACGACCTCGCGCATCGGCAACACGACCCGTCGCAGCTCGACCAGATCCTTGCGCAGCCGGAACGTCTTCCGCTGTAGCCCTTTTGGCGCGCTGTTGGCGAACAGGTCGTCCTCGACCGACTCGATGCCGTCGTCGAGCGCCTGCACCGCATCGAAGTGACGGTCGACGACGACGTCGAGCAGCCCGTGCACCAGCGCGCCGACGCCGTACTCCTGTCCACCGAGTTCGTCGAATCTCTGCGATACGGATTCGATGTCGAAGTGCGGCGACAACCGCACCGTGATCAGTCCGCGCGGCAGCACGAAGCCCGAGATCCGGTGGATCTCCAGACTCGACTCGGAGTCGTCCTCGGGCGGCGGATCCCTGAGCGCCACGCTGTACACGGTGAAGAAGGTGTGCGAACGGTAGACGACTGCCTTGGTGCGCTCCGCGTCCGCGATAGCGTCCTCGACGGCCCAGCTGTCGAGCTCGAGCTCATCCGCCAGGTCCTTGAGAATCGCGTGGTTGGGGTCGTAGATGTCGCACCAGACCAGCGTGTCCTCCTCGGCGAGGTAGTCCGAGATCGCCGAGAACTCGAAGTCGTCTTGCGGCTTGCCGTGTCGCCACACCCGGCCTCGAACGTCCGTCACCCCACCATGATGTCAGTGTCGCGCTTGCGTAGCCCCGGGATCAGCATGGGCACTCGCTTCCGGTAGTCGGCGTACTGCGTGCCCAGCGCCGCCATCAGGTCGTGCTCCTCGATCTGAAGTGCGAGCAGGATGTATCCCGTCATCACCGCGGCGAACAGGAGGTGACCCGCGGTCATGGTCGGGGTGGACCAGAAGGCGATGATGAAGCCCAGCATCAGCGGGTGGCGCACGACCCGGTAGAGCAGCGTCGTCCGGAAGCCGGTCTCGACGGACGGCCTTGCCCGCCACGCCGCGAACACCTGCTTGAGCCCGAACAGTTCGAAGTGATTGATCATGAAGGTCGATGCCAGCACGATCGCCCAGCCCAGGAAGAACAGTGCCCACAACCCAAGCCGCGCAGGCGTCCACGTCACATCCCAGACGACGGCGGGTAGCTTGCGCCACTGCCAAAACATCACGATCAGAACGAGACTCGACGCGAGGACGTACGTGCTCCGTTCGATGGGCTGCGGCACGGTGCGGGTCCACCACTGCTTGAACCCGGGGCGCGCCATGACACTGTGCTGCACGCCGAACAGCGTCACCAAGGCAACATCGATGAGCACCGCCCACCCCACGGGAGCGGCGCCGGCGCTGTCGACACTTCGCGGCACCACGAGGCCGCCGACAAAGCCGATCAGGTACAGAAAGACAACGAGGAACAGGGTGTAGCTAAGTGCGCCGTACACCACGGCGAGATATCGGTTCATGCTTAGACCTTCCGCCGTCGCGGCCCGCCGGCGCGTGAGGCGAATGCCTCAACTCTTGCGCGACCAGTCCGTGCTCGAGGGCATACATGCTCGCCCCGATCCGGTTCGAGACGCCGATCTTGGTGTAGGTGCGCTCGACGTGGTTGCGGACGGTCTTCTCGCTGAGCACCAGTTTGGCCGCGATCTCCTTGTTGCTGTTGCCCTGAGCCACCAGTCGAAGCACCTCGACCTCGCGCGCGGTGAGCCCGTGTGGGCGCGCCTTCGGCCGGTCCGTGCGCCTGCCCAGAGGCGAACAGCACGGCGTCGGCGGCCACCGAGTCGAGCTCCCCGTCCGCGGACGCGTTCACGCAACCGACGCGCCGCACCGGCCGGCCCGAGTGCCTCACGGTAGGGCCTTGGTTCGAGTGCGCTCTGATAGCTCACCGCGCATGCCAACAATCGGTCGGGCATGGTCAACTGCCGCGCCGCCAGACCCCGTGGATACCCGGAGCCGTCGAGGCATTCGTGATGATTGGTGGCGACGGCAGCGACGTCCTTCAGGCCGGGCACCCGCGACAGGATGCGCTCGGACAGATATGGGTGCAGCCGCATCCGCTCGAACTCCGCCGTCGTCAAACCGGCTGACTTGGACCATATCTGGTTCGATACCCCGATGCGACCGATGTCGTGCACGCATGCCGCCCTACGCGTCATTGTGACCGCGTCGTCGTCGAACCCGGCGGCGACGGCGGCATCGGCGGCGAGCTGCGCAACGGCCCGCGAATGCCCCAGGGTGAACGGGCATTTGAGGTCGACGAAATCGCCGAGCGCCACCAGGAGCGCATCGAGTGACGGTCCGTCCAGGCGGGTGTCGCGGTCCGGTGCGTGCTGCAGCGCGGTCGCCCACACGTCGCCGGCCGACGGCACCGCGAGCACCCCGGACGGGTCGGCGACGAACGCGTCGACCACCGCGGGATCGAACTGCCCACCCCGGCGGCTGCGGGCCATCGCGGCCGCACCCTCGGTCCCGTACTCGCGCTGATGCACCTCGACCATGTCGGCGAGCTGGGCCACCCGCATCTCGATGGGGATCGCTGTCGCCGGATGCCCCGGTTGGCAGGCCGCCGCCGTCGAAGCGTTCGAACGTGAACCGCAACGCCGTCTGCACATCGTCGGACAGTCCGATCCGCTCGGCCAGCAGGGCCGCCGACGTGCAGTGGGAGTGGATGAGCTGCGAAATATGCCCTCGCGCATTGGCGTACAGCGTTGCGGCGGTCTTCAGCCGCGACAACAGCGACTCGCCGCGGCCGACGTTGGTCAGCAGGAAGCGCTGGTACGGCAGCCCGGACCAATCGACGAGGTACGAGCCGCGGCGCACCGCGATGTCGTCGCCGAACCACCGCGCATACTCGTGGGAGTCGGCGTGACAGCCGATCCACATGATCAGCGTCGCGTAGTAGATGCCATCGCGCTGTGTTGCCGTCGAGCCCCAGCCGATCGGCCATCCGCGTCGCGATCAGCGCGGACCGCAGCATGTGCTCGGCGGGCTGTCCCAGTCCGAGGTCGATGGCCACCGACAGGGCCGCCAGCACCTCCGCACGGCTCGGAAGGTCTGGCGGCGCCTGCCGGGAGGACATGAGCCGATTCTGCGCCGTAGTCATCGCTCTGGTCAGCTGGATAGCTCAAGACGGTCCGCGTCGCGGTGCCGGGAGACGTCGAACGCCTCGAAACGGCCCTGGGCGACGACGCAGATGCCGCGCTGTGGCAGCTGGAAGTCCGCCAGGTTGCCCTGCACGGCATGGGCTCCGGTGGGTCCGAGATCCTCGCCGCGCACGACGGCGCTCGAGTCCGCGACCGCCCACACGTGTTTCGGTGCGATGCGGAACTCCTGACCGTTGGGCAGGTTGCCGGTCAGCTTGATCCTGCCGATACCCAACAGCGGGCCGACGACGGGTCCCATGGTGGCCAGCACTTTGCGGCTCCTCGACATCCGTGCGGGCAGCACGCGATCCGACGGCGCTCATCAGTTTCGTCGCCGGGCGTCGTCGTGATGTCCACGCGCCAATCCAGCACTGAGTCAATGGAAATCGCGAGCGACCACGGCGTGACCCAGCGTGACGTGATGCCGCAGACGACGGGGTCGACGGGGGTGGCCGAGCTGAAGTAGCGCGAACAGCTCTGCGGGCCGGGCGTCGTCGCATAGAAGGTCCATACGCCGTCCGGGGTGCGGTGCCACACCGAGAGATAGGCGGGGGAGAAGGACGTCTCGGGGAAGTCGCGGAAGGCGAGATAGTGCCCGTTGGCGAAGGGCAGGCCCATCACGCCGAAGCCGACGACGCGTTCCTCGTCGCCCTCGGGGAGGGGCAGATTCTTGGCGGCGGTCGCGGCCGCTTCAGGTGTCGCAGTCATGCCGCCATCATTTGTCGACGGCGTGGGCAGCCACATGGGGCAATTGCCCCAAGTTCGGCGTGAGGCGAATCGGTAGGCGAACGGCTGGGGAACGCGAAGGCCGGGACCGCTAACCCCGGAAACCCGCCAATAGCGACCGCACACCCAGCTTCCATCGTCGCTCCACCAGCGGCGCGGACGGGCCCAGCCAGCGACCCAGCTCCTGCACCGCCAACCCCTGCGCCAAGGCGAGAAGTACGTGCGCGATGTCCGCGACGTCGCCCGACAGCAGCCCGGCGTCGACGCACCGCTGAATCCGCCCGATGAACACCTCTCGCACCGACTCTCCCGCCGCGAGCTCCTGCGGTCCGGGCTCGAAGTCCATGAACGGCCGCGAGAACATCACCTGCGCCAGCCGAGGGTAGGCCCGGCAGAAGAGCCGGAACACCGGCACGAGCCGTTCCACGTCGGCCAGCGGATCGTCGCTCACCGGCACCTTGGCCAACTCGGCGCCCAGCAGCCGGAAGCCCTCGAAGAACATCGCCCGCACCAGACCGGCCTTGTCGACGAACAGCTCGTAGACAGCGGGCACCGACGTGCCCGCCCGCTCGGCAACCCGTCGCGTCGTGAACCCCGCTACGCCCTCGGTGGCCAGCGTCGCGATCGCGACCGCCAGCAGGTGCTCGCGAAGTTCGGGCGTGCGCTGCTTGGCCCTGGGCATTTCAGCTGCCTAGCCGAGGCTGAATTCCGTTGTCAGTCCGTCGATTCCGGCCCGGATCGCCTTCAACGCGGACTCGCGAGCCTTGAGCTTGGTCGCCACGTGGGCGCCGGTGTGCAGCTTCGCCGCCTCGGCGGCGGCTTCCTGGGCGCTGGCGAGCACGTTGTCCTTCTCGACGATCGCATCCAGCCAGCCCGCGGTGATCGTCTCGTCGCCGACGTAGATCGATGCCAGCGCGGCGCCGCGCTGGAAGGCGGCGGGGGTCAACCGCATCCGCATGATCTCGATCGCCGCGATCGGAATCGTCATCCCGATGGCGACCTCGATCGCCTGGCATTTGGTCTTGGGCTGCCCCACCCGATGGTCGCCCGACAGCAGCAGGAACGAGCCCATCGCGATCGCCGAACCGGTCGCCGCCATGATCACCGGCGCAGGGAACGTCAGGCAGCGCACCGACAGCTCGAAGCCACCGGCCAACATGTTCAGCGCCGCCTTTCGCGTCACCGGACTGGAACACCGCCAGGTCGAAACCGCCGCTGAACACACGCTCGTTGCCCGCGATCACCACCGCCTTCGCGGAGTCCTTCTCGGCGCGGTCAAGGGCCTCGTTGATCGCGGCCTGCATGTCCGGGCCGAGCACATTGACCTTGCCGTCGTCCATGGTGATCGTCGCGACGGAATCGTTGAATTCATAGCCAACCGTGCTGGTCATCGCCTCTCCTTTGAGCGCACCGAGCTATCAGATCGATGTTACGTAACCCCGTTACGAAAGGGAAGCGCGGGAGCGACGGGTTTAGTTGAGATCGCGCCGGTGGCGGGGGCCACCGTTGATCACCTGGGTGTGGGCTTCGTCGTCGTAGTGGTCGTCGTCGTAGTGCGCACCGTTTTCCTCGGAGAGATCCCGAAGCCCGTCGAACGGCACTTCCGGCGGCGGCGCGGGGCGCGGAATCTCGCGGGGCGCGGCGGTGCGCGCCGGGGGCGCGGGTGTGGGCCTACCGACATGGGTGGAGGAGAGCCGCTCGCGCATCTTGTCGGCGGCGTTGCGAACTCGGTTGATCTCGCTACGCAGCACCTCTTCGCGGCTTTCGCGCGTCGCGTATTGGTAGTACGTCAGCAGATTGCGCAGCAGTTCGAGCTTCTGCTTCTCCTGTCGCGCCAGATCGTGGGTGGTCAGCAGCTCCAGGCGCTCGACGGGATGCAGTGTGGCCCAATCCAGTACGACCGCCGAACGGAACTGTTTGCCGGCGCGCTTGGAACCCGGCTTGTTCGTCGGTTGGTCGGAGTAGGTGACCGCGCCATCGAAACGCGACGCGATGGTCTCGCCGAGCTCGCGGCGATCCAGCGCCGAATCCCACACGATCCGCCACTCCTGCGACGGAGCCAGGTACGGGATTTCCGCGGGGAGATTCAGCGGCACGATGTCGACGTAGCGCTCGTCGTAGACGTTCTCGTACTTGCCGACGGTCGGCGGATGGGCCCACTCGAATCGGATGCCGTACGCCGGCGTCTGACCGAAGTTCCGCACCACGAGTTCGACCAGATGCCAGTCGTTGGCCGCGGGCTCCATGAACATCGCCACGTTCGGCTGCAGCAGCTTCTTCGGACTGCGCCCTGGCCCGTTGATAAGCGCGCCACGCGTACACCAGCGCCGCAATGAGCACCATGACCGCCACCCAGGCAGCCAGTGCCGTCCACCCGGTAGCCGAGATATCGGTCACGGACAGTGACCGGAGTTCGACCTTTTCCACGCACCGGTGTATACCACGGTCTGTCCGCCACTACCGCATGCCGAAATTATCGCCAGCGTCATTTGCTGGAAAACCCGCAGGAAGCTGAGTAAGCAGAGACGAAAGTAACAATCGAGGTTTGCGGCAAACCTGACGGTATGTGCCAGCGGGCGCGGGCGGAGCTACGTCAGTGGAACCTCGGCGCCGGGGGTGGTCGGATCGGCGTGTAGCTCAATGGCTTCGGGTGGAGTTCCCGGCGGCACGTCGAACGCGATGGACACGTCGGCGGATTGGCCCGGAGCGAGGTCGGCGAACGTGCCCTCGAGATAGGCCGTCGCCTCGTCGTCCACCGGGTAGGTGGCGCCCCCGGCGTGGAGGGTCTGGAACATGCCGAGGAACATCGCAGGGTCGGTGCCGACGTTCGTCACGGTCATGCGCACGATGATGAACTCGCCATCCGCGTTGTTCTCCACCGGCGCGTCCGCCATGACCACCGTCGATCCGATCTCGATGCCGTGGACGGTGAATGACAGGGGACCGTCGGTGGCGTCTCCCATCGCCACCACCGTCGGCCCCGCCGTCGTGGTCGCCGATTCGGTCGTCGTCTGCGAACTGTCCGTGGAAGTGGGTGCGGCTTCAGTCGTCGTACTGGTGGGTGACGAGATCTGTACCTTCGGGTCCTTCTTGATGACGAAGCCGTAGACGGCCAGGGCCACCAGCACCGCCAGCAGGGCCGCGCATACGACGCCGTACCACAAGCCGGGTCCGCTCTTGCGATTCGCAGGTGTCGCCGGGGGGAGATCGAATCTCTGGCCCACGGGTTCGGTTTTCTGCGTGAACGAATCCGGCTCTGGCTCTGGCTCGGGCGCCGGTTCGGGCTCGGGCTTGCGGTGGGCGCCGACGCGTTCCTCGCTCGGCGCCGGTGTTGGCGCGGCGGGATACCGGTGCTCGGTCCACCGGCTGCCGTCCCAAAACCGTTGGCCGCCACTGCCGTCGGGGTCTGGATACCAGCCTGCAGGCGTTGGCGGTGTCGTCATCGAGTCGATTCCTCCAAGTCGCACGCCGTGCAGGCGCTTAGCGACGGAGAATAACGCAGGATCGGCGGAACCCGACGAGTTTTACGTCAGGCATACTTCCAGGTCGCGCCTGTTCAGCCGCCCATCAGCATGCGCCACTGGTCCAGATTGCTGGCGCGGTAGACGTAGTTGGTGCGCTTGACCTCCGACAGCGCCGCGTTCGGTTCGATCGAATACCAGTGGCCGGGAAAGACCGTCGGATCGCCGGACAGCTGTGCCAGCGCCTGCAGGCTGCGGAACATCTCGTCGACGTCGCCGCCGGGAAAGTCGGTGCGGCCGCAACCCTCGAGAAACAGCGTGTCGCCTGCGACGAGCCGGCCGTCAAGAAGGAAGCACTGACTTCCCGGGGTGTGCCCGGGGGTGTGCAGAAGCTCGATATCGATATCGCCGACCTTGACCACATCGCCGTGCTCATGGTCGGTCAGCTCGCTGCGGGCGATGCCGGTCACACGTGAAACCCATTCCGCCTCAGCGCTGTTGACGTGCACCGGCACACTGGTGCGCTCGAGGAGCTCGGCAAGACCCTTCAATTCGAAGCCCATCATCGAACCGCCGACGTGGTCGGGATGATGATGGCTGACCAGCACGCCCGACAGGTGCATACCGTCGGACTCCAACGCGTCGACGAGATCCCCTGCCGCATACGCCGGATCGACCACGACGCAATCGCCGGTCTCGCGGTCGCCGATGAGATAAGCGAAATTGCGCATCTGCTCGGCGATCATGTCGCCGGCGGCGAAATCCCTGCCGGAGAGCAGCTGGCGGAAATACAGGCGGTCCGTCATGCCCTAAGACTATGCAGTCGCTTCGTTGCCCTGCGAACGCAGCCGCACCATTCGGGTGGTGCTGCTCTCGTCCAGCTCGGCGACCTCGGCGCGGGAGCGCAGGAAGTCGCTGAACGACTTGAAACCCAGCGACTTCTCGGAAAACGACGGGTCCATCCGCTTCATCTGCGCCTTGACCGCGGAGTTGTGCAGCCAGTCGGCGTCGTCCTTCTCGTGGCCGATCCGCAGCGCCCGCTCCAGCAGCGCGGTTGCGGTGGTCTGCGGGTCGGGCGATTCCGGCTCCTGGTCGGCGCCCTTCGAAGTGCTCTTGCGGGGCTTGCGTTTCGGCGGCTCGACCACCGGCACACCCGGCAGCGCGTCGTACGTGACGAACTCGTCGCACGCCGCGGTCAGCGACCGGCTGATCGAACCCGTGATCCCGATGCCGACGACGTAGCGGCCGAGCCGCTTACAGCGCTGGGCCAGCGGGATGTAGTCGGAGTCGCCGGCGACGATGACGACGTGGGTGAGGTCGGGCAGCCGGAACATGTCCTCGACCGCGTCGACCGCCAGGCGGATGTCGGCGCCGTTCTTGGCGTAGGCCGCCGCGGGAAACAGCTGGACCAGGTCGACCGCCCGGCCGACGAGCTGACCCTGGTACTCGGCGTTGACGTCGGCCGACCAGTCCGCGTAGGCCCGCGTCAGCACCAGGGTGCCGAAGGACGACGCGAAGTCGATGATCGCGCTGACGTCGACGGTGGCCTCGGTCAGGCGGCCGGGTTGCTTGTGGAAGCCGGCCGCCCGGTCGCGCTGAAACGAGTTGCGACCGTGGATCTGGTCGTAGCGAGAGATGACGATGTTGTCGAAATCGAGATAGACGGCCACACGTGGGGCGCCGGGTTCAGTCACAGATCCGTCCTATCACCAGTTGGCTGACGACGGGTTTGGCGAGCGTATCGGGGAGAATGTACCCTCTTTAAGGCCCACGGCACGGCTGGCGGGCATCGAAGAAGTGCAGGCCCCCTTAGCTCAGTCGGTAGAGCGTTTCCATGGTAAGGAAAAGGTCAACGGTTCGATTCCGTTAGGGGGCTCGGTGGACGGGACGGTGCGCCGGCCCGGACTATCGGGGCGGTGTAGCTCAGCTGGTTAGAGCGCACGACTCATAATCGTGAGGTCGGGGGATCGAGTCCCCCCACCGCTACAAGACGACAGAACTGTTAGACGAAGGACGAAGAAGTGGCCTCCAGTACCGACGTACGGCCCAAGATCACCTTGGCCTGCGAGGTGTGCAAGCACCGCAACTACATCACCAAGAAGAACCGCCGCAACGATCCCGACCGGCTCGAGATGAAGAAGTTCTGCCCGAACTGCGGCAAGCACCAGGCGCACAAGGAATCGCGCTAGCGCGCGCACAGACCAACACTGTGGCGCTGTCAGAGGAGATCGTCGGGATGCACTACCGCCATCCCGACCACTACGTCGTGGGTCGGGAGAAGCTGCGCGAGTACGCCGTCGCGGTGAAGAACGAGCACCCCGCCCTCCACGACGACGACGCCGCCGCCGAACTCGGCCACGACGCGCTTCTCGGCGCCGCTGACCTTCATCTCGGTGTTCGGCTACCAGGCGCAGTCGGCCTTCTTCGCCAGCGCCAACATCGGCATCAACGACATGCAGATCGTGCAGGTCGACCAGGTGCTGAAGTTCCGCAAGCCGATCCATGCCGGCGACACGCTGTACTGCGACGTGTACGTGGACTCCGTCCGGCAGGCGCACGGCACCGACATCATCGTGACCAAGAACATCGTCACCGACGACAAAGGCGAAGTGGTCCAGGAGACCTACACGACCCTGGCGGGTCGTTCTGGCGAAGACGGAGAAGAGGGTTTCAGCGATGGCACTGCGTGAGTTCGATTCGGTGAAGGTGGGCGACCAGCTTCCCGAGAAGGTGATTCCACTGACCCGGGGCGACCTGGTGAATTACGCCGGCGTGTCCGGCGACCTGAACCCCATCCACTGGGACGACGAGATCGCCAAGCAGGTCGGCCTGGACACCGCGATCGCCCACGGCATGCTCACCATGGGGCTGGGCGGCGGCTACGTCACGTCCTGGATCGGCGACCCGGCGGCGGTCACCGAATACAACGTGCGATTCACCGCCGTGGTGCCCGTGCCCAACGACGGCGTGGGCGCCGAAATCGTGTTCAATGGACGGGTGAAATCTGTTGAACCCGAGACCAAGTCGGTGACCATCGCGCTGACGGCCACTTCGGGCGGAAAGAAGATCTTCGGCCGCGCCGTCGCCACCGCGAAGCTGGCGTGACCGATGGCTCTCAAGACCGATATCCGGGGGATGGTCTGGAAGTACCCCGACACGTTCGTGGTGGGCCGCGAACAGGTCCGCCAGTACGCCAAGGCCGTGAAGTCGGCCGACGCCGGCCAGCTGTCGACGAGGCCGCGGCCGCCGAACTCGGTCACGACGCGCTCATTGCGCCGCTCGACGTTCGCCTCGATCTTCGCGGTGATGATCCAGAACCACTTCTTCCAGCACGTCGACGTCGGCCTGGAGACCATGCAGATCGTCCAGGTGGACCAGAAGTTCCACTTCCACCGGCCGATCAAGGTCGGCGACGAGCTGACCGGGACCATGTACGTCGAGTCGGTCGACGAGCGGTTCGGTGCCGACATCGTCACGACCCGCAACGTCTGCGCCGACGAGAACGGCGACGATCGTGATGGAGGCGTTCACGACGCTGATGGGCCACGAGGGCGACAACTCGATCTCGGCGAAGTGGGATCCCGAGACGGGTCAGGTCATCCGCACGGCCGTCGGCGAAAACAGCCTGAACGGCGAGAGCGCGGATTAGTACCTTCCGCGGGTGGCGCGCTACACTCGGCACTCGGGGTTTTCCCAGTCCAGCGCGCTGTCCGTCGGTTTCAGATCGACCGAACGGGGAGCGCGCGGTTTGTGTGAGCCCCGGAACCGGGTGGTCCTGCCTGGCAGTGCCATCCTGAAGGGGCGTAGCTCAACTGGCAGAGCAGCGGTCTCCAAAACCGCAGGTTGCAGGTTCAAGTCCTGTCGCCCCTGCTCAACTGAATACTCGACAAGCGTGGACACTGGATGGTGTCCCACAGAAGACCAGACGACGAAAGGCATGCGGTGAGCGACGAGCGTGATCGTGACGGCTCCGCAGGGGCCGACGACACCGGCGACGGCACCAGCGCGGTCGTAACCCGGCCTGTTCGCCCCAGCGGCAAGCGGTCGCGGCGCGTGAGCGGTGAGGACGTCAGCAGCGCCGTCGACCTGGAGACCGGCACCGAGGCCGCCCCGACCAAGAACGGCTCGGGCACCGCGAAGAAGACCGCCAAGAAGCGCGGCGAGGGCCCCTCGCGCAACCCGTTCGCCTTCGTCTGGAACTACCTGAAGCAGGTCGTCGCCGAGCTGCGCAAGGTGATCTGGCCGAACCGCAAGCAGATGGTCAGCTACACCATGGTGGTGCTGGTCTTCCTGGCCTTCATGGTGGCGCTGATCGGCGGGGTCGATCTGGGCGTGGGCAAGCTCGTGATGTGGGTGTTCGGCTGACGTGGAAGTACTGAGAGGACTGACAAGTGACTAGCTTCGAGGGCGATACGCCTTCGGCCGTTTCCGAGGCAATCGCCGAAGCGGCGGACCCGGCGACCGTGATCGCAGACGAAGCCGCCGAGCGTCTGGAGGACAGCACGGCGGCTGAAGCCGTCGAGGGCACCGACGAGGCGCCTGCGCGAGGTCCGGCCGAGGCCGCCGAGCCTGAGTCGCCGCCGAGCGCGGCTCCGGAGGACGACGAGGACGAGGATCCGGCGGTCGCGCTCAAGAGGGATCTGCGCGCCCGGCCCGGCGACTGGTACGTCATCCACAGCTACGCCGGCTACGAGAACAAGGTGAAGGCCAACCTCGAGACCCGCGTGCAGAACCTCGACGTCGGCGACTACATCTTCCAGGTCGAGGTGCCCACCGAAGAGGTCACCGAGATCAAGAACGGCCAGCGCAAGCAGGTCAACCGCAAGGTGCTGCCCGGCTACATCCTGGTCCGGATGGACCTCAACGACGAGTCGTGGGGCGCGGTGCGCAACACGCCCGGCGTCACCGGCTTTGTCGGAGCGACGTCGCGGCCGTCGCCGCTGTCGCTGGACGACGTGGTGAAGTTCCTGCTGCCGCCCGCCGCCGCCAAGAAGCCCGGCAAGGCTGCGTCGACCGGCCGCCGTCGCCGCGGAGACCGGCGGAATCGAACGGCCGGTCATCGAGGTTGATTACGAGGTCGGCGAGTCCGTCACCGTGATGGACGGTCCGTTCGCGACGTTGCCCGCGTCGATCAGCGAGGTCAACGCCGAACAACAGAAGCTCAAGGTGCTGGTGTCCATCTTCGGCCGCGAAACACCTGTGGAACTGACCTTCAACCAGGTCGCCAAGATCTAGTAGCAGCAGCGATTTCGGTGTGTTGAGTCGCGCGCAGCGCGACCAGCTACACCGAAATCGCAGAGAAAGGAAACGAGTATGGCCCCGAAGAAGAAAGTCATCGGGCTGATCAAGCTGCAGATCCAGGCCGGGCAGGCCAACCCCGCCCCGCCCGTGGGTCCGGCGCTGGGCCAGCACGGCGTCAACATCATGGAGTTCTGCAAGGCGTACAACGCCGCGACGGAAAGCCAGCGCGGAAACGTCATCCCCGTGGAGATCACCGTCTACGAGGACCGCAGCTTCACGTTCGCCCTGAAGACCCCGCCCGCCGCCAAGCTGCTGCTGAAGGCCGCAGGCGTGCAGAAGGGTTCCGGCACTCCGCACACCACCAAGGTCGCGAAGGTGACCTGGGATCAGGTGCGCGAGATCGCCGAGACCAAGAAGGAAGACTTGAACGCCAACGACATCGATGCGGCGTCCAAGATCATCGCCGGCACCGCCCGGTCGATGGGGATCACGGTCGAGTAGTTTCGGCCGATCCCGTGGGAGGGCCAGCTCCGGCCCGACTAGATGGACGCTCGTCGCGCGAGCGCTCATCGCACCACAACTCTGATTAGGAGATCCGAATGAGCAAGAACAGCAAGGCATATCGCGAAGCCGCGGAGAAGGTCGACAAGGACCGGCTGTACCCGCCGATCGAGGCGGTGCGGCTCGCCAAGGAGACGTCGTCGAAGAAGCAGGACGCGACCGTCGAGGTGGCGATGCGGCTGGGCGTCGACCCGCGTAAGGCCGACCAGATGGTGCGCGGCACCGTCAACCTGCCCAACGGCACCGGCAAGACCGCGCGCGTCGTCGTGTTCGCGGTTGGCGACAAGGCCGAGGCGGCCCTGGCCGCCGGCGCCGACGAGGTCGGCAGCGACGACCTGATCGAGAAGATCCAGGGCGGGTTCCTGGACTTCGACGCCGCGATCGCGACGCCGGACCAGATGGCCAAGGTCGGCAAGATCGCCCGCGTGCTGGGCCCGCGTGGCCTGATGCCGAACCCCAAGACCGGCACCGTCACCCCCGATGTCGCCAAGGCCGTGTCCGACATCAAGGGCGGCAAGATCAACTTCCGTGTCGACAAGCAGGCGAACCTGCACTTCGTGATCGGCAAGGCGTCGTTCGACGAGAAGCAGCTGGCCGAGAACTACGGCGCCGCGCTCGACGAGATCCTGCGCGCCAAGCCGTCCTCGTCGAAGGGGCGCTACCTCAAGAAGGTGGTCGTGTCGACGACGACCGGTCCGGGCATCCCCGTGGATCCGGCGGTCACCCGCAACTTCACCGAGGCCTAGTCCGTAATCCCTCTCCCGTGACGCGGCCGAGTTCGGCTCGCGACTTGATGCCGAGCTTGCGGTAGACGCGAGCCAGGTTCGACTCGACGGTCTTCGGACTGATGAAGAGCGCAGCCGCGATGTCGCGGTTCTTCACTACCCGCTGCCGCCGAGTTCGGCGACCCGCTCGCTCGCCGTGGGTGAGCCGACGTCTCGCGCGAAGGCGCAACCTTGACGCGGGCAAGTTCGGCGCGTGCGCGGTCCGCCCATAGAGGCGCGCCCATCTCTTCGAAGGACTGCAGTGTCTCCTGCAGGGTGGCGGTGGCGGCCTCTTTCTTGCGTTGACGTCGCTCAAGCTGGCCGAGCAGCAGATTGTGTTCGGGCGCGCTCGAAAGGCATCGGCACCTTCTCGTGCTCGGTCAAAGCCGTCTCGAATCAAGCGGTCGGCCGCCGGTGACATCGCCGCGCGCGGCCAGCAACATGCTGCGGCACCGCGCCCCCACGGCGATCATCCAGTGCCGGGATAGACGATCGGCCGGTGCGCTCCAATGCCTCAATCAGCGGTTCGGCATCGGCGTGACTCCCCAACGCAACCATCGCCTCGACGGCGTCGGGGATGAATGGGGCAGTCATGAAGGTTTTGGGCTGGCTGTCGAAGGCGTCAAGCATCGGCTGCAGTGTCGTCAGCGCCTCGGCGTACCGGCCGAGCGAAACCTCGAGGAAGCCAAGGCTCATCGTGGGCCACTCGGCCAACCGTGGCGAGTGGCATATCTCGGCGATTCTCAGGGCCGCAGCGGCATCGGCACGTGCTTCTTGCTCGCGCCCTGCGTATGCGGCGACTGAGGCGCGCACAGTCAGCGCGATCGCGCGCGATACCGCCGACCTGCTCTGCTCTTTCGAAGGACTCCTCGGCCAGAAGCGTGGCTTCGGCGAAGTCGCCGCGCCAGATCTCGATGAGTGTGCAGTAGCCGGTGACAACCATCAAGTCGGTTTCGGCGCCCCATTCGACACACCGGTCTCGCACGGCCGCCATCTGCCTGCGAGCGACATCCAGCTGTCCCGTCCATGCATTGGCCAAGGCGTTGACGGCACTCGCACAGAACGGAATAGGGACGTCGATGGTGGGGTCCTCGAGCTCCAACGCCCGGCGCAGGCTGGGGTCGTCGACTCCGTGCCCAGAGTGGAATTGCGCGTTTACGAACATCGCGAGTGCAGAGCTGATCAGCCGCGGGAAACCCAGTTCCTCAGCATGCGTCACAGCTTGGCTCGCGTTGCGCACCGATTCGTCGAAGTCGCCGGACATGCCTTGCGTAAATGCCAACCACATCAGCGTCTGGATCTGTACGGCGGGATTGTTCTCGGTATCACCGAGGGCACGCTTCAGCAGCGTCGCAGCTTCGCCGAACCGATCGTCGAACATGTGGATTCCGGCCATCAGGTTCAGGGCAATTCCCCGGAGCAGTCCCGGCTGCAGCTCGCCGATGGTCGGTTCCAGCAAGGCGCGGGCGCGGTGAGCATCGCCGGCCTTGAAATAATGCTCGGCTGCCCGAACGCGGCGTGATGCCGTATTGCCGCCCAGCGCAATCGCCAACTCGATCAATTCGGCTGCGGCCGCGGGGGCGCCGCGACCATGCGCTACGTCGGCCGCATTGTCGAGCGCCTTGAGTGTCTCAGCATCCGCACTCGAAGCGGCCAACGCCATGTGCCGCGCCTTGAGCTCGGGTAACACGGTCACCTCCGCCAGCGACCGGTGCGTCGCTCGGCGCCGCGCCGGCCTTGCGTCGGTGTAGACACTTTGAGCCAACAACGGGTGGGAGAACCGCACCACGTTGCCGTCGATCGCGATAATGCCCTTATTCTCCGAGTCCTCGAGCAGCTCCACTGTGCGTTCGACAGTGGTGTCGAGTACCTGGGCCAGCAGCTCGACCGTCGGGTTGGCCACGGCGGCGGCGGCCAACAGCGCGTCGCCTGCCTCCCCTTCGAGGCTGCCGATTCGCATGCGCATCAGTTCGGCGAGACTGGCGGGCAAGGAGGGCTGAGCCCGACTGGACTCGACATGCATCGCGTGGGCCAGTTCGAGCGCATAAAACGGGTTGCCCCCCGAGATCTCAAAGATTCGCACCATCGTCGGACGCGAAAATGTTCGGCCGAGGCGCGCGGAGATCAAGGCATGCATTCCGCCGAGGCTCATGGGCCCGACACGAATTCGCTCGATGCAGCCAGGTCTGGAGAGGGAAAGATGCAGCCATGTCATCGCGTTGCCACAGTCGGGATCACACCGTTCCGTCGCCAGTACGCCGATGCGGCCGTTGAGTCGCCGGGTCACGAACGCCAAGACCATCTGACTGGGCGGATCGAGCCACTGAACGTCATCGATGGCGACCAACAACGGCACGTCGACGGCGATTCGGTCAACAACGGAGGCGAATGCGGCGGCGACCGTGTGCTGATCTGTGGGGTGGCCACCGTCGCTTGCCCGCAACAGCACCCGGTCGACGGCGAGACGTTGCACCTCCGGCAACCCCGCGATCACCTCGTGTTCCACCCCACTGAGTAGGTCGGCCAACGCCGCATAGGCCAGCACGGACTCGGCCTGCCCGACCCTTGCGGGAAGCACCCTGAAGCCGCGCGCACGGGCTTCATCGAGAGCGGCCAGCCACAGAGTGGTCTTGCCGATTCCGGCCTCGCCTTCGATGACCAGTCCGCTCGGCTGCCGTTCGGCGGACATCAAGAAATCGGCGATCGCTCGAAACTCGACCGAGCGGCGAATGAAGCCCGACGATTCAACGTCAATCATTTCAAAAGCAAACAAGTTCTACGTCGCTGTCAATTAAGATGTCGCCCCTGCTTTCCCCCAGTATTTTGCAGTTAGACCCAAAAATCGCTCATGAAATCGATACCCATTAGTGTTGTTGGCCAACCCTGTCGAGGCTAACTGTCGTGCGGGTCACTCGTATTTTTGCCGCCGCCGCATTCGCGCGAACCGTCGACGCAGGAACCGTCGCGCCGGGTCCGAGCCCGCGCGGTCCAACGCCTGCAGGTACCAGTGCTGCGCTTCGCCTTGCCGGCCCGCGCGCCGCAGCAGATCGGCGCGAATCGATGCGACGGTGTTCGACCGGGCCATCCGCGCGTCGTCGGCGACCTCGTCCAGCGCTGCCAGGCCTGCATCGAACCCGTCGCGAAATCCGATCGCGAGGGCGCGGTTGGCCCGGGCGACGGGGGAGTCGGTGATCGCGATCAGCCGGTCGTAGGCCGCGCAGATCGTGGCCCAGTCGGTGTCCTCCCACGGGGGCCGTCGCATGCACCGCGGCGATCACCGCCTGCGGCAGATATGGGCCGGTCGCACCCGCGGCCCGCCGCAGCCGATCCAGCCCGCGGGTGATGCGGGCGCGGTCCCATCGGCTGCGGTCCTGCTCGTCGAGCGGTACGCAGTGCGCCGGCGGCGTCGACCCGGGTCTGCCGTCGAGAGTCGTGCAGGAGTACCAGCGCCGCCAGTGCGTGCGCGTCGCGGGCGTCGGGCATCAGCGCGCACAGCTCGCCGGCCAGCCGCACCCCCTCGTCGCACAGCTCGTCGCGGATCGCCGACGGCCGCCCGTCGACCAGTAGCCCTCGGTGAACACCGAGTAGATGCAGCGCGAGCACGTGGGGTGTCCGCTCGGGCAGCAGTTCGGCCGGCGGTACCCGCAGCGGGATGTTCGCCTGGCGAATCTTGTTCTTGGCCCGGGTGATTCGCTGACCGACCGCCGCCTCGGACTGCAGCAGCGCCCGCGCGATCTCGGCGACCGTGAGCCCGGAGATCAACCGCAGCGTCAGCGCCAGCTGCGACTGCCGGTCCAGCGCCGGGTGCGCGCAGGTGAACATCATCCGCAGTTCGTCGTCGCGGACCGGTGCGGCACGCCCTCGCGGTCGGTGCGGGCGCGTGATGTCGTCGAGCACGGCGGCGAGTTCCTTTCCCGGCCTGGCCGGATTCGCGGCGCAGCCGATCGAGGGCGCGGTTGCGGGCGACCGTCACGATCCAGCCGCCGGCGTTGGCGGGCACGCCGTCGCGCGGCCAGACCCGCAGGGCCTCGGCGAACGCCTCCTGGACGGCGTCCTCGGCGACGGTGAGGTCACCGGACCAGCGCGCCAGCGCCGCGACGGCCGGACCCCATTCGCGCCGAAAGACGCCGTCCAGGTTGGTCATTCGGCGGCTACAGCCCGGAGACGCCGATGCCAGCTGGCGAAGCTCGACCGGTCGTCGCCGGGATCATCGAGGCGATCTTGACGGCCTCGTCGCGGTCGGCGGCGTCGAGGATGTAGTAGCCGTTGGCGACCTCGGCGCCCTCGACGTACGGGCCGTCGGTCAGCATCACCTTGCCGTCGCGCACCCGCACCGTCGTCGCCGTCGACGGCGGATGCAGCGGCGCGCCGCCGTCGGCGTGATCGCCCGGCGGCCGCGCCGAACTTCGCGTGCTGCCGCGATGCCGTCGTTCCATTCCGGGGTGCCCGGTGTGACGGACCTCGTCAGCGGCTCGAGCAGCAGCGCGAGCCAGTTGTCGCGTGAGCGGTTCGCGTCGGCGGGATGTAGTGGACCATCGGCCACACCTCGACCCCGCCGTACTTCGCGGCGGGGATGTCGCGGGCCAGTGCCAGCGCCTCGTCGAGGTTCTCGGCCTCGAACACGTAGTAGCCGCCGGCCACCTCGGCACTTTCGGCAAACGGACCGTCGGTCACGGTGGGCGCGTCGGGGCCCCCGGTGATGCGCACGCCGGTCGCCGACGGGGTGAGCGCGTCGCCGCCGCGAATCGCCGACGCCGCCTTGGCGTGGAAGGCCTCGTATGCCGCCATTTCGGCGGCGGCCGCCGCGGGGTCCGGAGCGGCTGTGACCTCGGGTCCTAGCAACAGGGCGAAGTAGTGCATGGCGTTACCTTCCGGATGCGAGCAGAACCCTGCGTTCCACTCTCTACCAGGTCGACGAACGACGCCGCGGAAATCCGACACCTTAGCCGAAAATGTTTCTGGGCAAATTTTCGATTCCGCCGATCCGCGCGGTGCGATATGTGATTGTGTACGGATGCGCAAGGTCGGCCGGGTCGTCGTTCTATTCCTCCTGAGTTTGGTCAGCACCGCGGTGCTCACCGCCGCCGCGGCGCTTATGGCGGCCGTCAGCCTGGCCGCCACTGCGTTGATCGTGCCCGGCACGGGAACGCCGAACGCAAACAGCGTCAGCAACTACATGGAGAACTTCCGCGACTACTACATGCAAGACACGCCGTGTACCGACGCTGGCAATTGCGGCCCATTCGACCCGAACAACGCGGCCAACAGAGGTCTGCAGGGCATCAACTACCCCGCGTCGTTTTGGCCGATACCCCTGCCAGGTTGGTGTCCGAATTTGTCGTGCGACAAGTTCGACGTTTCAGTCCAGCACGGCGTCGAGAACCTCGATGCTGCGCTGCAGGCCCTGGTGGACCTCGGCTATACCGGCGACGTCGTGATCGCCGGCTACTCACAGGGCGCCCGCGTGGTCTCCATCGTGAAGACGCAGTTCGGAAACGGCGAATGGGATGATTTGCTCGCGCAGGTGGACTCGGTGTCCGCTCGTCTACATCGGCAACCCCAACCGCCCCAACGGTGGCCTCCTGTCGCGATTGGGTTTCCTGCGGCACATTCCGATCCTCGACGTGACCACCGGTCAGCCCACGCCCACCGACACCGGAATCCCCACTGAAGACTGGGCGATCCGGTGGGAGGGCATCGCCGACTGGCCTTCTAAGCTGCTCAACCCGCTGGCGGTGGTCAACTCGATTCTCGGCTTCGACTACGACCACGGCACCTACCTGGCGTTCAACGGGGACTGATCCCGGTGAAACTCCCGCCGGCTACACGTTGGCCGAGTGGCAAGACATCACCAGCAACCCTCAGAACCATCCCCAAATCGTCGACATTCAGCAGTACGGAGACACCACCTACTACACGATCACCCCGAAGAACCTGCCGCTGGTGCGGCCATTGCACCTGATCCCGTTCATCGGCAAGCCGATCGCGGACCTTATTGAGCCCGCGCTGCGCGTGATCATCGAAGAGACCGGTTACAACCGCGACATCCCGTTCGGCGCGCCCATTGGGACCAGGTTCATTCCGTTCTTCAACCCGATCACGCTCTTCCTCAAGCTGATCCCGGCAGTCTTCGTCGGCATCAACAACTTCCTTGCCGATTTCGGGTTGGCAACCGAGATCCCGCTGTCGCCCACGGATCCGATTCCTGCGCCGCCGGCTCCGGTGGTGTCGTCGCTGGTCAACCAACAAGACCAACCCGTGGACAACCCCGACGATTCATCCGGGGCCAGGATGGCGCTGGTGCAAGAGGATGGCGCCGTCGACCAGCAGCAGGGTGAAGGTGACGCGCAGATGTTGGCCGCCGGCACCGAAGGCGACTTGACCGAGGGGACCGAGGGAACAATCGAGGAGACCGAGGGAACGGCCGAGGAGACCGAGGGAACGATCGAGGGAACGACCGAGGGAACCGACGGGAAGCCCGAGGGAACCGAACCCGAGGGAACCCAGCCCGAGGGCACGGAGCCCGAGAAGACCGAGATCGAGGCTGTAGAACAACACAGACCCCGAAGAGAACCCCGAAAAGAAGGCCGAAGAGAACCCCGAAGCGAAGGAACCCGAAGAGAACAAGGTCGCCGCGGGCAACAGGGTCGATGCAAACGGTGGCAGCGTGTCGTTGAACTTCTCGCCGAACGAAGACGACCGGGAGCTCGAAGACGGGTGACGGCGCGGCCCCGGACGAGCTCGACCCTGCCGATGACCCGGCGCCGGCCGCAGATGCCGACGGCACCGACGGCTCGAGGCTCGGGGGTTCGGAGGACGCCGGCCAGGCCGCTGCCTGACGGCGACTACGCGGCTGCGGCGCCTGGCTTCAGGTAGGTGACCAGGCTTACATCGATGGATTCGTCGATGAAGTAGTACTGGGCGCCCAACAGATACCGCATGTAGCGGTGGTAGTTCTCCTCGTCGGTGGCCGCGATCGCCGCTTCCTTATCGCGCTCCAGCCGGTCGGCCCAGATGCCGAGGGTCTTGATGTAGTGGTTGCGCAATGACCTCGGCTCGGGGACCACGAAGCCGGCCTTCTCGCCGTGCTCGACCATCATCTGCGTGGTCGGCAACCGTCCGCCCGGGAAGATCTCGGTGATGATGAACTTGATGAACCGGGCCAACTCGAACGTCAGCTTCTTGCCGCGCTCGGCCAGGTCGTAGGGGTGCGTAGCCGACACTGCTCTGGATCGTCATCCGGCCGTCGTCCGGCAGGATGCTCGAAGCAGGTCTTGAAGAAGTCGTCGTAGCGCTCGAATCCGAAATGCTCGAACGCCTCGATCGACACGATGCGGTCGACCGGGGAGTGGAACTGCTCCCAGCCCTGCAGACGCACGTCGAATGTCGCGCTGGCTGTCGATCTTGCGCAGCAGCTTGATCGCAATAGGCCTTCTGGTTCTTCGACAGGTCAGGCCGATGACGTTGACGTCGTACTTCTCCATGGCCCGCTGCATCGTCAAACCCCAGCCGCAGCCGACCTCGAGCAGCGTCATGCCCGGCTTCAGGTCCAGCTGCTCCAGCTGCCGGTCGACTTGGCGATCTGCGCCTCTTCGACAGCGTCATGTCGGGGCTGGTGAAATAGGCGCAGCTGTACTTGCGGGTCGGGTCCTGGAACACAGCCGGAAGAACTCGTCCGAGAGGTCGTAGTGCGCCTGGACGTCTTCGAAATGCGGTTTTAGTTTGCGCGTAGCAGCCATCGTTTCGGTGCCTTTCTGGGGCGAATCAGCAGCTCCGCCGTCATCACCTTTGACAGCTTGCAAAGCCCTGAAGCACTCGACCCTGCATGCTAGCCCGAATTGCTGTAGCTAACTAACCGGGCAGCGGCATAAGAACACTTATGCAGCGGCGAAGGTGGTCTTAAGCTCGCCGACGATGTCGTCCCAAAGTTCGCGTGGCAACTCGTGTCCCATGCCATCGAAGAGCACCAGGCGCGCACCTTTGATCGCGCGGGCGACGGCGCGTCCGCCGGACGGCCGCATCAGCTTGTCGGCTTTGCCGTGGATGACCACCGTCGGGACGGTGATCTGCCGGTTGTAGGGCAGCAGGCTGCCGCTGCCCAGGATCGCCGCGAACTGGCGGCCGATGCCTGCGGGGTAGTAGCAGCGGTCGTAGACCTCGATCGCCTCGGCGCGGAGCCGTTCTTCGGGCGCCGGATAGCCGGGGCTGCCGATGCTTCGGCTCACGCGGATCGCATTCTCGATGATCGCCTCGCGGGTGGCTTCCTTCGGACGCTGCAGGATGGCCAGCAGTTGTTTGGGTGCAGGCGGCGGCAACATCGGTTGGTTGTTGCTCGAGAAGATGACGGCCAGCGTCTTGGTGCGCGGGTGGTGACGCGCGGCGAAAACCTGGGCGATCATTCCGCCCATCGACGCGCCGACGATGTGGGCCGTGTCGATCTTCAAGTGGTCGAGGAGTGCGGCGGCGTCATCGGCCACGTCGTCGAGCGTGTAGACCGCCGGGCTGCGCAGTCCGAGGTACGAACGCGCCATTCTCGGCAACAGCGGTGCACCCGAGTGCCGCCCCGTCACTTTGGAGGACAGGCCGACGTCACGGTTGTCGTAGCGGATGACCCGCAGGCCCTGGTTGACGAGCTTCTCGCAGAAGTCATTGCGCCACAACAATAATTGCGCACCCAGTCCCATGATGAGCAGCACCGCCGGATCGTTGGGGTCGCCCATATCCTCGTAGTAGATATCGAGCTCGCCCGATCTGGCAGTGCCCGTGCGCGTCTGCACTCAGGCCTCGACTTCTTCGGAGTGCTCCCTGCTGACCTCGACCATGAAGTTCGCGAAATAGCCCGTCAGCTGCGGGTCGGACATCATCTGCCACTTGGGCGCGAGCAGCTTCATATAGCGCTCCACATAGAGGAACTGCTTGCCGATCAGCACCAGCTCGCGCGGCAGCTTGACGTCGTAGGCCTCGGCCAGCGTCGAGAGTTGTTTACCGATCTCGGCATAACTCATATCACCCAAAGAGGACATGGTCAGCGGCGTCGCGAACTTCTCCAGATCCTTCGCGGCCTGGGCTTCGGGTTTCATGGTGCCGACCGCACCCATCAGCACGACGATCTTGCCCGCCGCGGCGTGGTCTTTCTTGACCAACAGCGCGTATACGAGCTCGCGCAGCAGCCAGCGTGTGCGGGGGTCGATACGGCCCATGATGCCGAAATCGAGGAACACGATCTTGCCGTCGGGGTCGACGAACAAATTGCCCGCGTGCAGGTCGCCGTGGAACAGTCCGTGTCGCAGCCCGCCCTCGAAGACGCTGAACAGCAGCGCCTTTACGAGTTCGGTTCCGTCGAAACCCGCCTTGCGGATCGCTGCGGCGTCGTCGATGCGGACGCCGGCCACCCGTTCCATGGTGAGGACGCGCGCACTGGTCAGATCCCAGTAGACCTGGGGCACGCGGATGTTCTCGCCGAGCGGGGAGGCGTGCATGTGTGACACCCACGCGTCCATCGACTGCGCCTCGAGCCGGAAATCGAGCTCCTCGGCGATGTTGTCCGCGAAGTCCGCGACGACGTCCTGCGCCGACAGCCGCTGGCCGAGCTTGGCGAACTCGACCAGGCGTGCGCCACGCTTGAGGATCTGCAGGTCGGCGGCGACGCGGCGACGGATGCCGGGCCGCTGGATCTTGACGACGACCTCCTCGCCGCTGTGCAGCGTTGCGTAGTGCACCTGGGCGATCGAGGCCGACGCAAACGGCTTGTCGTCGAAGCTGGCGAACAGGTTGGCCGGGTCGTCGCCGAGCTCTTCGACGAACAGCCTGTGTACCTCGTTTTCGTCGGCCGGCGGTACGGCGTCGAGCAGGCTGCGGAATTCGCGGCTCAGCTGCTCGCCGAACGCGCCGGGGCTCGACGCGATGATCTGGCCGAACTTGACGTAGGTGGGTCCTAGATCGGCGAACGTCTGCGGGATCTGCTTGATGATCTTCTGCTGCAACGAACCCTTGCCGGCGAGCTTGGTGACGACTCGCGCGCCGGTGCGGGTTATCTGCCAACCCGTCGCGCCGATGCGAGCGGCCTCTAGCGGCAGCGGAACCCGGTCCAGCTTGGCAATCTCGCGGGATTTAGTCGTACTCATAGGGGCCAGTCTCTCAAAAACGGCGATGAGCCGCGAAAACGTGTGGATCGGGTCACAATGGCCACCCTCCGCACGACCGAATCCGACTTCAGTTGAAGCTGAGCTCCACCTCTTTGCGCGAGCGCACCGGGTCGTCACCCAGCACGTAGGTCGGCAACGTGTGCGGCACCGTGGTTCCCGACTTGACCCTGGCCTGCGCCTGCCGGAATTCGGGTGCCGGCCCCGCCGCGAGGTGCAGGCCGTTGATGATGCTCCAGACCATGGCGCGCCGGGCGGTGCGCTCGACGATGTTGGGGTCGCGATGCTGGATCATTTCCTTGGCCCACTTCGGCATCGTGTCGCGGATGGCCCAGTCGACGGCGCTGTGCGGCATCGGAAGGTTGGGCCCGGTGGACATCGCCATGCCGTGGGTGACGGCAAGCCGGGGCAGATACGACTTCAGGCAGTCCAGCGTCTCGGCCTTGGTGGTGGGCAGGTCGGTTCCGCCGAGCGCATGCCCGACGCGCACGAACTCGCCGTAGTAGGCATCGAGCTTCTTGCCGCGCAGGGGATTCGGGTGATAGAGCTCGTGCGCGGTGGCGAGACCCCACACGACCGTCGCGTAGTTCCAGCGCAGCCACTCGGGGTCGTCGGCGTCGTATCGCGCGCCGTCGGGACGGACTCCTTTGATGGTGTGGTGCATCGAGCGCACCGATTTTGCGAGTCGTTCCGCGGTCTCGGTCGAGCCGTACGCCGTCCCGATGAAGAACGCGACGGAATGACCGAGTCGCACCGACGCGCCATTGGGATCGATCTCGGGGATCGCCGTTCCGTCCTTGTCGCGTTTGACCAGTCGCGAATGATGCATGCCCATCCAGTAGATCGACGGGTCCAACCGCTCGAGGTACGCCGCGCACTGCAGGCCGAAGATCAGGGCGTGCATGTGCGAGTGCACGTGCCAGACGGCGCTGCCAGGTCCGAACCAACCGGGATCGGCGACGGGTGCCGCGAACTCCATGCCCCGGAAGAAGTGCTTGCGCACGCCCTGGTCGAAACGCTGGTTCACGAAGTGTCCGACCTTCTGGTGCGGCAGGTCCACGGCGCTCCCTCCTCGACTCTGGTCACAGCTGTAACCAGAATACTCTTTGGGCACGCATGTGACCAGAGTTGGCGGGTTCGGGCTTACCCTGTGGTGATGTCCAGTCCGACCCGATGGGCCGGCGTGCCGTTGACCGACCGCCGCGCCGAACGGCGTGCGCAGCTGATCGAGGCTGCGTTCCGATTATTCGGTGAGGGTGGCGAGGCTGCTGTGGCCGTGCGGTCGGTCTGCCGCGAGTGCGGACTGAACACCCGCTACTTCTACGAGAGTTTCGCCGACACCGACGATCTGCTGGGCGCCGTCTACGACCAAGTCAGCGCACAGCTCGGGGCCCAGGTGGAGGCGGCGATCACCGCGTCGGGCGAATCACTGCGTGATCGGACGCGGGCCGGGATCGCCGCGGTGCTCGGGTTCAGTTCGGAGGATCCCCGTCGCGGCCGGATCCTGTTCACCGACGCGCGCGCCAATCCGGTGCTGGCCGCGCGCAGGACGGCCACCCAGGATCTGCTTCGTGAGGGCGTGCTGACGGAGGGTTGGCGGTTGAATCCCGGCTCGGATCCCGTCGCCGCGCAGGTCGGTGCCGCCCTGTACACGGGCGCGATGGCCGAGTTGGCACAGCAGTGGTTGGCCGGCAACCTCGGTAGCGATTTGGATGCGGTGGTGGAGTACGCCGTGCAGACGGTGCTGCGCTGACCACCATCTGTCGAACATATGTTCTAATGACGTCATGACCCTAGACACTCTGGCACCAGAAGCGCAGTCCACCTACTACGACACGCCGGATGCGGTGGTTACGCCCGTCGCCGAAGATCCAGCGGAGGAGAAGCCCAAGAAGGCTCCGGCCAGGAAATCGGCAGGCAAGAAGGCCAAGACGCTCGAGCTGACCCTCACGGTCACCGGTACCGCTGACGGCGAATGGCGGGCCGAATTGAAACAGGGCACCACCTACCGCGCGCGAAATCTTGCCGTCGCGGCCGCCGCCGTCTCCCGCGCCGCGAAGGAGCTGCACGAGGACCTCTCCGCCCCGATCGACGAGCTGATCGAGGAGGCACGCTCCCAGCAGGCCGCGAAGGTCGCTGCCCTCGAAGCCGAACTGGAGGCCGCCCGCAAGGCCCTCGCCGATCTGGAGTGAGCTACTTGGCCGCTCGACGCGGTGGGTTGAGCACGCGGTGCGACGGCCGGCGATAGCGGCGGACTGCTTCGGGGCGTCCGTCTCAGGACATATATGTCATAGTGCCAACCTCTGAGCGACTGTGTCGCTGACGTTGGTGGTGGCGGTAGTAGTTGAGCGACAATGTCGCTCAGAGGTTGGCACTCGATCATATTGGTCCGGGACGCCTCCGGGAGTCCCCAAATAGGCGTCCATCCACAACCGGCGAGGTGTGGGCGATCGGCAACGGCCCGCGCTGTCGGTTCGGGATGCCACGGTCGTCCCATGACGGCACCGAGAGATTTGCGGAGAAAAGTGCTGCAGGGCATCGAGCTCCGCTACATGCTCGCGGTAAACCTCGACATCCACGGTTCGGCGTCCGTCTTCGAGCTGATCGAACAGCTTGATTACCAGGGATTTTCGATCCCTGGACGGGCGTCGAAGACAGTGTCTGATGCACTGCGTTGGGAAATGCGCCGCGGCCGAGTCCGTCGGCTCCGACGGGGCGTCTACGGCCCCGGGCAGATGCCGCGCTCAACCGAGCAGTACATCCACAAGAGAGCTGCAGCGCTGCGCGACGAAGCCGATCGACGCATGGGTCGTGACGACGACGCCTTCTGGGATGCCATGGCCGATTACCCCTAAGGCTCTGCGGCGCCGAAGTTCTCGGCCAACGCCTCGACGACTGGGCGCCAAACCGGTTGGGGCAGATCGTGGCCCATGCCGTCGACGACGACATAGCGTGCGCCGTCGATGATGCGGGCGAGGTTGCGTCCGTTGCGTGGCCGAACCATCGGGTCCTCCGAGCCGTGGATGACGACCGTCGGCGCGACGATGCTCCGGGTGTAGCGCAGAAGGCTGCCGGTGCCCAGGATCGCGTCGAACTGGCGCAGCATGCCCTGCGGATAGTCGCTGCGGGCGCGCAGGTCTTCGACACGTCGGCGCAATTGGTCAGCGGGTGGAAGGAAGTTGGGGCCGTTGATGATCGAGATGTTGCGTACTTCCGAAGCCAGCCTCTCTTCCCATGGCGCATCTTTGCCCGGCCCGCCGAGCGCCAGCCTGATCACCCGCCACCGCGGCAGTGCCGAGAAGGCCTTGCCCGAGCTCGACATGATGATCCCGAGTGACCGCACACGCGAAGGGTGGTTGCCCGCGAGTACCTGAGCGATCATCCCGCCCATCGATGCCCCGACCACATGTGCGCACTCGATCTGCAGATCGTCCAACAGAGCCGCCGCGTCGTCGGCCATATCGACGAGCGTGTACGGGACCGGGCTGGTGCGGCCGACCGCGTAGCGGGCCACCCGCCGATACACCGAGCCTTCCGCTCGGTGGCCGGCCATCTTTGTCGAGAGCCCGATATCGCGGTGGTCGTACCGAATCACCCGATAGCCGCGTTGGACGAGCCGCTCGCAGAACCCCTCGGGCCACATCGGCAGCTGGGCACCGACGCCCATGATCAGCAGGACAGCCGGAGCTGAGGGGTCACCGAGATCCTCGTAATAGAGCTCGACTTCCCCGCAGACCGCCGTCCCGCTGCGCGTTTGCATTCCTTGAGACTAGTTCGCGGCGTTCTGCCGCGGCCTCCACCGCTTGATGAAGTCGGTCTCCGGCCATCCCTCGTTGGCCGCCATGAGCTCGTACATCGTTGCGCTGTCGGCGGTTTCACGAATGATGTCGGCGTGCCCGCATGGCCACCCAGCGCACCGACCAGTTGTCGATGTCCTGCGGAAACCACGGCACTTCGTGCGGCATAGGAACCGGTGTGTCGAGATCGGCTTGGGCGAAGACGCGCAGCGTCTCGGCATTCTGTGTGGCCAGCGCGTCGAGCAGGTCGGCCAGGGGTACGTCGAGCTGCCGCAACTGGTAGATCACCTGTGCGGTCGGGATCTGCTCGGGTGCGTAGTAGCGGTAACCCGTAGCCGGGTCGACGGTATCCGGCTCGAGGAGTTTGGCTGCAAGAGCCGTCCTCCTTATCGCCAGCGTGATCGGACGGCCATGACCCCTGTGCAGCCATCACTGCGAGAGCCCGAGGCGCGCGGAGAGAAACAGAAACGCCGCCGCGAAATCATTGTCCTTGGTCGCGGTTCGCAGCTGGTCCCAGTCGAGTTGTTCACGGACCGCGCGGACGGCGGGCACCAACGACGCGAAATCGCAGTGGTGCTCGTTGAGTGCGTTGAGCTTCTCGGTCATCACGTGTGTCGGCGCCATGACCCGCATCCTGACCGCGAGCACGTCGAACTCGTCGGCGGCCAGAATCGCATCCGCCTCGACCGGCACTCCGTTTTGCCGGTGCAGCACGTCGATGACGAAGTCGTCGCCGACACATGCCTTGAACAGCCAGTCCTCAGGCGTCCGCTCGATGTTGAACCCCGCGTCCTTCAGCGTGGCTGCCGCCTTCTCCGTGTCGGCCTCGGCGACCACGAAGTCCACGTCGTGGACCGGCTCGGGCCCACCGAACACCCACAGCGCGTAGCTGCCTGCCAGCGCGAAATCCGGACCCTGCGCGCGCAGGGCCGACGCGGCGCGTTTGAGTGCGTCACGCAGATCCTCATTTCTTGCGGGCACATATCTCCTGATCGGGCGGGGCCCATTTCGGGTACTGAGTACCCATGCGGATGGTCACCTTCAACATCCTGCACGGACGCAGCGTCCATGACGGCCTGGTTCACCGGGACCGGCTCGTCGATGCGATCCGGCAACTCGACCCCGACATCCTCGCGCTGCAGGAGGTCGACCTCGACCAACCCCGCTCGGGAATGGCCGACCTGACGGCCGTGGCCGCTGCAGCCATGGATGCAGTCAGCCATCGGTTCGTCGCCGCGATCGCGGGGACGCCCGGCGCGACATGGATGGCGGCGACGGGCCGCGAACAGCCGGGCACCGCCGCCTACGGCATCGCCCTACTGTCGCGATACCCGGCCGACGACTGGCAGGTGGTGCGGCTGCCCCGGATCCCGGTGAGATTCCCGATGTACCTGCGCGGCCCGAATCGCGTTCAGGTCGTCAACGAGGAACCGCGGGCGGCGGTACTCGCGCGGCTGGACACCCCGGTCGGCCCGCTGACCGTCGCCAACACCCATCTGTCCTTCGTGCCCGGATGGAATCGGCGCCAGTTGCGGCTACTCATGCGAGACCTGCGAGGGTTCCCGGGGCCGCACGTGCTGACGGGTGATCTGAACATGGCGCCGGCCAGAGTGGGCCGCTTGAGCGGACTGCGAGCGCTCGGGGAAGCACCGACGTTCCCGGCCGACGCGCCCGAGACCCAACTGGACCACATCCTGACCGACGACGACGGGCTGCGGGCCGACGGGTGCTGCGCACCCAGGCTGCCGATCTCGGATCACCGTGCGCTGGTCGTCGACATATCGCGGGCGTGAGGCCGTAGGGTTTTGGCGTGCACTTGATCTCCGCGGAGTCGACGGAGCTTTTCACCGGACCGTCGCAGGCGCCGCAGCAGCTGGTGCGCGTCACCTATACCGGCGGGACCGGGAGCGTGCGCATCGAAGGTGACGGTCTCACCGGGCGCGCCAAGGCCGACCCCGGCGACGGCAGCATCGAGGTGCCGGTGGTGGTGACCGATCCGATCCCCGGCGAGACGCGCGATGCGCGGGTGGTCGCCGGAGACAGCATCACCGGATTCGTGTTCACCGTCGCCGAGCCTGGGTGGACGATGCACATGATCAGCCACTTTCACTACGACCCGGTGTGGTGGAACACCCAGGCGGCGTACACCAGCCTGTGGACCGAGGATCCGCCCGGTCGCTGCAGGCAGACCAACGGATTCGACCTGGTGCGCGCTCATCTCGAAATGGCAAGGCGTGAACCCGAATACAAGTTCGTGCTGGCTGAGGTCGACTACCTCAAGCCGTTCTGGGACACCCATCCCGAGGAGCGAGCCGACCTGCGCAGGTTCATCGCCGACGGCCGAATCGAGATCATGGGTGGCACCTACAACGAACCCAACACCAACCTGACCAGCCCGGAAACAACCATCCGGAACTTCGTGCACGGCATAGGTTTTCAGCGCGATATCCTGGGGGCCAACCCGGCCACCGCCTGGCAGCTCGACGCGTTCGGACACGATCCCCAGTTCCCTGGAATGGCGGCCGACGCCGGGTTGACCTCCAGCTCGTGGGCACGCGGACCGCATCACCAGTGGGGTCCGATGGCCGGCGACGGTGACCCCGAGCGCATGCAGTTCAGCAGCGAGTTCGAATGGATCGCCCCGTCGGGACGCGGACTGCTCACCCACTACATGCCCGCCCATTACGCGGCGGGCTGGTGGATGGACTCGGCCGCGACGCTCGAGGAGGCCGAGACTTCGACCTACGAATTGTTCACGAAATTGAAATCGGTGGCGCTCACGCGCAACGTGCTGCTGCCGGTCGGCACTGATTACACACCGCCGAACAAGTGGGTCACTGAGATCCACCGAGACTGGAATGCGCGCTACACATGGCCGAAGTTCCTGTGCGCGTTGCCAAGCGAGTTCTTCGCGGCGGTGCGCGGTGAGCTCACCGAGCGGGGCGTTGACGCCTCTCCGCAGACGCGCGACATGAATCCGATCTACACCGGCTGTCACGTGTCCTACATCGACACCAAACAGGCCAACCGGGCGACCGAGGATGCGGTACTCGACGCCGAGAAGTTCGCGGTGTTCGCGGGGCTACTCGGCGGCGCGACCTATCCGCAGGCTGCACTGGCCAAGGCCTGGGTGCAGCTCGTCTACGGTGCGCACCATGACGCGATCACCGGGTCGGAATCCGATCAGGTCTACCTCGATCTCCTGACGGGATGGCGCGACGCGTGGGAATTGGGTAGGACCGCCCGCGACAACGCGCTGGCCCTGCTGTCGCGTGCCGTCGATGGGGACGTCGTCGTGTGGAATGCGCTGGCACACAAACGCAGTGACATCGTGACTGCCAGATTCGAGGAGCCCGTCGGCTCCGGCGTTCACGTGTTCGACTCCGACGGCGCAGAACTGCCCGCACACGTCGAGCACGGCGGACGGGTGGTCAGGTGGCTGGCACGTGACGTGCCGTCGTTGGGCTGGCAGTCCTATCGACTGGAACCCGCGGCGATCGCAGTGAGCTGGAAGCCGTTGGACGGGAACGCGATCAGCAACACCCATTACCGCGTTCGGGTGGACCCCGAACGCGGTGGAGGGGTGGTCTCGCTCGTCGACGCGGCAACCGGCCACGAACTGATCGCCGACGGAAAGGTCGGCAACGAGCTCGCGGTCTACGACGAGTACTCCGCACATCCGCAGGCCGGCGAAGGCCCGTGGCATCTACTGCCGAAGGGGCCGGTCGTCTGCTCGTCGGCGGGCCGGGCCGAGGTACGGGCATATCGCGGACCTCTGGGCGAGCGGTTGGTCATCAGAGGTCGGATCGGGGAATTGTTGCGCTACAGCCAGACTCTGACACTGTGGCACGACGTGGCCCGAGTGGATTGCCAGACCACCGTCGACGAGTTCACCGGCGCGGACCGACTGCTGCGTCTGCGCTGGCCGTGTCCGGTGCCGGGGGCGCTGCCGGTCAGCGAGGTCGGGGACGCGGTGATCGGCCGCGGATTCGGGCTGCTGCACGAGCCGGGTGCAGCGTCGGCCGTCGACTCGGCGACGCATCCGTGGACGCTGGACAATCCGGCGTACGGCTGGTTCGGGCTGTCGTCCGCGGTGAGGGTGCGGGTCGGTGACGGGGTACGCGCGGTGTCGGTGGCCGAGGTGGTGGCTCCGACCGGTTCGGCGTCGAGCCCGATGGCACGATCACTCATGGTGGCACTCGTACGGGCGGGTGTCACCGCAACGTGCAGCGCCGCCGACCATCCGCGCTACGGCGATCTCGACGTTGACTCCAACCTGCCCGACGCACGGATCGCCCTCGGCGGGCCGAACGAGAATTCCTTCACCGCAGCGGTTTTGGCCGCAGCAGATCCGGTCTACGCCCGGGAGCTCGAGCGACAGCTGGACGCGGCCGCGAGGGCCAGAGTCTGGATACCGGCCAGCGCGCCGCTGGTCGACGAATGGGTGCCGGGTGCAGATCTACGTCCGGTCCGTGCGCTGCCGGTGCTGATCATCGCGGGATCGGAACTCGAGGCCGCCGTCGACACCGTCGTCGAAGACCTCGTCGGCTTCGAGATCGCCGTCGACCAGACCGCGCCGGCGGGGCTGGAACCGTTCGAGTCACGCACCGTCGCACTGCTCAACCGTGGAATGCCCGGATTCGCCGTCGATTCCGACGGCACCCTGCACACCTCGCTGATGCGCTCATGCACCGGCTGGCCGTCCGGCACCTGGATCGATCCGCCGCGGCGCACCGCACCGGACGGGTCCAACTTCCAGCTACAGCATTGGACGCACACCTTCGACTACGCGGTGGTATCGGGCGACGGTGACTGGCGCCAGGCCGCCATCCCCGCGCGCAGCGCAGAGTTCGCCCGACCCCCACAGGCCGTCACCGAGAACACCAACACGGCAGGCGGTTTGCCGCCGTGGGGGTCGCTACTGGAGGTCGAGCCCGCGGGCACCGTGCGACTCGGCGCGCTTGAAGGCGGCGGGCAATCCGCTGGCGGCCGGCAGTGCCCGCCATGTCCATCCCGCCGACGGTGTCGCGGTGCGCCTTGTCGAAACATCGGGAGCGGGAACGAAGGTCGAGGTGCGATCCGGATTGCGCCGGGTCTCCGCCGCAGCCCGCGTCGACCTCCTCGAACAGCCTCGGGTCCAGCATCTCTCGACAGGCGACCTGAACCTGCACGGATTCGAGATCGCCACCGTGCTGACCCGGCTGAATCTGCCGAAAATACTGGAAGCCGATCACGAGGTGCTGGCGCCCGACGCAGAAGCCGCACAACCGCTGTATGCGCGGTACTGGCTACACAACCGTGGGCCTGCACCGCTGGGCGGCTTGCCCGCGGTCGCGCACCTACACCCGCAGCAAGTTGTCGTCGGGCCGAACTCGCAAGCACAGCTGCGGCTCACGGCGTCCAGTGACTGCAGCGATACGGTGCTGCACGGTCACGTTCGGCTGCTGTGCCCGGATGGCTGGACGGCCGATCCCGCTGAACTACCGTTCATGCTTCCGCCGGGCGGGCACCTGGCAACCGATGTGGTGGTGACGGCGCCAACGGCCGTGTCGCCCGGTCTGTATCCGATCCGGGCGGAACTCGCACTGACCGGCCACCACGTATCGATGCCGCCGTCGTGGCGCCAGGTGGTCGAGGACGTGTGCGTCGTGTCGGTGGCGGCACCGTCCGACGACAGCCTGCTGCGCATCGTCGCCGACCCGCAGCCCGTCGACGTCAAAGCGGGCGAGCGGGCAGTGCTGACCGTCGGCGTCGCCACAGATGCCTATGCGGACATCGCGATCGAAGCCCATCTGATCAGCCCGTGGGGGACGTGGGAGTGGATGGGGCCAGCGGCATCGGGTGTCGATCTGGCGGCGCGCGGTACGACCGAATTGAGCTTCGACGTCGCGCCGCCGGTATGGGTGGAACCCGGCGAATGGTGGGCGCTGATCCGTGTCGCCGGCGCCGGCCAACTGCGGTATTCGCCGGCGGTCAAGGTGACGGTCCGATGAGCGTCGCGGCGATGGTCGGCGGGGTGCCGGTGTCTGTTCGCGAAGTCGATGCGCGCGAAGCACAGCTGCGGGCGTCGCGGTCCGCGTCGTCGTTACCGCGTCCCGGCACCAGCGAGGGGCGGCAGCTAAGACGTTGGCTGACACAGCTTCTCGTCACCGAGCGGGTGGTGGCCGCCGAGGCGACCGAGCGAGGGTTGAGCGCCGTCGGCGCACCGTCAGAGGACCAGTTGCTGCCCGATACGGCCGTGCGGTTCGAGATCGGCAGCGTTGCGGCCTCGGTGCTAACCGATCCGTTGGCGCGGGCGTTGTTCGCGAGCGTGACGGAAGCCGTCGATGTGACCGACGACGCGGTCCGCGGCGTACGCAGCGCGGAATCCGTCCCGCTTCGCCGACACCGCGGGCGTCGCCGAGCACCTGCGCGCCGCGGCCCGGCGTCGCGCGTTCCGGCTGTGGCTGGATGCCCGATGCGCCGCGCTCGTCGAGTTGGCCCCCGGCTATGAGCATCCCGGCGACCCGCGCCAGCCCGACAACACCCACCGGCACTGATGGTTGGAACCACGCTCGCAATCGACATCGGCGGCACGAAGATCGCCGTGGGTCTCGTCGACGACGACGGCACGCTGGTCCATCAGGCGAAGCTGCCGACGCCCGACGGTGACGCCGAAGCGATATGGGCGGTCGATCGATTCGTTGGTCACCGAGGCGCTGGCGGCGGCAGGCGGTGCGGTGCGCGGTGTCGGCGTCGCGTCGGCCGGGCCGATCGACGTGCCGTCGGGGACAGTAAGCCCGATCAATATCACCCAGTGGCGCCGCTTTCCGATCGTCGACCGGGTGTCCGCGATCGTCGGCGCGCCGGTTCGGCTGGGCGGCGACGGGCTCTGCATGGCGATGGGGGAGCGCTGGCGTGGCGCGGGGCGCGGCGCCGAGTTCCTTCTCGGCATGGTGGTGTCGACCGGGGTCGGCGGCGGGTTGGTGCTCGACGGCGCGCCCTATGACGGTCGCACCGGCAACGCCGGGCACGTCGGCCATGTCGTCGTCGATCCGGACGGACGGCCTTGCACCTGCGGCGGCCGCGGATGCGTCGAGACGATCGCCGCCGGTCCGCGGATGGCGCAGTGGGCTCGAGAGCAGGGGTGGGATGCGCCTGCCGAAGCCGACGCCAAGGAACTGGCCGATGCCGCGGCCGCGGGGGACCCGATTGCGTTGCGGGCCTTCGACAGGGGTGCGACGCGCGGTGGCCGCGATGATCGCGTCGGTCGGCGCGGTGTGCGACCTCGACCTCGTCGTCGTCGGCGGAGGTGTGGCCAAAGCCGGCGCACTGTTGTTCGACCCGCTTCGCGCGGCGCTGGACACCTACGCGGGGCTCGACTTCATCCGCGATCTGCGGGTGGTTCCCGCTGAGCTCGGTGGCGACGCCGGCCTGGTCGGCGCCGCGGCACTAGTGATTTCGGCGTGACGCGTCACGCCGAAATCACCGGGAATCCTGGTGCGCCATGTGCTTTCGACCCCAGTCGCACAAGCTCTGCAGTACGGGAGCGAGCGTCATGCCGTACTCCGATATCGAGTAATGCACACGCGGCGGCACCGTTTGGGCGTCGTGGCGATTGATGATGCCGGCGTCGACCAGTTCGTGAAGGTGGCGGATCAACATCCGCTCGGTGATGTCGGGGATGCTGCGCCGTAATTCGGCTGTGCGCATCGGCCCGTCTTGCAGCCGCCACAAGATGGTGCCCTTCCATCGGCCGTCGATGACCGTCAACGCGGTGTCGATCGGGCATTCATTGACGCCCTTCTTGGATACCGCCATCGCAACCCTCCAAGCTGACAAATTTGTCAGTACCTTGATTTTTGACAGCATAACGCGCACGGTCAAGGCATGAGGGAAATCATCGAGATCCTGGCCGTCGTGATCGCAGGTCCAATGGTCGGCGTGGAGATCGCCGTCGGCGCCTTCACCAATCCGGTTTTCGGACGGTTGCCTGACGACGCGTTCCGGCAAGCGCGCAGCAGTGCGAGTCGGGTGCTGGGCCGGGTCATGCCGTTCTGGTACATCGCCGCGTTGGTGGCGATCATCGTCGCGGCAGCCGTGACGTGGCCGAACTGGCTGCTTGTCGCGTCGGCCGCGGTAATGGCCGTCGTGGTGCTGATGACAGTGACATTGATGGTTCCCATCAACAACCGCATCGGCCGCTGGACCGACGTCGTGGACCGGGATCTGGCGCGGCGCTGGGATCGGCTGCACTGGCTGAGGATCGTCCTGCTTCTCGTGATGGTGGTGCTGTTGGCGACTGGCGTGACGGAATAGACCGGCGGCTGTCGGCGCGGTACGCGCCTACGGACAGGGGGTCGAAGACACGCCGTCGCTCGCGGGGAGGTGGGCGCTCGCGTTTTGGCTGATCGGCGGGTGGTCGGCTATTCTTGGCGGCGTTCTACCGAAGACCGTTGGTCACCGAGAAATCGGTTGAAGGTCCGGACGTACCTGTTGTTCTTCGCGCAAGCGGCTCATCAGATACCCGGCGGCCCACGCAGGAGGACGAGGCTAGTGCTGCAACTGCGCGCCCCGACCTGTCTGCGTCGGGGCGTTCGTCATTTCCGGACGTCATCCTTCTCGGCTCCCGCGGTCCCCATCTACGAGGAGGCATGCATGGCCAAGGCTGAAAAGGCCACCGCGGTTGCCGACATCGCCGAACAGTTCAAGGACTCGACGGCGACGCTCGTCACCGAGTACCGCGGGCTGACGGTTGCCAACCTCAAGGACCTGCGCCGTTCGCTCGGCGATTCCGCCACCTACACGGTCGCCAAGAACACGCTGGTCAAGCGTGCCGCGGCGGAGGCGGGTATCGAGGGTCTCGACGAGCTGTTCGTCGGACCCACGGCGATCGCGTTCGTCAAGGGTGAAGCTGTCGACGCCGCCAAGGCGATCAAGAAGTTCGCCAAGGACAACAAGGCGCTTGTCATCAAGGGCGGCTACATGGACGGCCGCCCGCTGAGCGTTTCCGAGGTCGAACAGATCGCCGACCTGGAATCGCGCGAGGTGTTGCTGGCCAAGCTGGCCGGCGCAATGAAGGCCAATCTGTCGAAGGCCGCCGGTCTGTTCAACGCTCCCGCGTCGCAGGTCGCCCGGCTGGCCGCCGCACTGCAAGAAAAGAAGGCCGGTGAAGAAGCCGCGTAGCGGCCTTTTCACTTACTCCCACTAGCCCAGAAGAAAGAATCAGGAAGGACCAATCATGGCCAAGCTGTCCACCGACGACCTGCTCGACGCGTTCAAGGAACTGACGCTGCTCGAGCTCTCCGAGTTCGTCAAGAAGTTCGAGGAGACCTTCGAGGTCACCGCCGCCGCCCCGGTCGCCGTCGCGGCTGCCGGCCCCGCCGCTGCGGGTGCGCCCGCCGAGGCCGCCGAGGAGCAGTCCGAGTTCGACGTCATCCTCGAGGGTGCCGGCGACAAGAAGATCGGCGTCATCAAGGTCGTCCGCGAGATCGTCTCCGGCCTGGGCCTCAAGGAGGCCAAGGACCTCGTCGACGGCGCTCCCAAGCCGCTGCTCGAGAAGGTTGCCAAGGAGGCTGCCGAGGAGGCCAAGACCAAGCTCGAGGCCGCAGGCGCGACGGTCACCGTCAAGTAACTCAGCGCGTCACGAACCGTCCGGGGCCACACGGTCCCGGGCGGTTCTGCATTTCACGAGCGGCCTCGGTGGGGTGGGCCCGATTGGCGATAGTCGGTCCTGCGGTCGAGTTTGGAGCCATGGCTGCACCCGGACCGCCAATTGGCCCAAACCCGCATGTACTACCGCCTAGGTTAAGTACGTGTCTGTCACCCTGCCCCGTGCCGCGCTTGTCGCCGTCGCCGCGCCGTTGCTGTCCTTGACTGCATGCAGCTTCTCCTTCTCGAGCGGCGGACCGAACTACGACGAACTCGAGAAATCGATCGCCGACCAGCTCAGCGACACCTATTCGGGGATCGGGCGAAGCGCTTCCTCAGTGACATGCCCGCGGTCGCAACCCGATCCCCGAAAGGGCGACACCTTCATCTGCAACGCGGATGTCGACGGGGAGAAGGTGCGGGTCGAGGTGACGGTCAAGGATGACGAAGGCAACGTCCGATTCAGCACGCTGGACGTGGTGTACGACCTCGCCGCGCACCGAGCGGTTGCTGGATGAGGACATCGAATCGAAATTGGGCTTCCCGGTCACGGTGAAGTGCGGAACGGGTCTGAAGATCGTGCCGGTGGGCGACAGTTTCACCTGCACCGCGGTTGATCGGCAGTCCGTCGAGAAGACGGTCGAGGTCACGGTGGAAGAAGTCGGCAAAGACAGCTGGCGGATTGTCGACTAGCGGGATTCAGTGACGGGGCAGGACGTGGCAGTTTGTCGAATTCTGATACAGGGATGCAACTTCACACCTGTGCCCCAGGGTGATGCGCGTAGGCTACAGTGACTCAAGCCACAGGCGGGAGGCGTGTGGCCTGCGAACACTGGCGGAAGGATCGCGCGCGTGGGCATTGGAATCCAAGTTGAGGGACTCACCAAGTCCTTCGGCCCCCAGCGAATCTGGGAGGACGTCACGCTCGAGGTTCCGGCAGGTGAGGTCAGCGTTCTGCTCGGCCCCTCCGGTACCGGTAAGTCGGTGTTCCTCAAGTCATTGATCGGTCTGCTGCGTCCTGAGCGCGGCAAGATCATCGTCGACGGCACCAACATCATCGAGTGCACGGCCAAGGAGCTCTACGAGATCCGCACGCTGTTCGGCGTCATGTTCCAGGACGGCGCCCTGTTCGGTTCGATGAGCCTGTACGACAACACCGCTTTCCCCTTGCGTGAGCACACCAAGAAGAAGGAAAGCGAGATCCGCAACATCGTCATGGAGAAGCTCGACCTCGTCGGTCTGGGCGGTGACGAGAACAAGTTCCCCGGCGAGATCTCCGGTGGTATGCGCAAGCGTGCCGGCCTGGCCCGCTCGCTGGTGCTGGACCCGCAGATCATCCTCTGCGACGAGCCGGACTCCGGTCTGGACCCCGTTCGTACCGCGTACCTTTCCCAGCTGCTCATCGACATCAATGCCCAGATCGACTGCACCATCCTGATCGTCACGCACAACATCAACATCGCCAGGACCGTGCCGGACAACATGGGCATGCTCTTCCGCAAGCACCTGGTGATGTTCGGTCCCCGCGAGGTGCTGCTGACCAGCGACGAGCCGGTGGTGCGGCAGTTCCTCAACGGTCGCCGGATCGGCCCGATCGGCATGTCCGAGGAGAAGGACGAGTCGACGATGGCCGAGGAGCAGGCCATGTTCGACGCCGGCCACCATGACGGTGGTGTCGAGGAGATCGAGGGTGTGCCGCCGCAGATCCAGGCGACACCGGGCATGCCGGAACGTCAGGCCGTGGGCCGTCGCCAGGCCCGGGTTCGCGAGATGATGCACACGCTGCCGCCGGCCGCGCAGGAAGCCATCCGCGATGATCTCGAAGGCACTCACAAGTACCCCACCAGCGAGTTCGCTGAGACGGCCAGCCGCCATCGCGACGACGACGCCCCCACCGGTGTCATCCCGACAGCCGACAGCCCGACAGTCGAGACCAGGACCGTCGAGAGGTAGGTCGGTCGTGAACGTCGATGAGGGCTCGCCCGAAGAGGGATGAACGTCGAGCACACGACTGGCGTTCAGAAAACTCGCACTCAAAAAGCGACGTTCTGCCGGATCTGCGAGCCGCTCTGCGGCATGATCGCGACTGTCGAGGATGGCCGCCTCACGGCGCTGCGCCCCGATAAGGATCACCCCCTCTCGGCGGGGTTCGCCTGCCAGAAGGGCATCGCGTTCAGCGAGATCGTCAACGACCCCGATCGCGTCACCGAACCGCTGCGGCGGACGCGCGGCAGGGTCTTCGCCAACGGCTCATCCGAGACGGGTTCGAACCCGTTGGCTGGGACGAGGCGATGTCCGACATCGCCGCCCGGCTGGCCGACATTCATCGCAAGCACGGATCCGGCGCGATCGGCTGGTACTACGGCAACCCCGGCGCCTTCAGCTACAGCCACACGCTGAGCCTGAACACGATGATGCTCGGATTCGGGCTCGGCCTGACCGGCGGCTCCCGCCGCCGGGGCTTGCACGTGTTCACCGCAGGCAGCCAGGACGTCAACAACCGGTTCGTCGCCAGCCAGCTTCTGTACGGCTCGCCGCTGGCGCTGCCGGTGCCCGACGTCCTTCGCACCGATCTGCTCGTGGTAATCGGCGCCAATCCCGTTGTGTCCCACGGCAGTGTGCTGACCGTGCCCCGGATCAAGGACCGCATGCAGGACATCGTCAAGCGTGGCGGCCGCGTACTCGTCGTCGATCCGCGCAAGACCGAGACCGCTGCCGCGTTCGAGTGGCTGGGCATCATCCCCGACGGCGACGCCTACCTGCTGCTGTCGCTTCTGCACGTGATGTTCGGCGAGAACCTCGTCGACCGGCCACGGCTGGCCCGCCAGGCCGACGGCGGCGTCTGGCTCGAACAGCTGGCCAGGCCCTTCAGTCCCGAGGCCACGGAGGCTCGCACCGGGATCGACCCCGACACCGTGCGTTCACTGGCCCGTGATCTGGTCCGCACCGAACGCGCCGCGGTGTACGGCCGTGTCGGCACCAGTATCGGCGAAAACGGCACACTCACAACGTATCTGCTCGATGCGGTCAACCTGGTCGCCGGCAATCTCGACGTGGCCGGTGGCAGCATGTTCGGTCGCTTCGGATTGCCCGGCGAGCGATGGCTGGGCAAGGCCGGTGCCGCGCTGCTGCGCACGATCTACTCCCGCAGGCGCTCGCGCATCGGCGGCTTCCCGTCGGTACTCGGATCAGAACCTGCCGGGGTGATGGCCAAGGAGATCACCACAGCCGGACGCGGTCAGGTCAGGGCGTTGCTCGTCAGCGCGGGCAACCCGGTGCTGTCGGTGCCCAACGGCGATGAATTAGAGACAGCGCTGGAATCCTTGGAGTTGATGGTCGGCATCGACCTGTACGTCAACGAGACGCTGGCGCACTGCGACTACGTGCTGCCCGCGGCGTCGATGTACGAGCGCGACGACTTTCCGCTGCCGTTCCAGACGCTGCAACCCACGCCGTTCCGGCAGGCCACTGAATCCGTCATCGCCCCGATGGGCCAGGCCCGCGCCGAGTGGGAGATCATCGACGACCTCACCTCGCGGCTGGGGTGGCGCACAGCGGGCTTCGCGATCTTGGGTGCATTGCGAAAAGGGTTGTCGCTGTTCGGTGTTCGACTGAGCCCCCGACTACTTGTCGATGCCGTCATCCGGTTGGGTGAGGCCGGGGACCGGTTTGGGCTGCGTCGCGGTGGGCTGACCTTTGACCGCCTCACCACTGAACATCCGCATGGCATCGTGCTGGCACCTCATTTACGCGAGGGCGTACTGCACGACACCGTCGTGTACCGCGGCGCCCGGGTGAGGCTGCGGCACGACGAGATCGCCGCCGAAGTCGCCAAGCTCGCGCGCCGCGACGCGCCCGATGCATATCCGCTGCGGCTGATCGGCATGCGCGAGGCTCGGTCCGAGAACTCCTGGATGCACAACGCGCCGCTGCTGATGCGTGGGGAACGTACCCAACATGCCCGCATGCATGTCGACGATGCGGCCGCGGCGAACATCGTCGACGGCGACATCGTGCGCATCGCATCGGAGCACGGCGAGATCGAAGTGCCCGTCATCGTCACCAAGGACATCGTCGTCGGCGTCGTCGCGGTTCCGCACGGCTGGGGCCACAAAGGGACGGCCGGCTGGCGACTGGCGAACCGCGCGGGCGGCGCGAACGTCAACCAATTGATGTCCAGTGATCCCGAAGACATCGAGCGGCTGGCCGGTATGGCGCGGCTGACGGGCGTGCCGATCCGCGTCGAGCTGGCCGCCTCCAGCAAACGGTAGGATCGGCTGGGATCGCTCAATCGCCCCTGCGAGCTGACAACGCACGTTATCTTTCTCGGGGTCAGCGAACAGGAGGCGCGATGTTCGACCGGTTCTTGGTGTGGCTGGGCGCGGGTGTGGTCGTTGCGGGTGTCTCGGCAGCGGTGGTCGCCGGGGCAGGTATCGCAATGGCGACCGACGGCGATTCCGCCGGCGGCGGTGGTACGTCGAACTCGTCGAACTCAGGGTCGTCGGATTCCGGGGGAAACAAGAACGATCCGGGAACCGGACGCTCACCGGCGACCGGCCCCAAGAAGGACGACGGGAACAAGCAGGGCGACGAGACAAGAAGGGCGACGATCGCGCCGGCAGTCAGCCGAATGCCAAGAAGGGCGACGAGAACAAGCGGGACGACGATCGCGCCGGCAATCAGCCGAATGCCAAGAACGACGCCCGCGAGGATGCCGACCAGAACGACGCCGGCGAGGACGCCCAAGACGAGACCACCAGTAAGGGCGTTCCAGACGAGACCACCGGCGAAGACGTCGTCGGCGAGGACGCCACCGACCACGAAGCGCGAGGACGCACCGAGACACCAAGAAGCCGGCGAGGACGCCACCGAGACCACCCAAGAAGCCGGCGACGAACTCCTAGACACGGCGGACGGACTGGAACGCGGCACCGGTTCGCGCTCGAACGACACCCAGTTGGACGATTCGCAATCGCTACGGCTGAACCCGACCAACGACGACCAACTCGGATTTGCAGCGAATAACGCGGGGGAGAAACCCGAGGAGAAACCCCAAGCGCTCAAAGGCCCGGAATCCGAGCCCCTAGGCGGCGAGGACGTCGCGATGGTCGCCCTCAATACTTCGGTCGAGGAGCAGGTGGCAGGAGCCCGAGCTCGCGGCAGTTTCGTTCGCGTCCGCCCCGACGACGCAGGTCACGGCCGTCGCCACCGCAACGCCGTTGAACATCCTGCTCGACGTGATCGGGACGATCGTCTTCGGTCTGTACGGCTTCGTCACCCAGCTGATTGGCGGGCCTCCGATGCTTCCGGCCAACAGCACGGTGACGGTGTCCAGTTCGAGGCTGCGGCTCGACTGCGGTTGCGCACCGGGGTCCGGGGAGAGCGTGCCGGCCGACTGGTACGTCCCAGAGGTCGCCGAAGGGGAAGACCCGCCGGACCGGCTCATCTACCTGCAGCACGGGTTCCTGGCGGCCGCTCCCTGGTACAGCTACACCGCCGCGACGCTGGCCGAGCAGACCAACAGCATCGTCGTCGCCCCGACGGTCACCTCGAACTTCCTGAAGTACGACCAGTGCTGGCTCGGCGGGGCGCCGATGCACCAGGCGATGGCCGGGCTGTTCGCAGACGACAACACCGCCCTCGCCGAGAGTGCGCTCGCGGCCGGCTACGCCGGGCCGATCCCGGACCGGGTGGTGTTGATGGGCCACTCGGCCGGCGGCGCCGCCGTCTCCGGTATCGCCGGCTACATGACCGAAAACGGAAGCGCTGATCGGCTGGCGGGTGTGGTCCTGCTCGACGGCGTGGCAATGAACGGTCAGATGGCCAGCGACCTGAGCAAGGTCGACGGGAGCATCCCGATCTACCAGCTCGCTGCGCCGAAATACGTGTGGAACATGTTCGGCAGCGGAACCAATGCGCTGATGCAGGCGCGACCCGACGCCGACTTCTACGGCGTGACTCTGGCCGGCGGCTCGCACGTCGACACGATGCGCGGCGGCAACTGGCTCATCCAGTTCACGCAGCAACTGGTGGCGGGCTTCTCCAAGCCGCAGAACGTCGCGGCCGCCAGCATCGTGATGGTCGGGTGGGTCAACGACATGTTCGACGGCAATCGAGACGAAGGCATCTATCTCGACAGCGGTGAGACGCGCACGATCGACACGCCGGCAGGCCAGGCCACCCTGGTTGACCTCCCGAACTCGCTGCGTAGGCCTTACCTCCTCAACTTCCTGGAGCCGTTCATTGCGCTGGGCGGCGGCCTCTTCAACCTGCAGCCGGGTTGTCTGCGTGATTCGACCGGGACGTCCGCCAGCTGTACCCAATCGGTGGCCGTCTGACATTGGCACCGACGCGCCGCAAACGGCGCCCTGACGGAAAACTCCACACCAAACACCGCGTTATCTCTTGACGGAAACGCTTCGAGGGGTCAATCTGTTGGGCAGCAATGTATGGATGGGTCAGAATTATCGAGTCGCCGGCCAGCGCCCCGACCGTCCCTGCATGCGGTGGTTGAGGAATACGCCGTCCTGCGGTACTGTTGGACGTTGCGCTGGCTGCATCCTGCCCTCCAAACCCGCACCTGACACCGACGTCCTGGCCTGAGTCCGCTCAGTGACCTAGTCGTGTGTGCTGCGTACGGGGGCCTTTGGGCTTGATCAAGCCAGCCGAACCGACGCAGATACCGCGGCACTTCGGCAAGGGCAAAACCCGGCACCGGAACAGTCGCATGAGGTGCTGGAAGGATGCATCTTGGCAGGGTCCCGCCAATCCAAGTCCGAATCTTCGCTAGTAGCAACCAATAACTCCGTACCAGGAGCACCAAACCGAATTTCCTTTGCAAAGCTCCGCGAGCCGCTCGAGGTTCCGGGGCTACTTGACGTACAGACCGATTCCTTCGAGTGGCTGATCGGCTCGGAGCGTTGGAAGGAAAACGCCAAGGCTCGCGGCGACGCCGTCGACCCGGTTGGCGGCCTCGAAGAGGTGCTCACCGAGCTCTCGCCGATCGAGGACTTCTCGGGCTCCATGTCGCTGTCGTTCTCCGACCCGCGCTTTGACGAAGTCAAGGCCCCGGTCGACGAGTGCAAAGACAAGGACATGACGTACGCAGCCCCGCTGTTCGTCACGGCCGAGTTCATCAACAACAACACCGGTGAGATCAAGAGCCAGACGGTCTTCATGGGTGACTTCCCGATGATGACCGAGAAGGGCACCTTCATCATCAACGGCACCGAGCGTGTCGTGGTGTCCCAGCTGGTCCGCTCGCCGGGTGTGTACTTCGACGAGAGCATCGACAAGTCCACCGAGAAGACGCTGCACAGCGTCAAGGTGATCCCCGGCCGCGGCGCGTGGCTGGAGTTCGACGTCGACAAGCGCGACACCGTCGGTGTGCGCATCGACCGCAAGCGCCGTCAGCCGGTCACCGTGCTGTTGAAGGCGCTGGGTTGGACCAACGAGCAGATCGTGGAGCGGTTCGGCTTCTCCGAGATCATGATGGGCACGCTGGAGAAGGACAACACCGCGGGCACCGACGAGGCGCTGTTGGACATCTACCGCAAGCTGCGCCCGGGCGAGCCGCCGACCAAGGAGTCCGCGCAGACCCTCCTGGAGAACCTGTTCTTCAAGGAGAAGCGCTACGACCTGGCCCGTGTGGGCCGCTACAAGGTGAACAAGAAGCTCGGCCTCAACGCAGGCCAGCCGATCACCAGTTCGACGCTGACCGAAGAGGACGTCGTCGCCACGATCGAGTATCTGGTGCGCCTGCATCAGGGCGACTCGGTCATGACGGCCCCTGGAGGAGTCGAGGTCCCTGTTGAAGTGGATGACATCGACCACTTCGGCAACCGTCGTCTGCGTACCGTCGGCGAGCTGATCCAGAACCAGATCCGGGTGGGGCTGTCCCGCATGGAGCGCGTCGTGCGCGAGCGGATGACGACTCAGGACGTCGAGGCGATCACGCCGCAGACCCTGATCAACATCCGTCCCGTCGTGGCGGCCATCAAGGAGTTCTTCGGCACCAGCCAGCTCTCCCAGTTCATGGACCAGAACAACCCGCTTTCCGGCTTGACTCATAAGAGGCGTCTGTCCGCTTTGGGTCCCGGCGGTCTGTCCCGTGAGCGCGCCGGCCTCGAGGTTCGCGACGTGCACTCGAGCCACTACGGCCGCATGTGCCCGATCGAGACGCCGGAAGGGCCGAACATCGGTCTGATCGGCTCGCTGTCGGTATACGCGCGGGTGAACCCGTTCGGCTTCATCGAGACGCCGTATAGACGAGTCGTCAGCGGAGTTGTTACCGATGACATCGAGTACCTGACCGCCGACGAGGAGGACCGCCACGTCGTGGCGCAGGCCAACTCGCCCATCGACGAGAAGGGCCGGTTCATCGAGGACCGCATCCTCGTTCGTCGTAAGGGCGGCGAGGTCGAGTTCGTGTCGGCGACCGAGGTCGACTACATGGACGTCTCGCCGCGCCAGATGGTGTCGGTCGCGACGGCCATGATCCCGTTCCTCGAGCACGACGACGCCAACCGCGCCCTGATGGGGGCCAACATGCAGCGCCAGGCGGTCCCGCTGGTGCGCAGCGAGGCCCCGCTGGTCGGCACCGGCATGGAGCTGCGCGCCGCGATCGACGCCGGTGACGTCGTCGTCGCCGACAAGGCGGCGTGATCGAGGAGGTCTCGGCCGACTACATCACCGTGATGGCCGACGACGGCACCCGGCACACCTACCGGATGCGCAAGTTCGCCCGCTCCAACCACGGCACCTGCGCCAACCAGCGCCCGATCGTCGACGCCGGCGACCGGGTCGAGGCCGGCCAGGTGATCGCCGACGGTCCGTGCACCGAGAACGGCGAGATGGCGCTGGGCAAGAACCTGCTCGTCGCGGTCATGCCGTGGGAAGGCCACAACTACGAGGACGCGATCATCCTCTCCAACCGTCTGGTCGAAGAGGACGTACTCACCTCGATTCACATCGAAGAGCACGAGATCGATGCCCGCGACACCAAGCTGGGCGCCGAGGAGATCACCCGGGACATCCCGAACGTCTCCGATGAGGTGCTGGCAGACCTCGACGAGCGCGGCATCGTTCGCATCGGCGCCGAGGTCCGCGACGGCGACATCCTGGTCGGCAAGGTCACCCCGAAGGGCGAGACCGAGCTGACTCCGGAGGAGCGGCTGCTTCGCGCGATCTTCGGTGAGAAGGCCCGCGAGGTCCGCGACACGTCGCTGAAGGTGCCGCACGGTGAGTCCGGCAAGGTGATCGGTATCCGCGTGTTCTCGCGCGAGGATGACGACGAGCTGCCTGCCGGTGTCAACGAGTTGGTCCGCGTCTACGTCGCGCAGAAGCGCAAGATCTCCGACGGCGACAAGCTGGCCGGACGCCACGGCAACAAGGGCGTCATCGGCAAGATCTTGGCCGTCGAGGACATGCCCTTCCTGCCCGACGGCACGCCCGTCGACATCATCCTGAACACGCACGGTGTGCCGCGACGGATGAACATCGGCCAGATCCTGGAGACCCACCTCGGATGGGCCGCCAAGGCTGGTTGGACTATCAAGGATGAGGCCGGCTCTCGTCCAGCATGGGCCGCGAACCTGCCCGAGGAGATGTTGGACGTCGCACCGGACTCCATCGTGTCCACGCCGGTGTTCGACGGTGCCAAGGAAGATGAGCTGTCTGGTCTGCTGTCGGCGACGCTGCCGAACCGCGACGGTGACAGGCTCATCGACGACAACGGCAAGGCCGAGTTGTTCGACGGCCGCAGTGGTGAACCGTTCCCGTACCCGGTGACGGTCGGCTACATGTACATCCTGAAGCTGCACCACCTGGTCGACGACAAGATCCACGCCCGCTCCACCGGTCCGTACTCGATGATCACCCAGCAGCCGCTGGGCGGTAAGGCGCAGTTCGGTGGTCAGCGATTCGGCGAGATGGAGTGCTGGGCCATGCAGGCCTACGGCGCGGCGTACACGCTGCAGGAGCTCTTGACCATCAAGTCCGACGACACCGTCGGCCGGGTCAAGGTCTACGAGGCGATCGTCAAGGGCGAGAACATCCCCGAGCCGGGCATTCCCGAGTCGTTCAAGGTGCTTCTCAAGGAGCTTCAGTCGCTGTGCCTCAACGTCGAGGTGCTGTCGTCTGACGGTGCCGCGATCGAGATGCGTGACGGTGACGACGAGGACCTGGAGCGCGCTGCTGCGAACCTGGGAATCAACTTGTCCCGCAATGAATCTGCATCTGTCGAAGATCTCGCTTAATCAGACCGCTGTAGTCCTAGTTATTCTAGTCCCGCAAGGGGAAAGGGAGTTACGTGCTAGACGTCAACTTCTTCGATGAACTCCGCATCGGTCTTGCCACCGCGGACGACATCCGCAACTGGTCCTTCGGTGAGGTCAAGAAGCCGGAGACCATCAACTACCGCACGCTCAAGCCAGAGAAGGACGGCCTGTTCTGCGAGAAGATCTTCGGACCTACTCGCGACTGGGAGTGCTACTGCGGCAAGTACAAGCGTGTCCGCTTCAAGGGCATCATCTGCGAGCGCTGCGGCGTCGAGGTCACTCGCGCCAAGGTGCGCCGTGAGCGGATGGGCCACATCGAGCTGGCCGCGCCCGTCACGCACATCTGGTACTTCAAGGGTGTGCCGTCGCGGCTCGGGTACCTGCTCGACCTGGCGCCGAAGGATCTCGAGAAGATCATCTACTTCGCGGCCTATGTGATCACGGCCGTGGACGACGAGATGCGGCACAACGAGCTGTCGACGCTCGAGGCCGAGATGGTCGTGGAGAAGAAGGCCGTCGAGGATCAGCGCGATGCCGACCTGGAGGCCCGGGCGCAGAAGCTCGAGGCCGACATGAAGGAGCTCGAGGACGAGGGCGCCAAGTCCGACGTCAAGCGCAAGGTCCGCGACGGTGGCGAGCGCGAGATGCGTCAGCTGCGCGACCGTGCCCAGCGTGAGCTGGACCGGCTCGACGAGATCTGGACCACCTTCACCAAGCTGGCTCCCAAGCAGCTCATCGTCGACGAGGTGCTCTACCGCGAGCTGATCGACCGCTACGGCGAGTACTTCACCGGCGCCATGGGCGCGGAGGCGATCAAGAAGCTCATCGAGACCTTCGACATCGATGCCGAGGCCGAGGAGCTGCGCGAGGTCATCCGTAGCGGCAAGGGCCAGAAGAAGCTGCGTGCACTCAAGCGGCTGAAGGTCGTCGCGGCGTTCCAGTCGAACACCAACTCGCCGTTGGGCATGGTGCTCGACGCGGTCCCGGTGATCCCGCCGGAGCTGCGCCCGATGGTTCAGCTCGACGGTGGCCGCTTCGCCACCTCCGACCTGAACGATCTGTACCGCCGCGTCATCAACCGCAACAACCGCCTCAAGCGACTGATCGATCTCGGCGCACCCGAGATCATCGTCAACAACGAGAAGCGCATGCTTCAGGAGTCGGTGGACGCGCTGTTCGACAACGGCCGTCGCGGCCGTCCGGTCACCGGACCGGGCAACCGTCCGCTGAAGTCGCTGTCCGATCTGCTCAAGGGCAAGCAGGGCCGGTTCCGTCAGAACCTGCTCGGCAAGCGCGTCGACTACTCGGGCCGTTCGGTCATCGTGGTCGGCCCGCAGCTCAAGCTGCACCAGTGTGGTCTGCCGAAGCTGATGGCGCTGGAGCTGTTCAAGCCGTTCGTGATGAAGCGTCTGGTCGACCTGAACCACGCGCAGAACATCAAGAGCGCCAAGCGGATGGTCGAGCGTCAGCGTCCGCAGGTGTGGGATGTCCTCGAAGAGGTCATCGGCGAGCACCCGGTGTTGCTGAACCGCGCACCGACGCTGCACCGCCTCGGCATCCAGGCCTTCGAGCCGCAGCTGGTGGAGGGCAAGGCAATTCAGCTGCACCCGCTGGTCTGTGAGGCGTTCAACGCCGACTTCGACGGTGACCAGATGGCGGTGCACCTGCCGCTGAGTGCCGAGGCGCAGGCCGAGGCGCGCATCCTGATGCTGTCGTCGAACAACATCCTGTCGCCGGCGTCGGGTCGCCCGTTGGCCATGCCGCGTCTGGACATGGTGACCGGTCTGTACTTCCTGACCACCATGATCGAGGGTGACAAGGGCGAGTACGTGGCCGCCGCCAAGGACAAGCCGGAGTCGGGGGTGTACAGCTCACCCGCCGAGGCGATCATGGCGATGGACCGCGGCGCGCTGAGTGTTCGTGCCAACATCCGCGTGCGGCTGACCCAGCTGCGCCCGCCGGCCGACATCGAAGCCGAGCTGTTCGGCGACGAGGGCTGGAAGCCGGGCGATGCCTGGACGGCCGACACCACGCTGGGCCGGGTGCTGTTCAACGAGCTGCTCCCGACGGCGTACGCGTTCGTCAACGAGCAGATGCACAAGAAGGTGCAGGCGCGGATCGTCAACGATCTGGCCGAGCGCTACCCGATGATCGTCGTCGCGCAGACGGTGGACAAGCTCAAGGACGCCGGCTTCTACTGGGCCACCCGTTCGGGTGTCACCGTGTCGATGGCCGATGTGTTGGTGCCGCCGCAGAAGCAGGAGATCCTGGAGCGTCACGAGCTCGAGGCCGACCGGATCGAGAAGCAGTACCAGCGCGGCGCGCTCAACCACGACGAGCGCAACGAGGCGTTGGTGAAGATCTGGCAGGACGCCACCGAAGAGGTCGGTGAGGCGCTGGAGGCGCACTACCCCGAGGACAACCCGATCATCACGATCGTGAAGTCGGGCGCCACGGGCAACCTGACCCAGACCCGCACGCTGGCGGGCATGAAGGGTCTGGTGACCAACCCGAAGGGTGAGTTCATCCCGCGTCCGATCAAGTCCTCGTTCCGCGAGGGCCTGACGGTGCTGGAGTACTTCATCAACACCCACGGCGCCCGTAAGGGTCTGGCGGACACCGCTCTTCGTACCGCTGACTCGGGTTACCTGACCCGTCGTCTGGTGGACGTCAGCCAGGACGTCATCGTTCGCGAGACCGACTGCGAGACCGAGCGCGGCATCAACGTCACGCTGGCCGAGCTGCAGGCACCGACAAGGACGGTCGCTGATCCGCGATCAGCACATCGAGACGTCGGCCTACGCGCGCACGCTGGCCACCGACGCCGTCGACGCCAAGGGCAACGTGGTCGTCGAGCGCGGTCACGACCTGGGCGACCCGGCGATCGAGGCGCTGCTGAACGCGGGCATCACCGAGGTCAAGGTTCGCTCCGTGCTGACCTGCGCGACCGGTACCGGCGTGTGCGCGATGTGCTACGGCCGCTCGATGGCGACGGGCAAGCTCGTCGACATCGGCGAGGCGGTCGGCATCGTCGCCGCGCAGTCCATCGGCGAGCCCGGTACGCAGCTGACCATGCGTACGTTCCACCAGGGTGGCGTCACCGGCGGTGGCGACATCACCGGTGGTCTGCCTCGCGTGCAGGAGCTGTTCGAGGCCCGCGTCCCGCGTGACAAGGCGCCCATTGCCGATGTCACCGGACGCGTACAACTCGAGGAGGGCGAGCGCTTCTACAAGATCACCGTCATCCCGGATGACGGTGGCGAGGAAGTGGTCTACGACAAGCTCTCGCGTCGTCAGCGCCTGAAGGTGTTCAAGCACGACGACGGCACCGAGCGGCTGCTCTCCGACGGCGACCACGTCGAGGTCGGCCAGCAGCTGATGGAAGGCTCCGCCGACCCGCACGAGGTGCTGCGTGTCCAGGGCCCCCGCGAGGTGCAGATCCACCTCGTCAAGGAGGTCCAGGAGGTCTACCGCGCTCAGGGTGTGTCGATCCACGACAAGCACATCGAGGTGATCGTCCGGCAGATGCTGCGTCGCGTCACGATCATCGATTCGGGTGCGACGGAGTTCCTGCCCGGCTCGCTGACCGAGCGTGGCGAGTTCGAGACCGAGAACCGTCGGGTGGTCGCCGAGGGTGGCGAGCCCGCGGCGGGTCGTCCGGTGCTGATGGGTATCACGAAGGCATCGCTGGCCACGGACTCGTGGCTGTCGGCGGCGTCGTTCCAGGAGACCACGCGCGTGCTGACCGATGCGGCGATCAACTGCCGCAGCGACAAGCTGCAGGGTCTGAAGGAGAACGTGATCATCGGCAAGCTGATCCCGGCAGGCACCGGCATCAACCGGTACCGCAACATCCAGGTGCAGCCGACCGAAGAGGCCCGGGCCGCGGCGTACACGATCCCGTCCTACGAGGATCAGTACTACAGCCCGGACTTCGGCCAGGCCACCGGTGCCGCTGTGCCGTTGGACGATTACGGATACTCGCGACTACCGGTAGGACTACCGCTAGAGCAGAGTCACGGAAAAGCCCCTCGCCAGTGCGCGGGTGAGCCGCCTCCGGGATTCGCGTGTCACCCGACTTCGCACTGGACGTCCACGCTGGTCTACGGATCGGTGCCGAGGTCCGCTGTCGGGTCGCCTCACTAGACTGGCCGGGTGCTTATCGGTTCGCATGTACACGGAGACGATCCCCTGGCCGACGCCGCGGCCGACGGTGCCGACGTGGTGCAGTTCTTCCTCGGCAATCCGCAGAGCTGGAAGAAGCCGAAGCCGCGCGAGGACGCCGATGTGCTCAAGGCGGCCGGCATGCCGCTCTACGTCCACGCGCCGTATCTGATCAACGTCGCCTCGGCCAACAACCGGGTGCGCATCCCGTCGCGCAAGATCCTTCAGGACACGTGTGACGCCGCGTCGGAGATCAACGCGACCGCGGTGATCGTGCACGGCGGGCATGCCGACGACAACGACTACGAGGCGGGCTTCGAACGCTGGGTCAAGGCGCTGGATTACCTCGAGACCGATATGCAGGTGTACCTGGAGAACACCGCGGGCGGCGATCACGCGATGGCGCGGCACTTCGACGTCATCGGCCGGCTGTGGGACCGCATCGGCGATACCGGCATCGGGTTCTGCCTGGACACCTGCCATGCGTGGGCCGCGGGCGAGGAACTGATCGACGCGGTCGCCCGCATCAAGGCGCTCACCGGCCGCATCGACCTGGTGCACTGCAACGACTCCCGCGATGCGAAAGGGTCGGGCGCCGACCGGCACGCCAACTTCGGCGCCGGTCAGATCGACCCGCAGCTGCTGGTCGCGGTGGTCGGCGCCGCCGATGCCCCGGTCATCTGTGAAACCGCCGACGCGGGCCGCAAGGACGACATCGCGTTCCTTCGTGAGCACCTGGGCTGACCGGGCTTTCGATCACGATCTGCTAACCGAACACCCCGCGAACTGGCGGTAGCGCCACAGTGAACTAAATTCATCGGAGTGTCTGCAATTGACGAGTCGTCAATTGCGCCTCCGCGCGCTATCGAACAGGTCGACCTGGCCCCCACCCCAGGTCGTTCCCGATGGCTGCGGATCGCGCGGTGGGTCGCGATCGTCATTTGGGCGGCGGTCGTCATCTATCGGACGGTGACCGACGGCTTCGCGTTCAACCGGGAGCTGGTGCTGCTCTATGTCTGCACGGGTCTGGCGGCCGCCAGCATCGGCCAGGGCAGGCGGATGCTGTACATCATCCGGGACTGGCTGCCGTTCGCCCTTGTGCTCATCGCCTACGACCTGAGCCGGGGAGCGGCCGACATGATCGGCCGGCCGACGCTGTGGGAATGGCCGGCCGACGCCGACCGTTGGCTGTTCTCCGGGACGATGCCGACGGTGTGGCTGCAGGAGCAGCTGAAACTTCCCGAACCGCCGTGGTGGGAAGTGGTCATCAGCAGTGTCTACATGTCGTTCTTCATCCTTCCGTACGTGGTGGCGGCGGTGCTTTGGCTGCGCGACCGCGAGGAATGGAAGTCGTTTGTCAAGCTGTTCGTCGGGCTCAATGTCGCGGGATTGGCGATCTACGCGACCCTGCCGGCCGCCCCGCCGTGGGCGGCCGCCCGCTGCACCACCGACGACATAGCCGGCGGTCCCGCGAACCCGCGCTGCATGTTCAGGGCGGCGCGAGGTGTGCCCGACGGTGGCTTGCTCGGGGCAATGCAGTCCACGCAGGACGGCGCGCACAACTGGGTCGAACGGATCGTCGGCCGCGGCTGGGGCAACCTGAACCTGCACTCGGCCACGGCGTTGCTCGACCAGGGCCAGGCCAGCGTCAACCTCGTCGCGGCGATTCCGTCTCTGCACGCAGGCATGACCGCCGCCGTGGCGATGTTCCTGTGGAACCGGGTGCACCGCGGGTGGCGACCCGTACTGGTGATCTATCCGCTGATCATGGCGTTCACGCTGGTGTACACCGCCGAGCACTACGTCATCGACATCCTGCTGGGCTGGGTGCTGGCCGTTGTGATGATCCTTCTGCTCAACCGGCACGAGGCGCGGCGGGCTCGCCGACGGATGTCGACGGTGGAGATTCCGCCGAGCCCGGTGCCCCAGACGTGATCTGATCCGAGCATGGCCGTCGAGTCGCGTGGCTACCGGATCGACTACACGGTGGACGGCGACGGACCTCCCCTGCTGTTGATCGCCGGAACGTTGTGCGCAGCACGGCACTGGCGCGACTTCGGATACTCAGCGGCGCTCGCCCGGGATTGGCGTGTCATCAATGTCGATCCGCTCGGGCATGGAGCCAGTGACGCCCCGCACGACGCGGACGCCTACGTCGCCGCGGGGGTGACGGCCGACCTTGTCGCGGTTCTCGATGCCGAGGGGGTCGACCGCGTGACCGCCTGGGGGTATTCGCGCGGGGGGTGGCTTGCGTGCAACCTCGCCTCCCGCCATCCCGAGAGGGTGGATCACATCGTTGTCGGTGCCTACGCGATGGAGTGCCCACGAAGCCGAGGCCGACAGGCTGCTGCGCCCGCTGGCGGCCTTCCTGCGGCGCGGCGACTGGTCGGCGCTGTGGCAGACACTCGGCGTCACCGACCGCGCGCTTGCAGGAGATGTTCGAGGGCGGCAATGACCCGCTTGCGGTGGCCGCCGCGATCGAGGGCTCCCTGCGTCCTACCCGATACGTCGATCCCGCGACGGTGCGCTGCCGTGCGACGTACTACGTGGGTTCCGAGGACTGGATCGTGCCGCATGTGCGGGCTGACGCCGAGGCTCTGGATGCGACTGTCGACGTCATCGCGGGCCAGGCGCACATCGGCTCGTTCTTCTCCGCCGCCGAACAGGTGCTCGAAGTCG
>CAWDVX010000015.1:0-95918 GCA_963805835.1 uncultured Actinomycetota bacterium | reverse complement strand
GGCCTACGGACGTCACGCTGACCCGGAATCGACACTCGGCACCGACCCCCGCTCGGACCCGCGAATGGTCAAGGCGTTCGCCGAGTTCGGGCTCGACGGCAGGCTGCCGCCGGCGCCACTGACTGTCGACTCGCCGCTCGAGGAGCGCCTGGCCTACGCGGCGATGAGCGAGGACGGCATGGGCGCGATCTTCGACGTTTTCGCCCAACGTGCCGCCGAGGTCACCGGTGTCGCCACGACGACCACGAGGATCACCGGTGTGGACGGCAACGACATCACGGTGTTCGTCAGCCGTCCCGACGACACCGCAGGACCGCTTCCCGGCGTCGTCCATCTGCACGGTGGCGGCATGGCGATTGGCAGCGCTGCGGACGTCGGATACGCCAGACTGCGCGAATCCCTGGCCGCGACAGGGGTTGTCGTCGTCGGCGTGGAGTTCCGGAATTCCGGCGGCAAGCTCGGCCCGCACCCGTTCCCCGCCGGTCTCAACGACTGCGCGGCCGCCGTCCGGTGGGCTTTCGCCAACAAGGCCGAACTCGGCATCACGCATCTGATCGTCTCCGGTGAATCCGGTGGCGGGAACCTCACACTCACCGTCGCGCACAAAGCCAAGAGGGAGGGGTGGCTGCACGAGATCGCCGGCTTCTACGCGCAGTGCCCCTACATCTCGAACCGCTGGCTCGAGGTGTGTGAGGACCTGCCGTCGCTCACCGAGAACGACGACTACTTCGTCTCGTGTCAGCAACTGGCGCTGCTCGGCTCGCTCTACGATCCGACCAACAGCCATTCCGATGACGCGACCTGCTGGGCCGCAGTCGCCAGCGATGAAGAGCTGACGGGCATGCCGCCACACGTCATCTCCGTCAACGAACTGGACCCACTGCGCGACGAGGGGCTGCAGTACTACCGCCGGCTCGTGCAGGCCGGCGTGCCCACCGTGGGCCGGATGGTCGCAGGCACCTGCCACGGCGGCGACCTGCTATTGCCGCACGTGATGCCCGAGGTGTTCGACGCCTCTGTGCGCGACGTCAGCGGGTTCGCGACGTCGCTCGGCTCCTAGCCGACCGTGAAGGGGTTGCTGCTTCCCACACCCGGCAGGATCACTTCGCCCATGCCCTGCTGTGACGGGGTGCGCTGCTGATCGCTGACCGACTCGCAGACACCGACGTACGTGACTTCCTCACACGGGCCGGTGGGAGCGGCGCTGGCAACCGTGGCCGTGCTTCAGTCCTGCTTGTCGGCGGATCCTCCGCAACGCTTTCGCCAGATCGCCGCCGTCTGGTCACCGACACCCGGTGCGTGTGTCTGTTGAAAATTGCGTCCTCCTCTGGCGAACGTTGCGAGCACCGCGGCAGGTACCTCGGATTCGAGCACCGGATCGGCGAGCCACCGGCACGGGCGGACGTGAACGAGGTCCACGCGGACCCCATCGTCGTCATATCGGAGGGGACCACCGATGCGGCCGAGCCAGTACAGCCCGTCGGTGTCGCGGGTCCACACGAATGACCCGTCGGGCACTTCGGCGAACCGGTCGATTCGGCGGGCCAGGCGCTCGTCGGCGCCCGCGTCACCGAAGCCGACGAGCCCCATTGCCAGCGCGCGATCGATTGTCGGCTGTAGGTCGATGTCGTTGCGGCGGGACCGCATCGGAGCGCGGTAGACATCAGGCATCCGCGCTATTCTTCCCTCGAAATGGCAACGTTCAAGCGGTATCTGATGTTTCAGGCCATGATGTTCGTCTTCGGCATCGTCGGCCCGGTCTTCCTCATCATGTACTTCGCGTCGCAGCCCGACGACACCGTCCGCTGGGCGTACTGGTGGGGACTGTTCATCACCGCCGGTGACGTGCTCATCGCGTTGTGGCTCACCGGAACAACCGCGGACAGCAAGGCGCCGAAAGACGTCAGTGTCGCGCCGGCCCTCCAGAAGCGCATCGGCGTCGACGCCGACGACGACGCCTAGCTGAACGGCGGGCGTTCGTCGATGCGCCGCGACGCCGCACCCGCGCGTCGCCACAGCCGCGCGACCCAGTCCGCATCCTCGTCGGTGACGAAGTTGCCCATGACGCGCACCGCGATCGTCATCAGGAACGTCGACCGCATCGCCAGCGGCCCCGTCGCCGGCAGGAACCGCGGAATCGTGAGCAGCAGACCCAGCCGACGGGCGACCGAGAATCCCTGTGCGTAATGCGACGACAACACCGCCGGCCACGCCGCCGTCAGGTCCCCGGTGCCCAGCAGTTCGGCCGCCAGCCTGCCGGTCTCCAATCCGTAGTCGATGCCCTCGCCGTTGAGTGGGTTGACGCAGGCTGCGGCATCGCCGATCAGCATCCAGTTCGGCCCGGCAACCCCCGAGACGGCGCCGCCCATCGGCAGCAGCGCCGACAAACCTGCGCGCGGTTCACCCTCGAAGCCCCATTCCTCGCGGCGCAGGTCGGTGTAATACGACATCAGCGGGCGCAGGGCGGCGTCGGCCGGTCGCTTCGACGTCGCCAGCGCGCCGACGCCGATGTTCACCTCGCCGTTGCCCAGCGGGAAGATCCAGCCGTAGCCCGGTAGCACCTCACGCTGCGGCGAGCGCAACTCCAGATGCGACGTGATCCACGGCTCGCTCGCGCGCGGCGTGGCGATGTACCCGCGGATCGCCACGCCGTACACCGTCTGCTTGTGCCACTCACGACCGAGCGCCCGGCCCAACGTCGACCGCGCCCCGTCGGCGACGATGAGCTCACCGCACCCGATCTCGGCGCCAGAGTCCAATATCAGCGACGATACCCGGCCTGTCGAATCATGTTGTGCATCAACGGCCTTCGTGCCCAGCATCATCTTGGCGCCCTCGTCGGCGGCGACCATGCGGATGCGGTCGTCGAGTTCGGTGCGTGGCACCGCGCTGGATGTCGCAGGGAACGACGGCCCCGGCCATTCGATTTCCACGTCGGCGCCGAACCCCGACATACGCAATCCGCGGTGTCGCACGTGAGCCGTCCAGCCACGGGCCGAGCCCCAGGTGCTCCATCTCCTGGACCGCGCGCGGGGTCAGGCCGTCGCCGCACGCCTTGTCGCGGGGGAACTGTGCGGAGTCGATCACGAGCACGTCGCGCCCGGCGCGACAGGCCCACGCCGCGGCGGCCGAACCGGCGGGTCCGGCCCCGACGACGACCACGTCGGCTCTGCGGGCTCTGGTCTTCATAGCTCCCAGTATGTTGGCAATGTGAGAACTCCGGCGAGTGTGGTGGCTGGGGTTGATTTCGGAGATCCCGCATTTGCCCAGGACGTTCGTGAAGCGGTGGCTCGTATCGAAGACCTCATGGCCACTGAGCTGGGCAAAGCCGATGAGCTGATGGCCGAGGCCGTGCAGCACCTGTTCCGGGCCGGCGGCAAGCGATTCCGTCCGCTGTTCACGGTGCTGGCGGCGCGACTCGGGCCGGAACCCGATGCGTGGCAGGTCGACGTCGCGGGCGCGGTCATCGAGTTGGTGCATCTGGCGACGCTGTACCACGACGATGTGATGGACGAGGCCCAAGTGCGTCGTGGTGCGCCGAGTGCGAACGCACGATGGAGCAACAACATTGCGATCCTGGCGGGCGACTACCTGTTCGCGACGGCTTCGCGGCTGGTCTCGCGGCTGGGCCCGGAGGCGGTACGGGTGATCGCCGACACCTTCGCCCAGCTGGTTACGGGCCAGATGCGCGAGACGCGCGGGCACGACGGACCACGTCGACGCCGATCGAGCACTACCTCAAGGTGGTGTACGAGAAGACCGCCTGCCTGATCGCGGCCTCCGGTCGGTTCGGGGCGACGTTCTCCGGCGCCGACGAAGAGCAGATCGAGCGACTGAGCCGCCTCGGCGGCATCGTCGGCACGGCGTTCCAGATCTCCGACGACATCATCGACATCGACAGCGATCCAGACGAATCCGGCAAGTTGCCTGGTACCGATCTGCGCGAGGGCGTTCACACACTTCCGGTGCTTGTACGCACTGCGGGAATCGGGTCCCGACGCCGACCGGCTGCGGCTGCTGCTCTCCGGTCCGGTCGAGAACGACGATGAGCTCGCCGAGGCCCTTCGACTGCTGCGTGCATCCCAAGGCATGGTCCGGGCCAAGGAGACGGTCGCCGAGTACGCCGCTCGGGCGCGCGAGGAGCTGGCGAATCTGCCCGAGGGTCCGGGTCGCCAGGCGCTGGCGATGTTGGCGGACTACACGGCCAACCGACACGGCTGACAGGCTGAGGAACCTGCCGAGCCTGTCTATGCGTTAATTCAGCTGTGACACGCCTCGGCGTGAGTAGGCGGCCCGGAAGGAGACAGCCACGATGACTTGGCATCCGCACGCCAACACCGCCAAGACGTTCATCCTGCTCGCGGGCTTTTCGGCGCTGATCGTCTTCATCGGCGCGTTGTTCGGGCGGAACATCATGTATCTGGCCGTCCTGTTCGCCGTCGGCATGAACGTCTACGTGTACTTCAACAGCGACAAGCTGGCGTTGCGGGCGATGCACGCGCAGCCGGTGAGCGAGATGCAGGCGCCGGTGATGTACAAGATCGTGCGCGAACTGGCGACCACGGCGCGTCAGCCGATGCCGCGGCTCTACATCAGCGACACAGCGGCTCCGAACGCCTTCGCGACGGGTCGCAATCCACGCAACGCGGCGGTGTGCTGTACGACGGGCATCCTGGGAATCCTCAACGAGCGGGAGCTGCGCGCGGTGCTCGGCCACGAGCTCAGCCACGTGTACAACCGCGACATTCTCATCTCGTGTGTGGCCGGCGCCATGGCGTCGGTGGTGACCGCGCTGGCACTCGTTGCGCAATTCGCGGGGATGTTCGGCGGGAGCCGCGAGGGCGGCTCCAACCCCTTCGCGATGCTTCTGGTTGCGCTTCTCGGTCCGATCGCCGCAACGGTGATCAAGCTTGCCGTCTCGCGGTCGCGCGAGTACCAGGCCGACCAGTCGGGCGCGGAGCTGACGGGCGATCCGCTGGCGTTGGCAAGCGCGCTGCGCAAGATCAGCGCCGGCGTGCAGCAGGCACCACTGCCACCGGAGCCGCAGCTGGCCGATCAGGCGCATCTGATGATCGCCAACCCGTTCCGGGCGGGGGAGAAGATCGGCAAGTTGTTCTCGACGCACCCGCCGATGGAAGAGCGCATCGCACGACTGGAGGCGATGGCCGGCCGCGGGCCGGACCGGTACTGACCTGGCGTCAGGTGCCCGAAAACGCGCGCTGACTGCGCAGCGTCACCGGATCAACGGGTGATCCAGCCGCAGTTCGACCACGGGTAGCGCGGTGTCATCGGTGGTGATCGGCGTTCCGAGAGTCGATTCGATAACGGGCTTCATGGTTTCCCACGCGCGTCGATGACGGCGCTGGTAGCGGCGGAGTACGGCATCGGCCTCCCGTTGTGGGAGCGTACGGGCCGTCGCAGGTACCGACTCGCGGTTCGCGACGGTGACCCGGACGCGAGGGTTGGCCTGAACATTGCGAAACCACTGAGCGCGATTGCCGAAGCCGGAGGCCACGGCGTACGTGTCCGGATCTGGATGATCGAACACCTCGAGTACCACCTGCCGAGGAAGACCTGATCGCCGCCCGATGTGTTCGAGCATCAGCATCCGCGAACCGAAGAGGTGTCCGAGTCGCGCGCGATACAACCAGAGGGGTGCCCGCGTCAGGGGGCGAGACCGCAGTACCCAGGCGCCAACCCCGACAAGCGAGTTCGAGGCGTCTCGGACCAGCCGCGACACGGTTGACATCGGTCATCCTCTCTGGTTGGACGGCACACCGATGCGTCCCCTCCGCCCGTGTGTTCACGGGTCGTTGCATCAAAGCAACTATTGCATATACGCAAGAGTCAACGGGTATCCCGCGACCATGGGGCTCAGTGTCGCGGCGGTGGTCCCGTTGCCGGTCGTAGGTCAGCTGGACGAGGGCCAGAGGGTGAGCAGGTTCTCGTCGACGGTCGGCTCCCCGGCGGCGGACGCGAATCCGGCGAGCGCTTCCGCCAGCGTGTCACGCTCGGCGGCTGTCATCGTGCGCAGTATGCGCTCGATAGCTGCGCGACGTCGTTTAGTCACCGTCGCGACCAGGCGTCGTCCCGCGGCGGTGAGTGTCAGCGTGATGTGCCGTCGGTCGACGGCCGACTCTCGCCGGTCAACCAGGCCCGCTTTGATCAACTTGTCGCAGGTGCGGCTGGCGTTGGACGGATTGACATCCAGGCCCGCGGCGACCGCCGCCAGGTTCAGCGGACCCCGCGTGTACAGCATGACCAGTACCCGGAACTGGGGAACCGTGACCGAGTCTTCGATCCCGGCGATCGATGTCGCGGCGATACCCACCAGTGCTCGCGACGCGCGCAGGACCGCGTCAATCTGTCCAGCCAGCGCCGTGTCCGCCGGAACACGGGCGCGTCGAGAGGAAGTCATGTTTGGCATCTTCGCGCATCATGCCCGTCGCCCCGTCGCCCAACCCGGATTCAGTGAGATCGCTTAACGCGCGTCTTCGTCTCGAGGAGGGATGACTTTTGCGCACGAGAACACTTGTCGCAGGAGTCTGCGTCTCGCTCGCGGCGTTGGCGAGCAGGCTGCGGAGGCGAAACCGCATCCCACGACTCCGCCAACCGCGGGTCGGGCTCGCAGGAGAACGCGACATCGGTGGACAACGCATACGTCGTTCCGCTCTTCGTTCCAGGGCCGCTGCTCTCTTCAGGTCGGACGGGTTGCTGAGCTGCGCTTCACCATCACCAACAATCGAGAAACAGAGAACGAGCGTTTGTTGGCGGTTTCGACCGATGTCGCGGACATGGTCCGAATCTCACCGGACGACGTCATCGAGATTCCGCCGGGCGCCAGCGTCACCGCGGGCGAGCCGATCAAAAAATTCGACCCGGCGACCAACAGAGAGCCGTTGGAGGTGGACCTGGTGGGTATCGACCCGAATGTCCGGCCAGGTATCTCCATGCGGATCACGTTCCAGTTCGACCAGGCCGGCGAGATTTCCATGCGGGTACCCGTGGAAGCGTGTCCCGCGCAACCATGACGCCGCGGCGGCCGGCTGGCTCCGGTATCTGCAGGTAACGCCGCCGACTCAGCCGGCGATGAAAAGGCCATGCTGCGAGTCGCAACCGCACCATTTAGGGTGTGGACCGTGCTGAACAGAATGCTGATCGGCGCCGTCGGGTCTGCGGGGGCGGTCCTGATCGGCCTGCCCGGCATCGCGACGGCCCAACCGTCGACGCCACCTCCTCCACCACCGCCCAACGTGAATGCGTACACACCGGTGAAGCTGTCGGAGTACCAGGTGGTGGACAACCAGTGGTACGCCTTCAAGACGCCCGACGGATTGACTTGCGTGCTGCAGCGCAACGGCGGCTACGGCTGCTCCGGCGCGCTGCCTGCAGCGCCGGAGGGGGCCAACCTCGTCAGCGGCGGGCCCGGTATCCCGTCGTTCGCCAATTCGGCCGGGGATGTGTTCGCCGGTGTCAACGCCAAGCCGCTGCCGCCTAATTCGCGGCTCAGCTTTCAAACCGTCAGCTGCGGCAGCGACGGGTCGGTGACGACCTGTGCGGACAGCCGCAACCAGTCCGGGTTCGTTCTCAGCCCGTCGGGGAGCTTCATCATCAACGCGGGGGGCAACCCGCTGTTGGATCGACCCGAGGGCACCAACCCGTTCATGAACTAGCGCCGGTCGGCAGACGCCGGCCGCCTCGATCATCGCCGTGGCCTGACTGCGTCTGACTCGCGCGTCTGACTGGCCCTTTCGGAGGACGTTCAACCGGCGAAGTATGAAGGACGCAACCATCCGCAAAGGAGACACCTTCATGAAGTCCAAAGGCGAGTCGGACGCCATCCCCGGGGTGGATCCGACGAGCGGAAAGCGTCCCGATATGACGGTGCGCAATCGGGCGCCGTTCAACGCTGAGCCCCCCGCCGCCGTTTTGACCAGCGGCGAGATCACCGCGGCGGATGCGTTTTTCTGTCGCAATCACGGCGCGTTTCCCGACATTTCGCCCGAGCAGTGGCGCTTGACGGTGCACGGAATGGTCGACAAGCCACTGACCGTGACGTACGAGCAATTGACCAGCAGATTCGATGCGCATTCGGTGACAGCGACCCTGGCATGCGCGGGCAATCGGCGGGCTGAACTGCTGAAGGTGCGCCCGATCCCCGGAAAGGAGCCCTGGGCCCACGGGGCGATTTCGACCGCGCAATGGCGTGGGGCCCGGTTGGCCGACGTGCTCGAGGCGGCCGGAGTGCACGACGGTGACGGATTGCATGTGGCCTTCAATGCTCCCGACATCGCGCTGGAGGCCGTCCCCCAACAATCCTTCGGCGGCTCCATCCCATTACCCAAAGCCCTGTCGGAGGAAGTGCTGTTGGCGTGGGAGATGAATTCCGCGCCGCTTCCGCGGGTGCACGGTGGCCCGGTGCGGGTGGTGGTGCCGGGATACGTCGGGGCGCGCAGTGTCAAATGGGTCTCCGCCATAACGGTGCAGCCGGTCCCGTCGGAGAACTACTTTCAGGCGCTCGACTACCGCGTACTGCCGCCCGAGACCGACCCCGACACGGTCTCGCCGGGTGCGGGCATTTCACTGTCGTCACTGCCGCTCAACTGCGACATTCTGGTCCCCAGCGATGGCGATGAGGTTCATGAGGGCCCGCTGACCATCGAAGGGTGGGCGGTAGCCGGCGAAGGCCGCAGCGTCGACCACGTCGACGTCTCCCTCGACGAGGGACGTACCTGGCAGCAGGCGGACCTATATCCGGTGACCAGCCAGTGGGCATGGCGGCGGTGGTCTCTTACCGTTCAGGTCCGCCCGGGACCACTGACGCTGACCGCGCGGGCATGGGATGACACCGGCGTCACACATCCTGAATGGCCGGCGTCGATATGGAATCCGGGCGGATATCAAAACAACGCCTGGGCCCGCGTAGAGCTGACTGTCACGAGCCACTAGTCCGTGACGGCTCGGCCCCGTCGCCGGCGCTCAGAAGCCTGAGCCGTACACCTCGTGGCCGGGCTTCTCGGCGGCCAGCCCGCGGTAGGCCTGTTCGACGGTGGAACCGTGGTTGACGACGCCGTCGACCTCCCGCGCGATCGGCATGGAGATGCCGTACTTGTCGGCGAACTCCATGATCACACTGGCGGCCTTCACACCCTCGGCGACCTGATTCATCGAGGAGATGATCTCCTCGATCGATTTGCCGGAACCGAGTTGTTCGCCGACGTGCCGGTTGCGGCTGCGCTGGCTCGTGCACGTGACGATGAGATCGCCCATGCCGGCCAGGCCCGCGAAGGTGTCGCGGTGACCGCCCATCGCTTCGCCGAGCTTCGACATCTCACGCAATGCGCGGGCGATCACCATCGCGCGGGTATTCTCGCCGATGCCAAGGGAATAGCCCATCCCGACCGCGATTGCGTACACGTTCTTGAGCGCACCCGCCATCTCCACCCCGACGACGTCGTCGGTGGTGTAGGTACGGAATCGCCTTGTGCGGAACAATTTTCCGAGGTTGGCTGCCAGACTCTGGTCGGGCATCGCGAGCACCGCCGCGGCGGCATATCCCTCGGCGACCTCTCGCGCGATGTTCGGTCCGGCCAGGATGCCCGCCGGGTGACCGGGCAGCACCTCGTTGACGATCTGGCTCATCCGGTAGTTGGTGCCCTGCTCGAGGCCCTTCACCAGAGAAACCACCGGCACCCACGGCCGCAGCTCCTTGGCCAGGTGCTCGAGCACGCCGCGGAACCCGTGCGACGGCACGCCCATGACGACGACGTCCGCGCTCTCGGCGGCCTCGGAGAAGTCGGTGGTGGCCTGCAGCGTCGGCGACAGCTCGACCTCGTTGCCGAGGTACTTGCTGTTGCGATGCTTCTCGTTGATGTCGTTGGCGGTCTCCTCGGAGCGCACCCACTGCAGTGTCGGCCCCCGCCGGGCGCAGATAGAGGCCACGGTGGTGCCCCAGGAGCCTCCACCGAGGACGACGACTTTGGGTTCGCGTTGCGCAGGTGCCATGCCGATCAGGGTATGACTGTCGGCGCGCGGTTGCACCGGCAGTTGGCGAACTGCGATGCGATCGGGGACGCCTGCATGGAGCGGTTGGTGCCACACGAATGCGGGTAGTTGTCTGGGTGAATGCCGAGGCGGCGGTCATCCTCGTCTGGGCCGGCATCGATATACGGCTCGCAGATCCCCACCGAGAGGCGCATCATCAGCACCATGAAGCGAGACGTCGGCGCAGAACTTGAAGTCGAGATCACCGCACCGACCGAACTGGAGTTCCAGATCGCCGTTGCGCCGCACGCGAACGCCCATGTGTCGGAATCGTTGTCCTTCGTTCTCGATGGAAAACCGTTGCAGCCGTTGGAGATCAGCGGAACGCATGGCAACCGAATCCACAAACTGGACGTCGAGGGCGGGGTGCTGAAGGTCGACTACGCGGCGACCATCACTGGCAGGTCCGGTCCGCCGCCGGTGACGGAGTACGACAAGTCCATGTACCTACGCCCGAGCCGCTACGCGGAAGCCGACAAATTCTTCGGCTTTGCGGCAACGGAATTCGGCAAGTATGTCGATTCTGCGACGTTGTTGGAGAGGGTGTCCTCATGGGTGGGCACACGGCTGAATTACGTCCCGGGATCCAGTGACCCGATCGACGGGGCGGCGGACACGTTGCTCGCGGGAGCCGGGGTCTGCCGCGATTTCGCCCATCTGGTGGTGGCGCTGCTCCGGGCCGTCTTTGTCCCGGCCCGCATCGTGTCGGTGTATGCGCCGGGCCTGTACCCGATGGACTTTCATGCCGTCGCCGAGGCCTTCGTCGAAGGACAGTGGCGTGTCGTCGACGCCACCTTGCTGGCACCGCGGCAGACGTTGGTGCGCATCGCCACCGGGCGTGATGCCGCCGACACGGCGTTTCTGGACAACCACAAGGGCGCGATCAACCTGAACTGGATGGTGGTGACCGCCGTCGTGGACGGCGACCTACCCAGCGACTCGATCGACGGTTTGGTGTCGATCGGCTAGTCAGCGGTAGTTGACGAACTGCAGCGCGACGTCGAGGTCGGCACCCTTGAGCAGGGCGATGACGGCCTGCAGATCGTCGCGCTTCTTCGACGAGACCCGGATCTCCTCGCCCTGGATCTGGGCCTTGACGCCCTTGGGGCCCTCGTCGCGGATGATCTTGGTGATCTTCTTGGCTTCCTCGCTGCTGATGCCCTGCTTGATCTGGCCGCTGACCTTGTAGGTCTTGCCCGAGGCCTGCGGCTCGCCTGCGTCGAAGGCCTTCATGGAGATGTCGCGGCGGATCAGCTTCTCCTTGAAGACGTCGATGGCCGCCTTGACCCGCTCCTCGGTCGATGAGGTGATGACGACGGTCTCCTCGCCCTGCCAGGCGATCGAGGTGTCGGTTCCGCGGAAGTCGTAGCGGGTGGACAGCTCCTTGGCTGCCTGGTTGAGTGCGTTGTCGACCTCTTGGCGGTCGACCTTGCTGACGACGTCGAATGATGAATCCGCCATTGGACTCGGGCCTCCTCGGTATCGCTGGTGCGTTTTCGTCTTAGCGCCATCCTCGTTGTACCCTGCTAGTCGCACCAAACCGGTACCCGGGTGGTGCAGCACCCAGGCAGGTTGCCCGAGCGGCCAATGGGAGCGGACTGTAAATCCGTCGGCTTACGCCTACACAGGTTCGAATCCTGTACCTGCCACCCTGGTCAGGCCCGCTTTCCGGCGGGCCTGATTGCGTTGTGGGACACGGCTGTCCGCAGTGCGTTCGCAGTGATTGCAGCTGCTGCGTCGAATGCGACCGCCACGGCGTCGAGGTCGTCGGGGAACAGGTGACCGTAGCGGTCGAGGGTCAGCACAGCGGTCTTGTGGCCGAGCAGCTTCTGCACCACCTTCACGTTGGTCCCCTCGCTGATCGCCAGGGATGCACAGGTGTGACGCAGATCGTGCAGACGAACCCCATGACAGCCATCGACTTCTGTCGTCGCCTTCTGGAAGGCGCACCTGGCCTGGCCCAGCGTCAGGTACCCACCGTCGCGGGCCGACGGAAAGACCAGCGCACCGGACTCACGGCCCTCCGTTCGATGGCGACAGCGGTCGCCGCACGGGTAAAACGACAATCGGGTAAGGCAACCGAGGCGATCACCAACAACTCGGCGACTGTCGCGGCGAGCGCGGTCAGCCAGCGTCATCACCGCGGGATGAGTGGCACGTTCGCCTGCGCGCCGAGCCGAGCGGGTGGACAATTCGCACTGTCGGATGCTGCGCGGTCAGACGTTGACGAGGAGATGCACCACATGGGCAACGCGATCGCTCCGTTGGACCTGAGTTGGTTGCTCATCGAGTCGCCCAGCAGCACAACGCATGTCGGGGCGATGCTGCTCTTCAAGAAACCGCCCGGTCGCAGAAACACGGTGCGCGAGATCGTCGAGGCCTACCGCGGACAACGACCGCTACCGCCCTTCAACTTCGTGCCGGAACTGATCGGGACGAGCGTGCCACACTTCCGCGAAGTCGACGGCTGGGATCCTTACTACCACGTCCAGCATCTGTCGCTGCCTGCAGGAAGTTCCTACGAAGAGTTACTGCGACTGGTCTCCGACCTGCATGAGCCGATGCTCGACCGGGACCGGCCGCTGTTCCGGTGCTGGATGATCGACGGGGTGCCGGGCGGACGGTTCGCGATCTATACCAAGACCCACCACAGCATCATCGACGGGGTATCCGGGCTGAAGAAGCTCTACGACGGCCTGAGCCTGACCGACGAGCCCGTCATCCTGCCGCCCGCATTTGCGCAATCGCGTCCTCCGTCGAAACCGCTCACACCACCGCCGGCCCTGCGCCGCCTCACCGGCACGCTCCGCGGGGCCATCGCTCAGGTCGGTGCCATCAACCAGATCTCCTTCGGCGCGCTGCGCAAGGGGCTCAGCGCCGTGCTGGGTTCCCACCTCGAGGGCAGCCTGCCGTTCGTAGCAAGGCACGCGCCGACCAACGTGCCGCTCAAACAGGCCCGCGGCTTCGCCACCGCTTCGCTGCCGTTGGAGGAGATGCACCATATCGGGCATCAGTTCGGGGCCACCCTCAACGATGTGGCAGCCACCGTCATCGACCACGGATTGCACGCCTACCTGCGGGAGAGGGGGCAGGGCTACGCCCACGAGTTCATCGCGATGGTTCCGGTGTCGCTGCGTGGCGAGGGCGACAGCGCCATGGGCACGCGGGTGTCGGCGATGTTCGCGCGTCTGGGTTCACCGGACGTCGACGTGAGCGACCGGCTGCAGCAGGTCGTGCATTCGCTCGCCGCCGCCAAGAAGGAACTCGGCGCGATGTCACCTGATGCCGCCATGACCTACGCCGTCGCGATCATCGCCCTCGCCGGTGCGGGCGCCTCGACCCACCTCGATCGGGTCGCACGGCCCGCGTGCAACCTGGTCATCTCGAATGTGCCGGGCGCCAAGGAGATTCGCTATCTCAACGGTGCGGAGTTGGTCGGGATCTTCCCGGTGTCCGCCCTGGCGGCGGCAATCGGCCTGAACGTGACCATGAGCTCCTACCGCGACCACATGGATCTCGGCTTCGTCGCCAACACGCCCGCACTCGACGACATCCATGCGCTGGCCGAGCACACCCGGCAGGCTTACGCGGACCTGAAGGCGGCCGCCAGCGCAGCGGCGCGCTAGTCAGCCGACGCCGTTCAGGAAGATGTCGAGCACCGCGAACGCGTATTCGGGCTTCGCGTTGCTGACCCAGGTGCCGCCGCTTGTCAGGGCCGAACACGCACACATCAAGCTGCAGGTCAGCGGGAAACAGGCGGGGGGTGACGGAAAGAAGTCTTCGATCGTCGTCACCCTCGGCCGAGCCCTCCCTGACCCAACTCGTGGTGTGACCTTGTCGCACCCCAGAATCCGCAGACCGTCCGCAGTACCGTCCGCAGTAGAGCTAGCAGCAGCTTTTACTGACCAACACGACCAACCGTCTGAACTGCAGATTGCCAGCACAGCCAACACAGCTTGATCCACTAAACTCCAAGAGTGACGGACTGTAAATCCGTCGGCTAACGCCTACGCAGGTTCGAATCCTGTACCTGCCACCCTGTGGTGTCTCGGGACATCTTTGACAGGTGTCCCGTGACATCGTTTACACCTTTAGTTGGGTTTCGGGCGATTTTTCGCATGACGCTGCGTGGTCGGCGGTCGCGGTTTGCAGATCAGGTACCGGTGTAGTTCCAGCTAACTTCTACCCTCGCCGAGTTCATGGGCACGTTCGTCATGGAACGCCCGATCGAAACAATCAGGGCGGGGCTGATTGGCAACGTGCAACAATCGATTACTCCCCAACATTGCGATCACGCAAATATTGCGAAGCGGCACGAAGGGCCTGCCATGGGTTACGCACGTCACCTTGGGCGGGTTGGCGTGCTTGCCGTGGCTTTAGGGGCGGGAACCGCGATTAGGGTTCCCCGCCGGGGTGGCATGGGCTGAGCCTTCGGAGTCGAGTTCGTCAACGTCATCGGACACATCGAGCTCATCGTCGGCAACAGCTGCTGGCTCATCGTCGGCAGCGTCGTCGGCCACGGCTTCTGACTCAGCGTCGACGACCGCACGGGCCGAGACATCCCCGTCGCCGGGAGGGGCCTCGCAGCCAAGTGGCGCGGGTTCGACGGCGAAGGTTGACTCGTCGTCGCCAAAACCGGTGGTGCGGTATTCCGGCGGCAACACCGGCAGGGGCGGCACCGATACAGACCCCGACGGCGACACCGCCAGCGCCGGGACCCAAGCGAAGCAACCTGACAACTCCGTCGATGGCGCGCTCGAAAAGCCGGAGACAAGCGACGTCGACGTTGAAGAGTTTGAGGCGGCGCCGCTACCGCCAGAGCTGCCATCCGACAACGAATCCGACGCAGAATCGCCGGTGGCGCAGGCAGATTCGATGGTGTCGGCGCCGGTTCGCAAAGGCGGTGACGGGTCCGCCGCGACGCCGGCGGCTGTCGTCGACACTCAGCTGTCCACCCCAGGGGTGGACAGCCAGCCACCCGACGCTCGTGCCGTCCTGTCGGTGACCGCTCCGATCGCCGAGGCTGATTCAACCGCTCACTCAGAAACGGTGTCGATCGGGGAGACGTTCACCGAGCAGCCCGCGCCGATGGCGACCGCGCAAATTGCCCCGATGGTGACCGAGCAGCCCGCCCCGGCGCTGCAGGCGCAGCCGGAGACCTTCATCACCGTGCTGTCCAGCCTGCTTGATGCGGCGATGGCACCGTACCTCGCGCCCGACGCCCCGACGTCGCCGGCGCCGTCGCCGGCAATGTTGGCGGTGCTCGCATTCGTGCGACGCGAGATCGAGGTCACCTTACACCGACATCAGCGTCTCGTACGGCGGGGTGCAGGTGGTCCAAATGGGCAGCGCCAGCGCCACATCCGAGGGCGTCGGCTCGCTCGCGATCGCCTACGGGGCCGACAGCCAAGCCACAGCCAGCGGCTGGTGGAACGTCGCGGTCGTCACTGGCGACGACAGTTCCGCCACAGCCACTGGCGGCATGCTCAACTACGTCAGCGTCGTCGGCGACGGCAGTGCGGGTGTCGCCAGTAATGGTCTGTTGACCACCGTGAGCGTGGAAGGCGACGGCAGTCAGGGCGTCGCTAGCGGCGGTGTGTTGACCAGCGTGAGTGTGGTGGGTGACGGCAGTGACGGTACGGCGTCCAACGGTGTGTTGAACTCGGTGAGCGTGGTGGGCGACGGGAGTGAGGGTTTTGCCAGCGGTGGTGTGTTGAACTCGGTGAGTGTGGTCGGCGATGGCAGTGACGGCGTCGCCAGCGGCGGGGCTTTCAACACTCTGAGCGTGGTCGGCGACAACGCCGACGGGGCTGTCAGCGGCGGCTTTTTCAAGTCCGTCACCGTCGATGTCCCGGTCACTGTCGATGACAGCTATACCGTGGTGGAGAACACCACCCTCAGCACCGACGTCGCCAACGGCGTGTTGGCCAATGACACCGATCCTGGGGAGCGCACGCTGACCGTCGAGGCGGTCACCCAACCGGTCAATGGTGCAGTGATGGTGAACCTCGACGGTTCATTCCAATATGTGCCCGACGCCGGCTACGTCGGTACCGACAGCTTCTCCTACACCGTTTCCAACGGCGCGCATTCCAGCACGGCCACGGTGACGATCACGGTTACAGCTGATGTTCCGGTCGCTGTGGATGACATCTACACCACCGACTGAGTCGATTCGCACAGTAGTTCAGTTGACGCCGAGAGGGTTTCGATGAAGGTCGCGGTGTTGGGAGCGGGGCACGGGGGCGAGGCCATGGCCGCCGACCTTGCGCGCGCCGGCCACGAGGTGCGGTTGGCAGCCGTACCCGCCACGCGAGTCAGCTGTTGATGGTCCAGGCATTGGGCGGAGTCAATCTCGGCGGCGTAACGACGTCGTTCGAAGAGTTCGTGGGGTTACCGCTCACGAGCACGGATCCGGTGGCAGCAATCAACGGCGCAGACATCGTCATGGTCGTGGTGCCTGCTTTTGGTCAGCGTGTTTACATGGAACTCCTCGCTGGGCGAGCGCATTCGGGCCAGGCCATCCTCTTCAATCCCGGCAAGTTCGCGTCACTTGAGTTTGCGGATCTGGTCTCACATCGCGACGATCTCCTGTTCGGCGACGCCGAAACGCTGATATACGCGTCACGCATCGTGGGGCCGGCTCGCGTTGAAATCTGCGGCATGAAGCTTCCCCTGCCGATCGCCGCACACCCGGCCCTCCGCACCGAAGACCTGGTGCATCGGATTCGAGGAATCTATCCGCAGGTTCGTGCGGCACGAAGCGTCCTCGAATGCGCGATCAATGACCCCGCAATCGTGATTCATCCCGTATGCACATTGCTGAACGCCAGTCGAATCGAGGACATCGGACCGTACCGTGCCCGTCATTACGGGGTTACACAGTCAGTGGGCCGGGTCATCGACGCGTTGGACAACGAACGCGTCGCGATCGCCGAGGCGCTGGGATTTCCTGCCCGGCGCGTAGTCGACGTGTTGGGCGAGATCTATGGCACCACAGGACGCACCGCATACGAAACGTTGCTCGCGATCTCCGCACTCAAGGGCCTGATGTCGCCATCGAGCCTCGAGCACCGCTACATCACCGAGGAGATCCCGTTCTCGCTGGTTCCGATGATCGACCTAGCGAGACTGGTCGGGCTGGCGACACCAGGATTGGAGTCCCTGGTCGCGCTGGCCGGGTTGGCGCTGGGGCGCGACCTCCGACAGCACGGCCGCCGACTTGAGCTCTCGGAGCTGCAGCGCTCCCGCCATGTCGTGTCAGAGTCGCCGTCGGTGTCGATGCCGTGACTGCCGGTCGTCAGGTATCTACCAACATCTTCGGAGATGTGGCTCGTCCTTCTTTCCGTTCGGTCGGGGGCCGCATTGATGGCAGCTTGACCGGTTCGGCGCACGGCGCCGGAGAAGCCGAACCCTGCCAAACCGGATAAGCTAAAACTTCGTGCGCTTCGACACCGTCAGGCAAACTGAGTGTCGTGGAAAACGGCCACGTCAGGGTGCACACGCGGAGATGCGTGTCATCGCAAACGCCTCGAGGACGAACAACGCGATGAGTTGGGCGACTGTGCTCTCGACCACTCTGGTGCCGTTCGCGTCCGTTGTATCGACTGCGGCGGTGGCGATCTGGACGAAGCGCATCGACGCCAGAACGAAGCGAGAGGAACGGGACCATGCGTTGGTCCTCGACTACGAGAAGCGGGCGGGGGACGACAAGAAGGCCGTCCTGAAGTCCCTCATCTCCGCGACCCTCCACCTTCGACGCGGGGCAGAACAACTCGTCGGCGCGGAAGTAACCGAACAGAGCCCCAGCCTGAGGCGGGCTGAGGCCATCAGAGAACTGTACGAATTCCGTGGACGGCTGGGCCTCGACGACGGAGTCGCCGAGTTGATGATTTATGCCGCAGAGGAGGTCCGCGACCTCACTGGATTGGTACTTGACGAATGGGACCGCCAATTCCGCGAGCACGGCTACTCGTTGACCCAGCTGGATACGTGCAAGAAGCAACTGGTCCAGACAGCCGTCTCGCCAACCGACGATCAGGTGATCGATGGAGAGCGAAAGTGGACTGAGCTGAAAGAGGAAGAAACATCGTGGCTCATGAGACTTGGCGATGAATCGGAGCTTGACGTCGATGCTTTGGTGGGGCTCTGCGACGGCATATTGAAAGCCGCCCACAAGGATCTTCGTGGGGGCTACGGCATGGAAACTGACTAACGGCTCGCTCCGGCAAGAGCGAAACTAAAGGCGAACGTGCGCCGTGGAGCTGGCCGGCGAAACGAGTCAGGCGACGCGGCGATCCGAGAGTTGGTGGCCAGATGTGGCGGCGGCAGCCGACTGGGGTGCCGAGCGGCGGTAGCCACTGAGCAAGTTGAACTTGATCGCGAACGCCTGCGCGCCTCCGCTGGCACCATACGTCTACTGCTGCCAGCGGTGGATGTCTTGACCTGCGTACTCGATGGTGAGGTGAACCTCGTCGTCATTAGCCTGGCCCGACGGGCCGGTGACGGCGACCATGGCATGGAGCCCGGCAAGCCGGAGCCGTTGGGCGTCCGGCCGGGATCCAGCGATGAGTTGAGTGCCGGTCAACCGCAGGTCGTCCCAGGACATCAGGACGCCGTCCGCGCGATCCCGTCGTCTCGGGTCCATCGCAACCCCCAAGTGGACCCCCGAGTCCAGTTGAATTCAACGCTAGCGTGATGTCCATCGCAACAACCGCTGATGGCGTTGTCTCCAAAAGCAAAGAAAAGCAACATGAATTCGCGAAATGGTTGCCAGATAGCTGCGAGGGCCGGGAGTCTGCGAGCGGCCGGTGGACGTGTCCTCGCCCGTCTGCTACTCACCGGTTGCGGTTGGTCCGCTCGGCGATGCTGAGGCGTTGGAGATCGCGTTGCGACTGAAAGCCTTCTCGGACCCGGTGCCGGTCAAATTGGTCTCTGTCAACGGCGGGATGGGAGAACCGTGCAGCAAGGATCTGGCCGCCGCGGCGGGCTTGAGTGAGTCGACGGTCAGCCATCACGTGTCACAACTGCGTCGTGCGGGCATGGTCGAATCGGAACGGCGCGGCATGAACGTCTGACACTGGCCACGTCGTGAATCACTGACCGCACTATGCACGGTGCTCGATCCGAACTGCTGCCGCTGACATTCATTGTCAGGTCAGGTCTATATCCTCGGCGCGGGAGGTAGCCATAGTGACTTTTCGCGGTGCGGCAACAGACAAGCGCTGGCCGGCGTTGCTTGTGGTTGTGCTTTTGCTCGGGGCGTGCGCTGATGGGCGCGACGCCCCACAAACCCACGCCCCACCAACGCAAGAGAGCGCCGCGGACGCCGCCTCGCCAGCGGCGGACTCCGGTATTGCGGCCCGCAGCCAGAGCGTGCTCGACGGCGCAGTCACGGCCGACGAGCCGGGCTGCTCCGCCGCGGTCGGCATCGAGGGAAACGTCGTATGGACCGGGGCTCGTGGCCTCGCCGATCTGGCCAGCGGCGCCAAAATCACTGAGCGCACCAGTTTCGACATTGCCTCGGTGTCAAAGCAATTCACGGCAACCGCGATCCTGCTGCTTGCGGACGGCGGGAAGTTGTCACTCGATGACTCACTGGCCAGTCATGTGCCGGGGCTTCCCGAATGGGCCGAAACGGTCACCGTCGGCCAGCTGATGCACCAGACGAGTGGCATCCCCGACTACATCGGACTGCTGGAGGACGCGGGGTACGCCTACAGCGACCCCACCACGCAGGAGCAGGCCGTGCAGGCGTTGGCGAACGTGCCGGAGCTGCAATTCGAGCCCGGGAACCGATTCGACTACTCGAACTCCAATTACCTATTGCTCGCCGAAATCGTGCAGCGGGTTTCCGGTCAGCCGTTGCCTGCCTTCCTGAGCGCAGAGGTGTTCGAGCCGCTGGATCTGGCCATGACGATGGAACCAAAAGTGCTTCCTGGCAGTGCGCTGCCGTACGAGTATGACGACAGCTCAGGCGAATACACCGTCGCGGTCAGCGCCTGGGAGCAGGTTGGCGACGGTGCGATCCAAACCACGCCCAGTCAGCTGGTCCGTTGGGCGGACAACTACCGGACCGGCAAGGTGGGCGGCCCGGAGCTCCTCGAAGCGCAAGTCGCGGGCGCCGTGGAAACCGAACCCGGCGGCGACGACCGCTACGGCGCAGGCATCTTCGTGCTACCCGATGGCTCTCTCAACCATGACGGCTCCTGGTCGGGGTCCGTCACCGCGTTCAGCGTCAGCGAGGACCGAAGTAGGTCCGTCGCCATCAGCTGCAACACCGGAAACCAGGACCCGCAGGCCATGGCCGAGGAACTTGGGGGCCTTTGGATGTAGCGCTCCCAAAGTGTCCGGGTTAGTCGACCTGCTTCCACCAGGAGACGACCGCCATGACCATCGCCGTGACCAAGGCGACGAGCACCCACAACACCAGGGCTACGTCTATCCATGCCCCCGGCGGTGGCGCTCCCGGAAGGATGTTCCGTAGCGGGACAACCGCGAACAGCATTGCGGCATACCACGTCAGGAACGGCATCTGGAATACCTTGCGCCTCGTGATCACCTGCAGCGCGGTGAAAATCGCCAACGTCGGCAACGTGATCAACACGATGCAGATGCCGAGATCGAATGCGAGGGGGCCGAGTGACCGCTTCAATGTCAACTTGGTCGCGCTCTCTGCGCCGGAATCGTTCGGCCCTGGGGCGGTTTCCTCCGAATATATGTCCCAGCCCTGCAGCGCCCCTTCGACTTCTACGCGGGCGGGCATGTACTGCCGCTCGTCGCCACTACCGACGAGCAGAGTGGCGCTGATCGGCTCGCTGGTGTACCTGTCGAACGGCCAGTTGTTCACGTCACCGTCGAGATCGAGGGTCGTGGTCTTCTCGGCTGGGGACTCGCCGGCGGGAAAGTTCAGGTCGCCCAGGGTGTTCCACGGGAACAGCCGCACCGAGATGTCGGTGTTGAGTACCTCGAGACGTTCATCGGTGAGATCGTCCTGCGGGATGACGAGCACCTTGACGTCGGCTTGATAGTCGACGGTGCGCAACGCCTTCACCGTCACCAGGACAACTGTTTCGGATCCGTCGCCGATATCTGCGGGGCCCAATTCCGTGGACGAACCGGAAAGCTCCCAGTACGCGAACAGCGTGCCGGCGTAGGCCAGCAGGAACAAGATGAGGACGCCGAGAATGGTGGCGACGCGCCGCCCTCCGGATGGGGACTTGGCGCCGTGGCGCGAATTTCCTTGGCGCTCTGGCGCCGACGGGCTCTGGGGTTCCACGGACGGAATGCTAGGGGTGCTCATCGGTTCCTGTCTGCGCTTTCTGGATAGCGATCGACGCCAATGTCAATTTGTTCACCCGTCCGCCTTCAAACCGGCTACCAGCGAGTTATCAAGACCACACTGCTGCGCGCGATCGTTACTTCCAGTGCGGCTCGAGCAAGGTCGACCAGGCCTCGTCCAGCTGCTGCCACTCCGCCGGGCAGCCGGACGCGCGGTCCTCGGGAAGTTGGCCGTTGGCGACCAAGTCGCCATTGCCGTCGGGGTTGGATCCGTAGATCCAGCATTCCATGTTGTACACCCGCTGCAGATTCAGTGAGTGTTCGTCGGCCATGTCGTCCGCGGTGAACTCCGTCTGCACCTCTGCAAGTGCGGCGAAAGCACGCGCGAAGTCCTTCACGGACTGCACCGACTCCGGATCCTGGCCGTCCTCGCCGGGCGTCAGCAGTAGGTAGGCGGCGGCCTGATCGGCAACGTCCTCCTCGCGTCCGGTGACCGGCAGGTCGTAAATGCTGATCGCCATGTGGCCCAGCTCGTGATAAAACGTCGTGTACTCGGAGCCGAGCGCTGACTGGAGGGGATCGGGGTCATTCGCCTTTTGGAAAACCGCTAGGGACCAGTCGGTGTCCTCGTAGCACATGGTGATGGCGTTATCGGCCTCGCTCCAATATGCGTTCGGAGTGCCGCATTGCGCCCCGCGCAGCGTGATGTCATGGGGCAGGTTGAGCGTCTGGTTCACGTCTTCCGCGAGGTCTTCGAGCATGCGATTTTCCTGCTGAAGCTTTTTTCCGTTCAGCGCCTCGGGAGTGTCGGCGTCTTCGTACGCGACGACCATCGTCCCGCCGGTCGCGCCGTCCGCGGGCGCCTCTGGTGGCGCGCCAACTTTCGAATCGACGTTGTCGTCAGCCGACTGCGCGGCCGCCGACGACTCGGGGGCTTTGGGCTCCTCCTTGGTCGCACTGCTGCATCCGGCCACAACCAAGGCGGCCGCCAACACCGGCAGAATTTGATGACGCATGGCACGTACCCCTTACATTGACCCGTGAAATTGACACGGTGACAGATTTTGAATCGGGCGGGAGCTCTTTGCGCAATCCGCGACCGAACGGAGAGTGAATGATCCCGCCGGAAAGGCGCTGGTCTATCGAGATTCCGGATACGGCACCGCGTCGACGACACCACCTCCGTTCACGTCTTTCCCGAGCAGCACCGCAGACGTTCCCGACGCCGGGTCGTACTCCAGAAGTGACTCGCCGCTCCCGCACGACAGCGTTGCCTGCAGTTGCAGCTGGCCATCAGCGACGCCGAGCACGCGGATGCTGTGGTCGTCTTCCACATCCGGTACGGACACCGGGGTGGTCGTGCCGTCGGCCGAGTTGAGCTTGGCGAGGTACACGAAGCCACACCCACCGGTCGCCTGTACGAACGTGCCTGCCGGCAGCTGCCAGGCGTTCAGATCGCCGAGGTCCTGGCCCTGAGTTCCGTCGTTCTTTCCCGTCAGCGGCGTCGGCGCGGAGCCGTCGATGGGTACCAGCCATAGCCGTGAATAGCTGAAATCCGTTCCGTAGCAACGGGTGAGGGCGACGTCGGTGTTCCACCATCGCATCGGAGTGCAGTCGTTTGACTCCGGAATCGGTAGCTCCTTGCCCAATTTCCCGTCGTTGCCCACCAGGGACAGACCGGTTTCTGTGCCGAGCACCAGTCGGGTGCCGTCCGGCGTGGAGATGAATGACGCGTTGAACCCGCTTGCGAGCTTGTCAACCGGATAGGTCAGCTGCTGCTCGCCGGAGAGGTCCACGCGCGTGAGCGATGCGGGGCTATCGACGTCGTTCGATTTCGATAGCAGCACCGCCTTGCCTTCGGGCCAGGAGTATCGAGGGGTGACGGCGTAGCCGCCCTTGACGGGAAACGAGGTTCGCTGGGCGGTGCGCAGGTTGACCTCGATCACGGTCAAGTCGTCACCTTGTCGATAGAAGAGTGCGCGGCTTCCGTCGCCCGACCAGTCCGCCAGTACGGGCAGCGAGCCGTTCTCACCCGGCGCCGCGAATGTCGTGATCGCGTACCGGGTGCCGTCGGGGCTGACGAGGTACAGCTTTGTCTCGGCGTCGTATGGGGTCGGCTCCTCGGGGGTGAAATCGTCACCGGAGTTCGCGGGTGACGCGGCGTTCCACATCGCGAGCAGCCAGCCCGAGCCGACCTCTGACCAAGGGACATCCTGGATCGGCGCCTCGGTGCTGCGGGCTGCCATCTCTGCGGCCGGGGTCGCCGACGGGTACGCGGGCACGGTGGATGTGCCGGGCTGCGCGCCCGGTCCCGTTGACGACGAGCATCCGGCCAACACCGCGGCCGCCGCCGCGACGACCGCGGCGCTACTCAAGGTCCTGTGCATGAGCGTTCCTTTCCAGTCGTGGAAGGGTGCGCTCGACACCTTGAAGGATTCTTGACAAATTCTTGAAGCCCCGTCGACGGCGGCTGGCTCAGTGTCTCCCACCTGTTAATTCCTCGCCCGGCTCGTGCTCGAGTACATCGCCGCTGAAGATCAGCATCTTGGCGAAGTAGATCGCACCGGTGAGGATCAAGCCGAGGCCGATCAGGTCGGGAAGCAATGCGTCTGCCGGTGACACCAGCGCGAGCACCGCGAAGGCAACCCAGATCACTGCGGCGATGGCCACCGGAAATTCGAAGCGTCCGAGGCTGAAAGCCCAGTCCCTGCTTCCCAGTGGGCGGGAAAGCGTTCATCGCGGGCGAATGCGAACGAGATCGCGAAGGTCTGAAACGGCCCGAGGGTGCGTTTCAGTTCGGGTGCGTAGCCGGAACTTCGGACCCCGTCATCGGCGCTGCGGGGGCCCGCGACGTCCTCCGTGGTCATTCAGACCGCACGCTTTGTTCATAGCTGAACACGTTGTCAGGATCGTATTTCGCCTTGACGGTGCGCAGCCGGTCGACGTTGGAGCCCCAGTACGCCGTCTCCCATCCCGGCATACCGGCGTTGGGGACGTTGACATAGGCCCCATTCACATAGGGCTGCAACGCTTGGCCGAACTCCGCGATCCAAGCTTCGCACTTGGCGGTCAACGGGTCGGCCGAAGCGGGCACTCCACCGCGGATACCCCAGCCCGCGCCGGGTTCGGCGTAGTACAGAGCGTCGCGGTGTGCGAAGGCCGAGCCGCCGGACGGTTCGCTGTTCTTGACGGCGCCCCCGAATGCGTTGGTGAAGTAGTTGCACTCCGGGGTTGGCGCCTGCGTCATGAACGTTTTGATGAGTTCTACCGCTTCCGGCGGGTAAGGCTCATATATGAACTGCGAGAGGAACTTCCAGTTCGCCGACTCGTCGGCCGGCGGTATCTGGAATTCGGTATACGTGTCCGCCCAGTTCGCGTCCTTCGCGACGACGTCCGGCTTGCCGACAGACAGCATCGGCGCCAGCAGCTTCAACGCCTCGGACTCCGATCCGGAGGCCAGCGCACCGACCAATTGAAACTCATTGCGGCTGATTTCGAGTTGGCTCGTCAATCGGTCGTCGACGTGGGGCGCGGACTGCTGCCAGGACTGGAACACGTCCTGGAGATCGTCGAGCCCCGTCCACGTCGCGGTGACGTAGATGGTCTGCGTCAGCGGATGGGTCCTGTATGTCAGCGAGGTGACGATGCCGAAATTGCCGTTGCCCGCCCCCCGCAACGCCCACAGCAGATCCGCATTGTTCTCTTCGTCGGCAATGATGGTCGTGGCCCCGCCGCCTGCCGGCGCAACGACGATCTCCGCCGACAAGAGGTTGTCGGATGCCATTCCGAAAATTCGGGTGAGCAGACCGAAGCCGCCGCCGAGCGTTGCACCGACCAGCCCGACCGTTCCCTCGGTGCCGGTGGGCGCTGCGCAGCCGGCCTTTCCGAGTGTGGTCACCGCTTCCAGCTGTTTGAGACCGGCGCCGACCGTGGCGGTGTTCGACGCCGCATCGACGGTCGCCGACTGCAGTCGGCTCACGTCGATGACAATCCCATCGTCGACGGTTGACCAGCCCTCCAGGCAGTGCCCACCGCTTCTGACTCGGACAGCGACCTTGTTCTGCCGTGCCCATGTAAGGGCGTTGACCACATCCTGCGTCTCGGCGCAGAACACGACCGCCTCCGGATGGTGGGAGAACAAGTGGTTGAAGCTGATCCGCGCAGAGTCGTAGCCCGAATCTCCCGGGCGGACAACATCACCCGTCAAACTAGTATTCACAGCGGCGCCCATCGGTCAGTGTTTGAACATTTCGGTGTCTCCCGGCTCGGTCTCCAGGATCGCCCGGTTGAACTTCCACAGCTTCAGGAAGTACAGCCCGCCGATGGCGAACAGCCCGACCACGATCACGATGGGTACCCTTGCCGACGCGGGGGCCAGGATCACGAACACCGCGATGGCCGACCAAATCAAGGCGCTGACCGCGACCGGCATTTCAAAGCGGCCGAGATCGAATGCACCTTCGACGCGATCCAACCGTTTGCGGACCGACAAGTAGAGAACGATGGTCGCGCCGTAGAGGAGCGGACCGATGATCGTCCCTGTGGTGATCAACTTCAGCAGTGCGTCACCGGGCATCACGACCATCAGGACGATCCCCAACACAACGATCAGGATCGTCGCCGGAATCGGTGTTTGTGTGCGTTGGTTGACACGGCGCATCACCCCATGCGCAGGAAAGCGGGAATCACGGGCCATCGCGTAGACGATCCGTGAGCAGGTGGCCAGCGTCACCATCCCGGCGCCGAAGAATGCGAAGACGATCGCGGCCAGCAGGATGCTCTCGGTGACCGGGCCCAGCTGATCGCGCAGGATCAACACCACCGGTGAATCGCTGGCGCTGATCCGCGCCATGTCGTCGATCGCGACCGTGAGCGCGATCAGGAATACCAGTCCCAGCACCCCGGCCGCGACGACCGAGCCGACGACCGCACGCGGGACGGTGCGGTAGGGGTCCTTGGCTTCTTCGGCGAGGTTGGCCGCGGCATCGAAACCGACGAGGGTGGTCATGCCCAGGACCGTCGCCAGCATCAACCCACCGCCCACACCGAAATAGTTGGTGGCGTTCTCGGTGATACCTCGGGACCACAGGTTGTCGACGGATCCCTTACCGGAAACCGCTACGGCCACGAAAAGCGCGATGGTCAAGACGATCACCAGCGAGAGCTCCAGTCCCACCGCACCGCTGTTGATCATCGCCAACAGGCGGGTCGAAGCGATGACGATCACCGCCTCGATGATCATCAGCACCACCGTGATCATGCGCGCCTTGCCCTCGTCCTCGGGCATGCCGAGCAGCGGCATCAGGGCCATGCTGGCGAGCGCGTTGTTGATGGCCACCACCCCAAGCGCCAGAATGCAGAAGTTGGCCCAACCGAACCACCAGCCGACCTTCGGGTTGGCCAGTCGTGAACCCCATTGGTAGGAGGAACCGCTCAGGGGGATGCGCGCGGCGAACTGCGCGATCACGAGAGCCACCAGCGTCTGCCCGATGGCCACGATGACCCACAGCCAGATCCCGACCGGCCCGGCATTCTGCAACACGTCGTCGTAAGTGCCGAAGACGCCGACCGCCACCGAGATGAACGCGAACGAGAGCGCGAACACTTGGAACTGGCCGAGCGTTCTCTTGAGTTCGGGTTCGTACCCGCAGTCCTCACAGAATTCGTCGGCAACATCCGCCTCTGGAGATACCTCTGTCAACTCCGTGCCTCCCGTCGCCCTGATGGGTGCTCAGACCTTAGCGAGCCGGATACGCATACTCGCATGTTTTGACGTTTCCGACAGATTTCGCTGTGTCGGCGACGAAACGCCGGAATCTTCGGTGCGGGGCGCGGTTTCAGCAGCAGCCATACCGCGGCCGCCGACGCCAGCAGCAGGATCGAGCCGACAACGGCCGCCACAGCCAGGCCTTCGGTGAAGGCGCTCTGGGCGGATGTCAGCAGAGCGTGGGCGTTCTCGGCCGGTAGCCCGTCCGCCGCATCGTGTGCGGCGCCAAGAGTTTCCCTCGCATACGCCGCCACGTCGTCTTGGATGCCCGGCGGAATCGTCAGCTCACGGTAGACGGCGGCGATGATGGAGCCCAGCATCGCGATGCCCAGTGCCATGCCCAGCTCGTAGGCGGTCTCCGAGATGGCTGCTGCCGCACCGGCTCTGGCCGGTGAAACGCTCTCGAGAATGAGGTCGTTGGCTACGGTGTAAGCCAGGCCGAGGCCGATGCCGACGACGAACAGGGCGACACCGAGGCGGGGATAGCCGGCAGACGGGCTGATCGTCGTCAGCGACGCCATTGCAAAACCGGTGAGCGCCAACCCGGTTGCGAGGACCGCGCGCCGCGACCAGAAGCGCACGGCGACACCGGCCACAACACCGAACACCATCGCCGCCAGCGCGGCGGGCAGTTCAGCGAGCCCCGCGTGCAACGGGCTGTACCCGTTGACGAGCTGGAAGTACTGCGACAGGAAGAACACCACGCCAGAGAGGCCGAGCACCGAGAGCAGATTCGCAGCGACCACACCCGAAAACGTGCGGTTGTAAAACAGCCGGATGTCGATCAGTGGGTCGGGTAACCGAAGTTGCCGCCGGACGAACAACGTCAACGCCGCCGTCCCGGCCAGGCCGACGACCACAACGTCGGTGTGAACCCCGTCGTGCACAACCTCCTTGAGCGCGTACACCAGGCCGAGCAGTCCGACGAGTGACAGTCCGACGCTCGGCAGATCCCACGGCCCCGACGTCGGGTTGCGCATTTCCGGCAGCAGCACGACGCCGCCGACCATCACGACGACGATCACCGGGACATTGACCAAAAAGACCGAGCCCCACCAGAAATGCTCGAGCAAGAGCCCTCCGAGGACGGGTCCCAGCGCGGTGCCGGCCGAGAACACGGCCGCCCAGATGCCCACTGCGACGCTGCGCTCGGAGGGGTTGGGAAACAGTGCCCGGATCAACGCGAGGGTCGACGGAGCCAGGGTCGCCCCGGCGACGCCGAGAAGCGCGCGCGCACCGATGAGCAGCACGGCGGTCGGCGCGTACGCCGTTGCCACCGACATGATCGCGAAGCCGAATGCGGCCCCGAGTAACAGCTTCTTGTGACCGAGGCGATCACCGAGACCGCCCATCGTGACGAGCAGGCCGGCCAGCACGAACGAGTAGATGTCGCCGATCCACAGCATCTGTGTGGCGGTCGCCCCGAGGTCCCTGCTGATGAACGGGGTTGCCACCGCCAGCACTGTGCCGTCGACACCGATCAGTAGGACACCGAGGGCGAGGACACCGAGCGCCGACCACCTTCGGGTCATGGTCACTCCTCCTCGTGTCGGTTGTTTGTGGTTAGGCGGCGGGCGGGCAGTCGGCGTGGGCGGCGGCGGCCGGGGCGGCGAGGGCGATGTTCTTGGTTGCGGAGGTGGTCATGGTGTCCCTGGCTTTCGGTGGTCTGTTCAGCCGAACCGTCTGATCACAAAGCTATGGCCCTCATATGGGCCCGGACATCAGGAGAAAGATGTGTTAGCTGGCCGCCCTATGGGGCAAATGATGTAGACGCGTTCACGCGCCGGGCAGCACCCTGTTCTCGTGGGCCCAGGCCGCGGCGGCCGTACGGGATGAGACATCAAGCTTGACGAAGATGTTGGCCAGGTGCCTACCGACGGTCTTTTCGCTGATGAATAGCTGTTTTGCGAGGTCGCGGTTGGATGCGCCGGCCGCGATGAGCGCGAGAACCTCGACTTCCCGCTTCGTCAGGCCGCCGGGCAGCTCGGCGTTGTTCGCCGGGGTCCGCTGAGCGCCGAGTTCTCAGTATATCGACTCGGCGCTGGCTTGGTCGGACGCGGCGCCGGAGCTGTCTCCAGTCGCCTGCCGGGCGAGCGCCATCCACTCGCAGACCTGTGCCATCTCGTAGCGGCGTTGGGTGTTGCGGTAGCGCCGCAGCGCGTCCTGCAGGATGGGCAACGCCTCGGCCGCGGATCCCTGTTTTGACGAGCAGGGCGCCGCGCGCGTGCAGCGCCCATGCCCGAAAGCCGGGCGAGTCGTATTTCTCGGCGCACTCCTCGAGCTCGAGGCAGTACCGCTCCGCCTCCTCGAGGCGGCCACCCGCCAGTGCGATCTCGATCGCCGCCGGCAACAGCCGAATGCGGGTGATCTCGTCTTGCTCAACATCCATGCGCATCCGCAGGTCGTTCGATGCGGCGGCGTCCTCGCCCAGATGGCATCGCAGCAGCGCCTCGCCGGGGAGGGGTTCAAAGCCGATCTCCCGCGCCTTCGCGAATGCCTCACGGGCACCGTCGATGTCGCCCATCCGCCGACGGAGATCGCCGAGTTCGTAGTGGCCTTCCCCCGCCGTCGCTGCGTGAAAATCCTCGATCGCAGCTAAAGCATTGACGAGGCGCTGCTCAAGCTCTCGGTAATCGCTTGTGGCGCTGAGTAATTGCCATTTGTGAACCTCGCAGGTGGTGCCGTACCAGGATGCGGCGACCTCCGGGCCTTCACGCCACTTGTCCATCGCGTTGGTCCAGGTCTTCATGCGGCTCAGATCTCCGAGCCGATAGCACTCGTGGATCACGGCGCAGTAGATTTCGCCGGCCCAATCCACTGGGACCTGACCCGCCAGGACAGGCATCATCGCCTCGTCCAGGTCGGCCATGGCCTCACTCGTGCGTGCGAACGGAAGCTTCGACAGCCCGCTGGCGGTCAAACAGAGTGCGGTCAGTCCGGGGGAATTGCGCCGACTGACGAACTCCTCGAGCTCCAGGGCACGTTGCACCCCCGCGTCGTATTGCCCGTCCATGACCGACAGTTGCGAATCCACGTAGAGCAGATAGGCGAAGGCCTCATCCTCTGGCGAGTGCTCGAGCAGTCGGCGCGCGCGATTCACCCACACTCGGGTGATCGTCTGGTCACCGCCGTTGAGCCACTGCAGCGCGACGTCGGCGGCCTTCATGGCGGCAGTCCGCGTGTTGTTCTCGGCCACCAATCGATTGAAGGCCTCCTCGGACAACCGGATGGATTCCCCGCCATGGCCCAGCCGCCACGCCGCCATGCCGTACGACGAGACGTCGTCGGTGCTCAGCTCCGCGGACTTGGCCGCGCGGCCGAATGCTCGCAGGCAGAGCGCCAATCGCCGCGCGAGTACGCATCTCGCGCGGCGATCAGTACGTCATCTTCTTGTGCGCTGGTCAACGTTTCTCCGTCTGTCCGGCGGCAATCTGCTGGGCGGCCTTGGCGGCGACATCGCCGCCGAGGCGGGATGCCAGCGCGGGCGCGTTCATCGCGAACCGCGCCAACACGCGCTGCCGAATCGGCGCGACGTCGACCTCGGCGCGGTTGCGCTCGATCGCGGTCACGACAGCGTCGCCGACCTGTTCGGGTGTGCCGGTGCCGATGAGAGGTGGCGGCGGCGCCCCCGACTCCGCGAACATGCCGGCGTCGCGGATAGCCCCGGGGCTGACCACCGACACGCCGATACCTGCGGGCCGCAGATCGTCGCGCAGACACAAGGCGAAGCCACGCAGCCCGAATTTCGTTGCGGCATAGAGCGATGCGCCGGCTGTTGCCGCCTTGCCGGACATCGACGACATGTAGACGAAGTGTCCCGACCGCCGCGCCGTGAACGCGGGGATCAGCTCACGGGTCATCTGGATCGGCGACTCGAGGTTGACCCGAAGGGCCCGGTCGATCTGGTGTGGAGTGAAGCTGTCGAGCTTGCCCGACGCCGGCAGTGCGGCATTGGCGACAAGGACGTCGATGTCGCCCGCCTCGGCCAATAGCGCAAGGGTCGCGCCGTCCTCCGCGAGGTCGCTGACGATCGTGCGGTGGCCGTCATCCGGCGAGGGACGCCGCGAGCAGCTCGAGTTCCTGTTGCTTGCGCGAACTCAGGATCATCCTGCGCGCCACGGTCCGCCAGCGCCGAGGCGATCGCCTGTCCGAGTCCGCCGGTGGCACCGGTGAGTAGAACTGTCTTTCCCGATAGCTGCATGGGGCTAGCGCGGGGTGAACTCGACGGCGACGATCTTCTCGCGGGCGATACCCTCGGCGAACTCCTCGACGGTCGGGATCCGGTCGTCGCTGAACTTGAGCCCCATCATCGTCTGCGCCTTCTTGACGCCGTAGCCCTCGGCGCACCGGTGCGCGAGATCGGCGACGACGGCAGGGTCGGAGATCATCTCGCCGTGCATCGTTCGTCGTCTTCCCGGCGTGGAGAACCTCGGCGTCGGCACCACCGCTGAAGTTGTGCTTCCATCCGGCGTTCGCGATGGCGTACAGCGTGCCGTCGATGTGATGTGCGCTCACCGGGATCGAGAACTGGCGGCCCGACTTTCGTCCCCGGAAGTTCAACACCATCAGTTGTCGGCGCAACGGACCCGCCAGGGGTGTGCCCAGCAGGAAGCGCAGCATCGGGTTCGCGACCTTCAGAAGCGTTTCCGGTGGATGCCCGGTCGTGACCGCGGGTACCTGGTCTGTCATAGCGCACACGGTATTCCTGATCGGTGGCGTGCTGACGGGTATTGCGTCAAAGACTGCCCAGGTCGTCGGGAACATCGACGGCGTTTTCGCGCAGCGCCTCGATCGGCACGGCCTCCAGCGTGCGCTCGTGGGTACACGCCAGGACCACCGGGGCCGCACATCCGTCCTGATATGCGCGCAGCCAGTTCACCGCGGTGACACACCAGCGGTCGCCGGGCTCCAATCCGGGAAACCGGTACTGCGGCATCGGAGTGGACAGGTCGTTGCCGATCGAACGTTGATGTTCAAGGAACTCGGCGGTCACGACGGCGCAGATGGTGTGCCTGCCGATGTCCTGAGGTCCGGTCGAACAGCAGCCGTCGCGAAAGAAGCCGGTCATCGGGTCGGTGCCGCACGGCTGCAGCGGGCCGCCCAAGACGTTGAGTTCTCCCACCGGTTCAGTATGGCCTTGCTGATTCGCGCGAACGCGGTTACCCGCACGTTCTCGCCCCTGCAAGCGTGCGGGTAACCCACGTTCGTCTGACCGTCGGAGGCTGTTTGCGCAATAGCCCGACTGTCGGGAGGCACCGGATGTCTGCCCGTCACCGGATGGACAGACGGCTTTCTGACACTCGGCCGTGTCTGTACGTGCGAGTCGCCGCGATGTTCTCAAGGGTGCGTTGGTGCTCGCCGCGCTGCCCGTCGCCGGGTTCACCGCCGACCGCCGCCACCTTCCCGTCCGGTCGGACCCGTTCACACTCGGGGTGGCGTCGGGTGATCCCTCTGCTGACGGCGCCGTGATCTGGACCAGGTTGGCGCCGAACCCCTTGGCCGATGACGGATTCGGAGGCATGGCACCGCGCGCCATCGACGTCGAATGGGAAGTGGCGCGCGACGAACGGTTCAGCCGCGTGGAGCAGCGCGGCACGGCCGCGGCGGTACCCGAGGCGGCGCATAGCGTGCACGTCGAACTCACCGGCCTGCGTCCGGGCGCCGACTACTTCTACCGGTTCCGCGTCGGCGGTCATGTGTCTCCGTCCGGCCGAACCCGCACCGCACCCGACAGCGGCTCGCTGGCGCCGATGACGATGTGTGTCGCATCGTGTTCGAACTATGAGCAGGGCTGGTTCACCGCCTACCGCCGACTCGCCGAGGAGCAACCGGATCTCGTTGTGCACCTGGGCGATTACCAGTACGAGTACGCCGCATCGGGCAAGGGCGTGCGCGCGCACGTCGGCCCGGAGACCGTGACGCTGGCCAACTACCGGCAGCGCTACGCCCAGTACAAGACCGACCCGGACCTACAGGCCGCACACGCGGCGGCACCGTGGCTCGCGGTGTTCGACGATCACGAAGTGGCCGACAACTGGGCCGATCAGGTACCCGAGAAGCCCGACCCTACATTCCTGGGCCGACGCGCCGCGGCGCTACAGGCGTACTACGAGAACATGCCGTTGCGACGTTCCGCGGCGCCGCGCGGGATCGACATGCAGCTCTACCGACGGGTGCACTGGGGCGGCCTGGCGACGCTGCACATGCTCGACACCCGGCAGTATCGTACCGATCAGCCGTGCGGTGACGAGTTCGACTCGGACTGCACCGACCGGCTGCGCCCGACCGCGACATTGACCGGTAGCGAGCAGGAACGATGGCTGCTCAACGGGTTTCAGCGATCCCGGTCGCGCTGGGACATTCTGGGGCAGCAGGTGCTCTTCGCGCCCCTGGACGTGACGCCCGGCCCGCGTCACGGATTCAACCCCGATGCCTGGGACGGCTACGCGGCCAACCGCGACCGCGTCGTCGCTGGCATCGTGCACTCACCCGTCCGCAATGCCGTGGTCCTCACCGGAGACATCCATTCGCACTGGGCCGCCGAGGTGAACGCGCGGCTCGACGATCCGGGCTCGCCGGTGGTGGCGACCGAGCTGGTGACGACGTCGGTCAGCTCGGGTGGCGACGGCTTCGATATGCGCGACGGGATCGCCGCCCTGCTGCCCGACAACCCACATATCCGATATTTCAGCGGTCGCCGCGGTTATGTGCGGGCGCGCTTCACCGCGGACGAGATGCGCGCCGACTTCCGCGTGGTTCCGTACGTGTCGCGGCCGGGCGCGGGAGTGTGGACGGGGGCGTCGTTCGTCGTACCGGATCGTGAGCCGGCTCTGCACGCGATGTGATCCCGTCTTTTTTCAGGCTGGACGGGTACGCGAGTCCCCGACCGATGTCGCGACCTGCCAACCTACGAGCGACTCTGTCGGTGATTCTTGTCGGTGCGGTAGTAGTTGAGCGATCAAAGTCGCTTCGAGGTTGGCACAACGACATGTGCTCCCGGCGCCCCTGCCGGACAACGCGCACCGCGCTAGAACCGCCTAGATTCGCGAGGTCTTCGTCATCCACCGCATGACCTGCCAGCCGACGAACACCGGCAGCCAGGTCGTCAGCACGCGGTACATCAGCACCGACGGAACGGCGATCGCGGCGGCCATCCCGAAGGCAGCCAGACCACCGATCAACGCGGCCTCGACCGCGCCTACGCCGCCGGGTGTCGGCGCAGCCGAAGCCAACGTGCCACCGATCATCGTCACGACGGTGACGGTGATGAAAGACGTGTTGCCGCCGAACGCCTCGATCGCAGCCCATAGTGCGAAGGCATTCCCGAGAGTGGTTGCCGCGCAGCCGAGCACGATCACCGCGAGGCGTTTGGGCTCGCGCCCGAGTTCGACGAGGTGGCCGAGCACCTCCTCCAGACGCGGCCGCACCGAGGTCGCCAGCCAGCGCCGCAGCCGGGGCACCAAGAGGAATGTGCCGATCAGACCCAGCAGCAGACCGGCCACCAGATACAGCACGCTGACGCTGGGAACGAATCGAGAAAGGTTGGCGGAGACGCCCGCTGCGGTACTGAAGAAGATCAACAGCAGGACGTGGGTGATCACCTGCACCGACTGCTGCAGCGCGACCGCGGTCGTCGCGCGCATCGGGGTGAGGCCGCCCTTCTGCAGATACCTGGCGCTGAGCGCCAAGCCGCCGACACCCGCGGGCGTTGTGGTGGCGGCGAACTTGTTGGCCACCTGCATGACGATCAGGCCCCACAGTTTGACCACACCGTCGGTGGCCGCCCACAGTGCGGCCGCGGCCCCGAGATATGTCAGCCCCGACGCCGCCAACCCCAGCAGCGCGAACCACCAGTTCGCCGTGCGCAATTCGGTCAGGAATGTCGGCACCGAGCTGATGAAGGGATACGCGACGTAGACCAGTGCGATCAACAGCACGAGTTGGATCAGCTGGCCGCGGGTGAACCGGGTGACGGTCTCGGTGCGGATCTCGTGGACGCGCGTTTGGCTCTTCACCTCCTCGCGTGCGGCCGACATGACGGCCTTCGGATCGCGGACAGATTGCCGGATGCGCGACGGCAGTGCCGCTTTCGTCAGCCGCCGCGACGCAGAGAGCACGGTGTCCTTGCCGAAGGCGTCGATTGCCGCCCGCACGGCTGAGGGTGCGTTGTAGAGATGCGTCGTTGTCACCAGCAGCTGTGCGATGTCGGACCGCAGCTGCGCCTCGGTCGCGCCGTACTCGGAGTTGTCGAAGCCGCCGAACAGCACGGTGTCGTCGACGGTGATTTCGCTGGCCCGCAGATCCCCGTGCGAGATCTGGCAGTCGTGAAGTTCGCGCAACGATTCCCAAACCCGATCGACCGGTATGGCCGCGGTGCAGTCGCCGATCGACGTTCCGCGGGTGGGGGTGTGGGCGTACAACGTCCAGCTGCGCTCGAGCGCGGCCACGGCGATCGTCGAGGTGTTGGCGACCTTGAGTTGACCGATCGCGATGGCCATCAGCCCGCGGTGTTCGACGGCCCGACGCATCGACGCGTGCAGCGGCGCGGTCTCGCGGTCGCGCAACCGCACTTTGCGCCACAGCTGCACGAGCACCCCACCGCCGCGTTGATGCGGTCCATACATCTCCATGACGGCCGTCATCTGCTTGTTTTCACACGCGGCCTGCAGGATCAGCGGACCGGCGCCGGAGGGCCGCAGCACCTTGAGCTCGTAGACCACGCAGCCGCGGCGGGCCATCGCCCGCACCGCCCCCTCCAGCGGCACATCGAGGCCCGGCGTGCCGACGACGAGCACGACCAATGCACCGATGAACCAGCCGACGGCCAGGCCGAACAGCGAGCGCGCCGGAACGATCGCGCTGATGACGAGATGGATCGGCACGAAAAGCAGCAGCAGCGCCCACCACCAGCGCCGCCACCGTGCGGGCAGCCAGGGTCCCGAGACGGTGAGCACTGCGGCGAGCATCGCGATCCAGCGCGGATCGTCGATGAACTGCGAGGGCAGCGAATCGAGTCGATCGGACACGTCGAAGTGCCACTGAGGTGCGGCGATGCCCGCATTGGTGATCGACAGCGCCAGACCTGCGATCGCGGCCGCCGCCGCATACGCGCCGAGCAGTTTCCACTGGCGGGCGACGATGAGGCTGACCAGGATGACGAACGGCAACGCCAGGATCGCGATGCCGTACGCCAGGTACACCAGGTTGGCCTGGGTGGGGGTGAGGACGGCGACAATCTCGGAGACGGACTGCTCCAGGGCCACCCACTCGTTTCGGGTGATCAGCGAGCTGGTGATGACGACCGCGAGGAAGACCCCGGACAGGACCACGCGGATGATGTCGTTGGTCCGGCGGGTCAACGGTTGCAGCAGGCTGCCCGAGACGGTGATGTCCCGTCCGTCAACTCGCATATATCAAGGATCTTTCGGATGGGGCGCGCCGGTGCGCGACTCGCCGATACCTTAGCCGGGCAAAACAGTCGCGGCGACGTACCTGGCGCCGAGCCCAGCGCTGCTGATGTCGCTATGAGAAGATTCCCGGTATTCGCAGCCGGTGTGACGGCGCGATCTGCGGGGGTTTCCGTTCCTCCTGAACACACCAACATCAATGTCGCCGTTCGGTGTGTGATCGTCGTGCCGTCGCGCCTGAACCCGGGAGTTTTGATGTACGCCAACAGAATCACACCTGCTGGAGTGGCGGTGCTTCTTTCAGCGGCGCTGGCGTGGCTGATCGCCGCCTTGGCCGTCGCCGGATCGACGGACGCGCCGCCGACGACCGTCATCGCGGTGACCTCGGTCTTTGCCGTGTTGGCGGCCGCGGTGAGCTGGGCGATCTCCAGTCGTCCGCGACGTAGTTGGGCAGATGTGGCAGGACGTGCCGCGGTCGGCGTGGCGCTCGGTGTGATCGTCGGGGAACTCGCGGCGGTCGTACTGCTCTCCGGCGCGGTCGACCGGTCGCTCCGCGAACAGGCTGACGCTCGCGCCGACGCCACGCCCGCGGTGGCGCAGGCCGCCGCTGCTCTGCAGCGCACCCTCGATGCGCGGGCCGCACTCGACGGCGCTGTCGCCAGTGCGCTGCAACGCCGCGACGAGGCGCTGGTCGTGGCCCGCTGCGAATTCAATGCTTCGCCGGGATGTCCGCAGACGCATATCACCGGGCTGCCTGGTGCCGGGCCCGAAAACCGCACGGCCAATGAGTTTCTCGACGACGCGACGCGACAGGTGGACGGTGCGGTAGCCGAACGCGATCGTCGCGCGCCTGCGCTGGACGCGGAGATCGCCGCGGGTGAGCGAACGCTGACGCAGGCACGTGAGACAGCGGCGAAGGATGTGAACCGCGGTCTGGGCGCGCGGTGGGCAGCGATGAACGATCAGACGCTGGCCGCTCCGACCGCGATGCTTCTGCGACTGCTGGCCATCGCATTCTGCGTGCTGGTGTTTCTGCTTCCGCTGATCCTCAAGTTGTGGCGCGGGGAGACGTCCCACGATCGCGGTTCGGCCGCGCGTGCCGCCCGCGAACATGCGGATCTGGAGGCCGATACGGCGATCGCGGTGAAGAGGGCGGAGGTGCGCGCCGCTGTCGAGACGCTGTGGGCCGAACAGCAGCTCGCAAGCGCCCGGCTCGCCGTCGAGGCGCAGACCGAGATCGACCGTGAGCAGCATCGGCGCCGGGTCATCGAGGCAGTAAGCGAACCGACGCCGGTAGCGGCTGCGCGGGTGACCCAGCCGGATGTGCCCGCGCCGGAGTTGGGCCCGGCCGGATCGGCCGCTGAGCTCGAACCTCGCCGCGAAGGGGGCAGCTCGTTGGTCCCGACTATCCCGGGCGTCACGAAGGCCGCGACGCGTTGGATTCGGCCGTTCGTGCCGCCGATCGTGGCGCCGTTTGTGGCGACGGCGGTCGAGACGGCCACGAAACCGCTGCGTGGCGTGCGGCAGATCTTCGAGGAGCACGAGGAAATCCACTTCTCGATGAGGCGTAGTCGCACGGTGACCGTCCACACCGAAGAGGCACTCGAGGAGGCCGCCGAGCCGGAAGACCAGCGTGTCCAGCGCGTCCCCGGGGCGACCACGAGAACCGTCGTGTCGTCGCAACGCGGAAATGTCGGCGCGCGTCCGGCGCCCTCGATCGCGCCGGGCACCGACCGGCATAGCCAGCTGCCCCCAGGCGTCGGAGATCGCGACTAGGAGTGGGTTGCCCGAGGCGGCTCCCACACGTAGCGTATTAGGCATGAGTCCAACAGCGCAGGATGGTCTGCCCCGAGGGCCAAAGTTGCCCCGCGCAATCCAGCTCGTGGTGATGCTGCGGTGGTGGCCGCAGTTCGTGGCCGCGTGCCGGCGTCGTTACGGCAAGGTCTTCACGCTGCGGGCCGCGACGATCGGCGAGATGGTCTTTCTGGCCGACCCGGATGCCATCAAGACGGTGTTCGCCGGTGATCCGCATATTTTCCATGCGGGCGAGGCCAATGCGATGCTGGGCGGATTGCTGGGCGACAGCTCGGTCCTGGTGATCGACGAAGATGTCCACCGCGAACGTCGCCGCATGATGATGGCGCCCTTCCACCGTGACGCCGTCGCACGGCAGGCCGATCTGATGGCCGAAATCGCGGCAGAGAACATCGCGGGCTGGCCCGTAGGACGGTCGTTTCCGGTGGCCCCGAACACGTCGCAGATCACGCTGGAGGTGATCCTGCGGACGGTGATCGGCGCCAGCGACCCGGCGCGACTGGCGGCGTTGCGTGAGGTGATGCCCCGGCTGCTCAGCGTCGGCCCGTGGGAATCGTTGGCGATCGCGAAGCCGACGCTGCAGAACCGCCTGCCGTGGCGCCGGCTGGCGCACAACATGGCAGAAGCCGACCGGCTGCTGTACGCAGAAATCGCGGAACGCCGCGCAGATCCGGACCTCGCCGAGCGCACCGACGCCCTGGCGATGCTGATCCAGGCCAGCGGTACCGAGATGAGCGACAAGGAGCTGCGCGACCAGCTGATCACCTTGCTGGTGGCCGGCCACGACACCACGGCCACCGGGCTGGCGTGGGCATTGGAGCGGTTGACGCGCCACCCGCAGATCCTGGCGAAAGCCGTGGCCGCGGCCGAAGCCGGTGACGCCGGCGAGGAGTACCTCGACGCGGTCTGCAAAGAGACGCTTCGGATCCGCCCGGTGGTGCCCGATGTGGGCCGAATCCTGAAGAAGCCCGTCGAGGTCGCGGGTTATCGGCTGCCGGCCGGGGCGATGGTGGTCCCGAGCATCACGTCGGTGCACGCCGATCCGAGCGTGTACCCGGACCCGGAGAAGTTCGACCCGGACCGGATGGTGGGCGCGACGCTGAGCCCGACGACGTGGTTCCCGTTCGGAGGCGGCAATAGGCGTTGTCTCGGTGCGGGTTTCGCGATGGTGGAGATGCGCATCGTGCTGCGCGAGATCCTTCGTCGCGTCGAGTTGAGCACCACGACGGAGCCCGGGGAGAAGACGAAACTCAAGCACGTGATCATGACGCCCGCACGCGGCGGACAGATCACCGTGCGCGCAGTCAAGCCTGTGGCGGCGTTCGGCAACGCGCCGGAGGCGCCGTCCACCAGCGTGTAGCGCCGATTCACTCGGCGAGCTGGTTCACGATGCCGGTGAACACTTCTGGCAGCGCCGCCGCCGCGGGCACGATGCGTGAGCGCAGCGCCCCATGCTCGGCCGCGTGCAGCACCGCCGCCGTCAGCAGCCGGTATCGCCGCGACATCCGCCGCCACTGCCGGTCGTAGTCGCCCGGCCTGTCCGCGAGGACACAGCTCGCCAGTAACTCCGCGCCACCGAATGCGATGCCCAGCCCTTCCCCGGTCAATGCGTCGACATAGCCCGCCGCGTCACCCACGAGGAGGACTCTTCCCCCGGTCCGGCTCCGCACCCGCTGCCGCAACGGGCCGGCCGCCATGTCCTGCCCATGCGAACAACCACGGACCCGCTGCTGGAGCGCCGCGAATTCCCGAAGGTGATCGTCAAACGAGCCCCGCTGCGATGACAGGATCGCGATGCCCACACAGTCGTCGGCCACCGGCGTCACGTACACCTCGGCCCCCGGACCCCAGTGCACCTCAACGTGGTCCGTCCACGGCGCGATCTGCACATGCCTGCGGATCCCCCATCGGCGTGGGCCGCGGTACGGCAACTCCAGGCCCAGCGATCGTCTGATCGGCGAATGCAGACCGTCGGCCGCGGCCAGATACCGCGCCCGCATCCCGGCGGCAGAGACCGAGCCCGCATCCTGTGTCACTCTGCCGACGTCGCCTCCGATGATCTCCACGCCGGCTGCGGTGACAGCATCGGAAAGCGCTGCGTGCAAGGCAGTCCGGCGCACCCCGCGGCCTGGCCCGGATCGAAAGGAGGCGCTAGCCTGCCGGGGCCCGTCCACGTAACGGATGCCCACGAACTCCTTGCCGTGCGGGGAAACCCCGACCCGTTGAAGCTGCCGGACAGTGTGCGGCATCAACCCCTCGCCGCACGCTTTGTCGATGGCGCCAGCGCGCCGTTCGACGACGACGACCGAAAGCCCCACTCGCGCCGCGTGCAGCGCTGTGGCCAGGCCCGCCGGGCCGCCACCGGCGACAAGCAGGTCGATCACGTCAGGGTTTCCAGCGCGCGGTTCTCGATCCTGATCCTCGTCCGAAGCAGCACGGCATTGAGCACCGAGAACACCAACGCGGTGATCCACCCCGAGTACACCAGCGGCAGCGCCGCCCCTTCCGCCACCACAGCGACGTAATTCGGATGTGACACAACGCGATACGGTCCCGAGGACACGCGCAGTGCACCCGGCACTATGACCACCCTGGTGTTCCATTGCCGACCCAGCGTGGCGATGCACCACCACCGCAAGCCCTGAGCGAACAGCACCACCGCGAGCATCGGCCAGCCCAGTCGGCCGTCGAACCGACGGCGCAACAGCGCAGCCTCCGCCAGGCATCCCGCCAGCAGCCCGGTGTGCAGCAAGACCATCACGGGATAGTGCCCGGCACCGAACTCACGACCGCCCTGCGCCCGACTCCACGACAGATTGCGTTGCGATACCACGAGTTCCGCCACGCGCTCGGCCGCGACGGCACCGATCAGCAGGGTGTAGAACCGCTTCACGTCAGTGCCAGCGCAGCAGCACGAGTTCGGAGCAGAACCCCGGCCCCATCGCCATCAGCACCCCGGGGCTGCCCTTCGGTGGCTGTTTGGCGATGGTGTCACGCAGCACGTGCAGCACCGACGCCGACGACAGATTGCCGATGGCGCTCAGCGACCGCCACGTCAGCTCCAGTGCGTCGTCGGGGAGGTCCAGAGCCGCGGTGATCGACTCGATGATTTTTGGGCCGCCGGGATGGCTGACCCACGCCCCGACGTCGCCGACGCTAAGAGAATGCGCTGCAAGGAAGTTGGTGACGTCGTCGCCGACGTACCGCTCGATGACCGCAGGCAGGTCCGGCGACAGCACCAGCTTCATACCGTTGGCGCCGACGTCCCATCCCATCGTGCGCAGCGAGTCGGGGTAGAGGTGGCTGCGCGTGTCGACGATGTCCGGCCCGGCCGCGGCGATCCGCTCGGCCCGGCGCTCGCCGACGGCGACCACCGCCGCGGCGCCGTCGCCGAACAATGCACTTCCGACGAGGGTGGCCATCGACGGATCAGCCCGCTGTGTCAGCGAGCACAGTTCCACCGATACCAATGCCGCGACGTCGTCGGGCGCACCCCGCAGATAGTCGTGCAGTCGTGCCACCCCAGCCGCCCCGGCGACACACCCGAGCCCGAACATCGGGACGCGGCGTACGTCAGGGCGCAGGCCCAGCCGGCCCGCGATGCGGGCATCCAGCGACGGCACCGCGATACCGGTGACCGTCGTCGACACGATGACGTCGACGTCCTCGGGCACCAGACCCGCCTCGTCGAGCGCACCCCTCAACGCCGCGCATCCGAGTTCCACGGCATGCTCGATGAACCTGTCGTTGAGATCACCGAAATCGGTAAGTCCCACATAGTCCTCGAGCGGCAGCACGAAGTAACGACTGTTGACCTTCGCGCTCTCGTGCAGGCTGTGCAGTGCGTCGGCGAACGGTTCCCAACCCCCGATGCTGATGAGCGCATCGGTGATCTCGTTCTGGCTGTAGCGGTGCGGCGGTAGCTCGCCGTGCACACCGGCGATGACGCTCATGGAGCTCATACCTTGTACACGCAAGCACTCATGGAATCGTTCAACTGACACGCCCTTCTACTCGGTTGTCCAGCCGCTCTCCCTCGGTCAGCCCGATCCGGTCGTGCAGCCGAGCCAGCGATTTGGGCGCCCACCAGTTCCACCGGCCCAGCACCTGCATGAACGCAGGCACCAACACCATGCGCACCAGCGTCGCGTCGACCAGCACGGCCACCGTCAGGCCAAGCCCGAACAGCCGCATCACCTGAACCTGAGCCGCGATGAGCGCGGCGAATGAAATCGACATGATCAGCGCGGCTGCGGTGACCACCCGCCCGGTGCGCGCCAGACCCAGTGCCACGCTCTCGCTGTTGTCGGCGTCGGTCTGTTTGGACCCCAGCCAGTACTCCCGGATCCGCGAGATCAGGAACACCTCGTAGTCCATCGACAATCCGAACGCGATACAGAAAAGCAGCACCGGCATGTTCGCGACCAGCGTGCCCGTCGAGGTCGTCCCCAGCGCCCCCAGATGACCGTCCTGGAAGATCCACACCAGCGCACCGAACGCCGCCGTCAGCGATAAGACGTTGCACGCCAGCGCTTTCAGCGGTAGCACCACGCTTCCGGTCAACAGGAACAGCAGCGCGAACGTGATCACCGCGATCAAACCGAGCACCAGCGGCAATCGACCGGTGATGGCGTCGACGCTGTCGTGGTTGATCTGGGCGGTGCCCGTCATCTCGACTGCGCGGCCCGCCGGGCCTGCCACCTCGTGCAGGCGGTCGAGTTGGGTCTCCGAGCTGTCGGAGAACAGTGGCGCACTGCTACCGACGGTCAGGAATGCACTGCCGTCGGCCACTCCGGTGGCCGCCGCGGGCGGACCCACCCTTTCGCCACGGATGTAAGTGCCTCCCGGCGCAGACACCTGCGTGACATCGGGCACCTGCGACAGCGCCGCGGCATAGTCATCCAGGTTCGCGGGCGTCAACCCCTGCGCATCGGGCACGACGACGGTGACCTCGGTTTCGGAGTTGTTGACGAAGTCGTTTCGCAGTTGGTCGCCGACCCGATGCGCCGAAAGGTGACTGGGCAGCACGCGGTCGTCGGGGAATCCCCAGCGGACACTCAGGAACGGCGCACCGAGCAGCAGCAGCAACGCGATGACGGCGAGTCCGATCGGGAGGGCGCGGGCCATCACGAATTTCGTTGAGCGATACCAGAATTGCTGCTCGACGGGACGAGGCACCGGTTCAGGACGGCGGAACACACGCCGCGCGAGTCGGCGCACGTCCAGGGAATTCAGCCGGTCTCCCAGCAGGACGATCGCCGCGGGAGCCACGATCACGGCCGCGGCCGCGGCGAAGGCAACCGTTGCGACGCCCGCGTAGGCGAACGACTTCAGGAAGTGCATCGGGAACAAGACCATCACTGCCATGGACAGCGCGACCGTCGTCGCCGAGAAGAGCACCGTGCGGCCCGCGGTGACCATGGTGCGCACGAGTGCGGTGTCCCGGTCGGCGCCGTCGGCGAGCTCGTCGCGGAAGCGGCTGATGATCAGCAGCGTGTAGTCGATTGCCAGCGCCAGTCCCAGCGCTGTCGTCAGGTTGAGCGCGAAGATCGACACATCGGTGCCCAACGTGATCAGCCGCAACACCGACAGCGACCCCACGATCGCGATTACGCCGACGGCCACCGGCAGCGCGGCGGCCAGCAGCCCGCCGAACACCCAGACCAGCACCAGGAAGCTGAACGGAATTGCGAGTGACTCCATCAGCAGCAGATCGCGCTGCGACTGCTCGGTGATTTGAACGTTCAGCATCGCGACCCCGCCGGCCTGCACGGTGACGCCGTCGCGGTCTCCGGTGACCTGGTCGGCGAGTGTCTTGGCGTAGGTCTGAGCGTCGTTCTCGTCGCCGCTGATACCGGCCACTATCAGACCGGATTTTCCGTCCTTGCTCACCAACTCCGTCGCGGCGCCCGGCGGCGCGGTCCACGCCGAGCTCACATTCGCGACATGCGGCGACTCCTTCAGCCGATCGACGACGTCCAAACCCACCGCGCGGGCGGGCCCAGCGCGGACGTCATGGTGTGCGGTGACGGTGATCAGCATCTGCACGTCGCCCTGACCGAACTTCCGGGTCAGCAACTCCGTGGCCCGTGAGGACTCGGAGGTGGGATCGGCAAATCCGCTGGAGGACAGGCTTTCGGCGACCGGGACGCCGAAGATTCCGGCCGCGACCGCCACCAGTAGCGCGACCGCGAGGATGCGTCGCGGTACCGAGATGGCCAGAAGTGCGATCCGTTGCAGCAAGTCGATCCTTCAGCCGGTTGTCGAGACCCGAAAACGTTCCTTCGCTGGTTGGATAGTCGAGTTGGATAGGTAATAGGACTACATAGTCGTATATACGAGGGCGGCAAGCGAATTGTTCAGAGCAGAACAGTCGCACGACCGCGGCAACTATTAAGACTTTCTGGCAAACCTGATGTAGTTTCGATCGACACAGCGATGCGGGGCACGCTGCCGAGGAGTTGAACGGTGGATGCGACACCATTCGGTCACTATCAGCTGCAGCAGCTGATAGGCCGCGGGGGAATGGGCGAGGTCTACCGGGCCTACGACACCAGGACCGACCGAATAGTCGCGATCAAGGTGCTGCCACCGCATATGGCGGCCGATGAGACGTTTCAGTCGCGGTTCCGGCGCGAGTCTCAGGCCGCCGCCGGACTCAACGACCCACATGTGGTGCCGATCCACAGTTTCGGTGAGATCGACGGCCGGCTCTACCTGGACATGCGGCTGATCGAGGGCCGCAATCTCGGGACCTTGCTCAACGAGACGAAAAGACCGCTGGACGCCGCGTTCTCGGTGAAGGTGGCCGAACAGGTCGCGACGGCGCTGGACGCCGCGCATGCCGCCGGGTTGATCCACCGCGACGTCAAACCGTCGAACATCTTGATCACCGACCACGACTTCGTCTATCTGATCGACTTCGGTCTGGCGCGCACCGCCGGGGAAGTCGGGCTGACGACCGCGGGCAGCACGCTGGGGACGATGGCGTACATGGCCCCCGAGCGTTTCGAGGGCAAGCCGGTCGACGCCACATCCGACATCTACGCCTTGACATGCGTGCTCTACGAATGCCTGACCGGCGCCCGGCCCTATCCGGCGCAGAGCCTGGAGCAGCAGATCGCCGGCCACATGACCCAGCCGATACCGCGGCCGTCGGCGATCGATCCGAAACTCGCGGCGTTCGACGAGGTCATCGCAAAGGGCATGGCGAAGAACCCCGCGAAGCGGTATCAGTCCGCGCGTGAACTGGCCGCGGCCGCGCGGCGTGCCCTGAATGCGCCGGTGCGGATGGTCGGCAGCGGAAGGCATTCGGCGCGGCGCGCTGCGCCCACGAAGCGACGGGTGTCCGGGCGCTTGGTCGCGGTCGCCATCGCGGTGGCATTGGCGGTGGTGGCCGGGGGCATCGGCGTCTGGCAGTGGCGGGACGGGGCCGGTGGCGCCCAGCCCGCGAGGGTCGCGGAGAGTTCGTCGACCGCGACGCCGCAGGCGCGGCCCGGCGCGGTGGAGTCGATCGCGGCGACGGTACCCGAAGACATCAGGTCGGCGGGGCGGCTCATCATCGGCGTGAATGTGCCTTATGCCCCAAATGAATTCAAGGATGCCAGCGGGGCCATCGTCGGTTTCGACGTCGACCTGATGAACGCGATCACCCGAACCTTGGGGCTGGTGCCCGATTACCGGGAGACGGCGTTCGAGGCGATCATTCCCTCGGTGCGTGGCGGCGACTTCAACGTCGGGATGTCGTCGTTCACCGACACGAAGAAGCGCGAAGAAGCCGTCGACTTCGTCACCTACTTCGAGGCGGGCACGCTGTGGGCGCAACGACCCGGCGCCGAAATCGATCCGAACAATGCGTGCGGCTTGTCCGTCGGCGTCGCGTACCCGTCTCTGCAAGAGGCGTCGGAGATTCCGGCCAAGAGCGGCGCGTGTGAAGCTGCGGGGCTGCCGCCGATCGACAAGCGGGTGTTCGTCAGTCAGGACGATCTCACCTCGGCGCTGATCAACGGGGAAGTCGATGCGATGTCGGCGGATTCTCCGGTGACGTTGTTCGCGATCAAGACATCCGGCGGTGCGTTGGAGTCGGCGGGTCAGGTGTTCGACTCGGCACCCTACGGCTGGCCGGTCCCCAAGGGCTCAGGCCTGGCGCAATCGCTGTTGAAGGCGCTCGAACACCTGATTCAGACCGGTGAGTACAGGACCATCGCGACAATGTGGGGCGTCGAGCAGGGCATGATCCTCACGCCGACGATCAACGCGGCGAGTGAGTGATTCGAGCCGCCTGAAGTTCGTCGCAGCGACGTCTTGATGACATCGTTATCAACAGCGTGCCGCCTTGCTGCGCGGACTCCACACAATCGGCGGCGATACTGGGGGAGATGGCCACGACGACCAACAGCCCACCCGCCGCGGGCTCGAAACCGAATCGCCCCCGCAGGCCTCTTCTGCTGGTGCTGCTTGTCGCCTTCGCGATCGTTATCGTCGGCTGCGGCTTCGTCATCGGCACCAATCTCGGCTCATCGCCCACGTCGACCGAGAGCAGCGCTGCGCTGCCCCCACCAACAATGGCAGCACCGCCAGCGGCCGCAACGCCCGCACCGGGCGCACCCGCCGACGCGGGGCCGTTCGCCACCGAGTTCGCCACCCTCACCGCAGAACTCAACGCGGACGTCGGCATCGTCGTAAGGCCGTTGGGCGGCGGCGCGGCGCCGGTGACGGCGGGTGAGTGGACCACCGGCACCGCCTGGTCGACGATCAAGGTGCCGCTGGCCATCGCGGATCTGCGTGAGATGAATCCACCAGAGGTCACCGATACGATGCGCGCCGCCATCACGCAATCGGATAACGAAGCGGCCGAAGCGATCTGGGAAAGTCTCGGCGACCCGGCCGCCGCGGCGGCGAAAGTCGAAGCGGTGCTCGCGGAAGCCGGTGCGCCGACCACGGTCGAATCACGAAAGGTCAGGCCGGAATTCACCGCTTTCGGCCAGACCAGCTGGTCGCTCACCGACCAGACGACGTTTCTGTCATCCGCGGTGTGCGATCCCCGCGACGAGCCGGTCATCGAGCTGATGGGGCAGATCGCGCCCGATCAGAGTTGGGGGCTCGGCAGGATCCCCGGCGCGAAATTCAAGGGTGGCTGGGGCCCGTCGCCCGAGGGCAACTACCTCGTCCGACAGTTCGGTGTCATCCCGGTCGGGGACGGATCGGCAGTCGTCGCCGTGGCCGTCGAGCCGCGGTCGGGTTCATTCGACGACGGCACCCAGGCGTTGACGCGGATCGCGGCCTGGCTGCAGGAGCACACCGAGCTGCTGCCTGCCGGCAACTGCTAGTACAAATAGACGACGGCGTCCCTGCCGCCGGTGCAGGTGATGTAGGCGTTGCCCGGACGCGCTTGGCAGTCCATCACGAAATTCGGCCCGTCACAGAGGATTCCGTCGCCGACCGAACGACAGTCGACGGAGCCGGGAGCCGACACCTGTCGAAGGTCCCGGCTGACTTCGCCGTAGGTCCGCCAGTACGAGTGCAGAACACTCTCGGTGAAAAGGCAGGAGGTGTCGGCCGACCCTCGGCGGGCATGGGTGCCGACATCATTGCGGCCGGCAAGTGAATAGTCGCCCGTACAACTCTTCGGGTTCGCGCTGGTGTCGTTGCCGACCAGCGGGGGCGGCGGAGGCGAACCCACGGACAGCGGGTTCTGCGTCGGCTTCGGCGCATCGGAGGTCGAGCCCGGAGTCTTCGTGTCGGTATTCGTGCCAGGTCGCTGTGCATCGGGGGTGTCGGGCGCAGTGGCCGTCGGCGTGGAATCGTTCTTGGTGAGCAGTCCGATGACGATCCCGATGCCGCCCAGGGCCAGAACCGCGACGACCGCGATGACGGCCGGCATCAACCACTTGCGCGGCGGGGGAGGCGGTGTCGATGACGGCAGCGGACCGCTATGCGACGGTGGCGGGCCGTAGGACGGTGGAGCGCGGTAGGACGGCTGGGGCGGAACGACATCGGTCGGGCGCTGGAGCGTCGGGTCGCTGAACCCCGCGGCGGCTCCCGCGTAGTCCGGCGGGGCGATACGGCGGTGCCTGCACGGTGGGCCCCGGTGGCAGGTCGATGACGGTGTCGGACTGCACGGCGCGCTGTGTCGCGCGCCCGAGCGCCCCGCAGCTTCCGTAGCGGTCATCCGGCTCTTTGGCCATGCCGCGCGCGATGACATCGTCGAACGCCGGTGACAGCGCCCGGTTGGCGAGGCTGGGCTGCGGTGGCGGCGTGAACAAATGCGCCGTCATGATCTGCTCGAGACTGCCCGACGGAAACGGCGCGGCGCCGGTCAGGCATTCGTAGAGGACGCAGGCGAGGGCGTACACGTCGACCGCCGGGGTGGCCTCCCGGTCGCGGAACCGCTCGGGGGCCATGTAGGCGAAGGTGCCGATCTGCATACCGGTCGCCGTCAAACCGCTCTCGCCCTTGGCTTCTGCGATACCGAAGTCGACGAGGTAGGGGAAGTCCGAGGGGGTGACGATGACGTTCTGCGGCTTGACGTCCCGATGGATCAGACCCGCGGCATGCGCCGCGTCGAGGGCGGCAGCGACACCGCCGATGATGAACGACGCCCGCGCAGGCGGCAGCGGCCCATCGCCGAGCAGTTCCTGCAGCGTCTGGCCCTCGACGAGTCGCATGTCGATATAGGGGTGCCCGTCGATCTCACCCCAGTCGTGGATCGGAATCACGTGTGGTTCTTGAAGAACGGCGGCGGCGCGTGACTCACGCTGGAATCGCGACCTGAACTTCTCGTCCTGCCAGAACTGCTCCGCGAGGATCTTCAGCGCGACCGTTCGGCCTTTCCTCGTGTCCTCCGCCCGGTACACCTCTCCCATGCCGCCCCGGCCGAGCAAACCGGTCAGTCTGTAGTGGCCGAACATCTGGCCGACACGTGAGCTACCTGACGCCACCTCGAACTCCCTCCTTCCGACGAGTATCCGTCGCGTGTGCGACCTGCGCGTGCTGTTCCGGGCATGCGCCGGGTATCGCGACGGGATTCTTGCCCTATTCCTGCTGCTGAAATGGGACGAAGAAGGCAAAGTAGGGAGACAAAGTGGCGCCGAAGAGGAGTAATCGCGAGTGAACGACCTGGTGACCGGTCGCGGCCGCACAGGAAGCGGCCGAATCGTGTTCGTAGTCGCGTGCATGATGCTGCTGATGGCGGGGTGCTCGTCGTCATCGGCGACCGTGGTGAACGGCCGGGCGACGTCCATGCTCTTCAACCCTGACCGGGTCGGTGGTCTACCCGTCACCGAGGGGCCCAGCGGGCCGCGGGCGAATGCACCCGAACCCACAGGTACCGTCGAGGACTCCGACGACGGCCCGATGGATCGCTTGGCGTTGTTGTCGATCAACGACATTCAGGAATTCTGGACCAAGAACTACGCCAATTATCTACCCGGCGAGTTCGAACCCGTCGAGACGTTGGTGTCCTACGATTCGAACGATCCGTCGAGTCCGCCATTGTGCGGATCGGAAACCTACCAGAGCCCCAATGCCGCGTTCTGCTTCAGACTCAACACGATGATCTGGGACCGGGGTGCTTTCCTGCCCGTGGCGGCCGAGTACTTCGGTGACATGGGTGTCGTCGGAGTGATCGCCCACGAGTACGGTCATGCGCTGCAATGGATGGCCGGGCTGGTCGACCTCGATACCCCCGGTCTGGTCAGAGAACAGCAGGCCGACTGCTTCGCCGGCGTGTACCTGCATTGGGTGGCGGCCGGAGATTCGCCGCGCTTCACCTTGAGCACCGGCGACGGTCTCAACCATGTGCTCGCCGGTGTGATCTACATTCGCGACCGACTCGAGGGTGGACCCTCGGAGGATCCACACGGTTCCGCCCTCGACCGGGTCAGCGCATTCCAACTGGGGTTCACCGGCGGCGCAGACCAGTGCGCCGCTATCGACATGGATGAGATCATCAGGCGTCAGGGCGATCTGCCCGAGCACGTGACCTCAGGGTATGGCAGCACGACGCTGGACAGCCCGATCAACGACGACACGCTGTCGCAGTTGATGGAGGTGCTGGACACGACTTTTCAGCCGGCCGAGGCACCGAAACTGACCACTGAGCGCTCCGCATGCACCGGCGCAGCGATCACCGAGCCGACGTCGTACTGTCCGGATTCCAACAAGATCTACGTCGACATGCCTGCGCTGGAGGCGGCGGGGGCGGCCAAGAACGAGGACGAGGACGAGGTTCTGGTGCAAGGCGATAACACCGCGCTGTCGATGGTGACGTCCCGCTACACGCTTGCGGTGCAGAACGAGCGCGGCGTCAAGATAGACACGCCCGTATCGGCCTTGCGCACGGCCTGTCTGACCGGCGTGGCGCAAGGCAAGATGACCGATGAGGACGGCGCTGACTTCGTCTTGTCGCCGGGAGACACCGACGAGGCGGTAGCGGGGCTGTTGTCCAACGGCATGGCCGCCAGCGATGTCAACGGCGTCGCGGTACCCGCGGGGTTCACTCGGATCCTTGCGTATCGGCTTGGACTTTCCAGCGAAATCGACGAGTGCTTCGAGCGGTTCTCATGACGCGCCCTCCCGAACGGGGCCAGGGCGAGCCGTGGTGGGCGCGCCCCGGCGGTGCAGCGCAACCGGGCAGACCTGCTTACCCGCCACAGCCACCGCGGCAGCGTCCCCCATACCCGCCGCAGCAGCCGCGTCCCCCATACCCGCCGCAACAGCCGCGTCCGTCGTATCCGCCGCCGCAACAGCCATACCAACCGCCGCAGCAGCACTACCAACCGCCCGTCCAACCACCACAGCCGCCACCCACCTCATCGCCGTCTTCATCGCCGAAGCCGGCGCGAGGCCCGATGATCGCCGGCATCATCGTTGCGGTCGTTGTGATCGGCGGCTTGGCACTCGTCGGTGGCCTGTGGTTCTCGGGATTCTTCGGGGGTGGCTCGGCGCTCGATGTGCGAGAGGCCGAAGCCGGCGTGAAACAGATCCTCAGCAATCCGATCAACGGCTATGGCGCTAACGATGTTTCGGCAGTCAAGTGCAACAACGGCGAGAACCCGCGGATCGAAGCGGGCAAGGGCTTCTCATGTGACGTGACCATCAATGGCGCGAAACGAAAGGTGCAGGTGGTCTTCCGGGACGACGCCGGCACCTACGAGGTCGACGGCCCGCGGTAGCAGAGCGTTCGCCGAACGTGCGCCCACGGCGAAAATCGGTGGCGAAAATCGCAGTGGTTGCACGTTCGGCGAAGTGAGCGTCAGCGCAGTCCGCTCTCGATGTCGGCGACCATTTGTGAGGCCTCGGGCCCGCAGATCACCGGCAGGCTCACCGGGCCGGCATCGACCAGACTGTCCACGCGGCCCTGCAGGTCACCCGACGTGACGTGTTCGTAGAGGCCGGCGCCCGGACACGTCGTATTCGGGGCGAGGTCCCGATGGCCCTCCAGGGTGCTGGTCGGTATGTCGAATTGCTCTGCAGCCCAGGCGAATACAAGCGCCGCCCCGTTCAGCTGGTCCTCCGACACCGCTTCTTTGTCGAAGTCTCCCTCGCAGACGACGAGGAAGTGGCCGGTCGGGTCGTAGGTGGTTGCGGTATCGCCGACGAGGTCGGGACGTCGTAGCTGGTAGATGTTCCCGTGGCGATCCACACTGAAGTGGTAGGCGATGTCGATCCACCCCTGAGTGTCCTGGTGGTAGCGCTGATGCTGGCGAAGCCGGGCAGGCGCGTTGGTGTTGTCCCCGAGAACCACCTCGGTGTGGTGAAGTGTCAAGCGGTTGGGGGAGTTGGGCACGCCGCCGGGAAGCGGAGGTGCCGCGCCCCAGGCGTCCCGGCACAACGCCACGCGTGACACGGGATTGACCGCCGGAGCCGCAACTGCGCGGTTCTGCGTGATGCCGGCGGCTGCAGCGGCCGCCAAGCCTGCGGTCCCAGCCCACTGCAGCACCCGGCGACGGGTGAGACCTCGCCCGACGTCACGCGGGTCGGGTGGGACTACGTCCATGCCTGCCACGATAGGTAACCGGTTCAGTGCTGACGGACAGAATGAACACCACGGCCCTTAAGGCAGAACCGTTCTCATCAACATCACGTTGTAGGCCGACCACAGCGACACGTTGTAGTACAGCTCCTTTCCCGTTGACCACGGATGCAGGAACGGCGCGTAGATGCCGCCGGGGAACTGCATGGACGGCACGATCAACCGCTCGGGGCTCCACGGCCCCTGCGGCGCCGGCGCAGTCCGCATGACCATGTCGTTGGCCCCGTTGCCGTACAGCACCAGGTACTGGTTGAGATAGGTGTTGTACTGCGCCGACATCTCGCTGACCGGTCCGGGAATCACCGCCGTCGCAGCTCCTGGATTGCCCGGAACCCAGGAGTTCGAATCCGCATTCCAATACTCATACCGGCGAAGGTCGGGCACGCCTGCCGGCAGGACCCGCGCTACGTAAGCGGCACCCCCACGCCCCGCCGGGGTGCCGAATGAATAGATGTAGGGGTCTCCTGGCCCCGGTTTGAGGAACGCCCCCTGCTGGAAGTTCTCGTTGCCCTTGACGTATTGGACCCGCTGGGTGCTGTTCGGCGCGGCCGGACGGACGGAGTCGGGATACACACCCCAACGCTCACCGTTGTCGGGCGACACCGCGATCGCCGAGAAGTTGGTCGTCCACCGACCATCGCTGTCCCAGCTCTTGATGGACATGAAGTTGACGTACTGCTTGCCGCCGACCGAGATGCCCGCGGTCGGGATGATGCCCTTCTCCGTCGGCGAGAACTTGATGCTGTTGATGATCTGCTTCGAAAGTCCCTGCGACCACAAGGGTGAACTCGTGGCGGATACGGTTCGGGACAACGCGCCATCCTTGCTGCGGAACAGCGCGTTGTAACGCCACTGCTGGCCGCGCACGCTGCAGTACCCGTAGGTGTCGCCGAAGGCCATCAGCACCTCGCCGTTGCCGTTGTCCCACATGATGCCCAGGTCGGTACCGGTGATGGCGAAACGTTTGACCGTGTCGTTCGGGCTCTCCGGTCCGGTCACCCAGCCGACGAGCGATGTGCCGGGCGGCGCGGGCGCCGGTGCTGGGTCCGCCGGCGTCACCGGGTTCGCATCGGGAACGGGCCGGGCCGGATCATTCACAACCGCGGCCTGCTGCTCGAGTTGCCCGTAGCCGGGGACCTGGCCCAGGGTCGGCAGCGGAGCGCCGTCGACCGTGCCGGTCGGCCGCTGCCCTCGCGGTCGGCCGTCACCCGGCAATGCCGGAGTTTCGCCGGTGTTCGTCGCCGCGGGCGGTTGGATGCCCGCTGCGGCGCCGGTACACGGCGCGGCGAAAGCGGCTGGTAGGACGCCCATCGCGGCGGTGAGCGCCGTTGCCGACGCCACCGATATCGATGCGATGAGAAGTCGCGGCGACATGTCACACCTTTCAGGGACACGACGTCGCAGAGACGCCATAGTGGACTGATGTGACGATAGTGACTGGTGGGATATTTGTGACTACTGATACCCGGATGGATATGATCCGTGACCGTGTCGCAACCGTCGCGGGCTCGGTTTCGCGCCGACGGCACTCAGAAGCGTTGCCGCCCAGGGGAAGTCAACAAGATCTATCGCAATGCATACCGTATGGCGGTGTGGTCTGTAAACCAAATGCATTCTGGCACAGACGAATACGCTTTATTCACGCACCGTGCTACTCTTTAGCCGGGTGTCTGTCGACATCCGATTCACAATTGAGAGAAGTAGAAAAGTATGACGCAGGGAACTGTGAAATGGTTCAACGGCGATAAGGGCTTCGGCTTCATCGCTCCGGATGGCGGAGCGGACGATGTTTTCGTTCACTTCAGCGAAATCCAGGGAAGCGGCTACAAGTCGCTCGAGGAGAACCAGAGAGTCGAATTCACCGTCGAGCAGGGGGCCAAGGGCCCGCAGGCAGTCGGTGTGACAGTCGTTTAACCAGATCTTCGTGTGTGGGCTGGTGGGTCGTTTCCCACCAGCCCACAACGCGTTTTAGGGGCTTTTCGCCCCGGGCGGGCAAGGGCGAAGCACTGCGCTTGTTGATGATCGGGTAAATTGGATGTCAGGCTGCTTCGCCCAGCATTCTCCTTACATTGCTCCCCGCGATCAGCTTGCGGATGGATTTTCGTCCGCCCCACTCATATGTATGGGCTTTACCCGTACGTTTTAAGGACGTGTTCTATGGAATCGTCGAACTTGTTTTCACACCCGTATGAGCCGCATGTCGCCGACAAGCGCGACGCCTCCACGGAGCGGACAGAGAACCCCACCTTCTCGGATCAAGAGAACAACAAGAAGTCGCCCACTTCTAAGCCCACGTCTTCTAAGCCCACGTCGTGAACGGCCTGTCGGGGACGCGCCGAGTGGCTCGCCCCGTGCGGCTGGTGCTGGCCCGACAGCTGGGCGCCGACATCGACGGGGCATGGTGGCCGCACACCGCCTCGGTGGCCTCTGAACTGCCCGAGCTCATCGGTGTTCTGCACGCACCGCTCGGTGAGATCGTGGATATCTGTATCAACTGGTCGCCCACCGAGGGGCCGGTCGACCTCGATTCGATCGTCAGCGGTGCACGGACGATCGACAGGCCCGGACCACGACGTCCTCGCCTGATGGTGGTCGAGGGGCGCAGCGCGAGCGCGAGGCTGCTTGTTGTGCCCTACATGACGTCGCCGAACCTCGGTTCGATGGTCATGCGCTGCGCGGCGGGGCTGCCCGCGTCCCATGCGGACAGCGACAGCCAGCCGTGGCAGACCGCGCTGAACGTGATGAGTGTCGCAAAGGCCGAGAGCGCCATGTGGGCCGCGCGCATGCGCGACGAGGCCCCGGCCAAAGGCTCTGTCGAGGTTTGACCCCGACCGCCCTGTCAGGCCTCTAGCGCCCGCCCGAAGATCACTGGATCCGGCCCGCCGACAACGTCATCGTGGGTTCGACCGAGTTGAAAAAGTGGCTGCGACGGCGCATATTCAGTCATAGATTGGGGAATCTCGACCAGGTCAGCTAGCGGAGTGAAGGACTTTGGTGACCCATGGCGAGTAAGACCACCGGCGACGGTCTTCCTGATGTCGTCGTCACTGCCCTCGCGTCGAGCAATGCCCTGGCAGCCGATGCGGAGGACACCTGGCAGCAATTGCTGGAGGGACAGAGCGGGATCCGCAGACTGAGCAAGCCATGGGTCGACGAATACAACTTGCCCGTTCGCATCGGTGGTGAACTTCGCGAGGATTTCGACCAGCACCTCAGCCGGGTCGAGCTGCGCCGGTTGTCGTACATGCAGAAGATGTCGCGGGTGCTGGGCCGACGGCTCTGGGAGGCCGCGGGAGCCCCGGAAGTCGACACCCGCCGCCTCCTGGTCTCGATCGGGCTCGCGCTGGCCAGTACCGAATCGATGATCAGGCTCTACGACGATTTCAATGAACGCGGAATGCGCGCCGCCAACCCGCTGGCGGTGCAGATGCATATGCCCAACGCCCCGGCCGCATCGGTGGGGCTGGACTTCCAGGCCAAGGCGGGCATTACCTCGCCGGTGTTGGCAGACGCCTCGGGTGCCGCCGCCATCGCGGAGGCGTGGCAGGGCATCATCCTCGGCGAGGCCGACGTGGCCATCTGCGGTGGCGTCGAGAATTGCATCGAGGCGGTGCCGGTGGCGGCGTTCACCAACCTGGGGTGGCTGTCGGCCAACAACGACGATCCGGCGGGGGCGTGCCGCCCGTTCGACACCGACCGGGACGGCATGGTCTTCGGTGAGGCCGGCGCGCTGATGCTCATCGAGACCGAAGAACACGCCAAGGCGCGCGGTGCCCCCATCCTGGCCCGGCTGATGGGTGCGGCCATCACGTCGGACGGCTACGACGTCGTGGAACCGGACCCGAATGGAGAACGGGCAGGCGACGCCATCAGCCGGGCGATCCAGCTGGCCGGGTTGGCGCCGACCGACATCGACCACGTCAACGCGCACGCCACCGGCACCAAGCACGGTGACCTCGCGGAAGCCCACGCGATCCGGCGCGCGCTGGGCGAGCACACGGCCGCCGTCTACGCGCCCAAGGCGGCGCTGGGTCATTCGTTGGGGGCTGCGGGAGCGGTCGAGGCGGTGTTGACGACGCAGGCGCTGCGCGACGGCGTCATTCCGCCCACCCTCAATCTGAAGGCCCTCGATCCCGAGATCGATCTGGACGTGGTGGCCGACAGGCCGCGGCACGGTGACTACCGGTACGCGGTCTCCGATTCGTTCGGCCTCGGCGGCAACAATGTCGCGCTGGTCTTCGGCGCGCCGTGACAGCGGTCAGGGCTTGACCAGCGTGAACTGGCCGAGTTCGCTGATTCCGCGCTGAAAGAAGTCCGCGCATCCGATCAGGTACTTCATGTACCGCTCGTAGACCTCTTCCGAGGTGGCGGCAACCGCCTCGTCGTGCGCGGCCTCGAGGTTCTTGGCCCAGGTCTCGAGCGTGCGCACGTAGTGGGGGTTCAGCGTCTCGGAGTGGTGCAGCGAGAAGCCGGCCTTTCCCGAGAGCCCGATGATGTCCTCGTCGCACGGGATGGAGCCGCCGGGGAAGATCTCCTTGGCGATGAACCGCATGAACTTCAGGTCGGACATGACGATGGGGATGCCGAGGTCGGGCCAGCGCTTGAGCGGGTGGCCCATGATCGTCTGCAAAACCAGCCGGCCGCCGCTGGGCAGGATTCGGTAACACGTCTCGAAGAAGGGGAAGTACCGCTCCTTGGGGAAGGCCTCGAACGCCTCGATGCTGACGATGCGGTCGACCGGCTCGTCGAACTCCTCCCAGCCGTGCAGCTCGACGCGGGTGCTGCGGTCGGTGTCGAGTGTCGTGAACAGCTGATTGCAATAGCGGTACTGGTTGTTGCTCAGGGTGAGGCCGATGACGTTGACGTCGTACTTCTCCACGGCACGAGCCATGACCGAGCCCCAGCCGCAGCCGACGTCGAGCAGGGTCATGCCGGGCTCAAGGTCGAGCTTGCCGAGGGCGAGGTCGATCTTGGCCAGCTGGGCTTCGGCGAGGGTCATGTCCTCGCGTTCGAAGTAGGCACAGCTGTAGGTCCGTGAGGGGTCCTGAAAAAGCCCGAAGAAGTCGTCCGACAGGTCGTAGTGGGCCTGAACCTCCTCGAAGTGAGGCTTCATGTCGGCCGGGCCGGATCTGGTTGGAGTCATCCTGATAGCTCACTCTACTCAATGAAGCAGAACCAATTATGCCTTCTCGCAGGTGAACTGGCACACATCGGTGTATCCGTTGCGGAAGAGATCGGCGCAACCTGTCAGATACTTGTGAAAGCGCTCGTAGATCTGCTCGGAGGTGATCTCGATGGCTTGGTCCTTCTTGGACTCGAGGTTTGCCGCCCAGGTGTCCAGCGTGCGGACGTAGTGCGGCTGCAGGTGCTGCTCGCGGGTCACGTTGAAGCCGGCCTTGCGCGCGTGGTCGGTGACCATGGCCGCTAGAGGCAGACGCCCCCCGGGGTAGATCTCGTCCATGATGAACTTGATGAAGCGCACGTTCGACATGGTCAGCGGCAGTTTCTTGGCTTTGATCTCCTCGTCGCTCGGAATGATGATCGTATGTAGCAGCATCACGCCGTCGTCGGGCATCAGGTTGTAGGTCTTCTTGAAGTAGTCGTCGTACTTGTTGAAGCCGAAGTGCTCGAAGGCGCCGATGGAGACGACGCGGTCGACGGGCTCGTCGAAGTCCTCCCACGGCTGCAGCCGGACCTCCATGTTGCGACTGCTCTTGGAGTTGGCGAACCAGTGGTCCTCGATGTGCTGTTTCTGGTTCTCCGAGAGCGTCAGGCCGATCACGTTGACGTCGTATTTGTCGACGGCGCGCATGATCGTCGACCCCCAGCCGCAGCCGATGTCGAGCAGCGTCATCCCCGGCTGCAGGCCCAGCTTGCCGAGGGAAAGGTCGACCTTGGCCATCTGCGCTTCTTCGAGCGACATGTCGTCACGCTCGAAATAGGCGCAGCTATACGTCTGGGTGGGGTCCTGCCACAACTTGAAGAAGTCGTTGGAGATGTCGTAGTGGAACTGGACTTCTCCCTTGTCCGAGCCACGTGTCTGGGCGGCTGACTCGGAGAGCCACTTGGACTGCGCGGAAGACGCTGAGTCGGATTTGGCAGTTGTTTTGGCAGATGAATCAGCCACCGTCGCTCCTGTCGTGCATATGTATCTAGGTCCGGACCTCGCGTCGGACAAATGGGGGTTCCCCATCATGACCGACGTTATTCCTATGAATTTATGACGGGTCGTCGAGGGGTGGCCCGGGTGTCGGTTTCCCGGGTCGGCGGGTTGCGCCTGGAGGCTGGTGAGGTCGGCGGCTTCTGGGCGCACCGTTCGCAATGTCCTGCGCCCGTTTGTAGACTCGCCACCGAGCAAATCGCTTGCGCTGCTTTGCTTTCAGTGGCTTTCGTCAGTGGCTTTCATCGGTGGCTTTCATCGGTGGTTTACAGCACGCCACATCTCCTGCTGCAGGCACTGGTTAGGAAGAGCGCGTTAGCGGGAACTCGGTTGTGCACGCCGCCGGAGCGCGCTGCCAACACACGTATCGGAAAGGACGGAAGGAATTCATATGGGTTCCCCGAACGGCGCGCACTCGCGTGGGTACCCGATTCGGACCGTATGAGCTCCAGTCTCTGATCGGCGTCGGCGGCATGGGCGAGGTGTACCGCGCCTACGACACCGTCAGAGAGCGTCTGGTGGCGATCAAGCTGCTTCGCACCGAGGTGGCCGCGGACCAGGGCTTTCAGCAGCGTTTTCGGCGCGAATCCCGCGTCGCCGCGCGACTGCAGGAACCGCACGTCATCCCGGTGCACGACTTCGGCGACATCGACGGGGTGCTCTACATCGACATGCGCCTGGTCGAGGGTGCCAGCCTGAAGGACGAGCTGCGGGTCAATGGGCGCGCTCCCGCCGGCGCGTGCGGTGTCGATCATCAGGCAGGTCGCGGCCGCGCTGGACGCTGCGCACGGCCACGGCCTCGTGCACCGCGACATCAAGCCGGAGAACGTGCTGCTCACGCCCGACGACTTCGCTTATCTGGTCGACTTCGGCATCGCGCACGGCGGCGGTGAGGCGAATGTGACGAGCACCGGACTGGTTATCGGCTCGTGCGCCTACATGGCCGCCGAACGGTTCAGCGGCGGCAGCGGCGGCCCGGCCGCCGACATCTACTCCCTGACGTGCTTGCTGTACGAGTGCCTCACCGGCCGTGCGCCGTTCGAGGCGGGCGATGTGCGGCAGATGATGGGTGCGCACATGTTCTCGCCGCCGCCGCGGCCCAGCATCATGCGCCGGGGAATCAACCGCGCGATTCGACGACGTGGTCGCCAAGGGGCATGGCGAAGCAGCCCACCGACAGGTACACGTCGGCCGGCGAACTGGCCAAGGCTGCCGCGACGGCGCTTTCCGACTCGTCGCCGTGCCCCCGCGCCGATTCCGTCGAGCCCGCCGAGCAACACCAGGCAGTTCTCCGCGGTCGACCCGAACCCGGCGCGAACGGGCTACCAACAGCCATATCCGGCCGTCCGCCACCTGCCCGCCGGGCACGAAGTCGCGGTTCGGGCCGACGCAGGTGGCGCTGGTGGCCGCGACAGCCGTGATGTTCACCGCGGCCGTGGTCCTCGCCTCGGTGCTCGTCTTCGGCGACCACGGCGGCGGCTCGGCATCGCAGACCAGGCTCGCCGTGCCATCGCCGTCGCCGTCGCCCGAGACGACGACGGTCACGACCACGCCGTCGGACGAGTCGCCGTCGACGTCGATCAAGCACCACGCCCACGACGACGTCGCCGTCCGACCAGTTCCGAACCCATCTCGGGGGTCTCCGGGAACGGACGCGCAGGGGTTCGTCGGCCATACGGCCCGCTGTGATGCCGGAAGCACACCGGCGGCGGCCATCAGAACCTCGAATTCCATTGCCGGTAGTTTGCGAGTCGGCTCCGAGTAGCGTATTACTACCGCGGTGAGCGCCTCCGTGACGGCGCCAATCTCCAACTCGCCAACGCGACCCCGTCGGGCAGCGGATACACCGTCGACCAACCCCGCCGACGGTGCACGTTACGACGTACAGCCCAACATGCTGACGATCTCTCAGCCGAGGTGGCGTGGACTCCGCGGAGCCTGCGCTGGAGTACGGCTCGGATCAGCGTAGGTGTAGACTGGCAGGCTCGTCGGTGGATCGACCGCGCCGACTAGGCCATGCCCGCAAGTCCGACCGCGCACCCAAGTCGACATGTGAATTGCTCCTTGGGTGGGTCGGTGGGAGGCCACCGCAGGAGTCTCGCCCGGCGCTTGAGGAATTCCTGCGCATTCTTGACGTCTGGTGGCTAGGCTCCTCGACGTCAGGGTCATATCGCCGATCGGGGGGACCCACCATGGACAATCGCAATTACGAGCGCGAAAAGGCAGAGGCGCTCCGGCAGGAACAGCAAGAAACCGCCAGGCGACTCCGGCAATTTCCCACGTTCGCGAAGTTCTCCGACGATGACCTGAAGCGTCTCGTCGAGGCCGCACATCGCACCTCGACGTCTGGGCCGTGGCCGCTGATTCGAGAGCGGACCCCGTCAGACGCCTGCTACATCCTGCTCAGCGGGGAAGCGGGGGTGTACGTCGGCCACGAGCGCATCGCCCTTGTGGGGGCGGGCGAGATCATCGGGGAATCCGCGCTTCGCCGCGGCAAACTGCGCAACGCCACCGTGACGACCACGGGTAGGGCCGAGGTGCTCCACATCGGGCGCGATGACCTCGAACGCTTGCTCACGGACATCGCCGCACTGCGCGAAACCCTGGACGAGACGGTGGCGCGGCACGTACCGGCGTCGGCAACCGCCGAGTAAATACGGCTACGACACCTTTCGACGACACCTTTCGACGACACCTTTCGCCGAACTTTCCTCACCGCTCGATCTGCGGTCGACCTGCGGCGTCAGCGCACATTCGTCGGTGACGTTGCGCGCCCTGGGTTTCAACTGACTCGGATGGGAAATTTCTACCTCAGGCACGACCACGCATTCGAGCACCATCGGGGGTGTGCAGTGAGGAGATGCAATGACTCGAGACGGGAAGTCAGCCGAAGCGGCCAGGGCAATGGTGGATTCGGTGAAGGGCAAGGCCAAAGAGGTCGCCGGTGCGGTGACGGGTAACGACTCGTTGACCGCTGAGGGACAACTCGACCAAGTCGACGCGAAGGAACGCCGAGACGCCGCCAGGGCCGAAGCCGAGGCGGATGCCGAGGCCGCGCAGGCGTTGGTCGCTGCGGACGACGCGAGACGCCAGGCGTCCGCAGAGCGACTGCAGGCCGGTGCGGAGGCAGATGTGGCAACCGCGCAGGTGCGAGGCGACCAAGCCGCCGACAAAGCCGCGGCCGAGGAGGCGGCGAGCACGGATATGGTGCGCGAGCAGACGAAGGCGGACATGGACGCGCAGCACGCGGCGATGCGTGCGAAGGACGACGAACGGGGCGATATCCGCGCCGCGGCCGACGAGTACGGCGAGGCGATCGACGAGCATCGCCACTCTGTGAACGAAGCCGTCCAGACGCAGGCGGAGGCGAACCAGATGAGGCGCCGCGCAGAAGTCATCGACCACGCGATCAGCCATGACCACTGACAGGAGTTGCACATGAAGATCACCGAGATCCCTTTAGCGGCGATGCGATTGCAGTATTGGATCGCTCGTACGCCCCTGCGACTCTTCGAACAACGCGTCCTCACCCGAGTTGACTCCGAGGCACCCGCGCGGGTGTTGTACGAACGTTGGGTCGGCGCGGTCGATGCCGCTGTCGGCACCGTGCTGGGCGACGCGAACGTCGCAGAGGCGCGGTGCAGCCCTTCTCGAGCGCAGTGAGGTGATCGGGCGAAGCCGTTCGGCTCGACGAGGTGGCAGCCCAGAAGAGGAAGCAAGCCGACAGGGAGTTGCGCCGACAAGCAGGAAAGCGTCGTGGCCGCACCGGGTGAGGCCCGTAGGACGGCTCAGCGCAAGGCCGATCAAGCGCGATCGGCTGCCGAACTGCGCAAGCGACAGGCGGCACGAACCGCCGCCAAGCGGTCGGCGGATGCGAAGAGGCAAATCGACGAGGCGGCCGTCCGCAGGGTGACGGGCGTCGAAACGGCGAAACGCGCCAAGCAGCAGACGATTACCGCCATCGAGCAATCGACGATCGCCGCCGCCAAGGCAGAGTTGGACGACGCAGCCGACAAGCGCAGCGAGGCGGTGGACAAGCGCGCGCACGCCGATCCCCGCCAAAACCATTCCTGAGCTGTGCCTTTGATCGGCCGAGCAACCAACCGATACCTCTGAGCGGTCGGCAATACGCGAGTGATGCGCTTTGGATTTAAGTCCATGCCAATCCATGTTGGACGGGTATTCGCAGGTCGTCGTACCGTGGCAGCACGATGAGCACCTCGCCGATTCGATCCGTGTTGCAGGTTGGCCCGCTGAAGCCATCGTTGGCACAGACGCTGCGCGACGATTACGCCGCGTACGTGCTGCCCGATGAGCCCGCGGAGTTCCTGGCTGAGCACGGCAGCGAGATCCGCGCGGTGGTGACGTCGGGACGCACCGGTGTGGACGCGACGTTGATGGCCGCGCTGCCGAATCTCGGCGCGGTGGTGAACTTCGGCGTCGGCTACGACACGACGGACGTCGACGCGGCGGCCGCTCGCGGGGTCGCCGTGAGCAACACCCCCGATGTGCTGACCGACTGCGTGGCGGATACCGCGGTCGGTCTGATGATCGACACGCTGCGGCAGTTCTCGGCGTCGGACCGGTATGTGCGGGCGGGCCGGTGGCCGGTCGACGGGAGCTATCCGCTGACGCGGCAGGTGAGCAACACCCGCGTCGGGATCATCGGGCTGGGCCGGATCGGGGGCGCAATCGCCAAGCGGCTCAGCGCATTCGGATGCACGATCTCCTACCACAACCGGCATGAGGTCGACGGTTCGCCGTACACGTATGTGGCCTCACCGGTGGAGTTGGCGGCCGCGGTCGATGTCGTGGTCGTGGCGGCGGCAGGTGGCGCAGGCACACAGAAGTTGGTCAGTCGTGAGGTGATCGAAGCGCTCGGGTCCGAGGGATACCTGATCAACATCGCGCGCGGCAGCGTCGTCGACGAGGACGCCTTGGTGGCGGCGCTGGTCGATGGCCGGCTGGCCGGCGCGGGCCTGGACGTATTCGCCGACGAACCGAACGTGCCGGAGGCGCTGCTGTCGATGGACAACGTCGTCGTGCTGCCGCACGTCGCCAGCGGCACCGTCGAAACCCGCGCGGCGATGGAGGACCTCACCCTGCGCAACCTGGACAGCTTCCTGGAGTCGGGACAGCTCGTCACTCCCGTCCCGCTGCCGGTCACGACCTCGGGGTAGCCCCCACAGCAACCGCTGCGAACCCGCGTGCGAAGGTTTCGTGATGGCACACAACGGCGACTACGGCACCATGTCGGGTGCGATGCCATGTCGTTAGCCGAAGGCGACGTCTTCGCCGGGTACACCGTCGTGCGCCAGCTGGGCGCGGGCGGCATGGGTGAGGTGTATCTGGTGCAGCACCCCAGGTTGCCGCGGTACGACGCGCTCAAGATCCTCCCGGTCCAGTTCACGACCGACCGCGAATACAGCGAGCGCTTCAACCGCGAGGCCGACGTCGTTGCGCGTCTCTGGCACCCACACATCGTCGGAGTGCATGACCGCGGCGAGTACGACGGCCAGCTGTGGATCACGATGGACTTCGTCGAGGGCACCGATGCCGCGCGGTTGCTGCACGACCAAGGCGGCGGTCTGCCGCCCGAGGACGTCGTCCGGATCGTGTCGGGCGTGGCCGAGGCGCTCGACTACGCACACCAGCAGCTGCTGTTGCACCGCGACGTCAAGCCGTCGAATATTCTTCTGGCGCAATCCAACTCCAAGTTCAGCCGGGTGTTACTGGCGGACTTCGGGATCGCGCGCTGGGTCAAGGACTCCTCGGGCCTGACCGCCACCGATATGACCGTCGGCACGGTGGCCTACGCCGCGCCTGAACAGCTGATGGGCCACGCCCTCGATGGCCGCGCCGACCAGTACGCGCTGGCCGCGACCGCCTTCCACCTGCTCACCGGCCAGCAGCTGTTCCAGCACGACAACCCCGCGGTGGTGATCAGCAATCACCTCACGGCCAGCCCGCCCGCCATCGGCGAGCGCATCCCCGAACTCTCGGGATTGGGCCCTGCGTTCGAGCGGGCGTTGTCCAAGTCGCCCGCCGACCGCTTCGACACGTGTACCGAGTTCGCCGAGGCGATGGCCCGCGGCCTGTCAGTCGCGGCGCAGGGGCTGGGCGCGACCGATGACACGGTGGCGGCGCTCCCGTCGGGGCGGCGCGGTAAGCAGGCGTCAGGCGGGGGATCGCACCGGTTGCGGCTCGCGCTGTTGGTGGCGGGGATATTCGCGGTGATCGTCGGGGTGGCGATCGCGGCAGGCCTGTTCATCATGAACCGGGACATGAACCGGGACCAGCCGAGTGCGCAGCGCACCCCTGCCCCATCGACGACCAGCGCCCCGGCCGTCCCGGTGGTGCGGATCGGCGCGGACTGCGACCCCCTCGGTGCCGCCGGCGTGGCGACGACGGGGGCACAGGCGTACTGCTCGCGGTCGGCGTCCAATACTCAACTGTGGTCGATTTATCAGGGCTCCGTGCCGGAACCGGATCCGACGGCCGCGCCCGCTCCCACCGACGAGGTGTATCCGGCGGGCATCGAGGAACAGGTGCAGGTCTGCGTGAGTCAAACGGACAAGAGCCGAATCGAATGCCGCAAGGATATTCGCGACGGCAATCTGACCGGGCCGGCCTAGCGGCTCGCGTCAGTAGTTGTTGCAGGTGCCCGCGACGAGCAGCATCGTGTCGAGATACTGCTGGGCGGCCGGAATGCCTGATAGCCGCTGGGCCGTCACCTGACGCTGAGGGACAGGCGAAGCAAGGAACTCCTGCACGACGCCGTTGGCCATGGGCGAGCTGGTCAACTCGGCCGCGGCGGCGGGGTCTTGCGCATTGAGCGCCGAGAGCACCTGTGGGTACGAGCACGTGGTGTTGATGATCGCGCTGAGATCCTGTGCCGACGCCAGGCCCGCGCCAGCGGTCAACGACACCGCAAGACCGCCGGAGGCGATGAAAACTTTCGCAATTGACCGCATACGGCGAAGTTAGCACGCATCGACCATTCCCACCACGTAATGGGCAGGTAGCAGGGGTCTATTGCGCTTGTGGCAGAACATCTCTGAGCGATGTCTAAGAAACCGGTGTCGCGGATAAGAATTCAGAACCCCAGTTTGCGCAGTACTCGCGGTGGCGTGCGGGGTCTCCGGTCCAGCAGTGTCCGGATGGATATGTCTCGGTGCCAACCTACGAGCGACAAAGTCGCGCATAGCTTGGCCCGAAGCCATCTGGTCCCCGGACCGGTTCGAGATCTATAGGGTTCGGCCATGAAGAGAACGGTCGTAGTCGGGTCGCTCGCGATGTGTGTCGCGCTTGGCGTCGCCGGCTGCACGTCGGCCGCGCCGATACTCAGTGCTCAACTCCATCGACCCGGCGGCCTTTCGTGCGGTGGTGGAGAAGGCCGCCAAGGATCTCTATGTTCCCGGCGCGATGGTCGTCTTGCGCACGCCGCAGGGAACGTTCGAAGTCGGTGTGGGGACAACGGAACTCGGCGCTGCAACACCTCCGGCCGCGGATACGCATTTCCGGATCGCCTCGAACACCAAGACCTTCACGGCAGCGCTGATCGTGCTGCTCGCCCAGGACGGCAGGCTGAAGTTCAGTGATCCGATTTCCGAGTACGTTCCGGACGTACCCAACGGCGCGAACATCACGATCTCCGACCTGTTGAAGATGCGCAGCGGTCTCTACAACTACACGTCGGCGCCCGAACTGGCGGACGCTCTCGATGCCGATCCCGCGAAGGCCTGGACTCCGCAGGAGGGTTTGGCGATCGCGTTCCGGCGGCCACCGAATTTCCCGCCGGGCGCCGAGTACGAGTACGACAACACCAACTTCGCGCTGCTGGGTCTGGTCGCCGAGAAGGTCGGCGGAGCGCCGCTGGCGCAACAATTCCAGGATCGGTTGTTCGGCCCGTTCGGTCTGGGCCAGACCTCGCTGCCCGCGATCGACGACACCACGATCCCGGCGCCCTACTCGCATGGCTATATGTACGGCAAGAGTGTGTACGCACTCGCCGACGAGCCGTATCCCGACGAGATGCAGGCCCAGATACGGGCCGGAACGCTCAAACCCATCGACTACACCGACCAGAACTCGTCGTATGCCACCGCGGCCGGTGGGGCGATCTCGACGGCCGACGACTTGGCGACGTGGATCAAGGCGCTGGTGTCGGGCAAGGTGTTCAACGCCGATTACCAGAAGCAGTGGTTGGACAGCCTGCAAGTCGAGGATCCGGGTGCACCCGGCGGGCAGGAGTACGGATACGGAATCTCGTATCAGCGCTACAGTCCGACCGCCCAGATGTACTACCACGGGGGCGAGCTGCCGGGGTTCAACTCCTTTATCGGTCATGATCCGGATGCCGATGTGACGCTGGTCATTTGGACGAATTTGACGCTGTCGCCCGACGGCAGGACGACGGCCAATGCGATGCTGCCGTACCTTCTCGACGAGATCTACACCGGGCTGTCGGTGGCGCCGACGTAAGTCTCAGCCCGCGGCGGTAGGTCGGCTGCGTTGCGGGCGTGCGCCGACGGGCTGCAGCGCCTCCATGACCTGCGTCAGCCGCGGGTACACGATCGCCGGCGCCAGCCACCGGGAGATGAAGCGGCGCAGGGCGAAGCCGTCGCGGGCCGGTTCGCCGGGGTCCACGAGCAACGAGTGAAACGTGCGCAGACCCAGCTCGGCCAACTCGTCGAGCGCCGCCTCGTCGTAACCGTGCCTCTCCCAGTCGACATCGCAACGGTGAAGCATGGAGCGACTGAATGCCTTTGATGTGTCGGAAGTCAACGAGACCGCCGAGCCGCGTTTGGACCCGTTCCTGAGCAGATTGGCGAATTGTGCGTCGTGGGCCAGTGTCTCGACGGCGAACGCGATGCCCTCGACCATCGCCGCGGCCGGTTCGGTCAATCCTCTGGTGTGCTCGGCGAGCTGATCGAGAAAACCATCCGCGGTGCGCATCCCGCTGGCCAACAGGAGCTCCTCGCTGCTGGGGAAGTAGCGGTAGACGGTCTGCCTGGTGACGCCGAGCGTGCGCGCGACATCGGCGATGCGTACGGCGGATCCGCGCTCGGCGATGATCGCGTCGGCCACGTCGAGGATCCGGTCGATCGCTTCTTCGTCCGTCGCCGGGGGATTGCCCGACCACCCGCGGCTAGGCACAGCAGAACTCGATCGGCAGCGCCCTCGGGCCACTCAACTCCATCATCGGTTTCCATGGCGCCGGGCCGCTGCGTGAGGGCTTGGTCATTCGGCGGGTCACGATCTTGAGGGCTTCGGCGAGCTCCAGCCGGGCCAGGTTCGCACCGAGGCAATAGTGGATGCCCCCGCCGAAGGTCAGTACGGCCGGCGCGGCGGACCGCGTGATGTCGAAGCGGTCGGGGTCGTCGTAGACCGCTGGATCCCGGTTGGCGGCCAAGGTATTGACGATCACCATTGTGCCGGCGGGGAACAGATGGCCCCCGAACTCGGTGTCCTGGGTGACGATGCGCAGGGTGCCTGATCCGATCGGTGAATGGCGAATCGTCTCTTCCACCGCGCCGGCCGCCAGTTCGGGGCGGTGTGCCAGCAGCGCCCACTGCTCGGGATGGTCGACGAGCACATCGATGGATCCGGCCAGCTGGTTGCGGGTGGTGTCGGTGCCCGCGAGCAGTAGCCCGCCCGCCAGCATCCGCAATTCGGCGGCGTTGAGCCGATCACCTTCGTCCTCCGCGCGGATCAGGTCGGACAGCAGGTCGTCGGTCGGGTTGTGCCGCCGGCGGGCGACCATCTCGTCGACGTAATCGTCGAGTTCGCCCCATGCCCGCATGACGAACGCTTCGTCGACACCGTCGGGATTGAAGGTGAAGGCGGTGAAGATCTCGTCGGCCCATCGCGAGAACTGCTCCCAGTCCTCGCGGGGTGCGCCCAGCAGTGCACAAATGATCGGTACGGGATACGGCCGGGCGATGTCGGTGACGATGTCGCAATGTCCTTCGTCGGCAACGGCATCGATGAGGTCGTTGATCACCTCGACGATGGTGTCGTGCAGCCGTGCGCTGGCCCGCGGGGTGAACGCCTTGGAAACCAGGCTGCGCAGTCTGCGGTGCGGTTCGCCATCCAGGCCCAGGAGGCTGTTGACGATCTTGTCCCACAAGGGCCCCGAAGTGATGCCTTGCACCATCAGATTCATCCCGGGTGGGATCGTGAAGCGCGGGTCACGTAGCACCGACCGCGCCAGATCGTGGGAAATGATCTCGGGTCCGAATGGCCCGATGGCGATCGGGGCCTGAGCCTGCGCCTGGCGAATCCGCGGATAGACCTCTGCGGGCGTGTCTGTGACGTCGTAGTCGAGCGTCGGAAGCCCGGCGTCGAAAACGTCAGGGCAAAGTACGTCGACGGTCATTGCGTCCTCGCTTCATGCAGCATTCGACAGTTATTCGACAGTATTGAAAAAGTGTATGACTCAGCGCGACCAAATATCGCGGAACGACCGATGTGGCACCCACAGCGTCATACATAAACCGCCAAGTGCATGATCTTGGCCCCGTGATGCCGTGTTCGCCCGCCCAGTAGACAACTTCTCGATAGTGTCTGCTGCGTGGATTTCGCGCTCGACGACGACCAAAGGGCGTGGGTCAGCGAGGTGCGGGCCTTCCTCGCCGAGAACGTCACCCCGGCACTGCAGGCGGAGATCGCCTCGCACGGTCTGGAGTATCAGGGCGGGGAGGTCACCGCGTTCCGGCGCAAGATCGGCGAGAAGGGTTGGTTCGGCCTGAACTGGCCGAAGGAGTACGGCGGCCTCGGCCTGACGGCGATGCATCAGCACCTGCTGATGAGCGAGTTCGAGTACGCGCGTGTGCCGGGGCCCGACCTGACGGTGACCTCGGTGGCGCCGATGATCATGCGGCACGGCACCGAGCAGAACAAGACCGAATTCCTGCCGGGCATCGCGCGGGGAGAGATCGTCTTCGCGCTCGGCTACTCCGAGCCCAACGCCGGGACCGACCTGGCCAGCCTGCGCACCCGCGCGGTGCGCGACGGCGACGAGTGGGTGATCAACGGTTCGAAGATCTGGAACAGCGGAGCCCAGCGGTCCACCCACGAATGGCTGTGCGTGCGTACCGATCCCGAGCAGAAGCGGCACCGCGGGATCTCGGTGATGGCGGTACCCGTCGACAGTCCCGGCATCGAGATCCGGCCCGCTGTATGCGTGGTCGGGGTATCGCACCAACGAGACGTTCTTCAACGACGTGCGGGTACCGGTGACGAATCTCATCGGTGAACTCAATGCGGGCTGGACGTACATCACCGGCGCCCTGGATCTGGAGCGCGGGGCGCTGACGAATGCCGGCGACCTGCGCCGCGCGCTCGACGACTTGATCGCGATGGCTCCCGACGCGGATCCGGTGTTCCGGCGGCGGCTCGCGCAGGCCGAGGCCGACGTCGAAGTCGCCACGCTGATGGGGTATCAGGCCGCCTCGCTGCTCGACAGCGGCAAGATCCCGACGATCGAGGTGAGCGTCGAGAAGATCTTCTCCAGTGAGCTGCGCCAGCGCATCGCCGATCTCGCGATCGACCTGCTCGGCCCCGACGGGCTGCGGGTCGGCAACTTCTACGAGCGGCTGTACCGGGTGTCGCCGCTGATGCGGTTCGGCGGCGGCACCAACGAAGTGCTGCGCGACGTCATCGCCCAGCGTGGTCACAAGATGCCGTCGTACGGTCGGTGACAGCATGCGAGTGATTCCCGATCAGGACGAACGCGATCTGGCCGCGATGTGCCGCAGCCTGCTCGCCGCCGAGCTCGATCCGGCCGCGCGGTGGAAGGCGCTGGCCGACGCGGGTGTGCTCGCGCTGCCGCTCGACGGCAGCCTCACCGATGTCGGCATCTTCTGCGTCGAGGCGGGAAGAGCGCTGTGCCCCAGGGTGGTTCAGAGCACGGTGTACGCGACGCTGGCCTTGGACTGGCTCGGTGTGGGATCGGCGTGGCTGCCGCAGCTGACGTCCGGTGACAAGCGTGCGACGACGGCGCTGTTCAACCCGCGCGATGCGTCCGACGTGGCCTGGCGAGTGAGGGGGGTGGCCGAATTCGTCACCGATGCGGACGTCGCCGACGTGATCGTCATCCGCACCGCAAAGGGTGTCGCGGCTGTCGACACGTCGGCACCCGGTATCACCATCGAGCCGGTGCCGACGATGGGCGGGTACCCGTCGTTCACGGTGCGGTTCGACGACGTGGCGGTCGACGACGTGGTGGCCGTCGATGATCGAGCAGCTGCGGCGGGTGGCCAATGCGATGGTGGCGCTGGACTGTCTGGACCTCGTCGGCGTCGGCGAAGCGGTCATCGACCGCACGGTGGCCTATACGACGATGCGTGAGCAGTTCGGCAGGCCGATCGCGTCGTTTCAGGCCGCACAGCATCTGGTCGCCGACATGCACATCGCGTTGGCGGCGGCCAGGCTCGCCGCGCAGTCGGCCGTGTTCTGGCTCGGGCAGGGCCGCACCGCCACCCGTGAGACGGCGATCGCGCGGATGCGGGCCGCGGAGGTCAAGAAGATCACCCTCGACGCGCATCAACTGCACGGCGGCATGGGTTACGTCGTCGACACCGGGCTCCATCTGTACTCGGAACGCGCGCGCATCCTGTCGACGCTGGGCGGCGGTGCCGACATCGCCGCGAGATGGCTTGAGGGCGAGATGAACTGGGGCGCGAGTCGTTGACCGGGGAGAAGGAAGTCAGCCTCATCGATCCGGAGTCGGCCGAGAAGATCGGCTCCGTCGTCGCGGTCGCCACCGGCGAGGTGTATCGCCGGGACTGGCAGCGCTGGGCCGCCGCGGTGGGCGACCACAATCCGCTGTGGTTCGACCCGGGCTATGCCCGGCAGCACGGCTATCGCGACATCATCTGCCCGCCGCTGTATCTGCAGTACGCGATCCTCGGTGTCGCAGCGCTGGGCGATCTGCGGCCCGACGGCTCGTCGGGAGCGGTGACGGGCAGCATGGCGTTTCCCCGCGCACCGCGCCGGATGGCGGGTGGCGAGAGCACCACCTTCCACCTGCCCGCCTATCACGGCGACGAGATCGAGATGACCCGCACCGTCGACTCGATCGTCGAAAAGCAAGGCCGGTCAGGAAGATTCGTCCTGGTGACCTGGCGTGCCGAGTACCGCAACCAGCACCGCGAGCTCCTCGCCGAAGCGAGCACGTCGATGATCGCGCGGCCGGCATGAGCGTCTACTTCGAGGACGTCGACACCGGTGACGCGATCCCGGCGTTGACCGTGACCGTCGACGAAACGCAGATGTTCTTCTTCAGCGCGGCCACCTACAACGGCCATCGCATTCACTACGACAAGGACTGGGCCCGCGACACCGAGGGCTACGACGACGTGCTCGTCCAGGGTCCGCTGCAGGCGGCGCTGCTGTCACGCGCGCTGACGGACTGGATCGGCGGCGACGGGCGACTCGTCACGTTCTCGGTGCAGAACCGCGCCGTCGCCCATCCCGGCCAGGCGCTGACGTTCGGCGCAGTGGTGACCGCCAAGCGGCCGGACGGCCTTGTCGACCTTGACATCTTCTGCAAGCGGGGCGACGACGTGTTGATGCCGGGCACCGCGACCGTCGCGCTGCCACAGCGGGAAACACCGTGACGGGCCTGCGCGGCGAGGCGGCCATCGTCGGCATCGCCGAGCTGCCCGCCGAGAAGAAGCAGAGCGCTCCGCCGTCGTTCACCCTCGACCAGTACGCACGGCTGGCGAAGATGGTGATCGAGGATGCGGGCGTCGAGCCGTCGGTGGTGAATGGGCTGTCGACCCACGGCATCGCCGAGTCGGACATGTTCGCGCCGGCGACACTGTCGGAATACCTCGGCCTGCCGCTGGATTTCGGCGACCGGGTCGACCTCGGCGGCGCCACCGCGGCGGGCATGGTGTGGCGGGCCGCGGCGGCGGTGGAGCTCGGGCAGTGCGACGCGGTGCTGGTCGTCATGCCCGGATCGACGGAGATCCCGCGGTCGGAGGCGAAACCCGGACGCACGCCTGAGCTGGTACGGCGCGTCGAGCAACAACTACGGCTCCCCGCAGGCCGAGTTCGAGATCCCCTACGGCAACGTCGGACAGAACGGCCCGTATGCGCAGATCGCCCAGCGCTATGCGGCCGAATTCGGCTACGACGCCGCCGCGTTGGCCACGCATCGCGGTGCATCAGCGGGAGAACGCGTGTGCCCATCCCGGCGCCGTGTTCCACGGCAAGCCGATCACGGTCGACGACGTGCTGAACAGCCCGGTGATCGCCGACCCGATCCACATGCTCGAGACCGTGATGCGCGTGCAGGGCGGCGCGGGCGTACTCATCGCCAACGCCGACGTCGCGCGCCGGTCGCGGCACCGCCCCGTGTGGATCAAGGGATTCGGTGAGCACATCCGGTTCAAGACACCGACATACGCCGACGATCTGATCCGCACGCCGATCGCCCGTGCCGCCGAACGGGCGTTCGCGATGGCGGGGGTGCAGCGGTCCGACATCGACATGGCCTCGATCTACGACTGCTACACGATCACCGTGCTGATGACGTTGGAGGACGCCGGTTTCTGCGGCAAGGGCGACGGGATGGCGTGGCTGACGGAAGCACGACCTGACGTTCCGCGGCGACTTCCCGATCAACACCGCCGGCGGTCAGCTGTCGTACGGCCAGGCCGGCATGGCGGGCGGTATGCACCACGTCGTCGACGGCGCACGGCAGGTGATGGGCCGCTCCGGCGATGCCCAGGTGACCGACTGCCACACCGCGTTCGTCACGGGCAACGGCGGCATCATGAGCGAGCAGGTCGCGCTGATCCTGGGTGGTGACCGATGAGCGCTCGCGCGAAGAGCGACAGCGCTGACATCATGCTGCCGGAGCCGACGCCGGTGTCGCAGCCGTATTGGGATGCCCTGCGCGAGCATCGCATCGAGATCCAGTACTCGCCGTCGACGGGCCAGTACGTGTTCTACCCGCGGACGCTGGCGCCGGGGACATTGGCCGACGACCTGGAGTGGCGCGAGATCGACGGCGCGGGAACGCTGTACACCTACACCGTGGCGCGACGCCCGACCGGGCCGCCGTGGGCCGAGAAGCTGCCGCAGCTGCTGGCGGTCGTCGAATGGGATGTGGGTCCGCGGGTGAGCACCGAACTCGTCGACGTCGAACCCGCCAACATCCGGATCGGGATGCGGGTGGCACCGGTGTTCTGTGACGAGGCCGGGGTGACGTTGCTGAAGTACCGGCCCGCCGCGGAGCGAGGCTTGCCCGAGCGACCAGCAACCATGTTTGAGACCATCCAGCAGCTGCTGCGGTCGCGCATGGCACGACGACACCGTCGCGATGCGGTACGGCGATCGAAGCTGGACATGGCGCGAGCACCTCGGCGAGGCGGCCGCGGAGGCGTCGGCACTCATCGCGCTCATGGACCCGTCGCGGCCCATGCATGTCGGTGCGCTGCTGGGCAATTCGCCGGCGATGCTGAGGTCGATGGCCGCGGCGGCACTCGGCGGGTACGTGCTGTGCGGCATCAACACGACGCGGCGCGGCGACGGCCTGGCGGCCGACATCAGACGAGCCGACTGCCAACTGGTCCTCGCCGACGCCGAGCACATGGCGCTGCTCGAGGGTCTCGATCTGGGCGCCGCCACCGTGCTCGACGTGGACGGGATGGAGTACCGGCGAGCGGTGCGCCGACGCGGAACCGCTTGTGCCGCATCGGGAGGTCGAGGGCGTCGATCCCGTCGTCATGCTCTTCACGTCGGGCACCAGCGGGGACCCCAAGGCGGTGCGCTTCGCCCACGCGATGGGGGTGTTGTGCGGTGCCAGCCTGGCCGAACGGTTCGCGCTCACACCCGACGACGTCTGCTATCTGTCGATGCCGCTGTTCCATTCGAATGGCGTGGCGGCGGGCTGGACGGTGGCGATCGCGTGCGGCGCGACGATGGTGCCCGCGAAGTTCTCGCCGTCGCGGTTCCTGTCCGACATCCGCCGCTACGGCGTCACGTACATGAACTACGTCGGCAAGCCGCTGGCCCTGGTGCTGGCCACTCCCGAAGGGCCGGACGACGCGGACAACACGTTGCGGGCGGCGTTCGGCAACGAGGCCACCGAACGCGACATCGACGAGTTCGCCAAGCGGTTCGGCTGCCGGGTCGTCGACAGTTTCGGCTCCAGCGAGTTCGCCGTCGTCGTGATGCGCGAGGACGGCTGCCCGCCGGGGTCGATCGGCAAGGGCTATCCGGGTGTCAGCGTCTACCACGCCGACACCGTCACCGAATGTGCGACAGCGGTTTTCGACGAGCACGGCGCGTTGGCCAACTTCGACGACGCGGTCGGCGAACTGGTCAACACCTACGGTGTCGGCGGCTTCACCGGCTACTACAACGATCCCGCCGCCACCGACGAGCGGATGCGGCACGGCATGTACTGGTCGGGCGACCTGGCCTACCGCGACGCCGACGGCTGGATCTATCTGGCCGGGCGCACCGCCGACTGGATGCGGGTGGACGGTGAGAACCTCGCGGCCGGCCCGGTCGAGCGGATCCTGCAGCCGGCTGCCCGAGATCAACCTCGTCGCCGTGTATGCCGTGCCCGACGAACGCGTCGGCGATCAGGTGATGGCGGCCGTCGTCCTCAACGACGACACGTTGACGCCGCAGCGGTTCGAGGAGTTCCTCGCGTCGCAGCCCGATCTGTCACCGAAGGCGTGGCCGCGCTACGTGCGGATCAACAGCGCGCTGCCGCAGACCGCGACGAACAAGATCCTCAAACGCGCGCTGATCGGCCAGGGCGTGACCGCGGGCGATGGCGTGCTGTGGGAACGCGAGCCGCGCGGCCGCCGCTACACGGTCGTCGTGCCGTAGTCGACCTGCCAGTGCTTGATGCCGTTGATGAAGCTCGACCGCAGCCGTTCCGGGGCCGACACCGGCTTCAGGTCGGGCAGATGATCGGCGATCGCGTTGAACATCAGGTCGATCGTCATCCGCGCGAGGTTGGCGCCGACGCAGTAATGCGCGCCGGTGCCGCCGAAGCCCAAGTGCGGATTGGGGTCTCGCAGGATATTGAACGTGTACGGGTCGTCGAACACGTCCTCGTCGAAGTTCGCCGACCGGTAGAACAGCACCAACCGCTGACCCTTCTTGATCGGCACCCCCGACAGCTCGGTGTCGGCCAGCGCGGTCCGCTGAAACGCGGTGATCGGTGAGGCCCAGCGGATGATCTCGTCGGCGGCGGTCTTCGGACGCTCGCGCTTGAACAACTCCCACTGGTCGGGAAAGTCGGTGAACGCCATCATGCCCTGGGTGATCGAGTTGCGGCTCGTCTCGTTACCCGCCACCGCGAGCGTCACGACGAACATCCCGAACTCGGCCTCGGTGAGCTGCCCGTCGGCTTCGGAGTCGATCAGCGTGCTGACGATGTCCTCGCCGGGCTCCTCTTTCCTCAGCGCCGCCAATTCCATCGCGTAGCCGATCAATTCGCCGACAGCGGCCAGCGAATTGTGTTCCTCGAACTCGGGGTCGTCCCCGCCGATCATCTGGTTGGACCAGTCGAACAGCTTCTCGCGGTCCTCCTCCGGGACGCCGAGCAGTCCGGCGATGGCCAGCAGCGGCAGCTCGCGGGCGACCTGCAGGACGAAGTCGCCGGAGGTCTGCGTGGCGGCTTCGGCGGCGATGGACTGTGCGCGTTCGTTGAGTTCGGCGCGCAGCCGTTCGATGGCGCGGGGCGTGAACCCGCGGGAGACGATCTTGCGCAGCCGCGCGTGTTCCGGGTCGTCCATCATCAGCAACGACAACTTGGACGCCTCGATCTGTCCCTCGACATCAACCGACGGCTTGAAGTGCGGGACGACGGTTTTCGCGGCCGCGGAGAACACGTCGCTGCGCAGCGACACCTCGCGGACGTCGCGGTGCTTGCTGACCACCCAGAAGCCGCCGTCGCGGTACCCGCCGACGTCGGGGGCCTGCTCGTTCCACCAGATCGGCGCGGCGCGACGGACCTCGGCGAGCTCCTCCGTGGGCAGGCGGGAGGCGTAGATGTCGGGATCGGTGAAATCGAAGCCCTTCGGCAGACTCGGTGCGACCATGACCCGAGTATCGCCGCGCACGTCGCGCCGCTGCGGCGTATTCAGGAGATTCGGGCCGGTCCGCCCGTCGAGCGCGGGCTCGCGGACAGGACTATCGGCGGTAGTGCTCGTCCTCGCGCGCCAACCTCTACGCTGGCGGCATGGCCGACAATGATCACGATCGCGCCGCCACGCGCCGTGAGATCACCGATGCGCTCGTCACTGCTCTGGACCGTCGTCACGAGGTGCTCGATGCGATCGTCGATGCCGACAACCGGGGCGCGGCCGTCGAAGCGGTTGCCGCGCTGCTGGGCACCTCGCACCTGGGCGCCGAAGCGGTGGTGGGGATGCCGATGTATCGCCTCACCAAGGACTCGCGGCGCAAGATCGCGGCGGAACTCGAGGACCTGAACAGCCGGCTGACCTTCACGCTGATCGAACGGCCCGAGAGTTCGGGAGAGCATCTCGAGTTGCGGGCGTTCTCCGGCAAGGCCGACCGAGACCTCTTCGGAGCCCGGACGGCCGACATCGGTGCCGCCGGCGACGGCTCCGGCGGGCGCGCAGGGCCTCTCGACGACGAGATCGGCTCGGCTCTCGGGCGCATCAACGCCGAGGACGCGGTGTGGTTGGTCGCCGAAATAGGAACGCAGACAGTCGGGATGGTGTTCGGCGAACTGGTCGGAGGTGAGGTGAACGTCCGGATCTGGATCCACCCCGACCACCGAAAGCACGGCTACGGCACCGCGGCACTGCGCAAAGCGCGTTCGGAGATGGCCCGCTATTTCCCCGCCGTGCCGATGGTCGTCCGCGCTCCCGGCGCTACCGGCGGGGGCTGACGCTATACGGCGGCGCCGACCGCCTGGTGGCAGCGTGCGGAGCGCCGCAGGTAATCCAGGCCGGACGGGAGATCGTCGACGAGCGGCAGTGCGCCGTCGGGGTCGCAGATCGACAGGAGGCGCCGCACGGGCCGGCTGCCGACGATGATCCAGTCGACGTCGCTGCGGGCGCAGTGCACGCTGATGTAGTACAGCGCGGTGAAGGCCTGGGTGCCGGCGAAGTCGACGGCCCGCAGATCGAGTACCAGTTGACGCGAGATCCCGGTGTGCTGTTCGACGAAGCGGCCGAGGTCGCGCCCGTTGCCGGCATCGACGTCGCCGATGACCGCAATGGCGTGCCGCGACGGCGACAGCCGTCGCACCGCGAACGTCGCTCTGCCGCACTGTCGGTGTTCGTCCACCGACGCAGAATCCGGGCAACCGATCCGCACCGCAGCCATGCACTTCCCCCGAGATGTCCTATAGAGGTGTCGCCGGAGGCCCGAGTCGAAGCGTCGCCATCGAGGCGCTGTCGGCGGGCTGGGAGCTCAACCACGTTTGAGAATAGTACGGATTCCGTCGCAGGTCTCGACCTTTCAGCAGACTCTCAGATATCGCTTTATGCAAGGCTTTTGGTCAGCTGAGCTAACCGTGACGTCGGGTGTAGGTGGGTAGTCGCACTTGTATTCGACGGAATTCGTTGCGGCGCATCGGAGCCGCGAGGCGATCGCCTGCTCTGGCATGGTCGCAGGGTCCGATCCCGGTTTGCTGAACCTGGCGGCCGCGGCGGGGATCGTCGTGGCTACTGAATCCCGGCGCCCGCCCTGCACTGACGCGGAGTCTTGCCGAACCAGCGTCGGCACGACCGGTTGAGTGCGCTCTGCTCCGCATAGCCGAGCAGGCCCGAGATCTGGGACAGATGCAGCTCCGGCTCGGCGAAGTAGCGGACGGCCTGCGAGCGGCGCTCGCGGTCGATGATGTCGGCGCAGCGCACGCCCTCTTCGTGCAGCCGCCGCTGCAGCGTCCGCGGATGCATGGCGAGCTCGTCGGCGATCGCCTCCGCGCTGCACTGCCCGGTGGGCAGTAGCCGGCGCGTCAGCTCGACCACCCGGTCCGACAGCCGCGCACTGGCCGGAAGGTAGGTCGCCTCGAGGTACTCCGTGGCGATGCGCTGCGTCTGCGGGTCGGCGTTCTCGATTTGACGGGCGGCCAGCTCCGACGACAGCTCGAAACCACACCACGGCTGCCCGAACCGCACCGGGCAGCCCAGGGCATCGCGATAGTCCGCGTCGGTGCCCTGCTGAGGATGCGGGAACGAGACGGCCGTCAAGCGTGCGGTCGGCCCGCCGAGCAGCCGGACGATCTGCGCCGCGATGCCCATACTCAGTTCATATCCCTGGACGAAGACGACGCCCGGTTCGGTCGTCTCGTAGGTGAACTCGAGACTCCCCTCGGCGCCGGGGCGGGCGGCCAGCTTCAGCGCGGGGGAATGGATATAGAGAAAACGCGCGATCGCCTGCATGCCGCTCTGCACGGTCGACGCGTTGCGCGCGATCACCGCGATCGGGCCGAGGATCTGCAGACCCTGCCGACCCGACAGCCGCAGCCCCAACTCCGGGCAGGCCAGCTCCTCGGCGGTCGTCTCCAGGAGGCGGGTCAACGCGGCGAAGGGGAGGAAGGCTTCGTCCTGGCGTTCGGCGTCGGCGGGGATACCGAAGCGGGCAAGGAAGAACGCCGGGTCACCGCCGAGCTCGCGCACCAGCTCGGAGTAGCCCCGCAACGCCGCGGCGCGGATCAGGCTGCCCATACAACTCCCTGTCGGAAAATGGTAAAAACTCGTCGCTTCCTGTCAAGACCCAAGGCTATGACGTCGGTCAATCTTGATACATGACACAGCACTACGACACCGTCGTCATCGGCGAAGCGCGCGCCCTGCACGACCAGATGACCTACAAGCGGTCTGCTGGTGTCGAGGGCGATCCGCGCAACCTGGACGACGGCATGTTGGACACGACTGCAGTCGGGCTATGTGCAGCGCGGCAAGGACGTCATGCCGCGGCACGGCTCCAGGCTGCCGTGGAAGGTGCTGATGCACTTCGAGAAGGACTCCAAGATGCTGCTCGAAGATCCCGTCGTCGACGTGCGCGCTGGAATTCGGGGCGCAGGTGCCCGCGGGAGCGATGGCATGAGCATCGGTCGTCAGGTGGTGCGGGCGGCACTGAGGGGATGCCGTCCGCCCCTGGCGTCCCACCGAATCTCGGTGCGCGGCAAGCGAAAAATGTATGAGGCGTTCACGGCGGTGGCGCGGCCGCCAAAGAGCATGCGGTGGCAGCGCGGGGCCATTGCCGGGGTGCCGGTCGAGCGCACGATCGGGGTGGACTCCCGGGTGACGCTGATCTATCTGCACGGCGGCGCGTACGGGCTGGGCAGCGCCCACGGCTATCGTGGCGTCGCGGGCCGGCTCGCCGCAGCGGCGCGGATGAGTGTGGTGGTGCCCGAGTATTCGCGGTCGCCGGAAGCGCGGTATCCGGTCGCGCTGGAAGAGATGGTCGCGGTGTATACCGCGATGCTGGCCGACGGGATGATCGACCCGAACAAGACGGTGATCGCGGGTGATTCAGCAGGCGGTGGTTTGACGCTGGCGCTCGCGATGGCCTTGCGCGACCGTGGAATCGCGTTGCCGACGGCGTTGGGTCTGATCTGCCCGTGGGCGGACCTGGCGCTCGACGTCGAACGGCGGCGGGCCGAGAACAAGGATCCGTTGATCACCCCGGCGATGGCTGCGGTGTGGGCGCAGCGGTATGCGGGCGAACATGATCCCCGGCTGCCGGGAATCTCGCCGGTGTACGGGCAGATGGCGGGGTTGCCGCCGATCGTGTTGCACAGCGCGGGTGACGATCCGCTGATCGTGGATGCGGAGAAGATCGCCGGCGCGGCACCCAATGTCGACTATCGACGGTTCGACGGGCTATGGCACGACTTCCATCTGCAGGCGGGGGTGCTGGCAGAGGCCGACGAAGCAATAGCGGACTTCGGTGCGCGGCTGCACGCGCGAGTGCACCGAAAGGCGGAGACGGCCTGAGCGACCCGCCGGCGGTCAGTGCGTCGCCGCCGCCTTGCCGATGACGTCGCGGTAAGTCTGCACCCGACCCGGGATCGTCGACAGCACCGCGACGGTTCGTCCGTCGCGTCCGTACGTCGCCGTGAACTTCCAGCTGTCGAGCCTGCCCTCGACGACGGCGAACGCGTCGTAATCGGTTGGCACGCCCAGCATCTGCATTTTGACGTCGTACTGGTCGGACCAGAAGTACGGCAGCTCGTCGTAGGCGTCCACCTTGTCCGGCCCGGCGAGCAGGGTCCTGGCCGCGGCTTCACCTTGGCGTCCCGCGTGGTCCCAGTGCTCGATGCGCAGGTGGCGTTCGTAGCGGGGATGCCACCAGCGCGCGATGTCTCCGGCGGCGACGACGTCGCTGCCGCCCTCGACCGCGCCCGTCGCATCGCATACCAGCCCGTCGTCGACGCGTAACCCGGAGCCGTCGAGCCACTCGGTGGCAGGCGTGACGCCCAGGCCGACGACGACGAGATCGGCCGGCAGCTGCGAGCCGTCGCTGAGCCTGACCGCCTTCACCCGTCGATCGCCGACGAATGTCTCGACGTCGACCCCGACTCTCACGTCGACGCCGTGCTGCTGGTGTAGTTGCGCCCAGCATTCGGCCATCTCCGCGCCGAGCGCCGACAACAGCAGACCGTCGCTGCGCTCGACGAGCGTGACGTCGAGCCCGAGCATCCGGCACGTCGCGGCGACCTCGGCGCCGATGAACCCCCCGCCGACCACCACGACGCGGGGACGCGTCTGCAGTCGTTCGCGGATGGCCAGGCAGTCGTCGACGGTGCGCAGCAGCATGACCCCGTCGGGCACCGCGCCGCCGGGCCAGTCGCGGGGCGTCGCACCGGTGGCGATGACGAGGCCGTCGTAGTGCAGCGACAGCGGCGTGCCGTCGTCGTCGATTTCCAGCGTGCGCGACGACGGGTCGAGCTTGCGCGCGGAGGCGCCGCGCAGCACGCGGGCATCGAAATCGAACTGCAGCGCCAGGTCGATGCCGGCACGTTGGATCTGCCCGCTCAGCAGTTTCTTCGACAGCGGCGGGCGGTGATAGGGCGCGTGGCGCTCGTCGCCGACGAGGGTCAGGGCGCCGTCGTAGCCGTCCTGCCGCAGCGTCTCGGCGGCGCGCGTTCCCGCGAGCCCGGCACCAACGACGACGATCTCGCGAAGGTCGGTGCGCATCGTCAGTCCTCCACCGTGATCGCCTGGGTGGGACAGGACACCTCGGCGCCCTTGAGCTGCTGGCGCAGGTCGTCACTGGGGTGATCCTGCAGCACGTGCAGGCCGTCTTCCTGCACGTCGAACACCTCGTGGCAGATGCTCATGCACACGCCGTTGCCGTCGCAGGTGTCGAGATCGACCGCTACCTTCATTGCGCTGCAACCCTTTCCGTGTCGGCGGTCAGCTGTCCGCTGGTCATCTCGGCGCCCTGCGGCCGCGGACGGGCGCCGGCCCGTTCGCGGGCGGCTTTCGCCGCGGGGGAGTACTCCAGATATTCGATGGCCTGCTGGGTGGAGGCCTCGTTGTCGGGATGGTGGCTGGGCCGCAGGTAGCGCAGCGGCGAGCTCACCAGCAGGGTCCACGGCCCGGGCAGTCGGCCCGTGCGCGCGGCGCGCACCCAGTCGCGCCAGCGCCATTTCTGGTCGATGGTCGGGTCGGCGTTCATCAGGTAGCGCGCGCCGGCGATCCACCAGCCGACGAACAGTGGTGTGGTCATCACCATCGAGAAGGCCCTGATGGCGTAGTTGCCGCTGACGTGTTGGTAGACGTCGTAGACCAGTGAGCGGTGCTCGACCTCCTCGGCGCCGTGCCAGCGCAGCAGGTCGAGCATCATCGGGTCGGTGCCGATCTCGTCGTGGGTGCGGTTCTGCAGCACCCACTGGCCCAGCATGGCGGTGAAGTGTTCCAGCGCGGCGACGTCGGCCAGGCGGCGATAGAGCCACCACCGATGCAGCCGTTTCGGGAGGAGTTTCGGCGGGTCGCCGAGCATGATGGACAGGGTGCGTCCGAGGCGGTCGGTGTAGCGCTTGGTGTCGATGCCCTGCTCGGCGAGGTGGTCCAGCACGACCTGGTGTGCCCAGGCATGCCAGGACTCCTGCTGTACGAACGGTTTGATGGCCGCCTCCAACTCGGGGTCGTCGACCAGTGACGACGCCTCCAGGACGGCCTTGATGAAGTGCCGTTCGCCCTCGGGAAGCAGCAGGTGCAGGACGTTGATCATGTGCGTGGCGAACGGGTCGTCGGGCACCCAGTGCAGCGGTGTCTGTGACCAGTCGAAGCGGACCATGCGGCGGTACTTCGGATGGCCGTCGTGGTGCAGTTGGACTTCTGGCATGGATTCCTCCCCGGGGTGGCGCTGTGTCGGCGTCTGTCGGCTACCCGGCCGGGAAGAGAGTTATGCGTACCGGCGGTACTGGATTTCAGGAAGTCAGGTCGCGCGGTCCGGCCAGCCGGGCGAGGCGGGCTCGGCGGACGGCGGCGTGTCGAGGGAGGCCTTGATGTTGGCGTCGCGCTCGGTGCGCCAGTGCGGCAGCAGATCGGAGCATTGCGAGAGCCGTTGTGCGCCGTCGACTTGTTCGTCGGCGGTGGACTCATCAGTGATCAGAGTTCCCCAGCGGACGTCGTTGGCGCCGGTGATGCGCCACGGCCCGAACACGTCTGCGGCAGGCGCGGGGTTGGGCCCGCGTTGGTCGGTCACCTTCGCGGGTGCGTCGGCGGCCGGCGGGGTGTCGGTGAACTCGACCCGCCACACTTTCATGCCGTTGACGTCGTTGAGGCCCGCGTGATTCGCGGCGTAACGGACGACGGATACGTACTTGCCCGGCTCCTCGCCCTCGCGAAAGATTTTGTATAGCCCGTCGCATACGTAGGCGCGGTAGCCGCCCCCGATCGGCGTGATCTCGAGGATGTGGAAGAACTCGTTTCCGTAGAACGGTCCCGGGGGACCAAACTGCTGAGCGTCGGGTGCGGGTCGGATGCCCAGCAACTCAGCGGGGGCGCCTGAGTTGGGTGGCGGCCGTTGCGGGACGGCGCGATCGAACCCGGGGTACGTCGCGCCCGTGTCCTGCGTGAGCTGCGAGATCCGATACGACTCCAGATACGCCCGCAAGGGCACCGCCGGCCCTGAGACCAGGTCGACGCCCGCCCCGGCGGCCCAGCGGAACCGGAAGTCGGCCAGACTCTGCGGCCAATTCGCGAAGGTCGGCGGGGGCGGCTCTTCGGAGCGGCACCCCGTCAGCCCCACCACTGTCAGCAGCAACACCGCGCACCACCGCGCCATCGATTTCACGCTCGCTATCCTCCCGTGTGCCCCGTCGGTGTGGGCAGCGCGTCCCGGTAGGCGTCCTCGTAGTCCTCGATGCCCACCTTCACCGTCGGGTCGATACCCATGAAGTAACTCGTGAACGCAGAGCGGAAGTCGCCGAACTCGTCCTGCGTGATCGGCCTGAGTTGGTTGTTCTCGGGGTCGATCAGCCCGAATTGCTGGAAGACGTCCGGGTTGCCGAGGTTGGCGTCGATCAACCGCTGTGCCACCGCGTACTGCATCATTTCGGAACTCTGCTGGGCAATATGGGTCGGGTCGGTACCCACCGGCGCATCGCCGACGAAGATCTGGTGCAGCGGATCGCCCGGAACCTTGCCGCCCCACTCCAGGATCGCCGAGACGCCGGGGACCTCCCCGCCGATCGTCTTGGCCACGTCGAACCACATGCCGCGGCTCTCGTAGGCCTTCACATCCTGCAGGTTGCCGTATCCGATCGCGTCGTTGTCGGCGATGTTGGCCGCGGAATCAATCACGCCACGTAACGTGCCGGCTGACTGCAGATCGCCGGTGTTGACCGTGCCGCCGTCGATGATGGACTGCTCGAAGTTGGCTTGGTACTGCAGTCCGTTGAGATAGGCCTGGCTGTTGAGGGTGGTGGCGGCGTCCGGATCGGTGTCGATCACGGCGAACAGATCGCGCATGACCGGCATCTCCGGGTTCTTGATGTCATCCAACGGGCGAAAACCTTGGCTGTTGTCCAGGGAATTACCGAGCATGTCGTCGATATAGGGCTTGTTGGCCTCGGCGAGGGCCTGGGTGAGCTCGGGGTTGACCTGGCCGACCGACTGCCCGTCCGTGCCGGGGATGTCGAGCAACCGCGGGGAGTTCTCGCCGCCGACATACGAGTCGACCGCATGCATGATCTGCCCGGCGCGGGTGGCCTGCTCCAGCTGCGTGGGGTCGGTGAGGTCGGTCGGCACCGCGCCGGTGCCGTTGAGCAGCGTTCCGGCCGCGGCACCGTCGTCCGCCCACTGATGGGTGAACAGGTCTTCGATGAAAGCGGTGTTGGGTGGCCGCCCGTCGGCGCCCGTGAGCTCGCTGTGCACGGCCATCTGGTCGCGACCCGCTGCAGACAGCATGTCCTGCAACGCCGGGTCGATCAGCCGCTGTGACTTGTCGATGTCGTGTTCCCACGGGATGTGGGGCGGGCTGTCCAGGCCGTGCAGGATCTCTTCGGACTTGTCGAGCAGCGCCTTGTCCATCGCAGTCCCCTGCTGCAGGTTGGGGTCGCCGGCCGACACGATCGCCGCGATGTCGCGGTAGTTGTCGAGCTCGGGGAACGGCTTCTCCGGGTCGGGCATGTCGATGGTCGGATTGCCCTGCTCATTGGTGCTTTGGGTCGGCACGGCGGGCCCGCGCGTCGGACGCTCGAACGTCTCGCGGATGCCCGACGGCAGGTTCGCCATGCCGCCTTGTGTGGGCACGCCCTCCGGTGCGTCGCCGGCAGTTTTGATGTTCTCGTTACCGAGCAGCTGCAGCGCGTCGGCGACGGCGCCGCCGTTCTGGCCGTTGGCGTTCATCTGGTCGATCATCGAGCGAATCTCGTCCGGGCTCTTGCCATCCAGCGAGCGCGACAAGTTGTTGAGGTACTCCATCTGGCTGGCGGGCAACACCAGATCGCCGCGCACCAACGCCTCTTGCTGCTCGGGCGTGAGGTTGGTGTTCTCCTCCAGCCGCGCCATTTCCTCCGGCGTGAGTTGGCCGTCCTGTAGTGACTGTCCGTCGTTGGTGCCCTGCTCGGCGGGAAGCTCGGGATCGCCGCCCGTCGCCGCCGTCAGCACTCGCGCCAGGTCGGCGTCGGCTTCCTCGGCGGCCGCGAGCACGGCCACCATCTTGTTCTCGATCTCTTCGGTCTTCTTGACCAGCGCGTCGATGTCTTCCTCGGTCATCCCGGTGGTGTCGGGCGGGATCACCGAGTTGGTGGCCAGGTCGAGCTGGACGGCCGGTGCGGCGCCGGCGTAGTCGATGAGGCTCTGCAGGTCGTTCTTGACCTTGCGGACCTCGGCGGCGGCTTGGCCCGCGCCGAGCGCGACGAGGAAGGCTTCCTTCTGCGACAGGGACAGCGTGGTGGCCGATTGGTTGATGGCCTGCTGCGCGGCCTCGCCGGCGTCGCCCTTCCACGTGCCGAACACCGAGAGGTTGCGCAGGGTTTCGGCGGCCTGACCGCTGGTGCGGGCGCGCTGCGCTGCCGCCTGGGACACCTCGTCGATCTGCTCAGGTTGCCAACCCTGAACGTCGGCCAGTGTGATCCCCACGGGTTAGAGCCCCATGGAGCCCAGATTCGATGCTGCCCTGTCGATGTCGGTCGATTCGTGATCGTCGGTGCCGACGTACTGTGCCGCTGCCGCTTTGAAACCTTCGACATGACCGATGAGTTCGCTGTAATACGCGCTGGAGTCTTCTTCCCACTTCGTGGCCACCTTGGAAAGCGCGTCCCCGCTCGTCCCGATCCAGCCCGCCTGGGCGGTCCCGATGCGCTCTTGTGCCACGTCGTGGTCTGCGCGCAGACCTTCGGCAGCCGAATCGATATGGTCGGCGGCCATCCGCACCTCGAGCGGATCGACCCGCAGATCCTTGCCCAAACAGATCAACCCCACCCTTGTGATCGCGACAGTTTTTGTTTGCTGGTCACATTACCAGTCCCCGGACTACCCCCGGTACGCCAATTCTGGCTCGCCGTCGGAGGGGGCGCGTCGGTGCTGGTGGCACAGGCTCTCATGGCTGCTGCCGACGAAATGTTCCGCGCCGCGGACCGGCGGAATCGGCTCCAGCGCGCGATCTGACCACTTGCATGCATCGCAAACGGTTTGCTGGAGGCGTCCCGGGCCGGTTCTCGTCACCGGCAATCTCGCTCAGGTCTCGACCTGCGACCGGATCCACTCGAGGTTGGCCTGCATGTTCTGCTGCCACTCCGACAGTCGGCGCGCGACGATGCGGGCCTCCTTGGCGGGTTGGGCCGCGATCCCGACGGTCAGCCCGGACGTTCCCGGTCCCAGTCGGCCCCACTGGCGAATGAGCACGCCGTCGCTGGCGGGTTCGACTTCGAAACCCCATGTTGCGCTAGTTCCTTCAATGCCCTGCACATTCCACACCCAGCGGCGCTGATCCTCGACCTCGACGACTTCGCACATGGTCTCCCACTCACCTATCGCGTCGTTTTGGTTGCGGCCACGGAACCGGGCGCCGACCTCGACGCCGTCCGCGCCGTCGACCCACTCGACGGCCTGCAGTTCTGACGAGCACCGGGCGGGCAGGGTGATGTCGGTGACGTAGCCCCATGCCGTGGCCACATCGCAGCGGACCCGCTGGGTGACTTCTATGGTGGGCTGATCGCGGTAGCGCACGGTTGCAGCATGCCAAGGAAGGCAGGGCGGGTGAAGATCGGCACCATGATCGAGCCCCGGCTGCCGGGTGCGGTGGATTTCGCGGTCGCTGCCGAGCGGATCGGTGTCGACTCGGTGTGGGTGCCCGAGGTGTGGGGCTACGACGCGCTGACCGGGCTGGCGTATGTCGCGGCGAGGACATCGACGATCAAGCTGGGAACGTTCGTGGTGCAGCTGGGCTCGCGCAGTCCGGCGCTACTGGCGACGTCGGCGTTGAGTCTGCAGGAGTTGTCCGGTGGCCGATTCCTGCTGGGGATCGGGACGTCGGGCCCGCGGGTGATGGAGGGTTGGCACGGGGTCCGGTTCCGCAAGCCGGTGCAGACGACGCGGGAGACGATCGAGATCATCCGCATTGTCAGTCGCGGAGATCGACTCGAGCATGACGGCGAGATCTATCCGCTGCCGCTGGCGGACAGCAGCGGCGCGGCGCTTCGACCGCTGGTGCGGCCGCAGCATGTGCCGGTGTATGTGGCGGCGATGGGTCCGCGGAATCTGCGGCTGACGGGCGAGGCGGCGGACGGGTGGCTGGGCAACGCGTTCATCCCGGAGGCGGCGGAGGTGGTGCTGGGTCCGCTGCGGGAGGGCGCGAAGCGGGCGGGGCGCACGCTGGCGGACCTGGATCTGGTCGCGCCGGTGGCGGTCGAGTTCCATGACGAGGAGGCGGCCGCCGAGGCTGCGGCGCGCCGGCATGCGGACGGGTATGCGTTCACGATCGGCGCGATGGGCGCGGGCGGCCGCAATTTCTACAACGACGCGTTCAGCAGACTCGGATATGGGGATGACGTCGCTAGGGTCGCGGAGTTGTGGCAGAGCGGTAGGCGCGACGAAGCGCGGGCCGCGGTGCCGATCGACCTCGGACGGTTGACGAATCTCGTTGGTACGCCTAGTGGTATTGCGGAGCGGCTGGAGAAGTATCGGGCGGTCGGGATCACGACGCTGTTGACGAAGTTGGATGGCGACCACGAGCGGCAGTTGGCGACGCTGGAGCGACTGCTCGCGTTGGTGGCCGAGGAATAGGGGTCAACCCACTTCGGGAGCGGGGCTTCGCGCGGATTGGCGGGGCGTCGAACGGGACCCGTCGGGCGGAGCGATACGACGGCAATCGGCGATCTTGGTCAACAACCTGATGGCGGATACGACGATCTGCACGCCGATGGCGTGCACCTCAACCAGGGGGCGAGATCGACGCTGGCGGTGATCTCGACCTCGCAGCTTCCACGGCGCTTATCGACTGTGCCGCAGTGACTTCTCGTGGGCCGGACTCGTCACCGATATCGCCGGGTTCACGAACGTGCGACACGGGAACTACGATGCGGTGATGGCCGACGACGGCGACCCGCTGAAGAACCCGGTGGTTGCCGTCGCCGTGGGGACGGCGGCATTGGCCGTGGATGTCTCGGGGGCCGCATTCCGGTTGGCCGAACGACTGCCGGTGTTCGGGACGTTGATGCGTCGCAGTGTCGCCGGATTGTCCGACCGAGGCGACCAATTCGCGACGGTGGTGGGCGCGGTCGCCGCCCGGTTGGTGGACCTGGTTCTCGACGAGATCGACCTGAACGCGCTGGTGCGCGAGCGTCTGGATATCGACGCGATCGCCGCCGATCTCGACATCGACGCGGTGATCAGCCGGATCGACCTGATTGCGTTGGCCGACAAGGTGATCGAGGGTGTCGATCTGCCGGGGATCATCCGTGAGTCGACGAATTCGATGACCGCCGAGGTGATGACCGACGTCCGCACGCAGGGCGAGCGCGCCGACGACGTCGTGGCCGGAGTCGTCAACCGCATGCTGGGGCGTGACCGGGAAAGCCGGTGACCTCGTCGGAGTCGGTGCCCGACGCTGAGCGGGCGGCCGGGATCATCACCAGGGGACTCGCCGCGGTCATCGACCTGTTGGTGGTCCTGCTGATCATGGGTGGGCTGTACGGCGGTCTGGTGTTGGTGAAGCTGGTGTATTCACCCGCGGCCTTCAGTCTGCCGTCGCTGAACGTCGTGTTCTCGACAATGGTCACCTTTGCCGTCGCGGTGCTGTATCTGACGGGGTGTTGGGTTGTGTCGGGGTCGACGGCGGGTGCGGTGACGATGGGGTTGCGGGTCGTTGGGCGCCGGTCGCAGCGCGTGCGGCCGATCATCGGGTTGCTGCGGGCGATCGCCTGCGTGGTGTTCCCGATCGGATTGATGTGGGTTGTGATCGACGCTCGTCGAAGGTCGTTGCAGGACATCGTTTTCCGTACGAAGGTGGTGTACTCGCGGCCGCCGGCCAGGTGATCGCCGTTCGGGGATTACAGCCGCCAGATCACCACGACGAGCGCGACGAGGCCCAGAACGGCGATGAGACCTGCCATCAGCCCGGCAAGCGAGTACGGCAGGGCCCCGGCCTCGGCGCGTAGCGCCTTCACCTCCTGGCGATGCTGAAACCAGGCCAGCACCAAGGCCGTAATGCCCACCGCGATCATCAGTATCCCGACGATCCAGGGACTGACGATCGGGCGGTGAGGCCTTCCTCGGATGTCGCCAGATACTGGAAGAACTTGAAAATGGTGAAACCGAACGCGATCAACGACGTACTGGTGCGGATCCACGCCATCAGCGTTCGTTCACTGGCCAGGCGTGTGCGCTCCACGGCGAGTCGAGTGGACGTGTCCAACGGTGAATCTGACATTTCAATCACGATAGCCACTGGCAGGGCACCGCGAGGTGATCATTCGTGAAGAGCTATGTATACATCCGCGGGGTCGACGAAGCGGTGAATGAATCTATGCGAACAATGTTGGAATTCGGCCCAATTGGTTTGATGTGCAATCAACGCGTCGAGCATCGAGAATTGGGACGACTCAGCGGACTCGACGCGAGTTTCCTCTACATCGAAAGCGCCACCCAGCCGTTGCACGGTGCTCGATCCTCGAACTGGACACCTCGACGATGCCCGGTGGCTACACCTTTGAGCGCCTTCGTGACGAGCTGGCCTCAAGGATCGCAGCGATACCGGAGTTCCGGGCAAAGCCGGCCGACAGTCAGTTCAATCTGGACTATCCGGTGTGGGTCGCGATCGTGCGGACTGCCATAGCCATCTGAGCGCTAGCCGCTCCGGGTAGATTCGGCCGATGAACGCCAACGTGTGGAACCTCGATGCGTCGGACGGTCGGCTGTTGGTTCACACCGGCGTTACGGGCAGGGCGGCCAAGATGGGCCATCGGTTGACGATCGCGATGACCACCTGGCTGGCCACGGTGCGGTGGAGCGGCGGCGACCCGGTCGAGGCAGAACTGACGGTCGAGGTGGAATCGCTTCGAGTGATGAAGGGTGAAGGCGGCTTGAAGGCGCTGTCAGGACCGGAGAAAGCGTTGGCGCGGTCGAACGCGTTGGGAGTCCTTGACGCTGAACGGTTCCCGCAGATCCGCTTCCGGGCCAACGCAATCGACAAGTCGGACGACGGCTATCTGCTGACCGGCACGCTGGAGATCCATGGTGTGGTCGAGGAACGCGAGATCGGCCTGCGCGTCGAGGATCTCGGTGAGACGTGGCGACTGTCGTGCAAGGCTGACGTTCGCCAATCCGAGTTCGGTGTCAAACCGTACTCGATGCTGTTGGGCTCGATGAAAGTCGTGGACTCCGTGACGGTGTCGTTCACCGCCGAACGGGCAAAGGAAGGCTGAATCGACCGGCCCAGAGGGCTGGGTGCGGTCATGGTACGGGCCATTCGTGCACCGGGGCGCCGGTGTGCGCGTGCTCGACATATCGCCGAGTCATCTCATGCAGCGCCGCGATGCGCTCGAGTCCGCGTTCCTGCAAACCGCGCACCATTTCTATCTGCCAGGTGGCACCCGTTCGGTCGCTTCGAACCCGCGCTTCGATGACTCCGAGGTACCCATCGCGGTCGTCGGTGTCTACGCTCCAGGCAGTGACGATGGCGCCACTGGCATTGTCGTCCGAACCCCTAGACCAGCGCACCTGGTCTGCACTGCCGCGGCGTCCTGCCGAACCAGCGTCGGCACGACCGGTTCAGCGCGCTCTGCTCGGCGTACCCCAGCAGACCGGCGATCTGCGCGAGATGCAGGTCCGGCTCGGCGAAGTAGCGCGTGGCCTGCGTGCGTCGTTCGCGGATGCATGGCGAGCTCGTCGGCGATCGCCTCGGCGGTGCACTGTCCGGTGGGTAGAAGTCGCCGCGCCAGCTCGGCCACGCGGTCGGACAATGTCGAGCTGACCGGAAGGTATGTCGCCTCAAGGTATTCAGTGGCGATGCGCTGTGTCTGCGGTGGGCTGATCTGGCGCTCGACGTTTCCGGGGATCGGCCCGAGGGACGGGATCCGTTGATCACGCCGGCGATGGCGAGCGTGTGGGCGACGAGATATGCGGGGGAGCAGGATCCGCGATTGCCGGGGATCTCGCCGGTGTGCGGAAAGTTCGCGGGGCTGCCGCCGATCGTGTTGCAGAGCGCGGGCGACGATCCGCTGATCCTGGATGCGGAGAAGATCGCCAGCAAGGCAACGGATGTCGAGCACCACCGGTTCGACGGGCTGTGGCACGACTTCCACCTGCAGGCGGGTGTGCTGGCCGAGGCGGACTTTGCGATCGCCGAGCTCGGCGCGCGGTTGCGCGTCCATGTCCAGGGAAAGGTGGGTCTCTGGTGAGGGCCACGTCAACCTGGTCAGCGGGCCTCGCGGTCGACGCCTAGGCGCCCCGACGACCGCTTTCCTCGACAATTTCAAGGGCGCGATCACCCTGAAACACATGGAGGTGACTGCCGTCGTCGACGGCCCGTTGCCCAACGACTCCGTGCACGACCTCGTCTCGCTGCGCTGACGCGCGGTGACGCCTGCCCCCGCGGAGGGGTACAACGGTGACATATGAAATATGCGCTCGGTGCCCTCTATCTGGCGGGCTGGTTGACCACCACGTTCCTGCTGCTGCGCAGTGGCGCGTTCGCCGACGAGAGTCGCCGCAAGCACCGCGCGATCGCCGGGATCGTCGGCGCGGTGTTCGCGTTCGCGCTGGCGGCGGTGTGGCCGATTTCGGGCTGGATACTGCCGTTCCTGCGCTCCGCAATGGACGACGACGGCTGATCGTCACTCAGGAGTGCTCGGCGATGTAGTCGTCCGCGTCCTTGTCGCGGTTGTCGACGTTCATCGTCGTCTCGCGATCGGCATAGAACCGCAGCCACTGCATCGCCAAATCGTGCCGGAGCTCCAGGGAGGCGCTCTTGATGAAGTCCGGCATCGCCTCGCGCTCTTCCTCGTCGAGGTGTTCGCCGTTCTGCTTGCGGGCCTCGAAAACGGCGTCGAACCATTCCTTGGTGCCCGGCTTGTGTTGGCGTGAGCGACGAATCGCGTCGCGGATCGCGTTGTGGTCGGTGATGGCGTCCTCGGTTTCGTCTTCCGGGTCACCCTCGGGATTGCCGCGGTCCTCGCTGCCGCCGTGCTTGAGCAGCGCCGGGTAGAACACGGCCTCCTCGGCTTCGGCGTGGACATCGAGGCGGGCGCCGAGGGCGTCCCAGATCGCGGCGAGCTCGGCGTCGGACTTCGCGTCGTCCAGCAGGAAGAATTGACGACGAAACCAATCGTGGTCGGCGTATACCAGCTCGATGATGTCCGCCATACAAACAGCCTCCTCAGTCCGACGAGATTGACACTAATTCGAACGTGCGCACCGAGCCCGGAACCGTGGCGCGGCACATGGACAGCAGCGGCTCCGACATCTTCTCCGCGAGAACGACATTCACGGAGCCCGAGTCCGTGCGGAGCTCGACGCGGATTTCGTGCTCGGCGTGCTCGACCTTCAGCGGTGACAGGGCGTCGATGCGGTCCTCGCCCAGGGACTCGCGCGCGAAATACTGCGCGGCCTGCACCGGGTGGGGTAGGGACGTGCGTCCGCGCAGATATCTGTGGTCCAGCCGACCGTCGAGGTACTTGGCCACCAGGCCGGCGGAGTCGGTCGAGTCGACACGCCCGTAGCACAGGCCCTCGGGCAGGATCAGCATGGTGGCGGCGAACCGGTCGCCGCCCAAATGTGAACATTCCCAGGTGAATTCGGGATATTCGGCCGCGATGGCCGACGCCGCGCTGCGTCCGCGCACGGCGCAACACTGGTCGTGCTTGCCGTGCGCGCAGACCGCGACGAGTGGGCCGTCGACCCGTTCGCCGTCCGAGCCGTCCAGGGCGATGTCCAGGTACCCGCGGGCGTCGTCGACCTCTCCGCCGTAGAGCGCCTCGCTGCCCTCCTCGCAATGCGCGATGAACCATCGCCAGCGCGGCGTCTCATCCCGGCGACCCGGCCGGCGTATCGCGGTGACCCGCAGGCCCGCAACTTCGATGCGGCGGCAGATGCTGCGTCCGAGTTCGCGCTCGATGAGGGAGGGAGAGTCCAGGAATGCCGATGGCCCCCAGCCGCCGCACAGTTCGAGCATCGCCCAGGACCGTCCGGCACCGGCCGTGCCGTACATGGGGTCGTTGCGCGCCAGCGATTGGTCGCTGCACGGCGTGCGTGTGGGGCTCATCCTTAAGCGGTCCCGTCCTCGACCGCGACCACGACGGCCTCGCGTAACAACCGGCGAATGAGGACTTCTGCGTCGGCGTGGTCGAGGCCCGGCAGTGTTTCTGCGTCCGCGACGAGTCCGTGTTGCAGCGCCTCGACCGCAGCGGCGCAGGAGTCGGGGAACGTGATGGTCCGATCCGGCAGCCGCAGGCACACCTGTTCACCGAGGTGCTCCAGCGTGCCGATCAGCCCGTGGCGCCATCGAACTCGCAGCGCGCCGGCGGCGTTCATGGCGTCCAGAGTGGCCAGGGGCCGTACCGCGACGGGCCGGGTCCGCTCGGCGTGCCGGTCCGACAACTGCGCGGCTGCGTTGTCGCTGAGGTCGGCGGCCCGATCTCGGACGACGTCGGCCAGCTGGGCCATCACTTTGCTTGTCGTCGAGGCCATTTCGCTGCGATCGGTGGCATCGATGCCCATGGGTAGAGATTTCCTGAACTCCTCGTCGGCGGCGAGCGTGTCGACGACGGCGCGTACCACGTCGAGGTACGTCAACGCCGACACCCCGATCGTCAGGTGGATCGACGTGGTGTCCAGGGATCGGGCGGAATGCACCCAACCGCGGGGCAGATACAGCGCGTCGCCCGCCTGCAGGACGGTGTCGATGGTCGGGGCGTCGCGGACGCGTGCGGTGATGGCGTCGCGGTGCTCGGTCCACGGCTGCGAGTCCAGTGGGTGCGGGTGCACGGGTTCGTGCACCGTCCAGCGCTTCTCGCCGGCGACTTGCAGGACGAACACGTCGTGGACGTCGTAATGGGGCTCGAATCCCTGGGCGTCCGGCGGGGTGATGTAGGCGTTGGCCTGCACGGGATGACCCAGGTCGTCGGTGAGGCCTCGGACGAAGTCGATCAGCGGGGGCCACAACCGGTGTAACCCCTGAAGGACGATCGTCGCACCGGCGGCGAATTCGGCCAGCACCTTGGCCGAGTCGACCTGATCGGGCATCTCGGCGCCGAAGCCGGCCGGTCCGGTGTAGCAGCTGCGGGCCAGCACGTCACCGGTCTTGGCCATCCGGATGAAGGGCGCGCGTACCCCGCGCTCAGCGATCAGCTCATCAACCGCAGTGGGTGAGAGCAGATCGTTGAAGTCGCGGGGCAGCGCGGTGGCGCGGCTGAGCAGGGGTTTGCGGCCCCAATAGTCGGTGGCGAACGCACCGGTATCAGCAGCGACACACCGGCTCAGCATGCCGGCCTCAGGCGGTTCCGTCGGCACCGCCGTCGTGACCCTCGGGGTTGGAGCCGCCGTCGGCCGTGCCCTCGCCCTCTTTCGCGGTGCCGTCGGCGCCGCCGTCGTGGCCTTCGGGGTTGGAGCCGCCGTCGGCCGTACCTTCTCCGCCGCCGCCTGCTGTCGTCATGTCGTCATCGTCGAGTGCCATGATGGTTTCCTTTCTTGGGCTTTGATCATGCACTTCGGGTGTTCACCCGCCGAGCGCTGCCCAAACTCGGTAACGAGGGGAATTTCGCCGTCGATTATCGGGCGAGCCTAGACGGTGTCCCGCGCGTCGTCTGCGGCAAAAGTGTGAGTGAGCTGACCATCAGTTTCGACGTGCACGGTGCCGTCCTCATGGGCCCCCGGCAGGTCCGGCATCTCATGACGATTACCTGGCGAGCGTCGGCGGAGGAACCACATCAGCACACCGACCGACGTCGCCACAGCCGCGATCACCGTCGGCCACGCCAAGGCCTGAGCGAGCCAGACGCGCCGCTGCACCTTGACGATCCGCTGTTCTGCATGCCGAAGCCGGGTCAGCTTGTTCATGCCTGCCGGGATGCCCAGGACGAACCCGTAGAAAACCAGCAGGGGTCGAGATCCGCAACGAGGACCGTCGGCCGCTGGACCAGACGACGTGGACGCCGTTGTACCTGACCGACCAGGGCCTGCGTTCCGCGGCTGCGGACGTCGACGGTTCCATCAGCTTCGACGCGCGTCGGCGCGGTATGCGATTCGGCAGGCGCGTCCTGTAGGACCGCTTCCGGCGCGTCGTCGGGGTTGGCCCGCAGGCACGGTTCTGGCCCGAACTCCTGTTGGCCCGTCATCGATTCATATCCTTGGCGATCCGATGCCCGCTCCGCCAGCGCCCGCTCCGCCAGCGCCGGATGGATCTCAGTGCTCTCGTTGCTGATCGTCGATGAGTCTCTGCAGAATGTCGACGATCTGTTGTTGGCCTGCAGCCGCAGCGTCGAGCTTGCCGCGAATC
>CAWDVX010000014.1:0-520941 GCA_963805835.1 uncultured Actinomycetota bacterium | reverse complement strand
TTTTTCCAACTGGGGTGAGAAAGCCTGCGCACGAATGTTGGGAATTAGACCCTTATAGAGGTAAGGATGCCTGTCCTACTTTCCAAGCGGGAGGCTGGCAATTTATCCCGCTTAAAAGAGGGGCAGAACTTAATAACTCTGGATAAGAGATCATTGGCATCCGTTGAAACGATAAGATGCAGGATTTGTCATTTTCTCCAAACAACCGGCGGACAAGAGTGGGGGAATCCTGCGAAAATCTGCAAGGCTTCATTTGCCACCTCCAGTGCCGTTTCCGAGGCGTAGAGCTTGGCGATCGAAGCACTGACCGTGCCGTCCTCACCCTGATCCGAATCCCAGGCCGCCTTCCAGGTCAGGAGACGGGAGGTTTCAACCTTTTGCAGCATTTCAGCCAGCTTGAACTGGATCGCCTGGAAACTGCCGAGATTCATGCCGAAGGCCCGCCGTTTCTTGGCATAATCCAGAGCGTATTCCATGGCGGCCCTGGCGGCGCCGACACCAAAGGAACCGATAATCGGCCGGGTTCGGGCAAAGGTCTTCATGGCCAGGACAAAACCCTCACCCGGCAGGGCCAGGATGTTCTCTTTGGGCACCCGGACCTTGTTAAATTGAATACCGACGGTATTCGAACAGCGCTGGCCCATTTTAGGAATGGGCCGGCCGGCCGTCACGCCCTGCCAGTCGGTTTCCACCAGGAAGGCGCAGATTCCCTTGTGACGCGATTTGGCGTCGGTGGTGGCAAAGACCGAGACATAAGCAATACGTTTTGTTCTGCGTGTTCTTCGTTTCAGTTCGTGCTGCTGTTCGCCGGTGCCGGGGTGAGCTTTTTCGGCGGCTCGCTGGGCAACATCGCCTGGTATCTGCAGTACTCGGGCAAGAAGTCGATCGGGCCGGACAAGGTCAACCAGCTTCGGCATCTGCGGTTCTTCGGTGATGCCGACGGTGTGCGCCTCCATATGCAGCGGCATCAGGAACTGCTGGCGCCGAAGTTCGCCACTGTGGCCGAGATCCTGTCCGACCGGCTGAATGAGTCGAAGATCGCGTCATGGACCGAACCGAAGGGCGGCTACTTCGTCAGTCTGGATGTGCTGCCCGGCACAGCGCGCCGCACCATCGCGCTGGCGAAGGACGCCGGTATCGCGGTCACCGAGGCCGGTGCGACATTCCCGTACCGAAAAGACCCGGAGGACAAGAACATCCGGATCGCACCGTCGTTTCCGCCGCTTGCCCGAGTTGCGCGAGGCGATGGATGGGCTGGCGACCTGTGCGCTGCTGTCGGCGACCGAGGCGCTGCTGAAGGACTGAATTTTCGACCGCGGCAGCGGCGGTATTCGTCGCATGTCGGGCATGACCCGATATGGCGCGCAACGGTGACACATTTTTCCAGAATTGGGCTTTTGGTTACACGCGGCGCAGCGGCGTCACCCGCTCTCGGTAGCGTGCTGAGCGTGGCGCTCTACCGCAAGTACCGACCGGCAACCTTCTCCGACGTGGTTGGCCAGGAGCACGTCACCGAACCGCTGTCCACCGCGCTGTCGGCAGGGCGTATCAACCACGCCTACCTGTTCTCGGGGCCTCGCGGGTGCGGGAAGACGTCGTCGGCGCGGATCCTGGCCCGCTCGCTGAACTGTGCGCAGGGGCCGACGGCCACACCGTGCGGAGTGTGCGATTCATGTGTCGCGCTGGCGCCCAACGGGGGTGGCAGCGTCGATGTCACCGAGCTCGACGCCGCGAGCCACGGCGGTGTCGACGACACCAGGGAGCTTCGCGATCGCGCGTTCTACGCGCCCGCACAATCGCGGTACCGCATCTTCATCGTCGACGAGGCGCACATGGTCACCACGGCCGGTTTCAACGCGCTGCTGAAGATCGTCGAGGAGCCACCCGAGCATCTGATCTTCGTGTTCGCCACCACCGAGCCGGAGAAGGTGCTGCCGACCATTCGCTCGCGCACCCATCACTACCCGTTTCGGTTGTTGGCGCCGCGGACCATGCGCTCGCTACTCGAGCGCATCTGCTCGCAGGAGAACGTGACGGTCGACGATGCGGTGTACCCGCTCGTCATCCGGGCCGGTGGCGGATCGCCCCGTGACACGCTCTCGGTACTCGACCAGTTGTTGGCGGGTGCGGACGGCAATCAGGTCAGCTACCCGCGGGCCCTGGCGCTGCTGGGCGCCACCGATGTGGCGCTGATCGACGACGCGATCGACGCGCTCGCGGCGGGGGACGCCGCGGCGCTCTTCGGAGCCGTCGAGGGCGTGATCGACGCCGGCCATGACCCGCGGCGGTTCGCCACCGATCTGCTGGAGCGCTTTCGCGATCTGATTGTGCTGCAGTCGGTTCCCGACGCGATCGCCCGCGGCGTGGTGGACGGTCCCGAGGATGTGCTGGAGCGGATGCGTGACCAGTCGACGCGGGTGGGCGCCGCCACGTTGACCCGCTACGCCGAAGTGGTGCATGCCGGGCTGGGTGAGATGCGCGGGGCCACCGCACCTCGACTGCTGCTCGAAGTCGTATGCGCGCGGCTACTGCTCCCGTCGGCCAGCGACACCGAGTCGGCGTTGTTGCAGCGGATCGAGCGCATCGAGACGCGGATGGATATGTCGATCCCCGAGGGCGAGCAGTCCGGCGCCCCGAAGCAGTACAGCCGAAGGAGCAAGACCGAGCCGGTGCGCAAGCCCGCGCTGGAGCCGACAGTGGTGGCCGAGCCTTCTCAGGAGCCCCAGCCGGAACCGAAGCCAGAACCGCAGCCAGAACCCAAGCCGGAACCGAACGTCGGAGCCGAAGCCGGAGCCGAAACCGGAACCGAAACCGTCGTCGCCTCCGCCGGTGCAGCAGCCGTCGGATCCCGTCGTTGCGGCGCCCCCGCCGGCGGCCGTCACGGGCGAGCCGAATGCGGCCGCCGTGCGCAGCATGTGGACGACAGTGCGCGAGAAAGTCCGTCAGCGCAGCCGTACCACCGAGGTGATGCTGGCGGGCGCGATCGTCCGCGCCGTCGAGGGCGACACCCTGGTGCTCAGCCACGAGTCCGCGCCGCTGGCCAAACGGCTGACAGAACAGCGCAATGCAGATGTCATCCGTGAGGCACTGAAGGATGCACTGGGCGTCGGCTGGAAGATCCGATGTGAGGCAGGCCCGCCGGGCGCGCCCGCCCCTGAGCCGGCCGAGCCAACGGCCGTCGCCGCGCCGCCGCAGCGCGACGACGACGAGGAGGAGAGCATGCTCGCCGAGGCGGGCAGCGACACGTCGGATATGCCGCGGCGCGACCCCGAGGAAGCCGCGCTGGAGCTACTTCAGAACGAACTCGGCGCCCGCCGCATCGACGGCAGCTGACCGGCTACGGCGTCCACCACGGGCGCAGCGGGAGGCCACCGTCGTTACCGCGGGAGTCGAGTTTGACAGCCAGAACCTGGTGCAGCTGAATGATATTCGTCTCGAAGCCGACACGTGAGCCGGCCATGTACAGCCCCCACACCTTCGCAGTGGGCAACCCGACCTCTTTGACGGCCTCGTCCCAGTGTTCGACAAGATTGCGGCACCAGTCACGCAGCGTCATCGCGTAGTGGTGGCGCAGATTCTCCTCGTGGATCACCTCGAGGCCGATGTCCTGTGCCTCGGTGATGATGCGGCCCGAACCGGTGAGCTCGCCGTCCGGGAAGACGTAGCGGTCGATGAAGCCCTTGGCGGATGCTCCGGTGCGGTTGTCGGGCCGGGTGATGCAGTGGTTGAGCAACAGTGCGCCGTTGCGCATCTTCGACTTGAGGAACTTGAAGTACGCGGGGTAGTTGTGTACGCCGATGTGTTCGGTCAACCCGATCGAGGAGACGGCGTCGAATCCGGATTCGCGCACGTCCCGGTAGTCGCTATGACGCACCTCGGCCAGGTCGGACAGGCCCTGCTCGGCGATCGCGTTCTGCGCCCACTCGGCCTGCTCCTTGGAGAGCGTCACACCGATTGCCTGCACGCCGTGGCGCGCGGCGTAGCGCACCATGCCGCCCCAGCCGCACCCGACGTCGAGCAACCGATCGCCGGGCTGCAGCCGCAATTTCTCGAAGACCAGCCGGTACTTGTTCTCCTGCGCTTCCTCCAATGTCGCGTCGGCGTCGGGGTAGGCCGCGCAGGTGTAGGTCATCGACGGCCCGAGCACCCACTCGTAGAACGTGTTCGACACGTCGTAGTGGTGGTGGATGGCCTCGGCATCGCGAGTCTTGCTGTGGCGTAGGCCCTCGGCGATGCGTCGCCAGCGGGGGAGGGCCTCCTGGGGTGGGGGCGCGATCGGCTTGAGGTGCTCGATGCCGATCGTGCGGACGATGTTGGCCAGTACGCGCGGCGGCGGCAGCTTGAAGTCGAGTTTGTCGGCGAGCGCCATGAGCAGCTCGTAGGGGTCGGCCGGGTGAACGCCGAGCGGTTTGAGATCGCCCGACACGTAGGCACGCGCAAGACCGAGTTCGCCGGGAGCTGTCGCGAGATAGGTTGTGCCGCGGGGTGTCAGCAGGTCGAGACCGAGCTCGGCGTCCTCGGGTCCGGCCGTGCTGCCGTCGTAGGCAGTGAATTTCAGCGGGACCTGACCCGCAGCGAAGATCTCCAGGATCTCTGCCAGCGTCAGTCTTCCGGCTGGCGCCTGTGTCGATTGTTCCTTGAACGTGGTCATCGTGGTCCTCCGCTCTTCGCGCAAGCGCTCATCGTGGTGTTCTGCTCTTCGCGCAAGCGCTCATCGTGGTGTTCTGCTCTTCGCGCAAGCGCTCATCGTCGTTGCACCGCCTTTGCATACAGGTCAAGGAGTCGTGAGTCGGGGTCGTAGGTCTTCTTGACCGTCTTGTAGGTTTCCCCACCATAGAGTTCGTCGAACTCATCGGGGCTGTAGTACGCGTCGGAGTACAGCGATTTGTGTCCGTCGAGCTCGCTGACCTTGTGTTCGATCAATTTGTTGGTGTGTCCTTCTGTGGGGCCGACCGGCACCGACGACCAGAAGCCGATATTGACATACGTCCGGTGCGCGCGGATCGGATACAGCGGCCAGCTGGTGTCTTCGCGGAGCCGCAACGGGCACAACCAGATCGGCTCGATGGGCACGTTGGTCAGGAACCACGACAGGAATTCCTCCGCGCGGGACAGAGGGACCTCGACATCCTGCACGACTCGCTCCAATGGAGGTCGGCCGTTGCGCTTCTCGATCCTGTCGGCGATGTTGAACCGCCGGTCGTAACCGATCAGCTTCCAGTAGAAGCTGCTTCGCCGATAGCGCCGCGGCCAGAACCGACGGATACGCGGGTCCTGAGCGCCGAACGCCCTTGAGCACCAGAACCAGTCGGTGTCCCACCGCCACAGGTAGTCGTGGATCGTCAACCGGTCGTGCTTGTCCCCTTCGGGGTGCTGGATCGAGCGGTAGTAGATCTGCTGGCCGGTGTAGTCGCTGACCGGACCGGGCGTCGCAGTTTGGAACCCCAGTGTCAGGTAGCTTTCGTCGGCCGAGAACACCACGCCGTCGAGGTAATCCACCGGTTTACCCGCGTAGCCGCCGGTTTCGACGATGCGGTCCATCGCCGCGAAAAGGTCAGTCAGCGCACTGAACCTCAGATGGCGAATCTCGACGAACGGTTTCACCGCCTCCAGTTCGATCTTGATGCGAACGGAGTATCCAAGGGTGCCATAGGAGTTGGGAAAAGCATGAAAAAGATCCGCATGTTGGTGCGGCGACGCGGTCACCACTTCACCGGTGCCGGTGAGGATGTCCATCTCCAGCACCGACTCATGGGGCAGGCCGTTGCGGAACGACGTCGACTCGATGCCCAGCCCGGTGACCGCCCCGCCGAGGGTGATCGTCTTCAGCTGAGGCACCACCAGCGGTACCAGACCGTAGGGGAGGGTGGCCGCGACCAGGTCCTCGTAGGTGCACATTCCGGCGACGTCCGCGGTGCGCGACTCGGGGTCGACGGCGATGACTGCGCTCAGGCCGGAGACGTCGAGCCCCTTGCTCGAGGTCTTGGCGCGGGCCCGAAAGAGATTCGACGTGGGTTTGGCGAGGCGAACCGTGGCGTTCGGGGGAATCGCCCGGTAGCTAGCGAGAAGCCGCTCGACTCCCGAGGAGTGAGCAGTACGCGCATCGACTTCCACCACAGACACGGATATACGCTAGTCCGCGGTCGCAGCCGATGCGACCGCACCGGCGGCAACATCAGCCCGTGATCGCCCCCGACCTAGGAGTTTGTACAGATGGGACAGGTCAGCGCGTCCAGCACCGTCCTGATTGACGCCGCGCCCGACACCGTGTTGGCCGCGGTCGCCGACTATGCGACCGTGCGCCCCAAGATCCTTTCGCCGCACTACAGCGCCTACCAGGTGCTCGAAGGCGGGCAGGGCGCGGGCACGGTGGCCTCCTGGAAGCTGCAGGCCACCAAATCGCGGGTGCGCGACGTCAAGGCCACGGTCGACGTGGCCGGTCACACGGTCATCGAGAAGGACGCCAACTCGACCATGATCACGAACTGGACCGTGGCCCCGGCCGGTGCGGGCTCGTCGGTGACGGTCAAGACGTCCTGGCAGGGTGCGGGCGGTATCGGCGGGTTCTTCGAGAAGACGTTCGCGCCGCTGGGACTGCGCAAGATCCAGGGCGAGGTGCTGGACAACCTCAAGAAGCAGGTCGAGGGGCCCAGCTAGCTGCCGGCGGCAAGGAAGGCGGCGATCCCGCGCACGACGGCGTCGGCGTACTTCTGCCTGCCCTCGGGCGTCTTCATCAGCGCGGAGTCGGCCGGGTTCTTCATATTGCCCAGCTCGACCAGGACCGCCGGGTACTGGGCGAGGTTGAGCCCGGCGATGTCGGAACGGGGATTCAGGCCGCCTTCGCCGATGTAGGTCGACGGGACCAGGCCAGATGCCTGCAACTGATCCTTCATCATGGTGGCCAACCGCACCGACGGCCCCGCTTGTGCCGCGTTGAGCGGCGGAGACGAGTACAGGACGTGGAAACCGCGCCCGGTGGCCGGTCCGCCGTCGGCGTGGATGCTGACGACCGCGTCGGGGTGCACCGAGTTGGCCAAAGCCGCGCGTTGGTCGACGCAGGGGCCCGCGCTGGCGTCGTCGCCGCGCGACATCGCGGTTCGCACACCGAGGGCGGTGAGCGCCTGGCGAATGCGCAGCGTGGTCTCCCACGCGAAGGCGTGCTCGGCATAGCCGTCATCGGTAGACGTCCCGCTGGCCTGGCAGTCTTTGGTGCCTCCCCGGCCGGTCGGAACCTGCCGGCTGATGGACGCGTCGTTGACGGCGTTGTGGCCAGGGTCGAGGAAGACGATCTTGCCGGCGATGTTGGCCGGCGCCGCTGACGCGGGGCTGACGAGCGTCGATGCGGCGATGAGCAGTCCGGTCGCCACCGCGGCGCAGGACCGCATTGTTCTCGTGACACCGACACGCAGGCGGGGATGCACGGGCGCCACCGTAGCGCCGACCGCGACTACTGTTGAACCTCAACCCGACGACGCAACCAAGTCGAGACCAATACGCAAGGGGATCGTCATGCAACCCGGTGGTGGTGGCCAGCCCGATATGTCCGCGCTCCTGGCCCAGGCACAGCAGGTGCAGCAGCAGCTGATGGAGGCGCAGGCGGCGCTCGCCGCGGCGGAGGTCAACGGCCAAGCGGGCGGTGGCCTGGTGCAGGTGACGATGAAGGGCAGCGGCGAGGTGATCGCGGTGCGGATCGACCCGAAGGTCGTCGACCCGGAGGACGTCGAGACGTTGCAGGACCTCGTCGTCGGTGCGATCGCTGACGCGTCCAAACAGGTGACGATTCTTGCTCATGATCGTTTGGGCCCCCTGGCCGGCGGAATGGGCGACATGGGCCTGCCAGGACTCTGACTTGTTCGAGGGACCGGTCCAGGATCTGATCGACGAGCTCGGCAAGCTGCCGGGTATCGGGCCGAAGAGCGCCCAGCGGATCGCATTTCACCTGTTATCCGTCGAGCCGCCGGATATCGACCGGCTCACCGCCGTGCTGGGCAAGGTGCGCGACGGGGTCAAGTTCTGCGCGGTGTGCGGCAACGTGTCCGACGACGACCGCTGCCGCATCTGTTCCGATGCCCGCCGCGACGGTTCGGTGGTGTGCGTCGTCGAGGAGCCCAAGGATGTGCAGGCCGTCGAGCGCACCCGCGAGTTCCGCGGTCGGTATCACGTGCTGGGCGGCGCGCTGGATCCGTTGTCGGGAGTCGGACCGGAACAACTGCGAATTCGCGAGCTGCTGAACAGGATTGGCGAGCGCGTGGACGGTGTGGACATCTCCGAGGTGATCATCGCGACGGATCCCAACACCGAAGGCGAGGCAACGGCCACGTATCTGGTGCGGATGCTGCGCGATATCCCCGGTCTCACGGTGACGCGGATCGCGTCCGGGCTGCCGATGGGTGGTGACCTGGAGTTCGCCGACGAGCTGACGCTGGGCCGCGCGCTCGCCGGCCGCCGCGCGATGGCCTAGCTCCCTCTTGCGCGCCTGCATCGCTATCGACGTAATGCGGACCGCGTCTCGCACTTTCGCTGCGAATCGTGGATAGCGACGACGTGTCGGTGGCCGGCGGCAGGATGCATACATGGCTGAGGTCTTCATCGGCAGTGAAGCAATTGCGGCGGGGCGAATCACGCGCCACGAGTTGAGCCGCTGGTACCGAGCGGTTCATCACGGTGTCTACGCACCGAAGAATGCGGATCTGTCATTGCGTGATCGTGCAATCGCGGCGTGGTTGGCATCTGGCCGCAAGGGTGTGATCGCCGGTGTCGCCGCCTCGGCTCTGCACGGTGCGCCGTACGTGGATCCGACCCACCCCATCGAGCTTGCGGGGGTCAAGATTCGTTCGCAGCAGGGATTGGTACCCCGTGCGGAACAGTTGACCGATCACGAGATCACTCGCATTGCCGGCCTACCTGTGACCACCCGAGTGCGCACCGCTTTCGACCTCGGTCGCCACCTGGACCGGCCCTCAGCACTGGCCCGGCTGGACGCGCTGATGTGGAACCAGGCCTTTTCGATTGCCGAGGTCGTTCGATTGGCCGACGCTCATCCGCGATCCCACGGTGTTCGGCAGCTGCGCGAATTGCTCCCGCTCGTCGACGGAGGAGCGTCCTCGCCGAGGGAGTCGCGAATCCGACTGTTGTTGATCGACGCGGGGTTCCCGCGGCCTGAGACGCAGATAGCGGTTCTCCGCGGCGTCACTCCGGTGGCATGGCTCGACATGGGGTGGTCCGAATACGCGGTGGCCGTCGAATACGACGGGGATCACCATCGCAAGAATCGCCGCCAATATGTGAAGGACATCGCGAGGCTACGTATGCTCGAGGCGCTCGGCTGGATCGTCATCCGCGTGATCGCCGAGGACAAGCCGCGAGACGTGATCACACGAGTCGAGGCTGCCCTCGTGAGCCGTGGCTGCTTCATCGAAATCAACGAATTGCAGCGGTTTACCCGCACTTTCGCTGCATAACGTGGATAGCGATGGCCTAGACGCGGCGGGGGGCGGCCAGTCGTTCCTTGCGCAGCAGCTCGACCTCGTCGATCTCCAACGGGGCCAGGTCGCCGACCACACGCGACAGCAGATAGTCCGCGAGCTGCGGATTGCGCGCCAGGCACGGTCCATGCAGATAGGTGGCGACGACGCTGCCTTGTACCGCTCCGTCGATACCGTCACCCGCACGGTTGCCTGCACCGCTGACGACTCGCGCCAACGGCCGCGCCGCAGGACCCAGAACCGTTCCGCCACGGTGGTTCTCGAAACCCGTCAACCGTTGCGACAGCTCCGGAATAAGGGGCTGCGACACCACCTCGCCGATGGTGCGCGTGTCCTGTGGGGACGTCGTCACGTCGAGCATCCCCACCCCGTCGACCCGCTCACCCGTCGACGTCTCGTACCAGTGGCCGAGCACCTGGATTGCCGCGCAGATCGCGAGCACCGGTGCGCCCCGCGCCGCCGCCTGCTGCAGGCCGGGATACCGCTGCAGGTGACGGGTTGCCAGACGCTGTGCGTAATCCTCTGCTCCGCCGAGGGTGTAGAGGTCCAGCTCGGCCGGCACCGGATCCGCCAGCGTGATCTCGATGACCTCCGCGTCGAAGCCACGCAGCCGCAGACGTTGACGCAGAACCACCGAATTGCCGCCGTCTCCATAGGTTCCCATCACGTCGGGCAGCACCAACCCGATCCGCACCGTCGACTCAGACATCTTCCCCCCGGTCGTCCCCGGCCCTGCGGAATATCCGGTTCAGCTGCAGGAACGCCGTGTAGTTGGCCACCACCTCGACGTGCCCCGGCGGGCAGGACCTGATCGCCTCAACGGCGTTGTGCACCAACGTGTGTTCCACACCGGCGTAACCCAGCCGCACGGCGAGATCCGTCCCGCGTTCGCCGGCGGCCACGACGGGGTGGTTCACGAAATGCTCGAAGTTGACGTCCCACAGCCACGACAGATCTTCCCCGTCGGGCACCTGACCGTTGACGGAGATCACCACCGACCCGGCGTCGGTGTCGACCATCGACAGCGCCTCCTGCCAGCCCGCCGGGTTCTTGGCCAGCAGCATGCGCACGGAGTGCGTGCCCAGTTGAACTGTGCTGTAGCGGCCCGCGACCTCGTCGACGCCAGAGACCGCCGCCACCGCGGCGGCAGGATCGGCACCCAACGTGACCGCCGCTGCGACGGCCTGAGTTGCGTTGCCGCGGTTGATATTTCCGGGCAGTGCCAGCCGCATGGGCAATGACAAACCGTCGGGTCCATAGATGTGCGTGTCGTCGTACCACCACTGCGGTGACGGCCGCTTGAAATCGGTTCCCGTCGAATACCAGTGGGTGCCCTCGCGCACGATGACTTCACCCGAGCGCGGGCAGCTCACCGAATCGTTCGCCCACCCGCCGCCTGCGGCCACCCAAACGACGTTCGGGCTGTCGTGGGCGGCGGATGTCATCAGCACGTCGTCGCAGTTCGCGATGACCACCGTCGAAGGGTGGCGCGCGAGGCCACCCCGCAGGGTGCGTTCGATGTGATTGATCTCACCGACGCGATCGAGTTGATCCCGCGACAGATTCAACAACACGATGACGGCGGGATCGAGCGCGTCGGCCACATGCGGGACGTGCATCTCGTCGACTTCGAGGGCCGCCAACGTCGCATCACGCGTCCCCGCGAGGGCGGCGACCAACCCGGCGTCCATGTTCGCGCCCTCGGCATTGGTCGCGACCGATCCCAGCGTCCCCAGCGCAGCCGCGGTCATCCGCGTGGTGGTCGACTTGCCGTTCGTGCCGGTCACGACGGTCGTGCGGCGCCCCTCGCCCAGCTGGCGCAGGATCGATTTGTCCAGGGTCATCGCGACCAGGCCACCGATCATCGCGCCGGCGCCGCGGCCGGTGACCCGTGACGCCCAACGCGCGCCGGCTCCGGCCCCGAGGGCGACACGTCCGCGAATGGTGACCATCCCCGGCAGTCTAAAAGGGGAGAAGCAGGTGGCCGACACGCTGGCGAGTGATCCGATGATGTCACCCGTCCGTGCCATCCTCGAATTTGTGAGCCAAACAGGTGCCGAATGTCGCCGGCCCAGCGGCTCCTGGGGCCGCCCGGCGTCCGAAGATGGCGCGGGCTGGGCCGTCGTCGACGTGGAGACCTCGGGTTTCCACCCGGGGCACGCCCGGATCATCAGCATCGCCGCCCTGGCCCTCGGCGACGACGGCAACGTCGAGCACAGCCTGTACACGCTGCTCAATCCGGGCGTCGATCCTGGCCCGACACACGTTCACGGGTTGACGGCCGAGATGCTGGCGGGCCAGCCGTGCTTCGCTGACATCGTCGGCGATCTGATCGAACTGCTCCGCAACCGCACGCTGGTGGCGCACAACGTGGGTTTCGACTATTCATTCCTGACGGCCGAAGCCGAGATGGCCGATGCGGAACTGCCCATCGACACCGCGATGTGCACCGTCGAGCTGGCGCGCAGGCTCGAGTTGGGCACCCAGAACCTGCGGCTGGAAACCCTTGCCGCGCACTGGGGTATCACGCAACTGAAGCCCCACGACGCACTCGACGACGCGATGGTGCTCGCGCAGATCCTCAAACCTGTACTGGCGCGCGCCCGTGAACGCAAGGTGTGGCTGCCGGTTCGCCCACTGTCGCGGCGCGAGTGGCCCAATGGCCAGGTGACGCACGAGGAGTTGCGGCCCTTGAAGATGCTGGCGGCGCGGCTGCCCTGCCAGTACGTCAATCCAGGCCGGTTTGTGGCGGGGCGGCGGCTGGTTCAGGGGATGCGGGTCGCGCTCGCGGCCGAGGTCGGCCGCACCCACGAGGAACTCGTCGAGCGGATCGTGCACGCCGGACTGGCCTACGCGGACGCCGTCGACACGGAAACCTCGCTCATCGTCTGCAACGAGGCGCAACCCGAGCAGGGCAAGAGCTATCAGGCTCGCGAGCTGGGCATTCCGTTCGTCACGGACGTTGACTTCATCCGCCTACTCGACGTCGTCGCCGGTGGCACCGCCATCGAGGACTTCACCGACACCACACTGGCAGGCGAACAGTTCGCTCTGTTCTAGAGGATCCCTTGCTATCACTACATCTGTAGTGCTAACGTCGATCCGTGCAAACCACTACAGACGTAGTACGACGCCGGGAATCCCTCTGGCAGACCTACCGCCACCACGGCTATTTCTTCCGGGAAGCCGCAATCTTGACCATCTCGCTGGGTGTGCTTCTCCACTTGCTGCGGGTCATCTTCGGAGACGGCTTCGCCATGGCGTACGTCGTGACGCCGACGACGGACAAGATCCTGCTCGTGCCGATGACCTATGCGGGCATCACCGGACTCCTGCTTTTGGCGAAGCGCCGCGTCGTGTTCGTGAACAAGCGGCACCGGGCACTGTTCACCGGTTCGGTCGTCTACATCGCCGGCAGCGTGCCACTGCACATCTATTGCTCCTACATCATCTGGGACACCGGCCTCATGGCCTGGTTCCCGATGTGGTTCAGCTGGTTTCTGCTGATCGTCGTGTACCCGGCGTTCCTCACCCTGTTCGCCAAGCTGCGATACCAGAACTGATGCCGCGTAACCCGCAACGCCGCAACCAGATCCTCGACGCCGCCATCGACATCCTCTGTGATGACGGCGTCGAGGGTCTCAAGCATCGACAGGTCGACAGCCGCGCCGACCTACCCGCTGGCACCACCTCGAACTATTTCCGCACCCGACAGGCGTTGCTCGAGGCGACCGCCGCCCGCACGGTGGATCTGCACTGGCAGCGCGTCGGGATGCTGCAGTCGGCCGTCGGCCCAATGACGCGGGATGCGCTGAAGGCATTGATGATTCGCATGTTGGAGCCCGACGAACTGTCGCGCCGCTGGACACTGGCCCGGTTCGAGCTGTTCATGGAAAGCACCAGGCGCGAAGAGCTACGACCCCTGATGAACGAGCTCCAAGCGGCCGCGGTGAAGTCGGCGACCCTGATTTTCGAAGCCGCCGGCTTCACCCCGGCGCCGGAGAGGATGGACGAACTCAGCAGAGTGCTCAACGGCGTTGTGTTCAGCAACCTCACCATTGCGCCCGAACCGGGCACGCACGACGCAGCCGGTCTTGTGGACCGACTGCTGAGCGCCTTCCTCGACTAGGCCAGGGCCTTGGCTTTGAGCCCGTCGTATTCGCTCTGCGAGATGGTGCCGGCGTCGAGCAGTTCCTTGGCGTGCGCGATCTCCTCTGCCGGTGACCGTCCTGCGGCTTCGCGGATGTAGTCGTCGGCGGCCTGCCTGGCCGCGACGGCCGCTTCGTGGGAGCGCCGGGCCATGCCCTGGCCACGGAAGATCAAATAAATCACCGCTGTCAGCCACGGGATCAGGAACAGGAAGATGACCCAGATCGCCTTGACGAAACCCGACGTCTTGTGGTCACGCCAGAACAGGTCGGTGAGGATCTGGAACAGCACCAGCAGGTATGCGATCCAGGCGAAGATGATCAGGAAGTGCCAGAGGAAATCCCAGGTAGAACCCCAGTTCACGGTCAGCTCCTTCTTAACTGAATGATGAACGCCCAATTTTTTGCGCGTGCGTCAGTTAATCACGGGCGCAGCAGCGCGGCCGGTTGACCGCAGACACCACCGCGCGCAGCGATGCCGTGGTGATCGATGTCGCGATACCGACACCCCAGACGGTCCTGCCGCCGATCGACGCCTCGACATAGGCCGCCGCCTGGGCTTCCTCACCGGCGGACAGCGCATGCTCGGAGTAGTCCAGCACGGAGATGTCGTACCCGATCGCACCCAGCGCATCGACGAACGCCGCGAGCGGACCGTTGCCCGCTCCGACGATCTCGCGCTCCACCCCGTCGACCTTGACCACCGCCTCGATGGTGTCGGTCCCGCCGTCGACCTCGGCGGCGGTCACCTTCTGCCGGATGCGTTCGAGCGGGCGCAGCGGAGTCAGGTACTCCTCGGCGAAGACATCCCACATCTCCTTCGGCGACACCTCGCCACCTTCGCCGTCGGTGATCTTCTGGATCGCCTGGGAGAACTCGATCTGCAGCCGCCGCGGCAGGGCCAGGCCGTGGTCGGCCTTCATGATGTAGGCCACCCCACCCTTGCCGGATTGCGAATTCACCCGGATGACGGCCTCATACGTGCGGCCGACGTCGCGGGGATCGATTGGCAGGTACGGAACCTGCCACAGGAGGTCCTCAACGTCGGCATCCTGCTCGTCGGCGGACACCTTCATGGCGTCCAGGCCCTTGTTGATCGCGTCCTGGTGGCTGCCGGAGAAGGCGGTGTACACGAGATCGCCGCCGTACGGGTGGCGTTCGTGCACCGGCAGCTGGTTGCAGTACTCGACGGTGCGTCGGATCTCGTCGATGTTGGAGAAATCGATCTGCGGGTCGACGCCACGGGAGAACAGGTTCATGCCCAGCGTGACGAGGCAGACGTTGCCGGTGCGCTCGCCGTTGCCGAACAGGCAGCCCTCGATCCGGTCGGCACCCGCCTGGTAGCCCAATTCCGCTGCGGCGACGGCGGTTCCGCGGTCGTTGTGCGGATGCAGGCTCAAGATGATGGCCTCGCGCGGGCTGAGATTCCGGTGCATCCACTCGATCGAATCGGCGTATACGTTCGGAGTGGCCATCTCGACGGTGGCGGGCAGGTTCACGATCAGCGGTACATCGGGTGTGGGCCCGATGATCTCCGCGACCGCGTTGCAGACATCGACGGCGTACTCCAGTTCGGTGCCGGTGTAGGACTCCGGTGAGTACTCGTAGCGCCACAGTGTGTCGGGGTACTTCTTGGCCTGCTCGACGCACATCCGCGCACCGTCGGTCGCGATGGCCTTGACCGCTTCGCGGTCGGCGCGGAACACCACCCGCCGCTGCAGGATCGAGGTCGAGTTGTAGAAGTGCACGATCGCGCGCGGCGCACCCTCGCACGCCTCGAATGTCCGCTCGATGAGTTCGGGGCGACACTGCGTCAGCACCTGGATGGTGACGTCTTCGGGGATGGCCCCGTTGGTGATGATCTCGCGGACGAAGTCGAAGTCCGTTTGGCTGGCCGACGGGAAGCCGACCTCGATCTCCTTGTAGCCCATGCGCACCAGCAGGTCGAACATGCGGCGCTTGCGCACAGGGCTCATCGGGTCGATCAGGGCCTGGTTGCCGTCGCGCAGGTCGACGGCACACCACATCGGTGCGCGGTCGACGATCTTGTCCGGCCACGTGCGGTCAAAAGGAACGGACGCTGCGCCTGGAGCCGGGCTCCCGCCCGGCACTTCCTCGGCGAAGGGGCGATACCGGCCGACCGGCATCGACGAGCCACGTTGCGTGTTCCAGCCCGGCTGGCCGGGGTTGGGCGCACCGGACGGTGTGGTGAGAGTTCGGACCGACGCGAAGGCGTCAGGTGAATCTGGTGTGGGTCTTGAAAAGGTGGTCACGATGGTTGCTCCGGGGATAGTCGATGGGACCTAAAAAGGTCGAGACCGGCGCATCGCGAACACCCGCGACGGGAAGCCGGTCTGGTCAGACCCCGTCGCGGCTGCCGAGAAGGAGCACCCGCTGCACGTTTGACACCATACTCCGGACCTCGCCACGCAACAAAACCCGCCCCTACCTCCATGCCGTTCGGCGCCGGTGGTCAGACCTGGGAGTCGGGGAAGGCGATCACCGAGAGGAAACGGATCGGCAGCTCCACCAAATCGACCGGCCCGTGCGCGCCCTCGCCGTCGAACTGCAGCGAGTCACCCGGGTGCAGCCGGTACACCGAGCGGCTGTGGCTGTAGTCCATCACGCCCTCGAGCATGAAGATGAACTCCGTCCCCGGATGCTGGAACAGCGGATAGGTCTGGCTCTTGGCCGAGAGCGTGACATGCAGGCATTCCAGGCGCTTGTGCTCGCCACGCAGCGACCCGAGCAGCTGGTACTCGTGGCCCTCCTTGGTGCCGTTGCGCACGATGCGTGCGCCGGTCCCCGCGCTGACGAACGCGGCGGAGCGCTCGACATCGGCTCCGCGGAACAAACTGGTGACCGGGACGTCGAAACCGTTGGCCAGCAGCGCCAGCGTGCTCAGGCTGCACGATGTCTGGGCGTTCTCGATCTTGGACATCATCGCCTTCGAAATACCGACGCGAGTGGCCATTTCGGCGACGGTGAGCCCGTTCTGCAGACGGAGCTGTCGGACATTGCGCCCGATGGCGGCCTCCAACTCCAGTTCGGCGACCGGCGCCTGCGGATCCCGGTCACGGGCGGTGCCGGACCTGTTGCGGAGCAGTGGGACGTCAGACATGGCTCGCCGTCAACGCATCTGTCCCGCAGCCGAGTACGGGTACGGGCTCGTGAGCAGGTCGCCGTCGGCGAACCGGGACAGCCGGAAATCGGCTTCTGGGACGCGTGGGTCGGCGCTGCGACCGTCGACGACGAGGTCGGCGATCAACTTTCCGACGGCGGGCGCGATCTTGAACCCGTGGCCGCTGAATCCGGCGGCGACCACGAGCCCTTCCACGTCGGTCCGGCTGATGACCGGGTTCCAATCCGGTGTGACGTCGTAGCAGCCGGCGTAACTGCCGGTGATCGCCGCTTCGGTGAAGCCGGGGAATCTGGTGCCCACGCGTTCGACGGTGTCCTCGACGAAGGCCTCGGTCGCGCGGTTGAGGTACTCGTCGGGGTCTGCGTCCTCGACATCGGACAGATCGCTGTTGCCGAACAGCAGCTCGCCGCCGAGTTCCGGACGGATGTACTGCAGTGACACCAGGTCCGAGAACACCGGCACGCTGGCGATCTCGACGCCCGGAGCGATGGTGACGAGTTGTTCGCGGACGACCCGGACGGGCACGTCGATGCGGTACGGCCTCAGGAACTCCGGTGTCCAGACACCGGTTGCCACCACGACGGTGTCCGCAGCGATCTCGGTACCTTCGGCCAACCGCACACCGGTGACCTTGCCGCCTTCGAGCAGTAGAGATTTCACGTTGGCGCCCTGCAGAATCCGCACTCCCGCGGCACGAGCGGCCACCGCAAAGGCCTGTGCCGTTCGATACGCGTCGCCGTAACCGCCGCGTGCCTCCCATGCGAATGCCTCGAACGCGCTCAGATCGGCGTGCGGCCACAGCCCGGCCACCTCGGCGGCGTCGATCTCCTCAGTCTGGACGCCCACGGCGCGCTGCGCGGCAAGGCTTTTGCGCAACGACTCGGCGTCACCCTCACCCACTCCGACGACGTAACCGGTCTGCCTGAAACCGATGTCGGATCCGAAGATCTCCTGGGCGTTCTCGAACACCTCGAGGCCGACGGCAGCCATTGCGGCCAGCGAGCTGACGCCGTAGTGACAGCGCACGATGCCGCTCGACTTGCCGGTCATGCCGGATCCGACGGTATTACGCTCGACCACAACGACATTCGTGATACCGCGTTGGGCCAGTGCCCACGCCGCAGCGACGCCCTCGATGCCGCCGCCGACGATCACCACCTCGGCGGTGCTCATTGCCGTCTGTTCTTCGCCAAAGCGCTCATCACCAGCCCGGAATCCATTCGGTACCCGCCAGGGGAACGCGGGCCATCGCCGCCGCCTCGATGGTGACCGCGACCAGGTCCTCGGGTTCGAGACGGCACACATGGGACTTGCCGCACGCGCGCGCAATGGTCTGAGCCTCCATGGTCAGCACACGCAGGTAGTTCGCCAGCCGCCGACCCCCTTCCACCGGGTCGAACCTGGATGCCAGCTCGGGGTCTTGCGTACTGATGCCCGCCGGGTCGGTGCCGTCTTGGAAGTCGTCGAAAAAACCCGCTGCGCTGCCGAGCTTTTCGTAGTCGGCCGAGTAGCGCGGGTGGTTGTCGCCCAGGGCGATCAGTGCCGCCGTGCCGATCGCGACGGCGTCGGCCCCCAGGGCCAGCGCCTTGGCCACGTCGGCGCCGGTGCGGATGCCACCCGACACGATCAATTGCACCTTCCTGTGCGCACCGAGTTCCTGCAGCGCCTGGACAGCTTGCGGCACCGCCGCCAGCGTGGGTACGCCGACGTGCTCGATGAACACTTCCTGCGTCGCCGCCGTGCCGCCCTGCATACCGTCGACCACGACGACATCGGCGCCCGCGTGCACCGCGAGCTTGACGTCGTAAAAGGTACGGGTGGCGCCGACCTTGACATAGATGGGCTTCTCCCAGTCGGTGATCTCCCGCAGCTCGTTGATTTTGATCGTCAGGTCGTCGGGACCGGTCCAGTCGGGATGTCGGCAGGCAGAGCGTTGGTCGATGCCCTCGGGTAGGGTGCGCATCTCCGCGACGCGCGGCGAGATCTTCTGCCCGAGCAGCATGCCGCCACCGCCGGGTTTGGCACCCTGACCGAGAACAACCTCGATCGCGTCGGCCTTACGGAGGTCATCGGGGTTCATGCCGTAGCGCGACGGAAGATACTGGTAGACCAGGTGTCTGCTCTGTGTCCGCTCCTCGCGGGTCATGCCGCCGTCGCCAGTCGTCGTAGACGTGCCGACCGCGCTGGCGCCGCGACCGAGCGCCTCCTTCGCCGGACCGGATAACGCACCGAAGGACATGCCCGCGATAGTGACCGGGATGTCTAGGTGCAGCGGATGTTTGGCGAAGCGATCGCCGAGCAGTACATCGGTATCGCACCGCTCGCGGTAACCCTCCAATGGATACCGCGACATCGACGCACCCAAGAACAGGAGGTCGTCGAAGTGGGGCAAGGGGCGCTTGGCGCCCCAACCACGGATGTCGTAGATGCCGGTGTCGGCCGCGCGGTGGATGGCCGCGATCGTCGACCTGTCGAATGTCGCGGATTCACGGAGGCCCAGTCGGGCGCGATCGTCGCCGGTGTAGCTCATCAATAGGCCGCAGCGTTGTCGACGTGGAAGTGGTAGAGCGACCGGGCGGAACCGTAGCGGCTGTACTCGGCGGTGTCGTCATCGAAACCGGATGCCGTCAAAAGTGATTCGAGCTCCGCATGATGTTCGGGCCGCATCTCCTTGGCAATGCAGTCCGCGCCGAGCGATGAAACCTCGCCGCGGACGTAGATGCGGGCTTCGTATATCGAGTCGCCGAGCGCCTCGCCGGCGTCGCCGCGAACGACGAGTCGGCCCGCCTGCGCCATGAAGGCGCTCATGTGCCCGACGTCACCGCCGACCACGATGTCGACTCCCTTCATCGAAATGCCGCATCGGGCAGCGGCTCTACCCTCGATCACCAGCAACCCGCCGTGCGCCGTGGCACCCGCGGACTGGGATGCGTTGCCTTTGACCAAGACGGTGCCACTCATCATGTTCTCGGCGACGCCGGTGCCCGCATTGCCGTCGATCGTCACGTGGGCCTGCTGATTCATGCCTGCGGCGTAATAGCCGACATGGCCGTCGACCTGCACGTGAATCGGTGCATCGAGGCCGACCGCGACGTTGTGTGCCCCGTCTGGATGTGCGATGACGAACTCACCCGACAGGCCGGATGCGTGCAGCGCAGTGTTCACCTCGCGCAGCGGGGTGGTCGCCAGATCGAATGCCACGGCCGATGAGCGCTCGCGCGAAGAGCTTGTCAACGTCTCCACGCGTAGATCACCTCCGGTTCGGGCTCCCAGATTTCGGCTTGTTCGACACCGGGAAGGCCTGCCAGCGCGCGGTATTCGCTCCCCATGGCGACCCAGTCTTCGGTTTCGGCGATGACCGCGGGCTTGCAAGCGATCGCATCGCGCACGACGGCGAACGAATCGCGGTTGGACACCAGCAGGGTGTAGAAGCCGTCGAACACCGCACAGAGCTCCTTCAATGCCCCCTCGATGTCGCGGCCCTCGGCAAGTTGCCCGGCGATGAAGCGTGCGCCTACCTCGGTGTCGTTCTCACTGTCGAACGACACTCCCGCCGCACGCAATTCACGTCGAACGGTGGCATGGTTGGCGAACGATCCGTTGTGCACCATGCACTGCTCCGGTCCCACCGCGTACGGGTGGCAGCCCGACGGTGTCACCGCCGACTCGGTGGCCATCCGGGTGTGTCCGACGCCCTGCCAGCCGTGCGCCTTGGCCAGGCCCCAGCGTTCGGTGAGTACCCGCGGATGGCCGACACCCTTGAGCACGGCGAGATCGCTGCCGAAACCGGCGACCAGCGCGTCGGGATATGCGGCCTTGGCGGCGGCGAGGATGTCTTCCGACGGCGCGGGCGCGGTGAGGAGATACGTCGCGTCAAGCTGTGTCACCGACACCCCGAGAGTGGCGGCCACTGCGTCCGGGCTCGCGTCGACTTCGAGTAGCGAGACGCAGCCGTGGCCCGGAGGCGACCATGTCGGATCGCCGTACACGGCAACGCCGGTCGAGTCGCTTCCGCGGTCCCCCATCTCGCAAAGCATGCCGGTCACCAGTTCCCCGAGTTGCGGGTTCAGGTCGGGGTTGCGCAGGTGCAGGCCCACAATGCCGCACATCTCCAAGGTCCTTTCGTCTAGAAGGCGGTCAGGTAGTGGTCGATTTCCCACGGCGTCACTGCGCTGTGGTAAGCGAAGAACTCGTCGCGCTTGATGCTGGCGAAGTAGGAAGCCACGCCCTCGCCCGCGGCGTCGAGCACTCCGGTGATGACGGGATCGTCCTCGAGTTCGTCGACCGCGTGCAACAGAGTCGGTGGCAAGGCCGAACGGCCCTGGGAGCCAACATCACCGGGGTCGGCGCTTCGCTTGATGCCGTCGATGCCCGCGCCGAGAGCGCCCGCAATCGCCAGGTAGGGATTCGCAGATCCGTCACTTCCCCGCAGCTCGACACGCTGGTCGTCGGGTACTCGGATGTAGTGGGTGCGGTCGTTGCCGCCGTAGCTGGGCGTACTGGGTGACCAGGAGGCGCCGGAGGCGGTCGTGGTCGCGCGGGTTCGCTTGTAGGAGTTGACCGTCGGCGCGACGACGGCCTGCAGAGCACAGGCGTGCTCGAGGATGCCGCCGATGAAGGAGTAGGCGGTCTCCGACAGCCCCAGCCCACGGTCGTCGGGGCTGCCAGGGCCGGTCGGAAACACGGGCGCTCCGCCGCTGGTCAGCGAAAGGTGCAGGTGCAGACCGCTTCCCGTACGATCGGCGAACGGCTTTGGCATGAAGGTGGCGACCATGCCCCGCTCGGCGGCGATCATCGACAGCAAATAGCGCAGGGTGACGACGCGGTCGGCGGTGGTCAATGCGTCGGCGAACTGGAAGTTCTGCTCGAACTGACCGTTACCGTCCTCGTGGTCGTTGGCGTAGTTGGACCAGCCGAGCCGGTTCATCGCCGTCGAGATCGCGGTGAGGTGGTCATACATTCTGGTCACCCCGCGCGCGTCGTAGCAGGGCTGCGCCGCGGTGTCGGCCGCGTCGGCGGTCGACAATGTGCCGTCGGCGCCGCGATGCAAGAGGAAGTACTCGACCTCGGCGCCGACCCACGGTTCGAAGCCGGCGTCGGATGCCTGCGCGATCATTGCCTTGAGGATCACCCGCGGCGCATACGGCCACGGCTCGCCGTTGACGTGCGGGTCGCAGTGCACGATCGCCAATCCGTCCTTGAGGAACGGGATCGGCGTAAACGAGTCGGGGTCCGGAATAGCCATCAGGTCAGGGTCTTTGGGCTCCTGGCCCATGGCGCCGACGGCATACCCCGCGAATCCGACGCCCTCGGTCGCGAGCAGGTCGACGGCCTCGATCGGCACCAGCTTGGCGCACGGCTTGCCGCGCAGGTCGATGAACAGCGCGAGGATGAACTTCGTCCCGGCCGCCTCGGCCAGAGACGCGAGATCGTTGGACATTGTGCGGAAACCTTGTCTCTTGTCAGGAAACATCGATACCGATAAGCCAACCGGCGCGGCCGAGTGGTCCGCGCCGGTCGGCTATGCGGTCAGACCGGTTGCAGCTCGTACGACGATTCGCGGTGGAACGTCGCGTCGATGCCCTTTTCCTCGTCGTCGGGCGAGATGCGGATGCCCATCGTCTTCTTGATCGCGAAGGCGATGATGCCGGCGACGACGAACGAGTAGACCATCACCGCGCCCGCCGCGACGGCCTGCCGCCACAGCTGGTCGAAGCCGCCGCCGTAGAACAGCCCGTTGACGCGCGTTGGGCATCGACTCGCTGGCCAGGAAGCCGATCAGCAGGGTGCCGACCACGCCGCCGACCAGGTGGACGCCGACGACGTCGAGGGAGTCGTCGTAGCCGAACGCTCGCTTCAGGCCGACCGCGTAGACGCAGATGGCACCCGCGATGGCGCCGAGGATGATCGCGCCGACCGGTGTGACCGCACCGCAGGCGGGGGTGATGGCGACGAGACCGGTGATCGCGCCGGAGGCGGCGCCGACGCCGGTCACGTGGCCGTCCTTGATCTTCTCCACGGCGATCCAGGCCAGGGTCGCCGCGCAGGTGGCCACGAAGGTGGTGACCATGACGATGGAGGCGGAGTTACCCGCGGCCAGTGCCGAGCCACCGTTGAACGCATACCAGCCCGCCCACAGCAGGCCGGCGCCGAGCAGCGTCAGCGGCACGTTGTGCGGCTTGCGCAGCTTTCCCCAACCTGCGGACTTGCCGAGCACGATCGCGACGGCCAGCGCCGCGGCGCCGGCATTGATGTGCACCGCGGTACCACCGGCGAAGTCAATGGCCTGCAGCTTGTTGGCGATCCATCCGCCGACTGAATTCTCGGTCACCACGCCGTCAAAGGCGAACACCCAGTGCGCGACGGGGAAGTACACCAGCACCGCCCACACCGCGGCGAAGACCATCCACGCGCCGAACTTCATCCGGTCGGCCACGGCGCCGGAGATCAGGGCGACGGTGATCGCGGCGAACAGCGCCTGGAACAACGCGAACAGTGTTATCGGCAGGCCGCTGATGGTCGTGTTGCGACTCGAGCAGATCCTTCATTCCCGCGAATTCCGTGATGCTGCCGAGGAATCCGCCGTAGACGGTGCCGAAGGTCATCGAGAAGCCGAACAGCACCCACAGCACGCCGACGATCGCGCACGCGCCGAACGTCATCATCATCATGTTGGTCGAGCTCTTGACCGACACCATGCCGCCGTAGAACAGCGCGAGCCCGGGAATCATCAGCGTCAAGCCGATGATGCAACACAGCATGAATGCTGTGGTTCCTGTATCCACCACGTCCATATACATCTCCTGAAGTGATTGCGGCCCGCCATCGGGCCGTTCACTGCCAGTAACCGATGTTTCTGTTACGTGGATCGGCTCATCAGGTTGCCTGCACGTTAATAAGCGGGCGGTCGCTAGAGTTTCTGCAATGAGACTCGATCGACGGTGGTGGATTGCCATCGTCGTCGTCGTCATCGTCGCGATCGCGCTGGTGTTGTCGAACACCGTCTTCAACCGGCCGTCCGAGGAGTGCAAGCCGGTGCAGGCCTTCCTCGACTACAACAAGTCGCAGGGCGACTTGATCGCCTCGAAGGAAAGCGACAGCGACCCACCCGTGCCGACGGTTGCCGAGGACGTCGTGTACCAACAGTGGGCCGACGGTCTGGCTCAGCGCGCGCAGCAGATCAGTGATCCCAACCTCGCGACCACGGCCGTCCAGGTCGCCGATGCGGCCTCCAAATTCGTCGCCATGCTGCCGCGGATGCGGGCCGAGGCCGAAAATCACGCTCCCGGCGCACCCGCGCCGCGGTCGTTCTTCGAGATGACGCTTCTGAACAAGCGCATCGGCGACGGGCTCGGTCAGCTGGCGGACGCCTGCAGCTGACCGGCGGCGTAAACGGGATGCGGCAAACCCTTATCCTTGATGGGATCTTTCCCAGCACCTGAAAGGCTTGCCAGTGGCGCTCGTCGTGCAGAAGTACGGCGGATCCTCGGTATCGGACGCCGAGCGGATCCGCCGCGTCGCCGAGCGCATTGTCGAGACCAAGAAGGCCGGTCACGACGTCGTCGTGGTGGTCTCCGCGATGGGCGACACCACCGATGACCTGCTCGATCTGGCCCGGCAGGTTTCTCCGGCACCGCCCGCTCGCGAAATGGACATGCTGCTGACCTCGGGTGAGCGCATCTCCAACGCGCTGGTCGCGATGGCCATCGACTCGCTCGGCGCGCAGGCGCGATCGTTCACCGGGTCGCAGGCCGGAGTGATCACCACCGGCACCCACGGCAACGCCAAGATCATCGACGTCACGCCCGGCCGTCTCCAGCAAGCCCTCGACCAGGGCCTGATCGTGCTGGTCGCCGGTTTCCAGGGCGTCAGCCAGGACAGCAAGGACGTCACCACGCTTGGTCGCGGCGGATCCGACACCACGGCGGTCGCGCTTGCCGCGGCGCTGAAGGCCGACGTCTGCGAGATCTACACCGACGTCGACGGCATCTTCACCGCCGATCCGCGCATCGTGCCCAACGCCAAGCATCTCGACACCGTGAGCTTCGAGGAGATGCTCGAGATGGCCGCCTGCGGCGCCAAGGTGCTGATGCTGCGATGCGTGGAATACGCGCGTCGCTACGACGTTCCGATTCACGTCCGCTCGTCGTACACGGACAAACCAGGCACTCTCGTCAAAGGATCGATGGAGGACATCCCGATGGAAGACGCCATCCTGACCGGAGTCGCGCATGACCGCAGCGAGGCCAAGGTCACCGTCGTGGCCCTGCCCGACGTTCCCGGTTACGCCGCCAAGGTGTTCCGTGCGGTTGCCGACGCCGACGTGAACATCGACATGGTGCTGCAGAACATCTCCAAGGTCGAGGACGGTAAGACCGACATCACGTTCACCTGCTCGCGGGAGAGCGGGCCGGGTGCGGTGGAGAAGTTGACCGCGCTGCAGGACGAGATCGGTTTCTCCAAGGTGCTCTACGACGACCACATCGGCAAGGTGTCGCTCGTCGGCGCGGGCATGCGCAGTCATCCCGGCGTGACTGCGAAGTTCTGCGAGGCGCTAGCCGAGGTCGGGGTGAACATCGACCTCATCTCCACCTCCGAGATCCGAATCTCGGTGCTGGTCAAAGACACTGAGCTGGACAAGGCCGTCGCTCGCGCTGCACGAGGCATTCGGCCTCGGCGGTGACGACCGAAGCCGTCGTCTACGCGGGAACGGGACGCTAGATGGGCACCCGCGGATTACAAATCGGAGTAGTCGGCGCGACCGGGCAGGTCGGCCAGGTCATGCGCACGCTGCTGGAGGAGCGCGACTTTCCCGCGACCAGCGTGCGGTTCTTCGCCTCGTCGCGCTCCCAGGGTAAGAAGCTGTCCTTCCGCGGCCAGGAGATCGAGGTCGAGGACGCCGAGACCGCGGATCCCGCCGGGCTGGACATCGCGCTGTTCTCGGCGGGCGCGACGATGTCGCGGGTGCAGGCCCCGCGGTTCGCCGAGGCGGGCGCCGTGGTCATCGACAACTCGTCGGCGTGGCGCAAGGACCCCGATGTGCCGCTGGTGGTCAGCGAGGTCAACTTCGCACGAGATGTCGGAAGCCGGCCCCGGTCCCTCAAACGGGGCATCATCGCCAACCCGAACTGCACGACGATGGCTGCGATGCCGGTGCTCAAGGTGCTGCACGACGAGGCTTCGCTGGTGCGCATGATCGCGTCCACCTACCAGGCGGTCTCGGGCAGCGGAATCGCCGGCGTGGACGAGCTCCATGCGCAGGCCAGCGCCGTCGTCGCGAACAGCAGGGAGCTGGTGGCCGACGGCGGGGCGATCGACTTCCCCGCACCCGCGAAGTACGTCGCGCCGATCGCGTTCAACATCGTGCCGCTGGCGGGATCGCTCGTGGACGACGGTTCCGGTGAGACCGACGAGGACCAGAAGCTGCGCAACGAGAGCCGCAAGATTCTTGGAATCCCGGACCTGCTCGTGAGCGGTACATGTGTCCGGGTGCCGGTGTACACGGGTCACTCGCTGTCCATCAACGCCGAGTTCTCCAGGCCGCTGTCGGTGGCGCGGGCGACCGAGCTGCTGGCTGACGCCCCCGGGGTGAAGTTGGTCGACGTGCCGACACCGCTGGCGGCCGCGGGTATCGACGAGACACTCGTCGGCCGCATCCGCCAGGACCCCGGTGTGCCGGAAGGTCGCGGGCTGGCACTCTTCCTGTCGGGCGACAACCTGCGAAAAGGTGCGGCGCTGAACACCATTCAGATCGCCGAGTTACTGGCCGCCGAGCTCTGACCTTGCGGCGAAACTGTATTCCAGCAGGCCTCTTCTCGATATTGGTCTGCTGGAATACCGTTTCGGCGGTCGTCGCACACGCCGACCCGCCGGCACCGGTCCCTGACCCGATTCTGCATCCCCTTGCGCCGGGCCAGGTCATCCGCATCGCTCCGACCGCCGGAACGGGGACGCCGACAAGGGATTACGGCATCGGCGCGACCGACCTCTGCGAATTCGTGGAGTTCCCCAGCGGAATCCTGCAGGTCTGCGGCGACAGTTTCGCCGGCCAGGCTGTCGGATTCGGCGGCTGGTATTCGCCGATCGCACTGCACGTCGACACCGATTCGATCGACGACCCCAACGGTGTGCGCTACGACGGGGTGACGGGGATCGACCGCCCGCTGCTGGCCGAGCCCACACAGCCGGGCACCTCGCAGCTGCCCGCAGGCGTGGTGCAGATCAACCGCCAGAACTACATGATGGTCACCACGGTGCGCGAGCTCGACCCGATTTCGTCTCGGTTGGTGAAAGCCGATCCGGCGCAGGGCAACTGGCCGACGCTGCCGGGTTCGGAGCGCGACGCAACCTATGAGGATTCCCGGCAGTCGCAGATCAGCGGCTACTACGACCCGATCCCCAGGCCGGACTCCGAGACGGGCTGGGTGTACATCGTTGCCAACAACTTCGACCGCACGGACCCCCTGGTGTTGTACCGCACACAGCGCGACACCTTCGCCGACCGCAGCAGCTGGCAGGGCTGGTCCCAGGAGCTGGGCTGGGGACATTCGCCCACTCCCTTGTGGCCGGACTGGGTCGGCGAGATGAGCATCCGCCAGATCGACGGCATGACGGTGCTGTCGTACTTCAACGCCACCACCGGCAACATGGAGGTACGGGTCGCCAACGACCCGACAGGCCTGGGTACCGCCCCGGTGACAACGGTCGTCGTCGCCGGCGAATGGCCGGATCCCGTGGAAAACCTTGGGCCGCCGGAGAACAACCGCCTGGCACAGCCCTACGGCGGATACATCTCGCCCGGCTCCACGCTGGACGAACTGCGGGTGTTCGTCAGCCAGTGGAACACCACCCCGCGCGGGGGAACGCCCTATCGCGTCATCCAGTTCGCGGTGAACCCGTTCAAGCCCTAGCCCTTACCTGACGGCAAGGAAAACCTTTCCTCCCAGCAGCGAACGCTGGCTCCCCGGCGATTACGGTCGCGTGGGTTTCTCGGGACTATTTCTTCAGCAACGCCGCCACCGCGACGAAGAAGTTTGCGTGGACGCCAAGATCAGTCTTCGCAGCAACGGGTCGGTTCGCTCGTCGACGACTCCGCGCCGCTTCGGGGATCTCGACGTTCCTGGCCCGCCTCGCCGACGGCAACGACCGATCGCTGCCGCCGATGGCTCGGCATCCCACTCCGACGAAGAACCCCAAGCTCCCGGTTCTCAACCTGCCGGTCCTGACTACGGGCACCCGCTAGAGACCAGCCACCCCATTTCATGTCAGGCGCACCCGTACACAGCGGATTCATAGCCAATACATGACGGGCACATCAGTAGGGTCTGCATGATCGTGTCCATGAGCGAAACACCGATGTCCTCTGAACCCGAGACCGCCCCCGTCGCCACCCCGCCATCCCGCCGCCGCCGGACGTGCGCGACGAGCCGCGCCGCCCCAAGGCGACCGTCCTCGCCGCGTGGGTCGGCATCGCTGCGGGCGTGGTTTTCATCGTGGCAGTGATTTTCTTCTCCGGCTTCGTCCTCGGAGCGCACAGCGGCGGCCAGCGTGGTCCCGGCGGCCACAAGGGCGACCATGGCTTCGTGCAATCTCGGCACGGACCTCCGCCCGGATTCTCGATGCCACCCGGTGAGTTCGGACCACCCCCCGGGCCGGGCTCCGGACCCGGATCGGGAGGCCCCAACGGTCCCCGGTTCGCGCCGCCGCAACCGCCGGGTGGTCCGCAGTCCCCGGGATCGACGACCACGGCGCCGCGCCCCTAGCGCCACGCTCGAAATCCACGTTTTGCAGAAGAAGTTCGAGAGCCGACCTGCAAAACGTGGATTTCGTTGTCTCGCGACGTTTGGAATCGATCAATTAAGGGGGAGACTCACTACGAGGCCCAGCCACTGGACTCGTCGAGGAGATGACACCTGATGACCGACAAGTACACAACCACAGACTCCGGCGCTCCAGCCCCCAGCGTCGAACACTCGCTGACCGTGGGCCCCGACGGCCCGATCCTGCTGCAGGACAGCTACCTGATCGAGCAGATGGCCAACTTCAACAGGGAGCGCATCCCGGAGCGGCAGCCACACGCCAAGGGTGGCGGGGCATTCGGCCAGTTCGAGGTCACGAATGACGTCAGCCAGTACACGAAGGCCGCGTTTCTGCAGCCTGGCGCGAAGACCGAAATGGTGGCGCGCTTCTCGACGGTTGCCGGCGAGCGCGGTAGCCCAGACACCTGGCGCGACCCGCGTGGCTTCGCGTTGAAGTTCTACACCTCCGACGGCAACTTCGACATGGTCGGCAACAACACTCCGGTGTTCTTCGTGCGCGACCCGATGAAGTTTCAGAACTTCATCCGGTCCCAGAAGCGGATGGCCGCGAACAATCTCCGCGACCACCACATGCAGTGGGACTTCTGGACACTGTCACCGGAGTCGGCACACCAGGTCACCTGGCTGATGGGTGATCGCGGCATCCCGAAGACCTGGCGGCAGATGAACGGCTACTCCAGCCACACCTACAGCTGGGTCAACGCCAACGACGAGTTGTTTTGGGTGAAGTACCACTTCAAGACCGACCAGGGCATCGACTTCCTGACCCAGGAGGATGCCGATCGGCTCGCCGGCGAGGACGGCGACTACCACCAGCGCGACCTGTTCACCTCGATCGAGGACGGCAACTTCCCGAGCTGGACGCTGCACGTGCAGATCATGCCGTTCGAGGACGCCAAGACCTACCGGTTCAATCCGTTCGACCTCACGAAGGTGTGGCCGCATGGCGACTACCCGCTGCATGAGGTCGGCAAGATGACCCTGAACCGCAACGTGGAGGACTACCACGCGCAGATCGAGCAGGCCGCGTTCGAGCCGAACAACGTCGTGCCGGGCACCGGACTGAGCCCCGACAAGATGCTGCTGGCCCGCGGGTTCTCCTACTCCGACGCCCACCGCGCCCGGCTCGGGGTCAACTACAAGCAGATCCCGGTGAACGAGCCGCACGTCGAGGTACGCGCGTATTCCAAGGACGGTGCCATGCGGATCCGCAACGCGACGGACCCGGTGTACACACCGAACTCGATGGGCGGCCCCGAAGTCGACCCGAAGCGCGCGGCGGAGGTGCATTGGGCGTCCGACGGTGACATGGTCCGGACGGCCTATGCGCTGCGCGCCGATGATGACGACTGGGGCCAGGCGGGCACGATGGTCCGTGAGGTGCTTGACGACGCTGCACGGGATCGATTGGCCCACAACATCATCGGCCACGTGTCGGATGGTGTGCGCGAGCCGGTGCTGTCACGGGTGTTCCAGTATTGGACGAACGTCGATCCCGACCTCGGCAAGAAGGTCGAGGAAGGTGTGCGCGCCAACCTGAACGGCAACGGCGGGTAGGGGTCACGGGCGTCTTGCCGTCTGAACCAGGGCTGGCATGATCAAGACCATGAGCATCGAAGTCCTTTTCACGTCAGAGTCCACCGCAACCGGAGGTGGCCGCGAGGGCCACGTCAAGTCGTCGACGGGCAGGATCGATCTGAACACCAACCACCCGAAGGAGATGGGCGGCAGCGGTGTGGGCACCAACCCCGAGGAGCTGTTCTCGGCCGGTTACTGCCGCCTGTTTCCTCGGTGCGCTTCGCGCGGTCGCGGGCAAGGAGAAGATCGAGATCGACGACGCCAGCGGGATCACCGTTCAGGTCGGATTCGGTAAGGATCCTGACGGCGGGTTCGCCATCAACGCCCATCTGATCGGCTATCTGCCCGGCTTCGAACAGGCCGCTGCGGAGGAGTTGATGGAGAAGGCGCACCAGTTCTGCCCGTACTCCAAGGCCACCCGCGGCAACATCGACGTCACGCTGTCGGCGAAGGTCTGACCCGTGCGGCGCGCCGCCCTGGCAGGTGTCGGTCTTGCCGTCGGCCTGTCATTGGCGGCGCCGGCGGATGAGGCCTCGGCCCGACCGTCCGATCCGGGCGTGGTGAACTATGCCGTCATGCCCAAGGGTTCGGTGAGCAACATCGTCGGCGCACCGATGCGGTTCGAGTGGACGTACACCGCACCGTTCCAGTCGTTCTGGGTCGACAATCCGGCGTGCAACAACTGGGCGGATGTCGGGCTGCCCGATGTGTACGCCGACCCCGACCTGGCGTCGTTCAACGGTGCGGTGGCCCAGACGGGGCCGAACGATCAGCGGAACTTCGTCAAGCAGGCGGTCGGCGTCTTCGCGACCAACGACGCCGCCGACCGGGCCTTCCACCGCGTTGTCGACCGAACGCTCGGCTGCAATGGCCAGACCACCGCGATGCACCTCGACAATCTGACCACGCAGGTGTGGACCTTCACCGGCGGCCCGGCCACCGGCACCGACGCCGACTGGGTCAAGCAGGAGGCCGGCACCGATCGCCGCTGCTTCAACACGACCCGGAAACGGGAGAATGTTCTGCTACAGGCGAAAGTCTGTCAGTCCGGCAACGGCGGTCCGGCGGTCAATGTGCTGGCCGGCGCCATGCAGAACACCCTGGGGCAGTAACGGCGGGAGAATTCGGGTACACCCACCAACGAAGTCACAAGAAAAATCGCGGGACTTTGTCGGTGGCGTCTGGAAGATGTAGTGAAGGACGCGATCGTTCCCTACCCGGAAGGGGCCGGAAGACATGACCTTCGCGATGACGTCTGACGTGGACGACGCGTACCCCTCAGCAGCCGACGACGAGTTCACCAGCGCAAACGAAGCCGCTCGCTACATCGGCGACACCTGCCTGAACGACGGTCCGGTTGGTCGGGTGGGCCTGGAGGTAGAGGCGCACTGCTTCGACCTGACCGACCCGATGCGGCGGCCCGGCTGGGATGAAATCAACGCGATCATCTCGGACACCCCGACCTTGCCCGGCCAAAGCGCGGTAACGATCGAACCCGGCGGTGCCGTGGAACTGTCCGGGCCGCCGATGGACGGTCCGGTGCCGGCCATCATGGCGATGCAGGCCGACCGCGCTGCATTGCGCGCGGCCTTCGCGAAGGCGGGTCTGGGCTTGGTGCTCCTTGGCGCTGACCCGCTGCGCCCGGCCAAGCGCGTCAACCCCGGCGCCCGCTATCAGGCGATGGAGACGTTCTTCACCGCCAGCCAGACCGGTGCCGCCGGCGCCGCGATGATGACGTCGACGGCGTCCATCCAGATCAACCTCGACGCCGGGCCGCAGGAGGGCTGGGCCGACCGGGTCCGGCTTGCGCACGCCCTCGGGCCGACGATGATCGCGGTCGCCGCCAACTCGCCGCTGCTCGGCGGCAGGTTCGCGGGTTGGCGTTCGGCGCGACAGCATGTCTGGAGTCAGTTGGACTCGGCGCGCTGCGGGCCTGTCCTCGGCGCCAGCGGCGACACCCCCGCCAGCGACTGGGCTAGGTATGCGCTGAAGGCGCCGGTCATGCTGGTCAACACTCCTCCCGTCGTCCCGGTGACCACCTGGGTGCCCTTCGCCGACTGGGCCGACGGCCGCGCGATGCTCGGCGAGCGCCGGCCGACGCGCGCCGACCTGGATTACCACCTGACCACGTTGTTCCCGCCGGTGCGGCCGCGGCGCTGGCTGGAGATCCGATACCTCGACAGCGTTCCCGACGCCGTGTGGCCAGCGGTGGCGTTCACACTCGTCACGCTGCTCGACGACCCGGTTGCCGCCGACATCGCCGCCGAGGCCACCGAACCGGTCGCCACCGCATGGGATCGCGCCGCGCAGAGCGGACTCGGTGACCGCAGGCTGGCCGATGCGGCCACGCGGTGCGTGCGGGCGGCCGCCGAACGGGCGCCTGCCGAGCTCGAGGAATCGATGCAGCAGCTGCTGCGTTCGGTGGAACAGGGACGCTGCCCGGCCGACGAGTTCTCCGACCGGGTCGTGAAGTACGGGATCGCACCGGCGGTCACCCAACTGGCGCAAGGGGAAGCGTGACGCAACGCGAGACACTCGCCCGCGAACTCACGACTGCCCGCGACCGCACCCTGCGGCTGGTCGACTTCGACGACGCCGAACTTCACCGTCAGTACGACCCGCTGATGAGCCCGCTGGTGTGGGACCTCGCCCACATCGGCTGGCAGGAAGAACTGTGGCTGCTGCGCGGGAACGATCCCGACCGTCCCGGACTCCTCGATCCGCAGGTCGAGCGCTGCTACGACGCGTTCCTCAACTCCCGCGCCAGCCGCGTCGACCTACCGCTGCTGTCGCCCGCCGAGGCACGGTCCTACTGCTCGACCGTGCGCAACAAGGCTCTGGACAGTCTCGACGCGCTACCGGCCGACGGTGACGAGTTCAGTTTCGGGCTGGTGGTCAGCCACGAGAATCAGCACGACGAGACGATGCTGCAGGCACTGAACCTGCGCACCGGTCCCGCACTGTTGGACCGCGGGTCGCCCCTGCCGTCCGGACGGGCCGGACTCGCCGGAACGTCGGTACTCGTGCCCGCCGGGGAGTTCGTCCTCGGTGTGGATGCGGTGACCGAACCGCACTCACTGGACAACGAGCGTTGTGCGCATGTGGTCGACCTGCCGGCCTTCCGCATCGGCGCGGTGCCCGTCACCAACGGTGAGTGGCGGGGGTTCATGGACGACGGCGGATACGACGATCGGCGTTGGTGGTCCCAACGGGGCTGGTCGCACCGGCAGGAGGCGGGCCTGCGCGCGCCGCAGTTCTGGAATGACGCAGACCTCGCGGGCACCCGTACTCGGTTCGGTCACGTCGAGGACATTCCTGCCGACGAACCCGTTCAGCACATCACGTTCTTCGAGGCGGAGGCCTACGCGTCGTGGGCGGGTGCCCGGCTGCCCACCGAGCAGGAGTGGGAAAAGGCTTGCGCGTGGGATCCCGCGGTCAACGCGCGCCGCCGCTATCCGTGGGGTTCGTCGGAGCCGACAACTCATTTGGCGAACCTCGGTGGCGACTCGCTGCGGCCGGCGCCGGTCGGCGCCTATCCGGCAGGTGCATCGGCCTATGGCGCCGAACAGATGCTCGGCGATGTGTGGGAATGGACCACGTCCCCGCTGCGGCCGTGGCCGGGTTTCACACCGATGCTGTACGAGCAGTACTCGGCGCCCTTCTTCGAGGGAGCTGGGGCCGGCGACTACAAGGTCCTGCGCGGCGGGTCCTGGGCGGTGGCGTCGAGCATCCTGCGTCCGAGCTTCCGCAACTGGGACCACCCGATCCGGAGACAGATCTTCTCGGGTCTGCGGCTGGCGTGGGATGTCGCCTGATGTGCCGACACCTCGGCTGGCTCGGTAAACCGGTCTCCGTCGCATCACTGGTCACGGAACCGGTCAACGGCCTTACGGTGCAGTCGTATTCGCCCCGCAGGCAAAAGCACGGCCTGATGAACGCCGACGGCTGGGGCGTCGGATTCTACTCGTCCGATACGCCCGACGACGTCCCCTGCCGCTGGCGCAGCGCCGCGCCGTTGTGGGGGGATGCGTCGTTCGCATCGGTGGCACCCGCGTTGCGTAGCGGCTGCATCGTCGCGGCCGTGCGATCGGCGAGTGTCGGCATGCCGATCGAACCATCGGCATCCGCACCCTTCACTGATGGTCAGTGGCTGCTGTCGCACAACGGTCTCGTCGACCGTGCCGCCCTGCCCTTGACCGCGGACGTCTTCCGGACGATCGAATCGACCTGCGACAGTGCGCTGTTGGCGGCGTTGATCTTCGACCGGGGCCTCGACGCGCTCGGGGACACGATCGTCGAGGTGGCCGCAGCAGATCCCAATGCCCGACTGAACATACTGGCAGCCAACGGTTCTCGGATGATTGCCACAACCTGGGGAGACACTCTCTCGGCACTGCGGCGCGACGATGGCGTCGTGCTGGCCAGCGAACCCTACGACGACAGCCCCCACTGGCAGGAGATCCCCGACCGCCACCTGGTCTCGATCGTCGGCCGAGACATCGAGCTGATACCGCTGAAAGGATCGTGATGACGTTCGCACTGTCGAACTACCTGTCCGCCGATTCGGCGGCGGTTGCCCTTCGCCGCGACGTGCGCGACGGGTTGACGCAGACACCGAAATCCTTACCGCCCAAATGGTTCTACGATTCCGTCGGCAGCGACCTGTTCGATCAGATCACGCGTTTGCCCGAGTACTATCCCACCCGCACGGAGGCGCAGATCCTGCGCGAGCGGTCGGCCGAAATCGCCGCGGCGTCAGAGGCTGACACCCTCGTGGAACTCGGCAGCGGCACGTCGGAGAAGACCCGCATGTTGCTGGATGCCCTGCGCGACAGCGGATCCCTTCGCCGGTTCATCCCGTTCGACGTCGATGCCTCGGTGCTCGAGGCTGCCGGTTCCGCGATCGAGACGGAGTACCCGGGCATCGAGATCGACGCGGTGTGCGGTGACTTCGAGGAGCATCTCGGCAAGATCCCGCGTGTCGGGCGCCGACTGGTCGTCTTCCTCGGTTCGACGATCGGAAACCTCACCCCGGGGCCGCGCGCCGACTTCCTGGTCGCCTTGGCGGAGACGCTGGCGCCCGGCGACAGCCTGCTGCTGGGCACCGACCTGGTCAAGGACGCAGATCGGCTGGTGGCGGCCTACGACGACAGCGCGGGTGTCACGGCGCAGTTCAATCGCAACGTCCTGGCGGTGGTGAATCGCGAACTGGACGCCGATTTCGGTCCCGACGATTTCGAGCATGTCGCCAAGTGGAACACCGATGAGGAGCGAATCGAGATGTGGCTGCGCGCCAAGCGCGCGCAGCGGGTTCAGGTGAAGGCGCTTGACATGACCGTCGACTTCGCCGACGGCGAGGAGATGCTCACCGAGGTGTCGTGCAAGTTCCGGCCCGACGGAGTGGCTGCCGAACTTGCGGAATCCGGCCTGCGGCGCACACATTGGTGGACCGACAGCGCCGGCGACTTCGGGCTGTCACTGGCGTCGCGGTGATCTCCGGATCGGGGAGCCTCGCCGATCAGTGGCGTGCGGCGAGGCCGACCGTCGCCGGACTGCATCTCGACAGTGCGGCGTGCTCACGGCAGACATTCGCGGTCATCGACGCCGCGACCCAACACGCCCGTCACGAAGCCGAGGTCGGCGGCTATGTCGCTGCCGCGGCCGCCGCTCCGGTGCTGGATGCGGGCCGTACGGCCATCGCCGCGCTCACCGGCTTGGGCAGCGGCGACGTCGCTTACACCACGGGCGCCAACGCGGCGCTCGACATTCTGCTGTCCAGCTGGAGCGGTGAGCGAACCGTCGCCTGCCTGCCAGGTGAATACGGACCCAACCTTGCAGTGATGGCGGCCAACGGTTTCGACGTCCGCGCTCTACCCGTTGACGGGGCAGGCCGGCTCGACGTCGACGCCGCGGCCCACGCGCTGGCCGCCGACCGGCCGGCGCTGGTTCACCTGACGGCACTGGCCAGCCATCGCGGAGTCGCTCAGCCGATGGCTGCGCTGGCCGGTGTGTGTCGAGACCTGGATCTCCCACTCGTGATCGACGCGGCGCAGGCGCTGGGCCATCTCGATTGCGCCGTAACACCTTCGGCGATCTACAGCTCGTCGCGCAAGTGGGTGGCTGGTCCGCGGGGCGTCGGATTTCTGGCGGTGCGGCCCGATCTGGCTCAGCGGCTTCGGCCGCGACTGCCCCCGCCCGAGTGGGGACTCCCGTTGACCGTTGTGGAGCGCATCGAGCAGGGCGAAGCCAATGTGGCTGCCCGCGTTGGCTATTCGGTGGCCCTGGGCGAGTACCTGGCGGTCGGACCCTCGCAGATCAGTGAGCGGCTGGCCGAGGTGGGTGCGATGACCCGGGAGGCACTCGCCGACGTGAAGGGATGGCGCGTGGTCGAGCCGGTTGATGAGCCGACTGCGATCACGACGTTGGAGCCGGTCGACGGCGCCGACCCGCAACAGGTGCGGGCGCACCTGATCGCCGAGCACGGAATCGTCACCACCTATCGCCGAAGTGCTTCGAGCCCCGTTCGAGATGAGGTCACCGGTGCTGCGGGCATCGCCGCACGTCGACGTCACCGCCGAGGAGCTCGAGCAGTTTCGTGAGGCGCTGGCCGCCGTGACCTAGTCGCCCTTATGGGCGGTGAGAAGGAACGCAGGCATCTTCTGTCTGCCTTTCTCGTCGTTCTCAAAGGTCGGCATGGTGAACGGCGCGTCGGCGGGAATGGCCGCGCTCATCGTCGCGTGGATGAATGCCGGCCGGATCTCGTCGATCGTCCAGTACTGCGATACGGCCTGGCGCAACTCGTCCGCACTGACCGTGTTGGGGCCGAAGTCCCCTGGTGGGAACGCACCGTTGGCGAACACCAGGATGTAGAAGCTCGCTCCCGGCGCGGCTGCCCGGTGCACGGCTTGTAGGTACCCGGCACGACCATCGACCGGCAGCGAATGGAACAAGGTGCTGTCGATGATGGTGTTGAACCGTCCGTCGTAGCCGGTGAACGATGTGATGTCGTCCTGGACGAACGTCGCGTTCGTCAGACCGCGTTCGTCGGCAGCCTTGGCGGCGGCGGCGATGGCGGTCGGTGTCAAATCGATGCCGACGACCGTGTACCCCTCGGCGGCCAGCGCCAGCGACAGCTCGGCATACCCGCACCCGGCGTCGAGCACGTCGCTGCGGATCTTGCCGGCCTGTATCAAGGCCGCAAGTTCCGGCTGCGGCTCGCCGATGTTCCACGGCGGCGGTCCGTTGAAGGGGCCGTGTTTCTGGTATGCGTCGTCCCACTCCATCACGTCGTCTGATGTCATGGCATCCAACGTACGCCGGGAGCGCCAAGGCCTGGTCTAGGCGGACTTTCGCACCAAAAGCGTTGCGCTGTAGTCGGTGAGGGCAGGTGAGTCGTCGGGCATCTGCGGATACGGATCGAGCGACTTCAGCTCAACGATGTAGCCGTCGACTTCGTTCGTCAGCTTGCCCTGGCCGGGCGCGGGATTGGTATTGAACTCGACGGTCGTCGGCGCGCGCTGCCCCTGCTCTGCGACGATCGCGATGCGTGCCTGTCCGGTCCAGAAGCACTCGACCTGCGTCGGACAACGGGAATCCTCATGCACGTCGCTGAAGCGTAGGCGCAGATCATTGCCGCGGATGGTGACTTCCTGCCCACCATTGAGGACGAACTCCTGATCGAGCCCGGATTCGATCGGATCCGCCTGTGCGGAGTGGCTTCCGCACCCCGGCAGCGCGGCCACCAGCGCGAAGACCGCGATCCACACCCGCGTCACGGCCCGTCCCAGGTGTGCACGGGCTCGTTGCTGTGCATGCGTTCACAGTAGAGATGCAGCATCTCGGCCAGGGCGTTCGGCCGGGAGAGCCCATTGTTCTGCAGTGCCTGCACCGTTGCGACCTGCCAGGTGGACCCATTGATGCCAGTCTTCGCGCGGCCCTCGATCACGCGCAGGTAGCGGTCGCGGACGTCGCCGGAAACCTCCCACCGACGCAGGCCCTCGTCGGCCATCGGCAGCAACTGACGCAGCACCAACTCGTCGGGCGTCACTTCCCCCAGACCGGGCCAGTACAACCGTGCGTTCATCCCGTTCTTCGCGGACTCGACAAAATTATGTTGCGCCGCAGCGAAACTCATCTTCGTCCAGATCGGCCTGTCGGCCTCGGCCAGCGCCCGCAGCACACCGTAATAGAAAGCCGCGTTGGCCATCATGTCCACCACGGTCGGTCCGGCGGGCAATACCCGATTCTCCACGCGCAGGTGGGGACGTAGGACGCCGTCCTGTTCGACGATGTCGTAGACGGGGCGATTCCACCGGTAGATGGTGCCGTTGTGCAACCGCAACTCGGCCAGCCGGGGAGTCCGGCCCTCGGCCAGCTCGCGAACGGGGTCCTCGTCGGACAACTCCGGCAGCAGCGACGGAAAGTAACGGACGTTTTCCTCGAACAGGTCGAAGATCGAGGTGATCCACCGTTCGCCGAACCAGACCCGCGGCCTGACACCCTGCGTCTTGAGTTCGTCGGGCCGCGTGTCGGTGGCCTGGGCGAAGAGTTCGATACGGGTTTCCGCCCATAGTTGGTGTCCGTAGAAGTACGGCGAGTTGGCGCCCAGTGCCAACTGTGGGCCGGCGAGCACCTGGGCCGCGTTCCAGTTGTTCGCGAAGTCGGCGGGGGAGACCTGCAAATGCAGCTGCATGCTGGTGCACGCGGACTCCGGTGCGATCGACTCGGTTTGCAGGCTCAGCCGCTCGGGCCCACTGATGTCGATCAGGATGTCCTCACCGCGGGCGGTGAAGATGGAATCGTTGAGCGCCTGGTAGCGGATCGACTCGCTCATCCACCGCCCCGTTAGGTGTTCTGGCATCAGGGTCGGAAGGATGCCGACCATCACGATGTGCGCGTCGTGCCCGTTGGCCTTGGCTTCGGCCGCGTTCAGGCTCGCGCGCACCTCGGCCTCGAGCTCGAGTGCCGCGCGCCCGGGCAACCGGCGTGGCGGAACGTTGAATTCGATGTTGTACGCGCCCAATTCGGTCTGGAATGCCGGATCGGCGATCGATTCAAGCACCGCCCGATTGCTCATGGCGGGCTGATATGCGGCGTCGACGAGATTGCACTCGATCTCCATGCCGGTCAGTGGCCGCTCGAACTCGAAGCTGGACTCCTTCAGCATGGTTTCGAAGACGTCGAGGCACTGCTGCACCTTGCGCCGGTACTCGCGGCGGTGCGCGCGCGAGTATTCGGTGTCCTGCACTTCTTCGCCCACGACTCGAGCCTATCGGCGGCTGGCCACCACTACCTGCGGATTCATCAGCCCGCCGCGCAATTCCAGCTCGATCGCCGGATCGGCGTGCTCGGCCAGAGCGCGCAGCGCCGACGGACTGTACGTGCGCAGCGAGCTGATGAAACCGTCGTGCACGAATGGAACGAATGGCGTGAACGGCAGCATCGTGGCCAGGCCGGACGAGGTGCAATGGTGCCGGCGGTCTGGGCAGATCGATGATCAGCAGCTTGTCGGCCGCGCGGGTGCCTTCTGCGAACACCCGTGACGCCGTCGACGGCGACAGGTGGTGGAACGACAGTGCGAATACCGCGAGATCGAAATGCCGGTCGGGCGCGTCGATTGCGCCGGCGTCCATCTCGCGAACCGTCGCACGCGAGTCCTCGCCGAGATCGCCTGCTGCCATCGCCTGCACAGACGAGGTCTCGATGTCGGTGACCGTCAGTTCTGCGGTGGGATGCCACTCGAGCAGCTTCCGCGACAAACCGCCGTGACCGGCACCGAGCTCAAGGATCTTGGGGTCCGGGACGTCTGCGACCTCGTCCATCACAATCTCGGCGAACTTCTCGGTGTTGCCGAAGAACTCGCCGGCCCACTCCAGCGCGCGGATCACACCGCGCTTCACGCCTTCGTCCACGTCATCGCGGTCGAGGTATTCCAGCCGATCGGTCTGAAGCAGCCGGTCGAGGCAGGACGCGTCTGGCCCGCCGCGGGGCATGCGGTCAATGTCGACGATTGGGCTGCCCATATGCACCATGATGAACGATTGCAAAGCCGTCCGGAGGGAGCAGGGAGGTTGGCTGACATTCGCGAATACATAGCCGCCATCGACCAGGGCACCACCAGCACCCGGTGCATGATCTTCGACCACGACGGCGCCGAGGTCGGGCGTCACCAACTCGAGCACGAGCAGATCCTGCCGAAGGCCGGCTGGGTCGAGCACAATCCCGTCGAGATCGCCGAACGCACCGCATCGGTGATCCAGTCGGCGCTGAACAAAACCAATCTCTCGGCCGCCGACCTGGCGGCGCTGGGTATCACGAACCAGCGCGAGACGTCGCTGGTCTGGAACCGCAAAACTGGACGTCCGTACTACAACGCCATCGTGTGGCAGGACACCCGCACCGATCGCATCGCCTCCGCACTGGAGCGCGACGGTCGGGGCGAGGTGATCCGGCGCAAAGCCGGCCTGCCGCCTGCGACGTATTTCTCCGGCGGCAAGCTGCAATGGATCCTGGAGAACGTCGATGGTGTGCGCCGCGACGCCGAGAATGGGGACGCGATCTTCGGCACCACCGATACGTGGGTGTTGTGGAATCTAACCGGCGGTACGCGCGGAGGTGTGCACGCCACCGACGTCACCAATGCCAGTCGGACGATGCTGATGAACCTCGAGACGCTGGACTGGGACGACGAGTTGCTCTCGTTCTTCGACATTCCGCGCCAGATGCTGCCCGAGATCAAGCCGTCGTCATACCCGGCGTCCTACGGTCCGACGCGTGCGGAGGGTCCGGTAGGCGGTGAGGTGCCGATCACGGGCATCCTCGGCGACCAGCAGGCCGCGATGGTCGGTCAGGTCTGTCTCGACGCGGGCGAAGCCAAGAACACCTACGGCACAGGCAATTTCCTGCTACTCAACACCGGCGAGAAGATCGTTCGCTCGGAGAACGGGCTGCTCACCACGCTGTGCTACCAGTTCGGTGACAAGAAGCCGGTTTACGCCCTGGAAGGGTCGATCGCCGTCACCGGCTCTGCGGTGCAATGGCTACGTGACCAGCTCGGCATCATCAGCGGCGCATCGGAGAGCGAATCGCTGGCGCGCCAGGTCGAGGACAACGGTGGTGTGTACTTCGTCCCCGCGTTCTCGGGACTCTTTGCGCCGTACTGGCGTTCGGATGCGCGCGGCGCGATCGTCGGCCTTTCTCGGTTCAACACCAACGCACACCTGGCACGCGCGACGCTGGAGGCGATCTGCTATCAGAGCCGCGATGTCGTCGATGCGATGGAGGCCGACTCGGGTGTGCACATGGAGGTGCTCAAGGTCGACGGCGGCATCACCGCCAACGACCTGTGCATGCAGATCCAGGCCGACGTTCTCGGCGTCGAGGTGGTCAAGCCCGTCGTCGCAGAGACGACCGCACTGGGAGCCGCCTACGCCGCTGGCCTCGCCGTCGGTTTCTGGGAGAACCCCGACGACCTACGGGCCAACTGGCAGGAGGGCAAGCGATGGAGCCCGGCGTGGAGCGACGAGCAGCGCTCGACCGGCTATGCCGGCTGGCAGAAGGCCGTGCAGCGCACGCTCGACTGGGTCGACGTCGACTAGGTAGAACTAGGCGGCGGCGTCGAGCTGCTGTTTGGTGTCCTCGTCGAGTTCGATGGCGGCGACCGCCGTGTTCTCCTCGAGGTGCGCCACCGAAGACGTACCAGGTATCAACAGCACGTTCGGCGCGATGGACAGTGTCCACGCGAGCGCGATCTGCGCGGGCGTGTGGCCGAGTTTCGCCGCCTCACTCCTGACGGCGGGATGGCCGAGCACGGGGTTGTCGGGTGCGAACGCCGACCCGAGTGGAAAGAACGGCACGAAGGAAATGCCGTGCTCGATGCAGGCATCTAGTACCGGTTGCGATGTCCGGTCGACGAGGTTGTAGGCGTTCTGCACCGTCACGATCTCGGTGCGGTCCAACGCGATTCGCAGATGCTCGGGCACGATGCTGCTCAATCCGATGCCGCCGATCAGCCCTTCGTCGCGGGCCTTGATCATCGTGGTGAGCTGGCGGTTGAACAGTTCCCTATTGACCGGGGCCGGCGAGTTGGGATCGGTGGCTTCGTCGTGGACGCGGAGGTTGACCGCGGCAAGGCGGTCGGTCTCCAGCGTCGCCAGGTTCTCCTCGATGGCGGCACGCAGCTCGTCGGGCTCCTGTGCGGGCAGCCACGCCCCGGCGCCATCGCGCTTGGCGCCGACCTTGCTGACCAGTGCCAGGTCGGCGGGGTAGGGGTGCAACGCTTCACGGATCAGTTGGTTCGCGACGTTCGGTCCGTAGAACTGCGATGTGTCGATGTGGTTGATGCCCAACGCGATTGCGTGTCGTAGCACCGCGAGCGCCTCGGCGTGGTCGCGCGGCGGGCCGAAGACACCCGGCCCGGGTAGTTGCATGGCGCCGTAGCCGACGCGCCCGACATTGAAAGAGCCCAGCGGGAAGGTTTGCATAAACAATCCGTACACGCTTCCCGCCGGGCTTATTCCGCATGGGTGACTATTCCTCTCCGAGGATGCTGTAGATCTCGCGGCGCGCGTTGTTGACGATGTCGACGACGCGCTGCTGCTGTTCCGGCGATGCGGCGTGCGCGGACTGCGCGACGGCACCCATCAGCTGGCCGACGGCACTGCGCAGACTGACGGCTCCGGGGTCGGCGCCTTCGGTGATCTCGTCCCACGGAGCGGTCTCGATCTTTTCGGCGGCGGCGCGACCGTCGTCGGTGAGCTCGAAGAGCTTCTTGCTGCCATCGGATTCGGTGGAGACGAGCAGGCCCTCGTCGACCAGCAGTTGCAGCGTCGGGTACACCGAGCCGGGGCTCGGCTTCCACAGCTGCTGACTGCGTTCGTTGATCTCCTGGATCATCTCGTAGCCGTGCATCGGACGATCGGTGAGCAACTTGAGGATGGCGGCACGCACGTCACCGCGCCTGCCGCGGCCGCCGCCACGCGGGCCTGGGCGCCGACCGCCACGGCCGAAGCCGGGTCCGAACCCGAAGCCGGGCCCGAAGCCGCCACCGGGTCCGAAGCCCGGTCCGAAACCTGCGTCGCCGCGGTGTTCGCGGACGTGGTCGCGGAACTCGCGACGGGCTTGTCGACGCTGCTCGTGCAGCGCACGACGGTTTTCAGGGGTGAAGCCGGGCCCGAAGCCGAAGCCGAAACCGCGGCCTTCGAATGGACCCTGAGGGGGTGTGAAGGGGGTGTTCATGGTCATGTCCTTGTTTTTCGACTGGAAGCGCGATTTACGCTTCCGATACGTTGACGATATATCGGAAACTATCGCGATGCAACGTCGGAGGTCGGACCGCCACGGTGACGCCGACGGAAGTCCGGCGCCGGTGACCGATGCGGCCCGGGAGTGGCTGGCGTACCTGTCCAGCTGCACGGCGTGGAACCACGTGTGCGCCGCCGCTAGCTTCATCGCGGCCACCATGATGCTCGTCGGGCTCCGATACCGTTGAGGCGGAATATCGTTCGATCGCCAACAAGGCTGTGCCCCCGGGCGGCTAGCCGGGCGGCGCGAATCCGCCGGGATCTGATGATGGCGGTGGCACCGGAGGTGGCGGAATCTGTTGCGGCGGAATCTGATACCCGGCACCCGGTCGCTGGACCACCGGCCACCGGGGTGGCGGAACAACCGGCTGCAGCCGTGCGAGTTCTCTTCGATGGCGTTCGGCCAGCACCGCGGCCAGCACCAGTTGCGGCGGCACGCCCGGAGGTGGTGGTGGTGAAATCTGGGCGACGACATCGCCAGTGATCCGGTACGCCATCTGATCGCGCAGCGCGGGATCCAATTGCGTTGCACGGGATAGGAACTGGCGGGCAAGCTCGGCCTGCTCGGGGCGTAGCACGGACAGCTGAAGGGTTGACGCCCACCACGCCAGCTGCGGCGGCATCGGCGGCGGCGGCGTCATCCGCGGCGCGCGTTCACTGATGACCACCGTTCCGGCGAAAACGTCGCCGATACGCTTTCCTTTTGACGACGCCAGGCTGCAGATCACCGCGGGCCCGCCCGTGAACATCCAGATTTCGATGACGCCGGCCAGTGCACGAAACAACGCCTGTCGAAAGCGTTCCGGGCCGCCGTCGTCTGACACCACCCGCAGGCCCAGTGCCATCTTGCCCAGTGACCGGCCTCGAGTGGCGGTCTCGAAGATGACCGGATACCCGACAATCGTCAGGACGGTGAAGATGATGAGCACCGCACCCGACAGTGCCGGATCGAGCTGGGTGAGCGTGGCCGCCCACAGCACGACGCCGATGACGTAGGCGATGAACACCACGGTGACGTCGATGATCGCCGACAGCGCGCGAACCGGCAGCTGGGCGATCTGGACATCAAGAACCACCGCATCGCCGGTCACCACTGGTTCTTGCTGGCTGACCATCCCGACAACGCTACTAGGATTCTTGGGGTGGATGTCGACGCGTTCGTGGTGGCGCATCGTCCGACGTGGGCGCGGCTCGAGGAGCTGCTCAAGCGTCGGCGGAAGCTGACGGGCGCCGAGGTCGACGAACTGGTCGATCTTTACCAGCGGGTGTCGACCCACCTGTCGATGGTGCGCAGCTCGTCCACCGATGCGGTCCTTATCGGGCGGCTCTCGGGTCTGGTGGCACGGGCACGCGCGGTGGTGACGGGTGCCCACTCACCGCTGTGGAGCGAGTTCGCCAGATTCTGGATGGTGTCCTTTCCCGGTCGTCGCGTATCGCGCGTGGCGATGGTGGCTTGGAACGGCGATCGCGTTCTTCTTCGTCGCGGTGGTGATCGCCTTGTGGGTCGCTGGCAATCAGGAGGTTCAGGCGGCCATCAAGACACCAAGCGAGATCGAGCAATTGGTGAACCACGATTTCGCCGCCTATTACAGCGAGAATCCCGCGGGATCGTTCGGACTGCAGGTGTGGGTCAACAATTCGTGGATTGCGGCTCAATGCATCGCGTTCGCCATCCTGGGCGGAATCCCGATCCCCTACATTCTGTTTCAGAACGCGCTGAATGTCGGCGTTATCGCGGGCTTCATGTTCGGTGCGGACAAGGGCGACATCTTTCTCGGCCTGCTCACTCCGCACGGGCTCATCGAACTGACTGCGGTGTTCCTCGCCGCGGCCGTGGGGATGCGGGTCGGCTGGTCGGTGGTGTCGCCGGGCCACCGGCCGCGCGGGCAGGTGCTTGCGGAGCAGGGCAGAGCGGTGGTCGCCGTCGCCGTGGGTCTGGTCGTCGTCTTGCTGGTGGCCGGACTGATCGAGTCGCTGGTGACGCCGTCGCCGCTGCCGACGTTCGCCCGCATTGCCATCGGCGTGGCCGCCGAGATCGCCTTCCTCGCATATGTGATCTACTTCGGCCGCAAGGGCGTGGCCGTCGGAGAGACGGGCGATATCAGCGACGCGCCCGACGTGGTGCCGACGCGCTAGAGCCTGCCGGTGGCCTTCATCGCTAGGTAGTGGTCTGCCAGTTCGGGAGCCAGTTCCTCCGGCGGTGCATCCACCACGTCGACGCCTGCGGCCCGCAGCCGCGACGCCATCGAACGCCTGTCGTTGCGGGCACGTTCGGCGGCCGCCGCGTCGTAGACCTCCGCGGCGTCCGCACGGCCTGCAGCCAGCGTTTCCACCCGTGGATCGGCGACCGCGGCGAGCAGAACCTGATGTTTGGCCGACAGCTGGGGCAAGGACCGACATCAGGCCCTCGTCGAGCGCGGATGCGTTCAGGTCGGTGAGCAGCACGACGAGCGCGCGGCGGCGGACGCGGCGCTGTATCGCGGCCACCATCGCCCGCGCGTCGGACTCGATGAGCGCCGGTTCCAGCGGCGCCATCGCATTGACCAGTTGCGCGAGAAGTTCGGTGCGCGACGCGTTGAAGACGCCCGCGCGGGTGACCCGGTCATGGGCGAGGAAATCGACGTGATCGCCCGCCCGCGACGCGAGAGCGGCCAAGAGCAGCGCCGCGTCCATGGACCAGTCCAGCCGCGGCCAGCCGCCGGGATCGTTGGCGGTGGGGTCGACGCCGACGCGACCGGCCGACGTGCGTCCGGTGTCCAGGACGATCACCACCCGCCGATCCCGCTCGGGCCGCCAGGTCCGCACCACGACGTCCGCCCGCCGGGCGGTGGCGCGCCAATCGATCGACCGGACGTCGTCGCCGATGACATACTCGCGCAACGAATCGAACTCAGTGCCCTGACCGCGGATCAGAACCGGGGTATTGCCTTCCAGCTCACGCAGCCTGGCCAGTCGCGAGGGCAGGTGCTTGCGTGACAGAAACGGCGGCAGGATCCGGATCTGGCAGGGCACCGGCTGCGAACCCTGCCGGCCGGCAAGTCCCATCGGCCCGACTGATCGGGCCGTCACCAACGCCGAGTTCTGGTCACCTCTGCGCACTGGCCGCAGCCGGGTGACGAGCCGAACCTGTTGCCCTGGAGAAATATCCACGGTGTGCATTCGGGGTTCGGCCCTCGCGCTGGGGGACCACGCATCGCGGATCAGGCCCCTCAGCCGCCGTCGCCCGGAATTCTGCACCTCCAGAGCCGCATCGACCGTCTGTCCCAGCCTCGCCGCGGTATCGCCGGAGCGCGCGAACACCAACTGTCGCGTGCCGGCGGCCAGGGCGACGTCCAACGTCACCGCGGCGGCGAGCAACCCGAGCAGGCCGACGAACGCGATTGCCGGCCAGGGGGACAGCGCCACCGGCAGCACACAGATCAGTGCTACCAGCCCGGCGCGACCGGTGAGGATCACTAGCGTGGTACCGGCACGGCCGCGAGTATTCCGTCGAGCACGCCGTCCGGATTGGCGCCTTCGAGTTCTGCCTCCGGCCGCAGCTGGATACGGTGACGCAATGTCGGTCGCGCCATCGCCTTGACGTCGTCGGGCGTCACATAGTTTCGCCCGGATAGCCACGCCCAGGACCGTGCCGTCGCGAGCAGGGCGGTCGCACCGCGCGGGGACACACCGAGCTGCAGCGACGGTGAATGCCTTGTGGCACCTGCGATGTCGACGATGTATCCGAGCACCTCGTCGGCGACGAGCACCTGTTGCACCGCGGCCCGCCCCGCGGCCAACTCGGCGGGACCTGCGACGGGACGCACGGCGGACAGGTCCCGAGGGTCGAAGCCGCGTGCATGCCGGTGAAGGACGGTGATCTCCTGATCCCGCGGCGGCAGCGGAACGTTGAGCTTCAGCAGGAAGCGATCCAGCTGAGCCTCCGGTAGTTGGTATGTGCCTTCGTACTCGATCGGGTTCTGCGTCGCGGCGACGATGAACGGATCCGGCAGCCTGCGCGCTTCGCCCTCGACGCTGACCTGTCGTTCCTCCATGGCCTCCAGCAGCGCGGCCTGAGTCTTGGGTGGCGTCCGGTTGATCTCGTCGGCCAGCAGGAGGTTGGTGAAGACCGGTCCGGCACGAAACTCGAATTCGGCTGTGCGGGCGTCGTATACGAGCGAACCCGTGACATCGCCGGGCATCAGGTCCGGCGTGAACTGGACCCGCTTGAAGTCGAGCTGCAGCGCGGCCGCCAGCGTGCGGACCAGCAGTGTCTTGGCGACGCCGGGCACGCCTTCCAGCAGCACGTGGCCGCGGCACAGCAGCGCGATCACCAGTCCGCTGACCACCGCGTCCTGACCGACGACCGCCTTGCCGATCTCAGCGCGCAGCGCCAGCAGGGCACTACGCGCCGAATCGCCCGGCGCCGCGGCGCCCTGAGTTGTGTTACCTGCCGGTGGCTGAGTCACGATTGTGCGACCTGCCTTTCGATGTTGTCGAGTTCACGGGCGAGATTGACCAAGTCGTCGTCGCTTTGCGGCGGTGGACCGAACAGGTTGTGCGCCAATGTCTGTGGGTACTGTCCGCACCGCTGCGCCAGCGCCGAAACGATTGCCGGCGGCTCGGCGTTGTTGGCGAGACCAAGGCGTGGCAGTATCCGTTGCAGCGTGGCGGTGCGCAACGCATCCGCGGCGCGGTCGCGGGCGCGCCGGGAACGGTACAGCCTGCCCCGACCCTCGACCGTCTCGGATGCGCGCACCACGACGGGAATTCGCTCTGCGACGAGCGGACCGAGCCGCCGGCCTTTCCACAGCGCAACGAGCGCAATCGCCAGACACAACTGGAAGATGATCCAGCGCACGGCCGGCGGGGATGAGATCGGCGATCTCGACGCCGGCATCTGAATGGCCTTCGCGCTGCTGCGGCGCGTACCAGATCACGCGCGGATGGGTGCCCGCAAGGTTCATGGCGAGCGCGGCATTGCCGTCTGCCAGGAGTCCGCCGTTCGTCATGAAGTCGCCGCTGCCGACGACGGTGACGGTGCGCCCGTCGTCGGCGTAGGAGACCAGTGCACCCCCGTAGCAGCTGGTGATCGGAAAGTCACCGGCCGACTCGAACTTGTCGCTCACCCCGAACTGAACATCGCCGGCTCGGGTGGCTTCCCGAAGATCGCAGGCCGGCTCGGACCCGCCGAATGGTACCGACCCGGTCGAGGCGGAGGCGAGGAGCCAGCGCTTCACGGGTACTCGACGTCGGCGACACCAGAAGCCGATCGCCGGGGAGGTCGCGCAGCCGTTGCAACACGTCCTCGTCGAGCAGCCGGAAGGTTTGCAGCACGGCGATGAGTGTGTCTGGCCGCGCGGCACGTTCGACCGCGGCGATGTCTGGTGCCTCGATGACATCGACGCCGTCCTCGCGTAACAGCGAGACCAACGCATGCGTGCCGTCGCGAGACGTCGACGTCGGATCCATCGGGCCACCGGGCCGCGGCGCGGTCAGGTAGGTGGTCAGGGTGGCGATTCCGACGATGACGACGAGCGACACCAGCACCCACCGCACCGCGCTCCACCGCCGCTGTCGTGCGGGTGCTTTGAGCGCGTTCGTCATTGCACCTCCGCCCAGCCGGCAGGTGTTGCGGCGACGGCGCCGCCCTCGGCCGATGCCTGAGTGCGGAACCGCAGGTGATCATCGAGGTCGGCGATCATCCGGTAGGCCGATTCCGTCCCCGGTCGGTCGCCATACGTGACGTCGTTGAAAGAGCTTGCGGCCTGTGTTAATTCGGCAGACAGCGCGGGCAATGCCTTGCCCGCGTCGCGCGCGAGTTCGGTGGCAGTCCTGCCCGGGATGGCATTCAGCACGCCGGTGTCCTCCAGCTGGCGGGCGACGGCTCGCAAGCGATGACGGATTGCCGCAGCCCAATTACCTGCGTCGGCATGCTGTTCGGCGGTGGCACGGTGTTCAGCGGCGCTGAGTTCGTGTGCGCCGAACAGCGCATAGCTGCCGTCGCGGTTGGTCCGCATGGTGCGCCGCGCTATCCGTATCGCGATCACAGCCGCGACCCCGAGCAGGATCAGCAGAACCGAGAGCGTGAACCAGCCACCGGGCAGCGAAGAGCCGGCGCTTGCGAGCCGGTAGACCAGTTCGTTGAGCCACTCGACGAGGCGTTCGGTCAGGGAAGGTTTGGGGTAGATGGGTTTTTGCAGTTCGCGCTGCGCGGCGTCATGAGCGGCATCGCTGTCGATGTCTATCGTCGGCACGTCAGGCTTGGCGGGTCAGCCACAGATGATCAGTGGAATCGGATGGCCAGGCCGGACCGTATGCGGCGCCGGTCTGCAGGACGAGGTCGAACGCCTCGGCACGAATCCGGCGGTCGGTGTAGAGCAGCACGGTGACACCTGCGCTGAACGGGGCAGTGATGATCTGGGCGATGACGCCGCCCACCGACAACAGGACGAACGCCAGCAGCGTCATCGCCGTGGACGAGGCCCCCATCAGCAGGAGCTGACCGCCGAAGCTGAACGGGACCGTCACCGCGCCTGCGATGAACTGCACCGCGATGGTCGCGAGCGCCAGGATGCCGAACACCCTCCAGAAGTCGTTCTTCACCAGCCTGAACGAGCGCCCGATGGCGGCGAAGACGCCGAGGCGTTCCAGCACGATGAGCGGTGGGGCGAACGCCAGGTTCACCCAAAGGTAGACCAACGCCGCCGCCAGCGTCAGCCCCAGAGGTAGGCCGAAGATCACCGCGGCTGTGCCGTTCACCGCGGCCCCGATCACGAAGATGAGGCCGACGACGACAGCGACGAGCACCGCTATGCCGACAGTCTCGAGAAGCGCCAAGCCGATCAGGGCCCAGACCCGACCCTTGAGCCGTTGCCATGCCTCGCCGATGGTGATGCCGGCGCCGAACACGGATCGGCCGACGACAACGGTGAGCATTCCGCTCAAGAGGATCGCCGTGAACCAGGTCGCCGCGGCGCCGGCAATGCTCGACAGTGAGGAGCCCAACAAGACACCGGTCGACACCTGCTCACCCCCACCCGAGAACGACCGTGCGAGCTGTCCGGTGACGGCGAGTGGGCCCACCGCGAGCACGAGTGCCGCGAGCTGGGTTGCGATGACGACGATGGTGGTGAATCCCAGAGTCGCCTTCGGGTTGGCGCGGATGTAGGCGACCGCACCGTTGAAAATGTCGGAGAGGGTCAGCGGTCGAAGCGGGATGACGCCGGGTTTGAGCGCGGGGGGCATCGGCGGGACACCGTAGCCAGGGGGGTATCCCGGCGGCGGTCCGTAGCCCGGCGGCGGTCCGTAGCCCGGCGGCGGTCCGTAGCCCGGCGGCGGCCCGTAGCCCTGCGGGGGCGCGTATCCGGGAGGCGGATAGCCCGGCAGCCCGTAGCCCGGTGGCGGCGAACCGGCCGTACCGGAACTGCCTGCCTCGGTGCTCATGGCCACCATCCTGTCGATCATGGTGCGAATTGACAAACATCTCCGACCCTCGCAGAGCGTAGGTTTGCGGCATGTCGGAGAAGCCAGAACTCAAGGAGCGGCTGCGCGCAGACCTCACTGCGGCGATGAAGTCGCAGGACAAACTGCGGACTGCGACGCTGCGGATGCTGCTCGCCGCGATCCAGACCGAGGAAGTGGCAGGCAAAGGGCAGCGGGAGCTGTCCGATGCAGACGTGATCAAAGTGCTTTCCAAAGAGGCCAAGAAGCGTGCGGAGGCTGCGGAGATCTACACGCAGAACGGTCGAGGGGAGCTGGCCGCGAACGAGCACGCGGAGGCACGAGTGATCGAGGAGTACCTGCCGACTCCGCTCAGCGAGGCCGAAGTGGCCGATGTGGTCGACACCGCCATTGCGCAGGTAGCCGAGGAGATCGGTGAGCGGCCCGGCATGAAGCACATGGGCCAGGTGATGAAGGCAGCCACCGCAATCGCCGCAGGTAAGGCCGACGGCTCCCGACTTTCTGCGGCCGTCAAGGCCAGGCTGTAGCCGTTTCGGCGTCTGGTACCCGGGTACCCGACCGTCATGACGCGCTTCGGCTACACCCTGATGACTGAACAGAGCGGACCTAAAGATCTTGTCCGTTATGCCGTTTCGGCCGAACGCGCGGGCTTCGACTTCGAGGTCTCGTCCGATCACTACTTTCCGTGGCTGTCGTCACAGGGGCACGCCCCCTATGCGTGGTCGGTGCTCGGTGCCGTTGCCCACGCCACCGAGCAGGTCGAGCTGTTCACGTACGTCACCTGCCCGACGATGCGCTACCACCCCGCCGTCGTCGCGCAGAAGGCCGCAACCTTGCAGATCCTGGCCGACGGCCGTTTCACGCTCGGGCTCGGCAGCGGCGAGAACCTCAACGAACACGTCGTCGGCAAGAGCTGGCCGACAGTGGCCCGGCGTCAGGAGATGCTGCGCGAGGCGATCCAGATCATCCGCGAGTTGTTCACCGGCGAGCTCGTCGACTGGAAGGGCGAGCACTTCGAAGTGGACTCGGCCCGGCTCTGGGATCTTCCGAAGACGCCGGTGGCCATCGCCACCGCGGTTTCCGGTGAGCGGTCGGTGCAGACCTTCGCACCGCTGTCCGACCATCTGATCGCGGTCGAACCCAACAAAGACCTCGTCGATGCCTGGCATGACGCCAGGCGTGCCACCGGGCTGCCCAGCCAGGCGCGGGTCATCGGACAAATCCCGATCTGCTGGGACCCCGACCGCGAGACCGCCGTTGCGCGGGCGCATGACCAATTCCGTTGGTTCGGCGGCGGTTGGGCGGTCAACTCCGATCTGCCGACGACGGCCGGCTTCGACGGCGCCACCCAGTTCGTGCGGCCTGAGGATGTCGCCGAATCAATTCCGTGCGGGCCGGATCTCGACGCAATCGTCGATGCGGTGGGTGAGTACGCCGAAGCCGGATTCACCGATATCGCCCTTGTGCAAATCGGCGACGAGGGTCAAGATCTGTTCCTCAAAGAAGCGGCCGGATCCCTGTTGGAGAAGCTCCGAAGCTAGCCAGATTGAGAGGCCAATCATGCCTAAGGGCAAGGGAATCTACGACGACGAAGCAGACGACGAGACGAAGAAGGGCGGACGTCCAGGCCCAACCGACGAGGGCGGCGAAGGGGGCATGGCGACCCGCGAGCAGGTGCCCGATGTCGCTGATACCGAAGGCGAGCCCACCGCCTGAGGGGCTACTGCGCTCCGCGTCCTTCACGACTGCGTCGATAGGCCGCGCGCCGGAAGTCGGCGAGCCATCGTGGCAGCGGCTGGACGTCGCAGTCACGGTGCAGTGTGGGATCGAATGCGATGTCGTCCTGGCTGGGGTCGACATGGCGAAGGGTCAACCGCGCCAACGCGTGGAATTCGCCGCTGCCCGCTGCCTGCTCGATGTCGAATTGGATTCCACTGGAATTGATTTCGGACTCGATGGTGTCCAGTGCGAGACCTTCGGTGCTGATCCGGGTCGCCAGGCGCGCCCGCAACCACCACACGCGGCCGTGATAGCGCAGCGGCATCACGCTGGAGAACGTGGCGCCCGACCAGGAGGTGACAGGGGCGAGGACGATGCGGCTACGAGCGACGGTCGATGCCAGCAGCACATCCCAGGGTCCACACGATCGCAGATCCTGGGGCGGTGGGATGCGAAACGCCAACCCCGCGATATCCGGCCGGGCCCCGGGGATGCCGATCCCTTTCGAGACCCGCGCGATGACGTCGCAGGATCTCATCGGCAGTCCGGTGCTGTCCAGCGCCGTTCGCTCCAAACAGCCCGCTGCCAGCACGCCGACGGGATGGAAGAGGCGACGGCCGCGAACCGCGGCACCGACCTTGACGGGCAACGCTGTGACGTCGGAAACCTGCACTGGCTCGGTGTGCCCAAATGAAAGCGCCGCGAAACCGCTGGCGGCGGTTTAACGGCCCCGATACCGGGCATTAATCCACGGCAGTGCTGCCATGCGCGGCGAATGTTTATCGAAAGGTCTATGCGTGACAATCGCTTACACCGATGCGCCCAGTGGATCGATCGCGTCGACGGGCGTTTATGCCCCGCAGGAAGACACTCACTTCCTCATCGATGTGATGGAGAAGACCGCGCTGGCGTTCGGCCGCCGGGTGGCCGACCTGTGCACCGGGAGTGGCGCCGTGGCGATTGCCGCGGGCGAACAGAGAGCATCGCAGGTCTCGGCGTTCGATGTGTGTCCGCAATCCGTCCGGTGCGCGCGCATGAATGCCCTGGGCGCCGGGGTCAGTGTCGATGTGCACCTGGGCTCGTGGGCGCGCGCCATGGAGTTCGGTCCGTACGACCTCGTCGTCTGCAACCCGCCGTATGTTCCGCACGATCCCGACATCGCGTGCGCACCGATCCCGCACGACATCGGCCCGGCGCGCGCTTGGGATGCCGGCTACGACGGCCGCCTGGTCCTCGACCCGCTGTGCGCGGCCGTACCCGATATGCTGGCTCCCGGCGGCACCTTTCTGATGGTGCAGTCCGAGTTCGCGGTTCCCCGTCGAACGCTGGCCGCGCTCGCTGAGGCCGGACTGGACGCGGAAGTATTCGCCTACCAGTGGATTCCGTTCGGGCCTGTCCTGGAGTCGCGGGCCGCCTGGCTCGAGGAAACCGGCAGGCTGGAATCCGGTCGGCGCGAGGAAGAGCTCGTGGTGATAAGGGCGGAACGGCTGTGACCGATACGCAGGCACGGACTGTGCGCATCGTCCCTTCCGGCCCGGTGATGGTGGAGGGTCCGGTGCGGATCGAGCTGCCAAACGGCAGCGTCGTGGAATCAGACCGATTCATGGTCGCGATCTGTACATGCCGACGCAGCAAGGACTTTCCGATGTGCGATACCAGCCACCGGTGCCGCGCGGGTACGAAGGCGTCAGCGCAGCGGTCGCCGTAGCGACGAGCGGCCCTCGGCCCAGCACTCCATCACGTGGTTGGCGAGGCGGTCTTCGACGACGTCGCGTGCCCTGATCCCGAACACGACGTCGTCCTCCAGCTGGGGTTCGCGTGCAATCAAATCGCCGACGACCTCGGTACGCACCACCTGTTCGTGAACGGCGTCCGCGACGACGTGTTCGGAATAGAACGTCACGCACGGTTCGGGTGCGTCCATCCGCCGAAGTGCGTCCACCAGCCGTCGTGAACCCGGCGAGGACGTGATCTCGGTGGACGCGAAATGGCCTATCGCCGCACCCCGCAATTCGCGGTGCAGCCCGAACAGCGACATCAGGTTGACCGACGCCAACGCATCGGCAGGTACATGGTCGAGGTAGCCCAGATAGGTGGAATCGAGTCCGGCGGCGTCCATCAACTCGGCGTAGAGGTGCTGGTGGACCCGATCGCCGCGGCCCGCCCCGTACTCGTCGAATTCGACCGCGACGAAAGCCGCCTTCGCCTGTCCGGATAGACGGGGGATCACCCAAGCGTGGGGGTCGCCTTCCTTGAGGTGATACAGCGAGCGGTGCACGAAGTACTCCTGCATCTGCTCCCAGGTACCGTTGTCACGCAGGTAAAAGGACGGGCCATCGCCGTCGACCGGCTCCCGCGAAATCGCCGCCATTTCCGCTGCGGCGCTGTCCTCGGCTGTTATGTCGCCGACGTCACGACGAACCGCTTCGAGGAAGACGTCCTCGAGGCGTCCGCGCACCTGGAGCAACGTCGGATTCCATTCCCAGCGCGGATTGACCGAATGGAAGCCGCGGTAGTGCAATTCGTAGCAGACGTACAGCGCGAGTTGCAGGTCCAGGCCGTAGGGATCCGCTTCATTGATGGGAACGTCGATCGGTTGCACATGCAAGCCCGGGCGCTGATGCGCGATGGTGTCCAGAACCGTCGCCGATACGGGTCCGGCGGCGCGGGGCAGGGCAGGTTCGACCAAAGTCGATGGCAACGTCACGGGCTCTAGATTCCCCGGGTTCAACTCGGGTCAAACGTGCAGGTAAGGGAATTCGACCACAACGGGCAAGCCACCGGGCTCACTAGCCACCGGATCGGTGCGCACCGCGAACTTCGCTGAGCGGTAAGCGCTTTGGTTCGGCAGCACTCATGAGGCCGTACACGCTCGAGGTATTGACGAGGTGCCGCCTTCTCTTTGGTCGACGAGGATTGGCAGGTACGCCCGGTCCCGTTGACGACACCACCGAAGTCGATGCCGCGCCGGTGATGACGACGGTGCGGCCGCTGATCGTGCGCTTGGACTTGCTCATACCTGTCGCCCCTCGGCTACATACCTTTTTCCGGGTGGCCTGTACGCCGAGTTCCTGACCTCCGGTTCGGTCGGGCCAGTCAGGGCGTGCGGACCACCGTCGTTGCTGCCACCGATGGGCCAAAGCGGTGGAAGTGCGGCGCGCATTGGCCTGCCTCATCTCGTGGTTGCGGTTAGCCTTCTGTCTGTCCGGGGTCAGCGCAGACAGGGGTACAAGCCCATGCCGACATCAATCCTGAAGATTTTCGGGCTGATCCGCGATTACAAGATACGGTTCGTGATCTCTCAACTGGCGATGCTGGTGGCTGCGATCTGCATCGTGGCCTACGCATCGCTGATCAAGGAGCTCGTCGACCAGGGGATGGTCGCCCGCAACTCGGAGGCCGCCCTCGACGTCGGGCTCTGGATGCTGGTGCTCACCGTGGCCATGGGTGCCGCGATGACCATCGCCGCTTCCCAGGCGGTGTTCTTCTCCCAGGGCGTTGCCTACTACCTGCGCAGCGAGGTGTTCGACAAGGTTCAGCACTACTCTTTCGAGAACTTCGATCACCGCCCGACCAGTGATCTGATGGTCCGGCTCAACGCCGACGTCGTCAACGTCCAGAACGCCGTCCTCTACACGATCCTGCTCGGCTCGCTCGCACCATTTCTGCTGCTGCTCACCATCGCGATGGCGGTCATCAACACCCCGAACCTGGTCTGGATCGTGGCGGTGGTGATCCTCACCGTGCTGGCGATCATGGCGGTGCTGGTGCCCGCGATCGACCGCGCCTACCGAAAGCGTCAGCGTGCGCTGGACGAACTGAACAAGACTTTCCAGGAGAACCTCACCGGCATCAGCGTCGTCAAGGCGTTCGTGCGCGAGCACCATGAGATGCGCAAATTCGAGGGCCGTGCGCAGGTGCTGCGCGGCCCGGAGTACCAGGCCGCCTGGCGGGTCGCGTTCATGGCGCCACTGCTGACCGGGCTGGGCCAGTTCGCGATCGTCCTCGCGATGTGGGTCGGCGGCGAAAACGTGCTCGCCGACGCCGGACTGTCAGTCGGAGAGGTCAGCACGTTCACCCAGTACATGGGGCTGATCATCACGCCGCTGGCGCTACTGGCCCAGGTGATGCCGCTGGTAATGCGCGGCGATGTGTCGGCGGCCCGGATCATCGACGTCTACCTGGCCGAGCCGACGATCGACGATCGCGACGGTGCGGCGGCGGTCGACCCCGAGCAGATCCGCGGGCGAGTGGCGTTCGACGACGTCACGTTCGCGTTCCGCCGCGCCGACGGCAGCTACGATCCGCCCGCGCTGAAGAACATCAACCTCACGATCGAACCCGGTCAACAGATCGGATTCCTCGGTGCCACCGGCGCCGGAAAGACGGCGCTGGTCAATCTCATCCCCCGGTTCTACGACGTCACCGGCGGCGCGATCACCATCGACGGCCGCGACGTCCGTGACATCCCGCTGGGCGACCTCCGCCGGATCGTCGGCATCGCCCTGCAGGAGGCCGTGCTGTTCAAGAACGACCTGCGCGCCAATCTCAAGTTCGGCGCACCCGACGCCGAGGACGACGTGATGTTCGAGGCCGCCAAGGCGGCCGACGCGTACGGATTCGTCTCGCGCCTGCCCGACCAGTGGGGCGCCACGGTGGCGCGTCGCGGCTACAACTTCTCGGGCGGGCAGCGGCAGCGTCTCGCCATCACCAGGGCCCTGGCGCCGCAGCCACGGGTGCTGATCCTCGACGACAGCACCAGTGCCCTCGACGTTTCCACCGAGGGCCGGGTGCAGGCGGCGATCCCGGAGTTCATGCAGGGGGCCACGGTCATCTATGTCGCCCAGCGGATCAGCGCCCTGATCGACCTCGACCACATCTATCTGCTCGAGCACGGCGAGATCGTCGCCGACGGCACGCATGACGAATTGCTGCAAACCAGCACCCTTTACCGCGATATCTACGAGTCCCAACTCGGTGGCGGCATCACCGGGGGCCTGGACCTGGAGGGCGCACAGTGACCGCTCGAGAGCACGGCAGGCACAGCACCGATGCAGGTGGTCCACCCGAGCACGATCGTCCGGCTGGTCAAGCGGATGACCGGTGGCCCGCACCGCCTGCAGACCGCGCTGGCGACGGTGTTCATGGTCATCGCCATGGTCGGGCTCATCGTGATCCCCTACGCCACCGGCCGCGGGATGAACGTGATCGCCCAGGGCGGCAGCAAAGACGACCTCGGCTACTGGGTGGTCGTCGGCGTCATCGGCGGCGCGGTGTACCTACTGTTCAGCTTCGTCTCCGACCGGATGTTCGCGCGGTTGGCGGCCAAGGCGCTCTACGGCGTTCAGACCGACCTCTTCAACAATGTGCAGCGGCTCTCGATGGGGTTCTTCTTCAAGAACACCCCCGGCGAGCTGTCCAGCAACGTCACCAACGACGCCGAAGTGATCTCGCTGTTCTACACCACCGCGTTGAGCCAGATCCTGCGGGCCAACATCCAGGTCGTGATGATCGTCGCCGTCATGATCGCGCTGAATTGGCAGCTGGCCGTGGTTGCGATCCTGGCGATCCCGCTGCTGATCGGCATCGCCTATGCGATCGCCCAGATCTCCGGCCCGGCGTTCAACCGACTGCAGGAGACGCTGGGGGAAGTCAGCGCGTTCCAGGAGGAGACGCTGTCCGGGTACAAGGTGATCATCAGCAACAACCGTGGCCGGTGGGCGACGTCACGACACGAACAGCATGTCGACGGCGTGTACACCGTCGGACGTCGCGCGTTCATGGCCTCGCTGTTGCAGTTCCCGATCGCCCAGGCGGTCAGCTTCATCCAGAACGTGCTGGTGCTGGTCGCAGGCACGTTCCTGGTCATCGAGGGCTCCACCACGCTGGGCACGGTGCTGGCGTTCGCCGGATACGCGGCGCTGATGTCCGCGCCGCTGGCCGAGATGGCCAACCTGATCACCACGTCGCTGAACGCCTCTGCCGGTGGCGACCGGGTGTTCCGGCTCATCGACGAGCACCCCGATGTCGAGGACGCGCCGGACGCGGTCGACTATGAGTTCAAGGGCGGCCGGATCGAGTTCGAGCACGTCGACTTCGGCTACGTTCCGCACAGTCTGGTCCTGCGGGACAACACCTTCGACGTGGCGCCGGGGGAGAGCATCGGCATCTGCGGACCGACCGGCGCCGGGAAGAGCACGCTGATCAACATCCTGACCCGGTACTACGACATCACCGCGGGCAGGATCCTGATCGACGGGCAGGACCTGGCCAAGCTCACCCAGGCCAGCCTGCGCAAGCAGATCGGCGTCGTGCTGCAGGAGGCCTTCTTGTTCACCGACACGGTGATGAACAACCTGCTGTACGCCAGCGAGGACGCCACCGAGGAGGATGCAATCGAGGCGGCCAAGAAGGCCAACGCGCACGAATTCATCCTCGGCCTCCCGCAGGGCTACCAGACCATGCTCGCCGAGCGCGGCGCCAATCTCAGTCAGGGCCAGCGCCAGATGATCACGATCGCGCGGGCGATGGTGGCCAATCCGAAAATGATGATCCTCGACGAGGCGACCTCGAACGTCGACACCCGCACCGAGAAGCTCATCCAGGACGGCATGCGCAAGCTGATGGACAGCAAGACCAGCTTCTCCATCGCCCACCGGCTCGCCACCATCCGCAACTCCAGCCGCATCATGGTGCTCAACGGCGGCGCGATCGTCGAAATGGCAAGCCACGACGAGTTGATGGCGGCCGGCGGCTTCTACCATGCCCTCTACATGAGTCAGTTCAAGGGCAAGGGCCCCGGCGGCGAATCAGTCGAGGGCGCAGCGCAGTTCGTCAGCACGTGACCGATCCAGTGACACGCGGCGGCGTCGTCCCTCTGATCAGTACAAACCAGTCGGGGTGGCGGGATTCGAACCCACGACCTCTTCGTCCCGAACGAAGCACGCTACCAAGCTGCGCCACACCCCGCGTGAAGCCACGACAGCGTATCGCACCGGGGTGCCACGACACCAAACGCCGACGGGCGTTTGCGCGGTGCCGAATTCGGGGCGGCATATTCGGGACGGCATGAGGTGTACGTCACGACACGCCGCGGGATGGATACGGCTTGTCAGAGGCGTTATGCACACTGACGGTACAAACCGATTAAGTGAGGCGAGAAATGACCGGGCTCGGCGCTTCCATATATCTGGGTTTCTTTGCCCTGGCGGCGCTGTGGCTGTTCCTGACTTCCGATGGGCCTCTCACCGGCCGCCCCAACGATCAGGGCCAGCGCCCGGAGCGTTCGAATTCGACCAGCACTTCGACCCATTCCGAGGGGTCAAGGCCGTGGCTGGTCAGCCACTCCTCGCAGAAGTAGGTGTCTGCATAGCGGTCGCCGCTGTCGGCGAGCAGGGTGACGACTGAGCCGCTGCGCCCATTGGCGACCATTTCCGCAAGCATCCCGAAGGCTCCCCACAGGTTCGTACCGGTCGACGGGCCGACCCGTCGCCCCAGCACCGAACTCATGTGCCACGCCGCGGCGACGGACGCCGAGTCCGGCACCACGACCATGCGGTCCACCACGTCAGGAAGAAATGACGGCTCCACCCGCGGGCGGCCGATGCCCTCGATTCGCGACGACATCCCCGTCATGACGTCGCTGCGCCCCTGAGCGTAGGCGGGGAAGAACGCGGAGTTCTCCGGATCGACCACGCACAGCCGCGTCGGGTAGCGCCGGTATCGAATGAACCGGCCGATCGTCGCGCTCGTGCCGCCGGTGCCCGCTCCGACCACGATCCATTCGGGAATCGGATGCGTCTCCGCAGCCATCTGATCAAAGATCGATTCAGCGATGTTGTTGTTGCCGCGCCAGTCGGTGGCACGTTCGGCGTTGGTGAACTGGTCGAGATAATGGCCACCGGTCTCCTCCGCCAGTCGCTCGGCCTCGGCATACACCTGTGACGACTCGGCAACGAAATGGCAACGGCCGCCTTGGGATTCGATCAGCGCAATCTTGCTCGCGCTGGTCGACGATGGCATCACCGCGATGAACCGCAGACCGAGCAGCGCTGCGAAATACGCTTCCGACACCGCCGTCGACCCCGACGACGCCTCGATGACGGTGGTGTTCTCATCGATCCATCCGTTGCACAGGGCGTACAGGAACAGCGACCGCGCCAACCGGTGCTTGAGGCTGCCGGTGATGTGCGTGGTCTCGTCCTTGAGGTAGAGCTCGACGTTCACATCCGGATCGAGAAAGTCACGCCAGGCGGCGGGCAGCGGGTACCGGAGCAGATGCGTATCGGCGCTACGTCGCGTGTCGGCCTCGATCAGCCGGACTGCGTTGTCCGCCCACGTACGCGGCCGGCCACGGCTGGCACTGGATGTTGCGTTTCCGTCATTCACCGCAGTAGTCGACGCGCGTTCTCGCTCAGCGCACCGAAACGCTCGGGTGTGACTGGCCCTCCCGGATGCCTTCGTAATGGCCGCCGATCGGTGCCGCGACCAGTGTCAACAACGTGGCCTCGGGGCGGCAGCAGAACCGCACGGGCGCATAGGGCGACGTGCCGATGCCCGCGGAAACGTGCAGCTGCGTGTGCGCGCCCCAGCGCGAGGCGCCCTTGGCCCGCGACCGGTCCAGGTCGCAGTTGGTGACAACGGCGCCGTAGAACGGCAGGCACAGCTGGCCGCCGTGGGTGTGGCCGGCCATGATCAGCTGATAGCCATCGGCGGCGAAGCGATCCAGTACGCGCGGCTCGGGGGAATGGGTCAGTCCCAACCGCAGGTTGACCGCGGGGTTGGCGGCACCGGCGATCGTTTCGTAGCGGTCACGCTTGAGATGCGGGTCGTCGACGCCCGCAGCGGCGATCGCCAGGCCACCCACCTCGAACTCACGCCGGGTGTGTGTCATGTCCAACCAGCCCCGCTCGGTGAACGCTGCGCGCAGATCCTGCCAGGGCAGCGGCTCGCCGTGGAGGCGGCGGTGCGGATTGGTCACATAGTGCAGCGGGTTCTTCGGCTTCGGCCCGAAGTAGTCGTTGCTGCCGAACACGAACGCCCCCGGCACCGAGAGTAGGTCGCCGAGTGCCTGCACGACCGCGGGCACGGCCTTGGGGTGGGCCAGGTTGTCGCCGGTATTGACGACGAAGTCGGGCTGCAGCCGCGACAGCTCGCGCAGCCAGTCCTGCTTGCGGCGCTGCTGAGGGCGCATGTGGATATCGCTGATGTGCAGCACCCGCAGCGGCGACGATCCAGGGGACAGCACCGGCATCGTCACTTCACGGACCGCGAACGCATTGCGCTCGATGAGCGATGCGTAGCCGACACCCGCGACCAGCGCACCGGTGGTGACGGCGGCGGTGCCTTTAAAAACCGAGGCGGTCTTCAGGATCGAAGAGGCGGACATGCACGAGAGCTTACTGCCCGCCGGCCGCAGCGACCCGTTTCACCCGCGTCAGCGTGGGCGAAACCACAGCGTCATCACGGCGGCGGCGGTGGTGGCGGCGGGAGCCCCGGCGGTGGTGGAGGAGGCGGCGGTGGGCCGAGGACCGGCACCGTGATGGGCGGTAGCCCAGGAATCATGACCACCGTCGACCCGACCGGCGGCGGAACGCCTGGTGGCGCACCGGGCGGTGGCGGAGGTGGTGGTGGCGGGATGCCGTTGGAGATCTGGATCGTGATGATCGACCCCGGCACCGTCTGGCCGGTCGGCGACGTGCCCACGACCGCTCCGTACGGTGCGGTGCTGTTCACTGGCGTGGCCTCATTGGCGACCTGGAAACCGGCCTCACGCAGTCGCTGCCGTGCGGTGCTCTCGCTCATGCCGGAGACGCTGGGCACCTTCGAGCCCGGTGCGCCGTCGACGTATCGGGGGTCGGTCGGCGGCAGCGAGATCGGACCGAAGTTATTGGCGATCGGCATCATCGCCGTGAACCACGTCCGGGCGGGTTCGTTGCCGCCGAACAGGTTGCCGTTGCCGCCGCACTGGCGAAGTGGGTAGGAGCACAGCGCGCCCGGCGCGGTCGAGTCGTCGTAGATGTAATTGGCGGCCGCGTACTGATTGGTGAAGCCGACGAAGCCTGCGGAGCGGCTGGCTTCGGTCGTACCGGTCTTACCCGACATGGGCAGGTTCCAGCCGACTGAGCCTGCGGCCCCCGCCGCGGTGCCGCTGCCGGTGTCGTCCTTGCTCATCGCGTTGGCCAGGGTGTTGGCCAGGCCCTCCGGCACCACCTGTTCGCAGGTCTCGGTGGTCACCGACACCGGCTTGGCGTCGCGGTCGATCACCTCGGCGATCGGGTTGGGTGGGCACCACGTGCCGCCCGACGCCAGCGTCGCTGCGACGTTCGACAACTCCAGTGCGTTGACCTCGATGGGGCCCAGCGTGAACGAGCCCAGGTTCTGTCGTTTGACGAAGTCGGCGAGGCTCTCGTTGCTCTCCGGGTCGTAGTCACGGGCGGTACCGGGCAGCGCGTAGGAGCGCAGACCGAGCTTGACCGCCATATCGACGGTGCGCTGCACGCCCACCTGTGAGATCAGCTTGGCGAACGCCGTGTTGGGTGATGTCGCCAGCGCATCGGTGACGCTCATGCTGCCGCGGTAGTTGCCGGCGTTCTGCACACACCACGTGGCGGGCGGGCAGCCCCGGGCGCCACCGCTGCCCAGACCCTTGGCCTGGAATCGCGACGGCGCGTCGAGCTGCGCGTTGATACCCATGCCCATGTCCATCGCCGCGGCGGTGGTGAAGATCTTGAAGATCGAGCCCGCGCCGTCGCCGACGAGTGAGAACGGCTGGGGCTGCATGGTCTCCCCGGCCTCGAGGTTCAGCCCGTACGTGCGGTTGCTGGCCATCGCCACCACCGGGTGGGACTCCTTGCCCGGCCTGATCACACTCATCACGCTGGCGACGCCGTCGAGGTCCGGGCTGGCGATCTCGTTGACCGCGGCCTTCACCGGACCCTGCACGTCGGGATCGAGGGTGGTCTTGATCAGATAGCCGCCCCTGGCGACCTGATCCTTGCTGATCCCGGCGCGCGCCAGGTATTCGAGCACGTAATCGCAGAAGAACGCGCGGTCGCCCGCGGCGATGCAGCCGCGCGGCAACTCGTTGGGCACCGGCAGGACGCCGAGGGGCTTTTCCTTGGCCGCCCGCAATGCTGCTGCCTCTGCTGGAATGTTCTCGATCATGGTGTCCAGCACCACGTTTCGTCGGGCCAGCGCGCCCTCTGGATTCGTATACGGATTCAGTGTGCTGGTGGATTGCACCATGCCGGCCAGCAGGGCCGCCTGCTCCCAGTTCAGTTCGGAGGCGTTGATGCCGAAGTACGTCTGCGCGGCATCCTGCACGCCGAACGCGCCGTTACCGAACGAGACGAGATTGAGGTAGCGGGTCAGGATCTCAGGCTTGGTGAACGTCTTGTCCAGCGTCAGCGCCATGCGGATTTCGCGCAGCTTGCGGGCCGGTGTGGTCTCGATGGCCGCACGCTTCTCCGCGTCGGTCTGCGCGATCACGAGCAGCTGGTAGTTCTTGACGTACTGCTGCTCGAGCGTCGAGCCGCCGCGGGTGTCCAGGTTGCCGGACAGGTATCCCGACAGGCCGGTGAGCGTGCCCTGCCAGTCCACGCCGTTGTGCTCGGCGAACCGTTTGTCCTCGATGGAAACGATGGCCAATTTCATCGTGTTGGCGATCTGCTCGCTGCGCACCTCGAACCGGCGCTGGGTGTATAGCCATGCGATGACGTTGCCTTTGGCGTCGACCATCGTCGAAACCTGCGGAACTTCGCCCTCCACCAGCTGAGCCGAACCGTTGGCGACGACGTCCGAGGCCCGGTTGGAGATCAGACCGAACCCTCCGACCACGGGAAACATCAATGCCGCGAGGACGACGCTGGCCAATACGCAGCACCACGCGAGCTTGATCACCGTCACCGCAACCGGAGGCGGCGTCGGCGGGCGTTCCGACATGCGTACAGAGTAGCTACAGGTGGCAGGTGGCAAAATTCTCAGCTCCGGCCCTTCGATTGCCGGGGGACGCTAGCCCGTCTACCTGCGCGCGCGTCAATTTTGCTTAGAGTTTGCTTAATGACGGCACGGTCGTCCCAAAAAAGTGGGGGCGTACGTATTGCGCAGAAGCGCCGTGACCACATAAGTTGTCCTGACAGTGCGATGCAGGTCACACTCGAGCATCGCAACGTGACGTAGGACACGCATTAGCGCGTTCTACACCGGATGAGTATGCCGTCGTCGGGGGGCGGCCGGAACGAAGGGGAACGGTGTGTCCGGTATGAGGCCCGCTGCTCGGAGGACAAGTATGACCGCTACTGCCCCCAGTGTCGTCCAAGGCGCCGAGGCCGAGGCACGCATTGCCTGGGTTTCACAAGCCCGTTGCCGCCAGGCTGACCCCGATGAACTGTTTGTACGTGGGGCGGCACAGCGCAAAGCCGCGGTGATCTGCAGGCACTGCCCGGTGATCCTGGAATGCGGGGCCGACGCTCTCGACAATCGGGTGGAGTTCGGTGTGTGGGGAGGCATGACCGAACGTCAGCGCCGTGCCCTGCTCAAGCAGCACCCCGAGGTGGTTTCCTGGGCCGAGTTCTTCGCCGCCCAGCGAAAGCACCGCAGCGCGGTCTAAAGCGGATACGCGGCTCCTGTTTGATTCACCGCTACGCGGCGGAAGCGCAATTGCGGCTCACGCCGCAGCCGTCTCGCCGGTGATCTGATCGGCGATCGCTCTCAACGCATCCAGGTCGGATACGTCGAACGGCAGCGAGGGCACGCCCACGATCGCCACATGCGGATTGGCGCCGGTGAACCGTGACAGCAGCCTGATCTCCCGCTTGGACCTTCCCGCGCGGTCGGAGTGGATCCGCAGCACCGCCGCCGTCACCGAGTCGGGATCTGCGGCCTCCAGCGCATCCGCGGCCTCGTCCGCCTTGTCGGCATGTAGCGACGACAACATCGGGTGGGTGCGGTTGAGGATCAGCCCGGACAGCGGCATGTGCTCCTGTGAGAGACGGTCGATGAAAAACGACGCCTCGCGCAACGCATCGGGCTCAGCGGCGGACACCACGACGAATTGGGTGCCGCGTCGCTTCAACAGATCGTAGGTTCGGTCGGCCTTCTCCCGGAACCCACCAAACGTGGCATCGAGCGACTGAACGAACGCGGCTGCGTCAGAAAGCATCTGGGAGCCGAGCACCGTCGACAAAGCGCGCATCGCCAGACCCATCGCTCCTGTCACCAGCTTGCCGATGCCGCGGCCGGGACCGAGCAGCAGCTTCCAGAGCCGACTGTCCATGAAGCCGCCCAACCGTTTTGGAGCATCGAGGAAGTCCAGTGCGTTGCGGGACGGGGGTGTGTCGACGACGACGAGGTCCCATCGGTCCTCGGCGAGCAGTTGCCCCAGCTTTTCCATCGCCATGTATTCCTGAGTGCCGGCCAGCGACGTCGCGACGGTTTGATAGAACTGGTTGTCCAAAATCTCTTGTGCGCGATCAGGTCCGGAGTACTGGATCACCATTTCGTCGAATGTCCGGCGCATGTCGAGCATCATCGCGTGCAATTCACCGGTTACCTCGGGGGCCAGCGGCACCCGCTGCGGTGTGTTGCCCAGATCCTCGATGCCGAGCGCCTGAGCAAGGCGTTTGGCGGGGTCGATGGTCAGCACCACGACCGTGCGGCCGTACTCGGCGGCACGTAATGCCATGGCCGCGGCGGTGGTGGTCTTGCCGACACCGCCTGCGCCGCAACACACCACGACGCGGTTGGAGGTGTCGGACAGGATCGCGGCCATGTCCAGCGCGGGTGGTGTGGTGCTCATCTGACCCCCTGGTGGGCGAGCGCTTCTGCGAGTTCGTAGAGGCTGCCAAGATCCACGCCATCGGAGATCTGTGGCAATTGCAGACGCGCGACGTCGAGCGCATCGAGCTGCTCGGCACTTTCCGCACGCGCCCGAATTCGGGTGGCGTGCTGAATGGTCTCAGTCAACAGACCGGCGAAGTCGTTGTCGGACAGTGTGATTCCCGCATCGTCGAGTCCCGCGCGTACGGCGTCGGCATCGATCACTCCGTCGGCGGCCTTGATCAGGTCGTCGGGAGGAAGGTACGACGGGATGTTCCGGTTCACGATGACACTGCCGATCGGCAGGCCCAACTCCTTGAGCTCGTCGATGGCTTCCAGCGTCTCCTGGATCGGCAGCGCCTCGAGCAGGGTCACCAGATGGATCGCCGTGAGGTCGGAGTGCAGCACCTTGACGACACTCTCGGCCTGCGAATGCACCGGGCCGCCCTTCGCCAGCTGCGAGACGGCCTTGGTGACGTCGAGGAACCGGGCGATCCGTCCCGTCGGCGGGGAGTCCACGACGACTGCGTCGTAGACCGGGTACTTACCCTTCTCGGCACGGGTGATGATTTCGCGGATTTTGCCCGTCAGGAGCACGTCACGCAGGCCCGGCGCGATCGTCGTCGCGAATTCGACCGCCCCGATCCGTCGCATGGCACGGCCGGCGATGCCGAGGTTGTAGAACATTTCCAGGTACTCGAGGAAAGCGGCTTCGGTGTCGATCGCCAGCGCGTTGACGGTGCCACCACCGTCTGCGGTGGCGATCTTGACTTCCTCGTAAGGCAGCGGCGGCACGTCGAACAGCTGCGCGATGCCTTGCCGCCCTTCGACTTCGACCAACAAGACCCTGCGGCCGCCCGCAGCGAGCGCTAGAGCCAAGGCGGCGGCGATCGTCGACTTACCGGTTCCGCCCTTACCGGTGACGAAGTGCAGTCGCGCCTTGGTCAGACGGGACGGCCAACCGGCCGCGCCGCGGTCATCAGAGGTGGTGCCCACCCGTGCATGCTAACGAAGTGCCGCTGGCTGCCCGATAAGCTCGGCGACATGAGCGAATCAACCCGCTGGGAATACGCCACCGTCCCGCTGCTTACGCACGCGACCAAACAGATCCTCGACCAGTGGGGAGAGGACGGCTGGGAGCTGGTGTCGGTGCTTCCCGGACCGACCGGTGAGCAGCACGTCGCCTACCTCAAGCGGCCGAAGTGAGCGCCTCGGCCAAACTCGCCGAGCTGGGTATCACGCTGCCCGACGTGGTGCCGCCGTTGGCGGCCTACGTGCCCGCCGTGCGCACCGGAAATCTGGTCTACACCGCCGGACAGCTGCCCATGGAGGCGGGAAGCCTGGTCCAGGCGGGCAAGGTGGGCGCCGACGTCACACCGGAAGACGGCAAGGCGCTGGCGCGGGTGTGTGCGCTCAATGCCCTGGCTGCGGTGCATGCGCTGGTCGGCATCGATTCGGTCACCCGCGTGGTCAAGGTCGTAGGGTTCGTCGCTTCCGCGCCCGGCTTCAACGGACAACCGGGAGTCGTCAACGGCGCCTCGGAGCTGTTCGGTGAGGTGTTCGGCGACGCCGGCGCGCATGCCCGGTCGGCGGTCGGGGTCTCGGAGCTGCCGCTGGACGCGCCGGTCGAGGTCGAAGTGATCGTCGAGGTCGCGTGAGCGACGATGGGGCGGAGGTCGCGTGAGCGACGATGGGGCGGAGGTCGCGTGAGCGACGATGGGGCGGAGGTCGCGTGAGCGACGATTGGGCGGAGGTCGCGTGAGCCTCGAGCACCCCGCGTACAAGAAACTCCGTCCGGTGACGGCGACCGCGGCGGTGCTGCTCTGCGACAACCCCGGACTCCTGACCCTCGAGGGCACCAACACCTGGGTGCTGCGGCGGCCCGGCGTCGACGAGATGGTCATCGTCGACCCGGGGCCCGAGGACGACGCGCACATCGAACTGATCGCGGGTCTGGGCAAGATCCCGTTGGTGCTGATCAGCCACAAGCACGAGGACCACACCGGGGCCATCGACAAGCTCGTCGAGCGCACCGGCGCCGTGGTCCGTTCGGTGGGCAGCGGCTTCCTGAGGGGACTCGGAGGTCCGCTGACCGACGGCGAGGTGATCGAGGCGGCGGGCCTGCGCATCACGGTGATGGCGACCCCTGGGCACACCGCGGACTCGGTCTCGTTTCTGCTCGACGACGCGGTGCTGACCGCCGATACCGTGCTCGGTCGCGGCACCACCGTGATCGACAAGGAGGACGGCAGCCTGCGGGAGTACCTGGAATCGCTGCAGCGGCTGCGGGGCGTCGGACATCGAACGGTCCTTCCGGGCCACGGCCCGGATCTCGCCGACCTGGAAGCGGTCAGCGATATGTACCTGGCGCACCGCGAGGAGCGGCTCGAGCAGGTGCGGTCAGCGCTACGGGAACTCGGCGACGATGCCACCGCGCGACAGATCGTCGAGCACGTGTACACCGACGTCGATGAAAAACTCTGGGACGCAGCGGAATGGAGCGTCCAAGCCCAGGTGGACTACCTGCGTTCCTAGCGGGCGCGTCGCGCCAGACGTTCGCTGTCGGAGATGAGTACGCTCTTGCCCTCGAGTCGAATCCAGCCGCGATGCGCGAAATCGGCGAGTGCCTTGTTGACGGTCTCGCGGGAGGCGCCGACGAGCTGAGCGATCTCCTCCTGGGTCAGATCGTGGGTGACCCGCAGCGCGCCGCCCTCCTGGGTGCCGAAGCGCTGCGCCAGCTGCAGCAGCTGTTTGGCCACGCGGCCCGGCACGTCGGTGAAGATCAGGTCGGCAAGATTGTTGTTGGTGCGCCGCAGCCGGCGGGCCAGCACGCGCAACAACTGCTCGGCGATCTCGGGGCGATCGGCGATCCAGGCGCGCAGGGCGTCACGGTCCATCGATACGGCGCGCACATCGGTGATCGTGGTGGCGCTGGAGGTCCGGGGGCCGGGGTCGAAGATCGAAAGTTCGCCGAACATATCGGACGGACCCATGATCGTGAGCAGATTCTCGCGGCCGTCCGGGGAGCGGCGGCCGATCTTGACCTTGCCGGACACGATGATGTACAGCCGGTCGCCTGGTTCACCTTCTGCGAACACCGTGTGCCCACGTGGGAAATCGACAGGCTGCAATTGCTTGGTCAGCGCGGAAACGGCGCTGGGCTCGACTCCCTGGAAGATTCCGGCCCTCGCCAGGATCTCGTCCACGTTGCCCCTCTTAAGCTGTTAGGTGATATGACATGCGCAGGCCGACCTCTATTTGGGATCAGTCTAGAGGTAGGCCCCGCCGACGTTGTCGGCATTGTGCCTCCAGCGTGACCAGCCCACGCTACACACGATTCGGTTGGCGAGTCGCCCGAAATTCAGGATTGACCGCGCTGTGAACATATACCCGCGTGGGCAAACCCACGGTCTGGGCGGCGGCCGCGCGGCCGTTGTGCATCGCAACCTGCCCGTGCAGACGGCGATGCTGTGAATCCATGGCGTGGCTCATGCCGTCGCGCGCAAGTGTGTTGACGTCGTCGGCCTCGGCTTGCTCGAGAAAAGCCGCGACATCGCTCGCGGTGACCGTGTCGCGGCTAAGGCTCGTTTCGAGTCGCTCCAGCGCGAAAGTTGCCATCATCAGCAACCCCGGGATCAGCGCCACGAGCAACCACGACACAAGGGTGAAGTAAACACGGCCAAGGTCTCAGCGGGATTACGAATTGTCACCGGTCCGCACCGCCTGTGTCGGGGTCGCTCAGTACGCTGACTCTGTGACTGTGCCCAAGCGCGCCCGCAAAAGAGACGGCGAGACACGTCTCGGTCTCATACGCCGGGCTCGACGAATGAATCGCGAGCTGGCACAGGCATTTCCGCACGTGTATTGCGAGCTTGACTTCACGAATCCACTCGAGTTGACCGTCGCGACGATTCTGTCCGCCCAAAGCACCGACAAAGGGGTGAACCTCACGACTCCGGCGTTGTTCAAGAAGTACCGAACCGCACTGGACTACGCACAGGCCGATCGCGCGGAACTCGAACAACTGGTCCGTCCCACCGGGTTCTACCGAAACAAGGCGAACTCGTTGATGCGGCTGGGTGCCGAACTCGTCGAGCGGTTCGACGGTCAGGTGCCGGCGACCATGGAGGAGCTCGTCACCCTGCCCGGCGTCGGCCGCAAGACCGCCAACGTCATCCTGGGAAACGCGTTCGGCATTCCCGGCATCACCGTCGACACCCATTTCGGCCGCCTCGTCCGGCGCTGGCAGTGGACCGCCGAAGAGGACCCGGTGAAGGTCGAGCACGCGATCGGTGAACTCATCGAGCGCAGCGAATGGACCGACCTCAGCCACCGGGTGATCTTTCACGGCCGCCGCGTATGCCACGCACGCAAGCCCGCCTGCGGGGTGTGCGTCCTGGCCAAGGACTGTCCGTCCTTCGGGGCCGGCCCGACCGACCCGCTGGTCGCGGCGCCTCTGGTCAAAGGCCCCGAAACCGAACACCTGCTGGCGTTGGCCGGCCTCTAGCCGCCTCTACACCGCACCGATGAATACCTCGACTCGATGGACCGTCGCGGTGGTGGTTGTGGTGGTTGCCATCGGCGCGGCCCTGTGGGGCCAGCTCGGCGGCGACGAGTCGCAGACGGGCTCGATCGGGCCTGGCGCATCGCGCGACCGGCGTGACGGCGACACCGCCGAGGCGCTTGCCGGGCCGCGTGCCCGCGCCGACCTGGCGCCGTGCCCGGAGCCCGGGGCAGGACGAAGGCCCGGACGCCTTGCGCGGGATCGTGCTGGAATGTGCGGGCAACGGGTCAAGCGTCGACGTCGCCGAGGCCGTCGCCGGCCGGACCGTCGTGCTGAATCTGTGGGCCTACTGGTGCGCGCCGTGCGCCCAGGAGCTGCCCGCGATGGCCGAGTACCAGCAGCGGGTCGGCCCCGGGGTGACCGTGCTGACGGTGCATCAGGACGAGAACGAGACGGCGGCGCTGCTGCGCCTGGCCGAGCTGGGCGTACACCTCCCGACGCTGCAGGACGGCCGACGGCGGATCGCGGCGGCACTGAAGGTTCCCAACGTCATGCCTGCGACGGTTGTGCTGCGGCCGGACGGTAGCGTTGCCGCAATCCTGCCGCGGTCCTTCGCCGACGCCGACGAGATTGCCGCTGCGGTAGGGCCCACGATTGGAGAGCCGGGGTGAGCTGGGCGTTCGACGGGAGTGAACTCGCCCCCCTCAAACCTGATGCCGCTCCGCCGTGGCTCAAGCCGCTGGTCGACAACGCCAAGGACATCAAGGGCGCCTACCGAAGGCGGGTACCGCCCGAGGTGCTTGCGATGTTGACCGCGGCCAACGCCAAGGCCACGGTCACCGGACAACGACGTGACGCAGCCGTGCTGGTGTTGTTCTCCGGCCCGCCGGACCCCCAGTCGGGGAGCGGTCCTACCGAGGCTGACCTGCTGGTGACGGTGCGCGCGTCCACCCTGCGCCACCACGCCGGCCAAGCCGCATTCCCGGGTGGGGCAGCCGATCCGGGTGACGCCGGACCGGTGCATACCGCCCTGCGCGAGGCCAACGAGGAGACCGGGCTCGACCTGGGCCGATTGCAACCGTTGGCCACCCTCGAGCGGATGTTCATCCCGCCGTCGGGTTTCCACGTCGTTCCGGTGCTCGCGTACTCGCCCGACCCGGGCCCGGTGGCCGTGGTCGACGAGTCCGAAACAGCGGTCGTCGCCCGCGTCCCCGTCCGTGCTTTCGTCAATCCCGAGAACCGAATCATGGTCTACCGCAAGGAGAACACGCGTCGCCTTGCCGGACCTGCCTTCCTGCTCAACGAGATGTTGGTGTGGGGGTTCACCGGGCAGGTGATCTCGGCGATGCTCGACGTTGCCGGCTGGTCACAGTCGTGGAACACAGATGACGTCCGGGAACTGGACGACGCGATGGCGCTGGTCGGACGCGGCCACGACGCTGCCGGTTAGGGTAGGGCCCAACCATGACATCGTCGCAGTGGCTTGACCTCGCCGTCCTCGCGGTCGCCTTCATCGCCGCCATCTCGGGATGGCGCTCGGGTGCATTGGGTTCACTGCTGTCGTTTGTCGGCGTGGTTCTCGGCGCGGTGGCCGGTGTGCTGCTGGCCCCGCACGTCGTCGCCAACATCGACGGTCCCCGCACGAAACTGTTCGTGACGTTGTTCCTGATCCTCGCCCTGGTGGTCGTCGGCGAGATCGCCGGCGTGGTACTGGGCCGGGCGGTGCGCGGCGCCATTCGCAACCCGGGAATGCGGACGCTGGACTCGACGATCGGCGTTGCACTACAGATCGTCGCGGTGCTCGTTGCCGCGTGGATGCTGACCTACCCGCTACAGACCTCGGATCAGCCCAACCTGGCCGCGGCCGTGCGTGGCTCGGTGGTGCTCAAGGAAGTCGATGACGTCGCGCCACCGTGGCTGAGGTCTGTGCCAAGGCGGCTGTCGGCGCTGCTGGACACCTCCGGCCTGCCCGACGTGCTGCAACCGTTCGGACGCACACCGATCGTCGCCGTCGACGCCCCCGACGCTGCGCTGACCGCCGATCCCGTCATCGCGGCGACGCGGCCGAGTGTGGTGAAGATCCGCGGTGTTGCCCCGGGATGCCAGAAGGTGCTCGAGGGCACCGGATTCGTCGTCGCGCCCCAACGTGTGATGTCGAACGCGCACGTTGTCGCAGGAGCAGAAAGCGCCACCGTCGAAGTCGGCGGCCGGACGTACGACGCGTATGTCGTGTCATACGACCCGCAGGCCGACATCTCGATACTCGACGTGCCCGATCTGGAAGCCGCGCCTCTGCAGTTCGCCCACGGCGAGGCCGCTACCGGCACCGACGCCGTGGTGATGGGGTATCCGGGTGGCGGCGATTTCGCCGCGACCCCAGCGCGCATACGGGAGACGATCGAACTCAACGGTCCCGACATCTACCGCAGCACCACAGTGACGCGGCAGGTGTACACCATCAGGGGTAATGTGCGACAAGGCAATTCAGGTGGTCCGATGATAGACCGCAGCGGCCAGGTACTCGGCGTGGTGTTCGGCGCAGCGGTCGACGACGCCGAAACCGGCTTTGTCCTGACCGCTGAGGAGGTCGAGCGTCAGCTCGACAAGCTCAACACCACTCAACGGGTACCGACCGGCGCCTGCGTCACCTAGATCAGGCGCCGTACACCTGTGTGACGAAGCGCGACAGCTGGTCGTTGACCGCGTCCGGTGCCTCCTCATGGGCGAAATGTCCTGCGCCGTCGATGGATACGTAGCGCCCGTGCGGTGCGTAGTGTTGTGTGCGGTACACCGGATCGGCGAGGACATAGGGGTCGGCGTCGCCGCGAAGGTGCAGCACGGGCACGTTGATCGGCCGCCGCATCGAGCGCATGAACCGCCGGCCCTCACCGCGGAACTGACTGCGCACCGCCCAACGCTGGTACTCCAGCGCCGAGTGCGCCGCCGAGGGAATCTGGACCGCGCGGCGCATATGAGAGATCGTCTCGGAGAAGTCTTCGGAGGCAATCCATTTACCGCTCGCTCTGCTGCGCACCAGCCGCTCCAGTTCCGCACCGTCGTGGCGCGTCAACGAGCGTTCGGGCCACAGCGGCATCTGGTAGCGCAGCATCCACGGCAGCAGGGCCCGGCCCTGGTCGCGCCGGGTCAGCGCAGAGGCACGCAGCGCGATCGGATGTGGCGAGCTGACCACCGCGATCGCCCGGACCACCCGCGGGTGCAGAACAGACGTCGCCCAGCAGACCAGTCCACCTTCGGCGTGGCCCACCAGTGTCGCGGTCTTGTGGCCCAGCGCCCGGATCAGCCCGGCGGTGTCGCCGGCCAGCGTCCAACCGTCGTATCCGCGGGGCGGTTTGTCGCTGCCGCCGTAACCGCGTAGGTCGACGGCCACGACCCGGGCGCCGGTCAAGCCCCTGAGCTGGTGGCGCCATGACCACCAGAACGACCCGAATCCGTGCAGCAGGATGACCAGGGGCCGTTCCGCGACGGGGGTGGACGACTCGTGGGAGTGAGCTTCCACCACGTGGAAGCGAATTCCGTTGGCGTGCACCTCGAGATGGCGCCACGGACCGTCGATGCGAACGACCGACGGGTCAGGCGGCATTACCAGCCTGAGGGGTCAGCGGTCGAGGCCGGCTTTCCCCGGTCGGTCGGCTCGATCTGCGCAGCGGTCCTGTCATGGCCCGGCGTCAGCGCTTCGGGGAGCTCCCTGACCGACTCGATGGTCTGCTGCGGACCCCTGATCCGGCGCACCTTGAGGTAACCGAGCAGACCGAAGATCGCGGTCACCACGACCATGACCCCGAACACGATCAGGAATGCCGCCCATCGCCATATCCAGGTGTCGAGCAACTCGGCGGCGAAGAAGAAGAAAAAGAAGGTCGAGTAGAACAGCACCACCAGGGCGAGGATGAAGTAAACGCTCCCGGTGAGGCCTTTCTTGACGTCGCGGGTGATCTCGGCCTTGGCCAGCTCCACCTCGGCGCGCACCAGTGTGGACACCTGCGCGGTCGCATCCTTGACGAGATCGCCGATAGACGGGTCGGGTTTTGGAGCGTGCGGATCGACCAGTGGTATCGAGGTCACGGTGGTCGGCGCGCCATTCCTGCGATCACTCACGGACAGTTCCTCCCCGCATTTGATATCGGTCTGCGGTTCATGTTGCCATGAGCCGTGCGGCTAAACGATGCCGGCCGCCGTAGACTGACAGCGTCGAATAGAACGCAGGTCGGGCTTGTCGAGGAGGTTTCTCACTTGAGGAGCAGCGGCCGCCGCCTGCGGATTCCAGTGGTCGTCGTGACCCTGATTGCGATGGTGATATCGACGTCCGCGCTCGCTCACGCCCAGGATCCCGTGGCGTTGGGCGGTGGTTCGGGGCTGGTCGTCAACGGCGAGACGTTGTGCACGCTCACCACGATCGGCAATGACAACCGGGGCAACCTGATCGGATTCACGTCTGCGCACTGCGGTGGTCCGGGTGCGCAAGTGGCTGCCGAGGGCGCTGAAAACGCCGGTGTGCTCGGCACGATGGTGGCCGGCAACGACGCCCTCGACTATGCGGTCATCAAGTTCGACCCGCAAAAGGTGCGCCCCGTCAACAACGTCGACGGATTCCAGATCGACGGGCTCGGCCCTGACCCCGTTCCCGGCGACATCGCATGCAAACAGGGCCGCAGCACCGGGTACTCCTGTGGAGTCACGTGGGGTCCGGGCGAGGATCCAGGCACGTTCATCAACCAAGTGTGCGGTGGGCCGGGGGACTCGGGCGCCCCGGTCACGGTCAACAATCGGCTTGTGGGCATGATTCACGGAGCGTTCTCAGAAAAACTGCCATCCTGCATCGTCAAGTACATACCGCTGCACACACCCGCGGTGAACATGTCGTTCAACACGCAGCTGGCGGACATCGTCGCGAAGAACCGACCCGGCTCGGGCTTCGTCCCGGTCGGGGCCGCCCCGGCGGCCTGATCAGGTCTCGGCCTTACTGGCCCGGATCGCCTCGAACACGTTGGGATCCACCAGAGTCGACGTGTCACCGAGTTCACGTCCCTCGGCCACATCTCGCAGCAGTCGGCGCATGATCTTGCCGCTCCGGGTCTTCGGCAGCTCGGGCACGACGTGGATCTCCCTGGGCCGGGCGATCTTGCCGATGTCCTTCGCAACGTGTTCACGTAGTTCGTGGGCCATCTCATCGTCGTCGCGGTGCTTGGCGTGCGACTCGAGAATGACGAACGCGCAGATGCCCTGGCCGGTGGTCTCGTCGTTGGCGCCAACGACGGCCGCCTCGGCAACCCCGGAGTGACCGACCAGCGCCGACTCCACCTCGGTGGTCGAAATCCGGTGTCCCGAAACGTTCATCACGTCGTCGATGCGGCCCAGCAGCCAGATCGAATCGTCGGAGTCGACCCGCGCGCCGTCGCCCGCGAAGTACCAGCCCTGCTTTTCGTACCTCGACCAGTACGTCTCCTTGTACCTCTCCGGATCACCCCAGATGCCGCGCAGCATCGAGGGCCATGGTTTGTCCAGCACGAGATAACCCGTGACGTGCTCAGCCTCGTCGGCGCCGGGCACCAACTCGCGTCCCTCCTCGTCGACGATCAGCGCCGAGATGCCGGGAAGCGGCTTCATCGCCGACCCGGGTTTGGCCTCGGTGACGCCGGGCAGAGGTGAGATCATGATTGCCCCGGTCTCGGTCTGCCACCAGGTGTCGACGACCGGGGTCCGGTTGCCGCCGAACGCATTCCGATACCACCGCCATGCCTCCGGGTTGATCGGCTCACCGACCGAACCCAGCAGCCGAAGACTCGACAGGTCGTGGGCATCCGGGAATTCGCGACCCCACTTCATGAACATGCGAACCAGTGTCGGCGCCGTGTAATAGATGGTGACGCCGTACTTCTCGATGATCTCGAAGTGCCGGTGTTCGTTCGGCGAGTTTGGTGTGCCCTCGTAGACCACCTGTGTCGCGCCGTTGGACAAGGGCCCATAGACGATGTAGCTGTGACCGGTGACCCAGCCGATGTCGGCGGTGCACCAGTACACATCGGTCTCGGGCTTGATGTCGAATACGTTGTGGTGCGTGTACGACGTCTGGGTCAGGTAGCCCCCTGTGGTGTGCATGATGCCCTTGGGCTTGCCCGTGGTCCCCGACGTGTACAGCAGGAACAGCGGATGTTCGGAATCGAACGCCTCCGGCGTGTGCTCCGGCGATGCCGGTTCGACGGTGTCATGCCACCACACGTCGCGACCTTCGGTCCACGGGGTGTCGATCCCGGTGCGGCGCACGACGAGAACGTGCTCCACGGACTCCTGGCCCTGGCAGGCCTCGTCCACCGCCTCCTTCAGCGACACCGCCTGGCCGCGACGGAACTGCCCGTCGCTGGTGATGACCAGCTTGGCTTCGGCATCCTCGATCCGGGCCGCGAGCGCGGTCGCGGAGAAACCCGCGAAGACGACGGAATGCATGACGCCCAGCCGTGCGCACGCCAACATGGAGACGATCGCCTCGGGCAGCATCGGCATGTAGATGGCGACGCGGTCACCGGCGACCAGGCCCATCTCGGTGAGCGCGTTGGCGGCCTTGCACACGTCGGCCTGCAGCTGCGCGTACGTGATCTCGCGGGTGTCGTCGACGGGTTCGCCCTGCCAGTGGATCGCCACCCGGTCACCGTTGCCCGCCTCGACGTGGCGGTCGACGCAGTTGTAGGCGACGTTGAGCTTGCCGCCGATGAACCACTTGGCGAACGGAGCCTCCGACCAATCCAGCACCTCCGAAAACGGTGTGTCCCAAGCCAGCCGCTCGGCCTGCTTTGCCCAAAACGCCAGCCGGTCGGACTCGGCTTCGCGGTACATCTCCTCGGTCGCATTGGCCTGCGCGGCGAATTCATCCGAGGGGGGATAGACGGACGGAACGTCGGTGTGCTGCGTCGAAATGCCTGTCATATCTGTGAGCGTAGTCACCAATCTCGATGATCAGGACGGCAAGTCACAGCCTGCTCCGCGGGCGGCGCGTCGGGCGCGCCGAACGTCGTGGCTGACGGGTCCAGCGGTCGGCTAGCGTGTGCTGCCGTGACCGACGCCGACCCGCTGGACCCGCTTGCCCGGCTGCCCGGAGTTGCCGAAGCCGGCGCCGAGGCCGGTGAGGCACTGGGACGCGCACACCGGCATCGTGCCAACCTTCGCGGATGGCCGGCGAACGCTGCCGAGGCGGCGTTGCGCGCAGCGCGCGCGTCTTCCGTGCTCGACGGCGGCTCCCTGCAGTTGTCCGAGGCGGGACAGGACCCGATCCTCGCGGGGGCCTTGCGGGTATCGGAAGCGCTGGAGGGCGGCGCGACCGCACTGGTCGGGGTCTGGCAACGCGCCCCGCTACAGGCCATTGCACGGCTGCATGCGCTGGCCGCGGCCGATATCGCCGACGACGATGGCCTCGGCCGGCCACGCCCGGACGCCGGCGTCGGCCGTCGCCTTGAACTGCTGGCAGCCGTGGTGACCGGTGGGACCCGCGTGCCCGCGCCGGTGCTTGCCGCCGTCGTGCACGGTGAACTCCTGACCTTGGCGCCCTTCGGTACCGCCGACGGACTGGTGGCGCGGGCGGTTTCGCGACTGGTCACGATCGCGAGCGGTTTGGATCCGCATGGCCTGGGCGTGCCGGAGCTTTACTGGATGCGACAGTCCGGCGATTACCGCGCGGCCGCGCGCGGCTTCTCGTCCGGGACGCCCGACGGCCTGACGGCCTGGATCTTGATGAGTTGTCGCGCGCTGCGCGACGGTGCGCGGGAGGCGCTGGCCATCGCCACGGGGAGCGTCGGCGAGGGTGTACAGCAAAGTAAAGCGGGCGACGATCCGAACTGATTCGGCTCGCCGCCCGCTAGCACGGACTCCGGTTACCATGCGTGCTCTGATGGGTTGCGTGGGTGGCCTCGGCGTCTTGTCGATGCGCTTCGACTGCAACCCCACCCAAGGGGCCGTCAGGGAATTCCCGCCGTCCGCTATCGCAATTACGCAGGCCCGCAACACTTTTGCCTATTCCGCGGCATGTGCTCCGCGTGGGTGCCGGGATCCGTGCTGGGGAGCCGGGTTCGGGAGATCCGAGCCTTCTCTTCCGGCTCGGCCTTGGCCTAACCAAGCTTCCGTGGTTCCTTTGTACTCCGTGACCGCGGTCACATCAAGGGGCAAATTCGGCGCGACTCCAGATCGTTACGCAGCCGGATCAGAAGGCGAAGCGCCGCAGCAGTGAGTACGTCAGCGCGCCAGCCGCCAGGGCGCTCACGCCGACCGCGGCGGTGGTTGCCATGGCGGCTCCGGACGGGGCCGGAATGCGGTCCCGTAGCGACACCGGCCGGGTGAACGTCAGCACCGGCCACCCTCGCGTCGCCGCTTCTTTGCGCAATGTGCGATCCGGGTTTACCACGGTCGGATGTCCGACCGCCTCGAGCATCGGCAGATCGGTCATCGAATCGGAGTAGGCGTAGCAGTGCTCGAGTGCATATCCCTCGCGGGTGGCGAGTTCGCGGATCGCCTGCACCTTGCCCTCGCCGAAGCAGTAGAACGCGATATCTCCGGTGTACTTCCCGTCATCGACGACCATCCGGGTGGCCATCGCATGGGTGGCTCCGAGCGCACGCGCGATCGGGGCGACAATCTCCTCGCCAGAGGCCGAAACCACGACCACATCCCGGCCACACAGCTTGTGATCGGCGATGAGTTCGGCCGCTTCGGCGAAGACCAACGGGTTGACGATGTCGTGAAGTGTCTCGCCGACGATCGACTTCACCTGTTCGACATCCCAGCCGGTGCACATGTTGGTCAGATAGGACCGCATCCGGTCCATCTGATCGTGGTCGGCGCCCGACATGAGGAAGAGAAATTGAGCGTAAGCGGACTTCAAAACCGTCCGCCGATTGATTAGCCCTTGATCGAAGAAAGGTTTGCTGAAAGCCAGGGTGCTCGATTTCGCGATCACCGTTTTATCAAGATCGAAAAAGGCGGCGGTGCGGATCGGGATATTGGCCCGAGTCATCGTTTGCGGAGCATTGGACCCCTCTGCCCCGGAGTGCGATGCGGCCACCGCACCAGCATAGGGGCGAAGCCCCGACGCCAGGCGAGAGAGTGTACGAAATGACAGTTCACGACAGGTGTCGGTGACTGCATTTTTCCTGCTCTAGCGGTGCTTTGCAGCACGCGTGGCTCTTGCGCCAATCCATACCGCCGTGTGTATAGTGAGCATCACTCGGCTTACGCCGGGTGTGCATCAGCCCGACCCCCCGGGGCTGATACACGACGACCTCCGCCTCCTCCCCCCCTGGCGGGGGTCGTCCCTTTTTTGGGGGTAGTCTTCGCCCCCCGGATATATCGCTGTCGGCGGACGTCGTTCGCTAGTTCTGCACGATTTCGTCTTTCGGATAGGTCATCCGCCGAGCAGTGGTTGCGGAATCTTGTTTTCGGCGTCAAGTTCACCCGTCTGTCCCCAAATTCGAGCTGATCCACAGAACGGGCCGTGACGATGGCGCGATTCCCGCGCCGCCACGCATGGTGGGCTCATGGGAGGCACCGACGGAATACTCGCCCTCATCGGCGATGCCGGTCTGCGGGACGACGTCGATCGCATCACCGCGGCGGCCGGCGTCCAGGTGGTTCACGCAACCGAGCCGTCCGGCCGCCATGTGTGGACGGGCGCGGCCGCCGTGCTGCTCGATCGCGATGCGGCTCACCGGTGCGCGCAGCGGGGCCTGCCGCGGCGTGGCCGGGTCATTCTGATAGCGCACGGGGATCCCGGCCCCGCAGATTTCCAGGCAGCCATCGCAGTCGGCGCGCAACAGGTCCTCACCCTGCCGGGCCAAGACGGTGACCTGATGACCGAACTTTCCGAGGCGGCGGAGGCCGCTTTCCAGGACGGTGCGCGCGGCGCTGTGGTCGCGGTTGTCGCGGGACGGGGTGGAGCCGGCGCGTCTGTCTTCGCGGCAGCGTTGGCTCAGACGGCATCGGAGACGAGCGATGCGCTGCTCGTCGATGCCGACCCGTGGGGCGGTGGTATCGACCTGTTATTGGGCGTCGAGGCCGATACCGGACTGCGCTGGCCCGATCTGATGCTGCAAGGCGGTCGACTGAACTACGCAGCGCTGCGTGATGCCCTCCCGCGGCACCGCGGCGTCTCTGTGCTGTCGGGTGGTCGGGGCGGCAGCGACATCGACGCCGCACCTCTGTGCGCGGTGATCGACGCGGGCAGTCGGGGCGGTGCCACGGTGGTCTGCGATGTGCCGAGGCGATCGACTGCCGCAGCCGAAACCGCACTTGAATCAGCGGATCTCGTCATCGTCGTCGCCCCCGCCGACGTGCGCGCCTGCGCCGCCGCCGAGAGCGTCGGGCGCTGGGTGTCGACCGTCAATCCCAACGTGGGCGTCGTCGTTCGCGGACCCGCGCCAGGTGGGTTGCGGGCCCGCGACGTGGCGGACATCGTGGGCCTTCCGCTGCTCGCGGCGATGCGACCACAGGCCGGTATGGCGGAGACCCTCGAACGAGGTGGCTTGCGGTTACGGCGCAGGTCCCCGCTCGCCGGCGCCGCTCGCCGGGTGATGGCGGTGCTGCAGCAACACCCGATGGTCAGCGCAGCATGAGCGCGTCGCTGATCGACCGCGTCCGTGAGCGGTTGGCTGCGGAGTCGTCGCCGCTGCGGCCGACAGCGGTCGCCGCGGCGATTCGCGCGGAGTCGGGTGGGGTGCTGGGCGACGCGGAGGTGCTGAGCGGTCTGCGGGTGCTCCAGACCGAACTCACCGGGGCGGGTGTATTGGACCCCTTGCTGCGGGCGGACGGAACGACCGACGTTCTGGTCACCGCGCCTGACGCGGTGTGGGTCGACGATGGCGACGGGTTGCGCCGGACATCGATTCGGTTCGCCGACGACGATGCCGTGCGGCGCCTCGCGCAACGGTTGGCGCTATCGGCCGGCCGCCGGCTGGACGAAGCGCAGCCCTGGGTCGACGGTCAGCTGACCGGATTGGCGTACGGGAAGTGCACCGTCCGACTGCACGCGGTGTTGTCGCCGATCGCCCCCGGTGGCACATGCCTCTCGCTCCGGGTGTTGCGCCCGGCCACCCAGGGCCTCGCCGCCCTTATACGGACGGGCACCATCGAGGCGTCGGCCGCGGCGCTTCTGGACGACATCATCGCCGCGCGTCTGGCATTCCTGATCTCCGGCGGCACCGGCGCAGGCAAGACGACACTGTTGGCCGCGGTGTTGGGTGCGGTCCCCGCGGATGAGCGCGTCATCTGCGTGGAAGACGCGGCCGAGTTGGAACCGGCGCACCCGCATCTGGTGAAACTCGTCGCGCGGTGCGCCAACGTCGAGGGCGTCGGCGAAGTGACAGTGCGTGATCTGGTCAAGCAGGCGCTGCGGATGAGGCCCGACCGAATCGTGGTCGGTGAGGTTCGTGGCGCCGAGGTGGTCGATCTACTTGCTGCACTCAATACCGGGCACGACGGCGGCGCAGGCACCGTGCACGCCAATAGCCCGGCCGAGGTACCGGCCCGGCTGGAAGCGCTTGCCGCAGTCGGCGGTCTCGATCGTGGCGCGCTGCACAGTCAGCTCGCCGCGGCCGTGCAGGTTCTCGTGCACGTCAGCCGTGACCACTCCGGCGCGCGCCGACTGAGTGAGATCGCGGTGCTCAGCACGGCCTCGGACGGCCGCGTCCGGTCGGAGACCGCCTGGCGTCTCGGCACCGGTTTCGACCGTGGCGTCGAGCATCTGCGCAGGCTCGTGCGCGAGCGGCGGCCCACATGAGCATCGCGGCACTGACACTGGCCCTCGCGCTGCTGGCGGCGCCGTGTACATCGAGGCGTCGACTACGTGCGCGCGGCTCCGTCGCGGCAAGTCTGCGCGGCGCCGCCGCGGCACGCGCCCGGAACCTTGTCCCCGCGAGCATCGTGCTCGCGCTGGTGTTGGCGGTAGCCACGTCGGCGGGGTTCGTGATCGCCGCGGCGATCGTGGGCGCGACGGCGGAACTTCGGCGGAGGAGTCGACAGCGGCGCCGGGCTCGCGCCGCCGAAGCCGCCGCGCTCCGGGGTGCGCTGGACGTCCTGGTAGGTGAACTGCGCGTCGGAGCCCACCCCGTCGTCGCATTCGACATGGCCGCCCGGGACGTCGACGGTGTCGTCGCCACTGCTCTGCGGACCATCGCGGCACGAGCCCGGCTGGGCACCGACGTCGCCGCGGGCATACTCAGCGTGGCGCGCCGCTCGTCGCTACCCGAGCAGTGGGATCGGCTCGCGGTGTATTGGCAGCTCGCGCAGACTCACGGTCTGGCGATCGCGACTCTGATGCAGACCGCGCAGCGCGACCTTGTGGAGCGGCAACGATTCGCTGCCCGTGTCGATGCCGGTATGGCGGGGGCCCGCGCCACCGCCGCGGTGCTGGCGGGTCTTCCGGTAGTCGGTATCGGACTCGGCCAACTGATCGGCGCCGATCCGTTGAGCTTTCTGCTCTCCGGAGGATTCGGCGAATGGTTGTTGGTCACCGGGGTGGTGCTGGCGTGCTCGGGTCTCTTGTGGTGCGACCGTATCACGGGCGGTGTGTTGAAATGATCTGCGCTGCAATCCTATTGGCCGCGGCGGTGATGCTGGGGCCGGAAAGATCACGCGCCCGAGCCCGCGCGTGGGCCGGTATCGCGACGCGGGCGGCGGAGCGCCGTGCGGTCCCGGTCACCGATCCGCTGGCCACCGCGTCGACGCTCGAGGTGCTGGCGGCGTGCCTGCGCTCGGGAATGGCGGTGTCGACGGCCGCCGCGGCCACGGCGCCGTCCGCGCCGCCACAGCTGTCCGGGATCTTGCGGAGGGCTGCGGATCTGCTTGCGCTTGGCGCTGATCCGGCGTCAGCCTGGTCGGATCCGCCACCACACCCGCGTAGGTCGGGGCGATGCCCGGACGGCCATTGCGAAGCGCTGCTTCGCCTGGCGCGGCGGTCGGCGTCCTCGGGCGCCGCTCTCGCTGCGGGCGTGACGGAATTGGCCGCGCAGGCCCGTGACGACGCCGCGGACGAGGCCCGCGCTGCGGCGGAACGGGCGTCGGTCCTCATCGCCGGACCGCTGGGGCTGTGCTACCTGCCGGCGTTCCTGTGCCTGGGTATCGTGCCGGTCGTCGCGGGGCTGGCCGGAGACGTGCTCCGTTCCGGTGTGTTGTGACAAGTGATGGGGGAAATCGATTGATACGCAACTGGGTTCGTTCAGTCCAGACGAGGCTGAACCTATTGATCGCAGACGAAAGTGGCATGTCCACGGTCGAGTACGCGATCGGGACCATCGCTGCGGCGGCGTTCGGCGCCATTCTGTACACCGTGGTGACGGGCGACTCGATCGTCAGCGCGTTGACCAACATCATCAACCGCGCGTTGAACACCAAACTCTAGGCGGCGAGGTCGGCGGTGCCACGGTCGAAGCGGCGTTCGGCATCGCGGGTCTGGTCGTCGTGTTGCTGGTGTGTGCGTCGAGCCTCACCGCGGTGTCGATGCAGATCCGATGTGTCGACGCGGCACGGGAGGCCGCGCGCCTTGCAGCGCGAGGCGACGACGGATCCGACGCGGCCCGTGCCATCGCGCCCGACAATGCGGCGGTACAGCTTCGCCGCGACGGCACACACGTCGTCGCCACAGTCCGGGCGAGATCGGTATTGCTGCCGGGGATCACCATCGCGGGACAGGCTGTCGCCGCCGTTGAGCCGGGTCAGCGCTGACCGGGGCTCGGTCACTTTGGTCGCCGTCGCGATGGTGGTGGTGCTGCTGGCGATCACCGTGGCGTGTGTGTACCTCGGCTCGGCGGTGATCGCGCGACACCGTGCTCAGTCGGCGGCCGATCTGGCCGCGCTGGCGGCGGCGGGACGGCTCACCGACGGTGCGGGCGCCGCGTGTGCGCATGCCGTTGCGGTGGTCCAGGCGATGCATGCGACGGTCGCCAATTGCTCCGTGATCGAACTCGATGTCGTTGTCGCCGTGGAGGTGACTGTGGCGCTGGGCAGGCTGGGACCAGGTACGGCACGCGCCGTCGCTCGGGCGGGTCCGGCGGACTCAGGGCTGACGTAGCGTCGCCAACCCGGCGAATACGTTGTCCTCGAGTTCGACACGGTTGACCGTCACCTGTACTGGGGTCCACCCACCGTCATTGGCGGCCAACCGCAACGTGCCCGAGGTGCTGCCCGTGGCGAATTCCTTTGCCATTCTTGTCATTTCGGCACGATCCTCCGGGTGCACCGCGTGATCACCGGCCAAGCTCGCGCGCCAGTCGAAGAACGGGACGGGATCGTCGAGCCATTTCAGCAGGGTCCAGTTCGTCAGGTCGAGGAGCGCGCGATAAGCGCCCGGCTGTGCCAGCCCTTCCAGGATGCGCTGGGCCAGGTAATCGTGGGGATCCGATCCGCCGTCGTTTTCGCCGCGCCAGTTCATCGCGCGAAGGATCAGCCGCGGGCTCCCGTCGTCCTGCTCTTCGGCCAGCACCCGGGCGACGAAGCCGATGGTGATCGGCTGCCCCAGATGGTCTGTGACGTCCCAGGAATTGCAGACCGTCTGACCTGGCTCGCGCGTGATCGTCATCGACAGGACTTTGGCCTCGCTCGGATTGAGATCACGCTTGGGCAGATCCTCGGCGAACGCCCTGCCATGCGTCACTTGGCTGTCTGGTGCCCATCCGCTGTTGAACAATGACTCCTTGGTGTCGGTGGCTGTGCCGTTGGACAGGTCCCAGATGAGCGGTCCGGGAACCGGCCGCTCCGGCGGCTCCATGTCGGGCGGACCGATCCACACGTGCACACCATGGATACGTCCGTCGGTCATCTGGACGACTTCCGTGCGGATCACGCGGTCGTTCTTCGGCGTGATGCTGCTCAGCCCCTGTCCGGCGCGCACGGTCTCGCCGATGGCCGTCTGAATCGCCATCAAATGCGGATTTCGTCTCAAAAACGCGCTGACCGGAACGATGTTCTTGGTGCGACGACCCTGTGCGACCACGGCGGGCTCGCTGCCCAGTGTCTCCACGAGCAGCCAGTCGTGGTTCATGAGAGGCATTTTAGGGCCGGGAGGCCCGGCGTCCGCAGCCAGCAGCAGCTACGGAATCCGTGGTCCACCGCCCTCCAGGCGGCACATCAGAGCACTTTCGCGGGCGTCAGTTAACTCGCGACGAGTTGCGATACCCGCTCCGACAAGGTAGTTTGCGACTGCACCCGGCTTCTTCGGGATAGGGAACGGATCGCGTTGTCCGACCGTTCTTCGCAGCCGCGTTACCAGGGCTTTTCACGATCAAGTGCATGATCCGTGGACCCGCGGGGGCGACCGTCAGAGGGGTCGGTCGCCCCTTGCGGCGGATTCACATCGTGGGGTCGTCGAGCCGGTTCAGAACCAGCCGCAGCAACCTAATTGCACCCTGCTTGTCGAGCGGGTCATTTGCATTTCCGCATTTGGGCGATTGCACGCACGACGGGCACCCCATGGGACATTCGCATGCTTCGATCGCCGCAGCGGTCGCCGCCCACCATGTGCCGATCTTCCGGAAGCCGCGATCGGCGAAGCCTGCTCCGCCGGGGTAGCCGTCGTAGACGAATATCGTCGGCAGGCCACCCACCGGACCGATCGCCGTGGATACCCCACCGATGTCGCCGCGGTCGCAGCTGGCGACCAGGGGCAGCAATCCGATCGCCGCGTGTTCGGCCGCATGCAGCGATCCGGGAACCCGCAGAGGCTCTATGCCGTTGTCCTGCAACGCCTCCGGCGTGATTGTGCACATCACCGCGGCGGTCTCGAGAGTGCGCGTCGGCATGTCGAGTTCGACGAAGTCGATGACTTCGCCCGTCATCTCGCGGCGCAGATAACCGATCACGTTGTTCGTCACCGAAACCGGTACGAGCCCAAGCGTGACCGGACCGTAGGACTTTCGTTCACCCTCACCGGTGACGACGATGTCGGTGAGTTCACGGGCGAACGTGGTGTACCCCGGGTCCTCGGCGTGCACGAACGCGATTCCGTCCTCGAAATCGAGTGTGTCGACGATGAAGCTCTCGCCCTGATGCAGGTATACGGCCCCCGGGTGCACCGATGCCGGCGCCTGGCCTGCACCCGCACTGCCCAGCAGCCGACCGGTGCCCGCCTCCAGGATCGCGATCTGACCACCCGACGAGCCTCGGATGTCCACGGCCGGATGCGGATCCACCCCCGGAGTCGCGAAGTAGCCGGTCGGCCGCCGGCGCAGCAAGCCGTCGTCGACGAGTGCCTCCGCGACCGCCTCGGCATTCCAGACGCGCACCTCCGCTTCGGTGAGTGGTAGTTCGGTCGCGGCGCAGAGGAGCTGCGGGCCAAGGACATATGGGTTGGACGGGTCGATGACTACCCGCTCGATCGGCTTGTCGAGCAGCGCCGCCGGATGGTGGACGAGATACGTGTCGAGTGGGTCGTCACGGGCGATCAATACGATCAACGCGCTCTGGCCCCGCCTTCCCGCACGGCCGGCCTGCTGCCAGAAGGACGTCACCGTGCCGGGGAACCCGGCCAGGACGACGGCATCGAGGCCGGCGATGTCGACACCGAGCTCCAAGGCGTTGGTCGTCGCCAGCCCCCGCAACTCGCCGTCGGCCAGTGCGCGTTCCAGGGCGCGTCGATCTTCGGCGAGATAGCCCGCCCGGTACGACGCCACCCGGCCCGCGAGGTCCGGTGCGAGTTCTTCAAGCCGGGCGCGTGCGCCCAGTGCGGTGAGTTCCGCACCGCGGCGCGAACGCACGAACGTCAGCGTCCGGGCACCCTCGGCGATCAGATTCCCCATCACCCGGGCGGCATCCGCGCCGGCGGAACGTCGTACCGGAGCGCCGTTTTCGCCGACGAGGTCGTCCAGCAGCGCCGGCTCCCACAGTGCCACGGTGCGCGCACCCTGCGGGGAACCGTCCTCGGTGACCTCGGCTACGGTTTGGCCGATCAGCTCAGCGGCGGTGACCGCCGGGGATGCGGTGGTGGCGCTGGCGAAGATCACCGTGGGTCCCGCCGATCCTGAGCCGGATGCCGAATAGCGGGTGCTCAACCGAAGCAGGCGGCGCAGCACCATGGCCACGTTGGATCCGAAAACGCCGCGGTAGTAATGGCATTCGTCGACGACGATGTAACGCAGATTCCGCAGGAACACCGCCCAGCGGGCATGGTTGCGCAGCAGCGACAGGTGAATCATGTCGGGATTGGAGAAGATCCACCGCGACCGCTCCCGGGCGAACCGTCGCACATCTGCCGGGCTGTCCCCGTCATACGAGCTGGGGGCGACGTCGCGCAGGGCGGGTACCGCTTCGGTGAGCGCCACCGCGGCGCGCAACTGATCGTGGCCGAGTGCCTTGGTGGGGGACAGATAGAGAACCCGGGAACGCGAATCAGCCCTCAGCGCCGTCAGTATCGGCAATTGGTACGCCACCGACTTACCCGAGGCCGTCCCCGTACTGAGCACGACGTGGCGGCCGGTGTGCGCGAGGTCGGCGGCGGCGAGCTGATGCGACCACAGCGCCTCGATGCCGCGATCAACAAACGCCTGCACCACTTCTGGATCGGCCCACCGGGGCCAGCCGTGTTGGTGTCCCTGCCTCGCGGGGAGGTCGGCGACATGACGCAGTGGGTTGTGCCTGGCGGTGCGGGCGCCGTCGACCGCGCAAGCGAGCAGCTCGCGGCCGAAATCTGCCATACCGTGCCCTCCTGGGACTCGTCGTACGTGAATTGTTCCCCAATCGATTGCTTCTCCACTGTCGCCGCAGCCCAGAACGTGATTGACTGACTGCGGTCGCAGCTTCTGTGTTCGTGTATTCGCACTCGCAGGATCGACGTTGCGATCGCGGTTCCTGCGAGGGTTGTAGGTCGGGTCGAGTTCCGAGCACTCCACGAAGGTATGGCGGTCGGAACGGGCCCGGTGTACCGAAACGGTGGACCGCACCCGGTATGAAGAGAAGGAAAGTACGAGAGATGCCACAGGGAACTGTGAAGTGGTTCAACGCGGAAAAGGGCTTCGGGTTCATTGCTCCCGAGGACGGTTCTGCCGATGTGTTCGTCCACTACACGGAAATTCAGGGAAGCGGCTTCCGCACCCTTGAAGAGAACCAGAAGGTCGAGTTCGAGGTTGGCCAGAGCCCCAAGGGTCCGCAGGCCACGGGCGTTCGCGCCGTCTAACCGACGCACCTAAGGAAACCCCCCGCACAGCTCCGACAACGAGCACGGCGGGGGTGTTTTCGTTTGTGGGGTCGCCCGGCCCGGCGATCCCTCGGACGGGCGGTCGGGGGCTTAGTGTCGAACCGTGAGCCAGCTGTCCTTCTTTTCGGCCGAGTCGGTGCCCCCCGCGGTGGCCGACCTGACCGGAATGCTCGCCGCACCCGGTCAGGTGGTGCTGGTGGGCTCGGGCTCGCAGGCGGGGGCGCGACTGTCGGTGGTGGTGGACCAGGTGTGGCGCGCGGAGGCGCTCGCCGAGATGATCGTCGAGGCCGGCCTGCAGCCCGAGATCTCGCGCACCGATGAGAACACCCCGCTGGTCCGCACCGCCGTCGACGCGCGCCTGGTCGCCATTGCGGGCGAGTGGACACGTGGCGCCGTCAAGACGGTGCCGCCGCACTGGCTACCGGGCCCCCGGGAGTTACGGGCCTGGACGCTCGCCGCAGGCACCCCAGAAGCCGATCGCTATCTGCTTGGTCTGGACCCGCACGCGCCCGACACGCATTCACCCCTGGCGTCGGCGATGATGCGGGTCGGGATAGCCCCCACTCTGATCGGGACCAGAGGGTCCCGTCCAGCACTGCGGATCAGCGGTCGCCGCCGGCTATCGCGCCTGGTAGAGAACGTGGGGGAACCCCCGGGGAATGTGGACGCATTTGCGCAATGGCCCCGCATCTGACCACGCGGAACCGGGGGGTCAGTTTGCGTCGGCTCGCACAGGATGCGAAATTGTCAGTTGCCGACGGGGTCCCGACCGAACTTTGAGGACGGTCTGGGGCGTTGTAGGCGGCAGAAGAAGTGGAGCGTAGGTACTGGTGGCAGACGAGGACCGCGGTAGCGGCCGCAATGGCGGCGAAGAGGGGCCGCTTGCGCGAAGAGCCAATGGCAACGTGCGGCGACTCGTCATAGTCGAGTCGCCGACCAAAGCGCGCAAAATAGCTGGTTACCTGGGCTCCAACTACATCGTCGAGTCCTCCCGCGGACACATCCGGGACCTGCCGCGCAACGCCGCCGACGTGCCGGCGAAGTACAAGTCGGAGCCGTGGGCGCGCCTCGGTGTCAACGTCGAGGACAACTTCGAACCGCTCTACATCATCAGCCCGGAGAAGAAGAGCACCGTCGCGGAGCTGAAAGACCTGCTCAAGGACGTCGACGAGCTCTATCTCGCCACGGACGGGGACCGCGAGGGCGAGGCCATCGCGTGGCACCTCCTGGAGACGCTGAAGCCCCGCATCCCCGTCAAGCGGATGGTGTTCCACGAGATCACCGAGCCGGCCATCCGGGCCGCCGCCGACGATCCACGGGATCTCGACAACGACCTGGTCGATGCCCAGGAGACCCGGCGCATCCTGGACCGGCTCTACGGCTACGAGGTCAGCCCGGTGCTGTGGAAGAAGGTCGCACCGAAGCTGTCGGCGGGCCGGGTGCAGTCCGTCGCGACCCGCATCATCGTGTCGCGCGAGCGGGAACGCATGGCGTTCCGCAGCGCGGGCTACTGGGATGTGACCGCCGAACTCGACGCCAGCGTGTCCAACCCGCAGGCTTCGCCGCCCACGTTCACTGCCAAACTCAACTCCGTCGACGGGCGGCGGGTGGCCACCGGTCGCGACTTCGACTCGCTGGGCGGTCTCAAAAAGCCCGACGAGGTGCTCGTCCTCGACGAGTCCGCCGCGGGTGCACTGGCCACCGGACTGCGCGGCGCGCAACTCGAAGTGACGTCCGTCGAGCAAAAGCCTTACACCCGTAGGCCTTACGCGCCGTTCATGACGTCGACGCTGCAGCAGGAGGCGGGCCGAAAGCTGCGGTTCTCCTCAGAGCGCACGATGAGCATCGCGCAGCGGCTCTACGAGAACGGCTACATCACCTATATGCGTACCGACTCCACGACGCTGTCGGGGTCGGCGATCAATGCGGCCCGCAATCAGGCCCGCCAGCTCTACGGCGAGGAGTATCTGCACCCGCAGCCGCGGCAGTACACCCGCAAGGTCAAGAACGCCCAAGAGGCGCACGAGGCGATCCGCCCCGCCGGCGACGTTTTTCAAACCCCCGGGCAGCTGCACGCCGCACTGGACACCGACGAGTTCCGGCTCTACGAGCTCATCTGGCAGCGCACCGTCGCTTCGCAGATGGCGGACGCGCGGGGCACCACGCTGTCGCTGCGGATCTCCGGAACCGCCCCGGCGGCGACATCGGGCGACGTCCAGTCTTCCGAGCGTCAGGTGGTGTTCAGTGCCAGCGGCCGCACCATCACGTTCGCCGGCTTCCTCAAGGCCTACGTCGAAAGCATCGACGAGCAGGCGGGCGGCGAGGCCGACGACGCCGAGAGCCGGCTGCCGCAGCTCGAGCAGGGGCAGCGGGTGGATGCCAAGGAGCTCACCGCGGACGGGCACACCACATCGCCGCCCGCCCGCTACACCGAGGCGTCGCTGATCAAGGCGTTGGAGGACCTCGGTATCGGCCGGCCGTCGACGTATTCGTCGATCATCAAGACGATCCAGGACCGCGGCTACGTGCACAAGAAGGGCAGTGCCCTCGTCCCGTCGTGGGTGGCGTTCGCTGTCACCGGGCTCCTCGAGCAGCACTTCGGACGCCTGGTCGACTACGGCTTCACCGCGGCGATGGAGGATGAGCTCGACGAGATCGCCTCGGGCAACGAGCAACGGACCAACTGGCTGACGAACTTCTACTTCGGCGGTGAGCACGGGGTGGCCGACTCGGTCGCGCGCTCGGGCGGTCTGAAGAAGCTGGTCGGCGTGAACCTGGAGGGTATCGACGCTCGAGAAGTCAACTCCATCAAGCTGTTCGACGATGACCAGGGACCGCTCGATCTACGTCAGGGTCGGTAAGAACGGGCCGTACCTGGAGCGGATGGTGGCCGACGCGGACGGCGAGGCTGGAGCGCTCAAGCCGCAGCGTGCGAACCTCAAAGACGAGCTGACGCCCGACGAGCTGACGCTCGAACTTGCCGAGAAGCTTTTCAGCACACCGCAAGAGGGTCGTTCGCTCGGCGTCGATCCGGCGACCGGACACGAGGTCGTCGCGAAGGACGGCCGATACGGACCATACGTCACCGAGGTGCTGCCTGCGCCAGAAGAACCCGAGGGCGACGCGGGTACACCCGCGAAGAAGGGCAAGAAGCCGACGGGCCCCAAGCCGCGCACCGGTTCGCTGCTGCGCACCATGGACCTGGAAACGGTGACACTGGAAGACGCGCTGCGGCTGCTCTCCCTTCCGCGCGTGGTCGGCGTCGATCCGAACACGAATGAGGAGATCACCGCGCAGAACGGCCGGTACGGCCCGTACCTCAAGCGCGGCACCGACTCTCGCTCCCTGGCGACCGAAGAGCAGATGTTCGACATCACCCTCGACGAGGCACTGAAGATCTACGCAGAGCCCAAACGCCGTGGCGGACAGCGGGCTTCGGCACCGCCGCTACGCGAATTGGGAAATGATCCGGCGACGGGCAACCCGATGGTGATCAAGGACGGCCGTTTCGGGCCCTACGTCACCGATGGCGAGACCAACGCCAGCCTGCGCAAGGGTGACGACGTGTTGTCGCTGACCGACGAGCGCGCCGCGGAGTTGCTCGCCGACCGCCGCGCCCGGGGCCCGGTCAAGCGCAAGAAGGCGGCCAAGAAGTCGCCGGCGAAGAAGAAGTCGCCGGCGAAGAAGAAGGCCGCCAAGAAGGCCTAGCCCAAGGTCTGGCCAAGCGTCTAAGCCTCCTCGGCGACGGCCTCCCGTGCGGTGGCGACCTCCTCGGGCGAGGCCAGGTTCAGCGGCCTTGCCAGCTGGGTCGGCGCCGCGCGGCCGCGCAGTTCGACGATCTCGCCGACGTCCCAGCACAGCGCCTCCGCATCGAGTGCACCGCTGACCGCGATGGCCGAGGCAAGGACATGGCCCGGCTCGAGCTTCGCCAGCTCGGTCAACCGCGCCGCCTCGTTCACCGGGTCGCCGATGACCGTGTACTCGAAACGGGCCTGCGCGCCGATGTGGCCGGCGATCGCACGGCCGGCCGACACACCGATACCGAACTCCGTCTGGCCCAACACCTTTATCACTTCGTCGTGGAGCTCGCGAGAGGCCGCGAGCGCGGCCCCGCAGGCATCGGGGTGCTCGATCGGTGCGCCGAAGATCGCCAGCGCCGCGTCGCCCTGGAACTTGTTGACGAAGCCGCCGTGGCGGTTCACGGTGTCGACGACGACCCGGAAGAAGTCGTTGAGAAGGTTGACGACCTCGCCTGCGGGGATGGTCGCCGCCAGCTGCGTCGAGCCGACGAGGTCGACGAAGAGCACGGCGACGTCGCGCTCCTGACCGCCGAGTTCGGTGCCTCGCTCCAGCGCCCTCCTGGCGACGTCCTCACCGACGTAGCGTCCGAACAGGTCGCGCAGCCGCTGCCGCTCGGCGAGGTCGCGGACCATGTCGTTGAAGCCTGCCTGGAGCAGGCCCAGCTCGCTGGCGTCGTAGATCTGCATGTGGGCGTTGTAGTTGCCGCGCTGCACCTCGCCCAGCGCCCAGCGCAGTTGGCGCAGCGGGTCGGCGATCGACATCGCCACCAGCACCGTGCCGAATAGTCCGATGACCAGAGCGGCGATGGCCAGCAGCAGGATCGGTGTGGTGAGTTTGTCGGCGGGCGCGGTGAGGACCTCGAACTTGCTGGCCACCAGCGCCAGCACGATCGCCAGAATCGGCACGCCGGTGGACAGCACCCACGTCATCACCTGACGCTGGATCACGCCGGGGGCGCGGAAGTTCTCGGGAACGCCGCCGCGCAGGGCGGCCACGGCGACGGGCCGCAGCACCCGCTCCGACTGGAGATAACCGATGATCGCCGTCGCGGTGGCGCCGAGGCCGCTGGCGACGAAGACGACCGGTGCCGACTTGCTGGCCACCGGCCAGCTGGCGACGATGAAAACGACCGACCCGAGCAGCCAGTTCGCGACGTTGATCATCGTGCGGTAGTAGGGCATCTTCAGCGCGCGCACGCGGGCCAGCTCGGTGACGGCCGGGTCGGTGTCGGTGAGCAGGGTGTCGCGCCGCTGCCAGCGGATCACCGGGATCAGCAGCCGCAGGCTCAGGTACGAGCGCGGTCGTGAACGAGACGAACAAGAAGCCCAGGAACACCGCCAGGTTGAACGCGGGCAGGTCCTGCAGCTGGATGCGGTCCTCGGGCGGTAACCCGAAGCGCAGAAAACTGAGCACCAGCAGGGCGCCGATGATGTCGGCCTGCAGCATCCCGAGGGTGAACACCGGCCACGGCGTACGCGCCACCCATCGGACGAATGCACCGATTCGTCTGATGGGGATGTCCGTGGTGGCCACTGGTCAACCGTATCGGGCGACCCGGACGGGAAATGGCGCAAACGAGCCCTGTGGGACGGACGTGTCGCTTCGCAGCACTACTGTTATCTGCGATGACCGGGGTCTTTTCGCGTCTGGTGGGTCAGCACGCCGTAGAAGCCGAGTTGGTGGCCGCTGCACAGGCCGCCCGCGGTGATTCGGCTCACAATGTTGGTTCCGGCGTGGGCGCCGCCACCGGGTCCATGACACACGCGTGGCTGATCACCGGGCCGCCTGGGTCGGGTCGGTCGATCGCGGCGCTGTGCTTCGCCGCGGCGCTGCAGTGCACCAGCGATGGCGTCCCGGGCTGCGGAGAGTGCCGCGCCTGCGCGACGTCGATGGCAGGCACCCACGCCGACGTGCGGCGGATCGTTCCCGAGGGGTTGTCCATCGGCGTTGACGACATGCGCGGCATCGTGCAGATCGCGTCACGGCGGCCGGGAACCGGGCGCTGGCAGGTGGTGTTGATCGAGGACGCCGACCGGCTCACCGAGGGTGCGGCGAATGCGCTGCTGAAGGTCGTTGAGGAGCCGCCGCCGTCGACGGTGTTCCTGCTCTGCGCGCCGTCGGTCGACCCCGAGGACATCGCGATCACCCTGAGGTCGCGGTGCCGACACGTGGCGCTGGTGACGCCGCCGGTCGACGCCATCGCCCAGGTGCTGATCGACACCGACGGCCTCCCGGTTCGAGGACGCCCGCTGGGCGGCGTCGGTGAGCGGCGGTCACGTCGGCAGGGCGCGCCGGCTGGCCGTCGATGAGGAGGCGCGTGAGCGCCGGCAGCGGGCCCTGGGACTGGCGCGTGACGCCGCGACCCCGTCGCGGGCCTACGCCGCCGCGGAGGAGCTGGTGGCCACCGCCGAGGCGGAGGCGGTGTCGTTGACGGTCGACCGCAACGAGGTCGAGGCGGAGGAGCTGCGCACCGCTCTGGGCGCAGGCGGCACCGGAAAGGGCACCGCGGGAACGATGCGCGGTGCGACCGGCGCACTCAAAGATCTTGAGCGACGGCAGAAGTCGCGCAAGACGCGGGCGTCGCGCGATGCGCTGGATCGGGCGCTGATCGACCTGGCCACGTACTTCCGGGATGCGCTGCTGGTGTCCTCGGGCGCGGGCGACATCGCGCCGAACCATCCCGATATGGGTGAGCGGGTCGCCGCGATGGCCGCGCACGCACCGCCGGACAAGCTGCTGCGCTGTATCGAGGCGGTTCTGGACTGCCGGGAGGCACTGCGATATGAATGTGAAGCCGAAGTTCGCGGTCGATGCGATGGTCGCCACGGTCGGGCGGGCACTGCGCGACTGACTTGGGTAGCTTGGTATGCCCTGTCGTAGACTCGTGCCGCCCAGTCGATTGCTCCTCGCGGAGTGCTCGTCGGAAGGGCGCGGCCACCTTAGCTCAGTCGGTAGAGCGATTCACTCGTAATGAATAGGTCAGGAGTTCGATTCTCCTAGGTGGCTCCACGCGAGGTCAGCCCGTGAGCACCTCGCCCGCCACCCGCAGCGCGGAGTTGGCCGCAGGGAATCCGGCGTATCCGCTGGAGTGGTAGACGACCTCGGCGATCTCATCGTCGGTCAGCCCGTTGTTGCGCGCGATCTGAATTGGATCTGCAGCTCATCGGTGGCTCGAAGCGCGATCAGGATGCCCAGAGTGACCAGGCTGCGGTCACGGCGGGTCAGCCCCTCGCGCGTCCACAGCCGGCCGAAGACGTTGTCCATCACGAGCGGAAGCATCTCGGCGCCGAACGAGCCTTCGGAAATCTCGACGTCTCCGTCGGGCAGCACGCCGGGCAGCATCTCGCGGAAAACCCGAATACCTTGATCACGCACATCTGTCATGGGAACCAGCGTGGCATGCGGCGCCCTATTCGGGTGCCACGAATCCGACCGGTCCCGCCGCGATACACACCGACAACGCCGCGGTGTTCGCCCGCACGTCGATCGCATCGCCCGCGCCGGGGAGCCGTACGAAGACCCGGTTGAGCCCGGGATGCACCGGCACCTTCACCTCGTCCCCTTCAGCCAGCGACATCGTCAGCGATCCATCGCTGTTGGCCAGATAGTTGATCTCGGCGGTCCAGTCGGCGGGTAACAGCGGACCGTCGAGCGGCATTCGGACGGGGAAGTCCGGCTGAACCAGATAGCCGCACTGCGGGGCCGGCCCCTCGACGATGCTTCGCACCCAGGTGACCTTGGCATCGACCAACCGCCCGGAGCCGTCGAGCATGCGTAGGTCGGTTGTGGCCGAGGCGAATTCGGGCCGGTGCCGCAGCAGGGCGAACATATGGCTGGCCCGGTTCTCGGGTCCGACCACCCGCTGCAACACCATCGGGTCGACCTCCTGGTCGAGCATCGCCGCGCTGGACTCGAGCGATGCCGCGGCCAGGCCCGCCACGGCATTCTGCAGGTACGGCTGCGCCGGGTTGTCGCGCCAGCTCGTCAGGAACGTGGCCGTCGAGTACAGGCTGCTCGCCACGAATGCGGTTGTCGCGAAGATGATCACGGCCGTCCTGGCACGCGATGCGTCAAGCCAGGCCGCGCTCTCGCGGTTGGGTGCGCACAAGCCGACGGCCGCCAGAAGTGCCAGTACGACGACGAGATCGGGCAGGTAGCGTAGGGTCTGCGCCAGCTCGAGTGCGGTGTACTGCGACGACCGCATCAGGTAGATCGGTATCTGGCACGCCACCGCGTAGCCGACAGCGACGAGCCATACCGGTCCGATGCGCCGTTTGCGCAACACGGTCACCGCTACCACCGCTGCCAAAGCCACCCAGCCCAGAACGATGACGGCCATGGGCGGCGTGCCCCACGGCGAAGCGGGCGCCCAGCGTTGCCAATCCCATGGTCCACCAACGAGTCCGGGCACGATGCCGTGCGTCACCGAACGGCTCAGCAGGTCCCGTGTCATGGCCCAGTCGAGGCTCCACCGCTTCTGGTCGACGACGGTGAGGTACACGGCGATCCACGCAGCCGTCACCGCGAGCGAGGATGCCCACAGCCGAATCCCACGGCGCCACACCATCCTCGGTGATCCCGTGCCGGTGACGTAGGCAAGCAGTGCGGCGATCGCGAACGCGACGAACGGGATGACGGCCGCCTTCTCGAAGAACAGCAGACCGCCGACGTAGACGAGCAGACCCGTCACGGCGTAGCGCTGATTGCCGGTGCGCACCAGCAGCACTGCGTCCCCGCACACCCATGCCAGCGCGGCCAGCATGGGCAGTGAGTTCAATGCGGCGGCCCACCAGGCGAAGCCGGGCACGGCCAGCGGGGTGAACAGTGCGAACGTCAGCGGAATCAGCAGCACAGGCCGCCAGCCGAGAATCACGTGCAGCGCCCGCAGCAGCGCGAGCGACACGAGTAGCTGCAGCACGATCAGGCTGATCGCCGGTAGAAACCACTGCAGCGGCGCGAGTCGGGTGACTCCGCCGGCGACCAGGAACGCGCCGGGCATGACGTGCCCGTCGTGGTCGTCGAAGAGGTATCCCGCGGAAAGCAGGTCCTGGGTACCGGCGCGACCGATCAGGATCAGGTCGTCCCAGTAGAAGTAACCACTGAATGCGAGCACCGAACGGATGATCAGTTGCACCGCGATGAGCGCGGCAGCGGCGCAGGCGACCCAGGTGACGCGACTCGTGATTCGTTTCACGCGGGGTAGTTGTCGCCGGCCCTGCTTCGCGCCGCCCACGCGGAGGCCACCATCTCGTGCAGCGAATGCCGCATCCGCCAGTCCAGGTCGCGGGCGGCCAGGTCGCCGGACGCGACGATGCGCGCCGGATCTCCCGGCCGCCGCGGGTTGATCGCTGGTTCGAAGTCGATCCCGGTCACTTCTCGGATGGCGGTCATGATCTCGCGCACCGACGTGCCGTCGCCACTACCGAGGTTGTATACCGGCTCGACTGGCTGTCCCGGCCGTCAACCGCAGCGCGGCGGCGACGTGCGCCAGCGCCAGATCGGCGACATGGATGTAGTCGCGCACGCATGTGCCGTCCGGTGTCGGATAGTCGTCACCGTTGATGCGTGGCGTCTCACCCCGGTACAGCATGTCGAAGACCAAGGGGAAGAGATTGTGCGGACTGGCGTCGAATAGTTCCTCTGAACCCGAACCCACCACGTTGAAGTAGCGCAGGCTGGTGTGGCGCAGGCCGGATGCGCGCCCGACGTCGCGCAGGATCCATTCGCCGATCAGCTTGGTCTCGCCGTACGGCGACTCCGGCCGGTTCGGGGTGTCCTCGGTGACGAGGTCGACGTCCGGTGTGCCGAATGTGGCGGCGCTGGAAGAGAACACCATCTTGTCGACGCCGGTGATATCCATGGACTTCAGCAACGTCACCATCGCCGAGACGTTCTGCTCGTAGGTGTGCAGGGGCCGCTGGACGGACACGCCGGCGTACTTGAAGCCGGCGATGTGGATGACTCCGTCGACGCCGTGGTCCTGAAGACTGCGCGTGACGAGGTCACCGTCCAGCAGGGTGCCGCGCACGAACGGCACCGATGGGGGGACGAACTGCTCGAGACCGGTGGACAGGTCGTCGAGGACGACCACTCCGATGTCGGCGTCCAGCAGGGCACGGACCACGTGAGAGCCGATATAGCCCGCCCCGCCCGTCACCATCCACGTCATGTTGGCCCCGAGTCTAGAGAGCGGTTTCCGCCCACGGCACAGCCGGCTCGAACAAAGATTGCACGTACTTACTTTCTATTGTAATCTCGCTGACATGAGCTATGACGTGATTGTGCGCAACGGCCTCTGGTTCGATGGCACCGGTGCGGCCCCACAAGTCCGCACGCTGGGCATCCGCGACGGAGTCGTGGCCAGGATCGTCTCGGCCTCCGACGCACCGCTCGACGAGGCGGGATGCCCGGACGTGATCGACGCGACGGGCAAGTGGATCGTGCCCGGCTTCATCGATGTGCACACGCACTATGACGCCGAGGTGCTGCTCGATCCGGGCCTGCGCGAGTCGGTTCGGCACGGCGTCACCACGGTGCTGCTCGGCAACTGCTCCCTGTCGACGGTCTACGCCGACACCGAGGATGCGGCCGACCTGTTCAGCCGCGTCGAGGCGGTGCCCCGCAAGTTCGTCCACGGCGCACTCGAAGCGAAGAAGACGTGGTCCGACCCCGCCGAGTACGTCCGCGCACTCGACGAACTGCCGCTGGGCCCCAACGTCGGCTCGATGCTCGGACATTCGGACCTGCGCACCAGCGTGCTCGGCCTGGACCGCGCGACGACCGACGGTGTCAAGCCGACCCCGGCCGAGCTGGACCGGATGGCGACGATGCTCGAGAAGGCGCTTGACGCAGGGCTTCTCGGCATGTCCGGAATGGACGCGCCCATCGACAAGCTTGATGGCGACCGATTCCGCTCGCGGGCGTTGCCCTCGACGTTCGCGACCTGGCGCGAGCGCCGCAAGCTGATCTCGGTGCTGCGCAAGCGCGGCCGCATCCTGCAGAGCGCCCCCAACACCACGAAGCGCGATCGAGGCGGTGATGTTCTTCCTCACCAGCAGCGCATGGTTCGGCCGTCGACCCGGCGTGCGGATGAGCCTTCTCGTCTCGGCCGACGCCAAGTCGGCGACCGGAGTCGGTGCACGTCTTCGGGCCTGCCGTCAGGCTAGTCAACAAGCTGCTCAACTCCTTCGTGCGGTTCCAGCACCTACCGGTCCCCTTCGAGTTGTACTCCGACGGCATCGACCTACCGGTGTTCGAGGAGTTCGGTGCGGGCACCGCAGCACTGCACCTGCGTGACCAGTTCGAGCGCAACGAGTTGCTGGCCGACCCGGAGTACCGTCGTCGGTTCCGCAAGTCGTTCGACAAGACGAAACTCGGTCCGTCGTTGTGGCACCGCGATTTTCACGATGCGACCATCGTCGAGTGCCCTGACACGACGCTGATCGGCAAGAGTTTCGGGCAGATCGCCGACGAGCGCGGGCTACATCCGCTCGACGCGTTCCTCGATGTGCTGGTCGAGAACGGCGAGCGCAACGTGCGGTGGACGACGATCGTGGCCAACCACCGACCCAAGTACCTCGATCGGCTCGCCGCTGAACCGGCGATTCACATGGGCTTCTCCGACGCCGGTGCGCACCTTCGCAACATGGCGTTCTACAACTTCGGTCTGAAGCTGCTCAAGCGTGTGCGTGACGCCGAGAGTGCGGGCCGGCCCTTCCTGTCGGTGCAGCGGGCGGTGTACCGGCTGACCGCCGAGGTCGCAGAATGGTTCGGCCTGGCTGCGGGCACCCTGCGCGAGGGCGAACGCGCCGACTTCGTCGTCATCGACCCGGAGCGGCTCGACGATTCGGTGAACGCGTACCACGAGGAGACCGTCCCGTTCTACGGCGGGCTGAGCCGCATGGTCAATCGCAACGATGCCACCGTGGTGGCGACGGCGGTCAATGGCACGGTCGTGTTCCGCGACGGCGAGTTCTGCGAAGGCTACGGCACGACGCGTGAAGTCTGGCCAGTTCCTGCGAGGGGGAACCGGTCAGCCTGCGAAAGCGCTTGCCTGACATGGCAAGGACGCAACAGCAGCGTCGTGAAGAGACCATTGCACGGCTGCTCGACGCCAGCATCGACACCATTGTCGAGGTGGGGTACGCGCGCGCGTCGGCGGCGGTGATCGCCAGGCGTGCAGAGGTTTCCGACGGTGCGCTGTTCCGGCACTTCCCGACGATGGGCGATTTCATGGCCGCCACCGCCGAGGAGGTGATGCGGCGCCAGATCGGCCTGTTCTCGAAGCGGGTCGCCGAGATACCGGCGGACAAGCCCGCGTTGGAGTCCGCACTCACCATCCTGCGCGACGTCACCGGTAACGCCACCAACACCGTGATGTACGAACTGCTCGTCGCCGCGCGTACCGACGAAAAGCTCAGGGGCACATTGAAGGACGTCCTGACCGAGTACGCCGCGAACATCTACGAGACCGCAAGGGCACTGCCCGGCGCCCAGCTGTTCCCGGAGGACACCTTCGCCGCGCTGGTGGCGATTCTCACCAACACCTTCGACGGTGCGGCGATCGTGCGCGCGGTGTTGCCGCAGCCCGAGCTCGAGGACCGTCGGATCGAGCTGCTGACGGCGTTGCTCAGCGGTGGCTCACCGCCGCTGCAGGCCTAGCCAGCGCACCGAGATGCACGGCAATCCCCACCAGGGGCCCGCACAACAGCGCGACCACCGTGCGGGTCTGCAGGTCCAGCGGCAACAGCAGTAACGCCGTCGATGCGACCGTCGCCGAGACCCACCCCAGCGAGTACGCCCGGTGTACCGCGGCTGCCACGGTCGCCGCACCGGTGACCGTCAACAGCGCGATGACGACTCCGGCGGCGGTCAGCCACGCTAGTAGAGCGCCGCTGGTCACATAGTCGGCGCCGAACGCGGAGCGAAGCAACCATGGCCCGAATACTCCTGCGGCCAATACGCTGACCAGACCGACCGACATCACCACAGCGGTCGGTCCGATGAGCGCCCGCAAGCGGTGCGTGCGCTGGTCGACGAAATGCGCGATCAGGTTGCCCTGCATCGCGGTAAGTGGCACCAGCAGCGGTGCGCGGGTCAGGGTCACGGCCAGGATCACGACGCCTCCCGTCGCGCCCAAGTCGCCCGATGTCGCCTTGAGCAGCACGGGAAATCCCATCACCAGGATCGCACTTGCTCCGGCAGCGGCAATCGAATGTGCGGCGCCGCGCAGAAACGTCATGGTGCTGCCAGGGGTCAGCAGATTGGCAGCGGTCCGGGCGACAGGGGAGACGATCACCATGATCAACCAGGCGATCGCACCCGCCACCGTCGCCCAGAGATATCCGGCGAGCCCCCAACCGACCAGGAACGTAACCACGGCCACGATCATCCGCAGTCCGGCGTCGGTCACCATCAGCGACCCGTAGGCGGTCCACCGGTCCAGCCCGGCCAGCATGCCCATCAGCGTGGCGTGCAGGCAGAAACCAGCGAGGCCGACCGCCAGCAGGGCGACCGACAGCCACCGCGACTCGGCAAACACATGCGCAGACCACAGCGGGGAACTGGTCGCGATCAACCCCGCTGCGGCGATGCCGACCAGCGCGGCCACCCTCATCGGGTGGGCCCTCGGCCCCGCGACGATGTCGGTATAGCCGGTCGAGCGCACCTCCCTGGTCGCTTCTTGCAAGAGCCCGAACGCCGCGCCCGTCACCAGTCCGAACGCCCCCCAGAACACGCCGAACACGGAGAACCCGACGGGTTCGAGGTCGCGCGCGGCCAGGTAGAGCACGGCGTATCCGCACAGCGCGGTCACCGCCGTGGCTGTGCCGACCCGGGCCATGCTGCCCCGCGCGACGGGGCCGGTCGGCGTGGCGGCGTCTGTCACGAGGGGAGGTCCAGTGCGGGTAGCTCGGTGGAGTAGAGCCACGCCGCCCACAACGGCCTCAGGGAATCGTTCGTGTAGTTCGACGCGAGACCGGTGAAGTCGTCGGTGACCGCGGTGTTGTGTCGATAGCGTGCAGTCCAATCACGAAGCAGCGCAAAGAAATTGTCGTCACCGATGCGGCGCCGGAGCACATGCAGCGTGAGCGCGCCACGCTTGTAGACCCGGTCGTCGAACATGTCACGCGCGCCCGGGTCCGCCAGCAGCAGGTCCTTCGGCGAATCGGCCAGCCGCGGATAGTAATAGCGTGCCCATTCGTCGGCGCTTCGACCGCCCGAGTGTTCCGACCACAGCCACTCCGCGTAGCAGGCGAAGCCCTCGTGCAGCCAGATGTGGCGCCAACGCTGAGCGGTCACCGAATTACCGAACCACTGATGCGCCAATTCGTGTGCGATCAGCCGCTCCGCGCTGCCATGGCCGTCGCAATGGTTGGCGCCGAAGATCGAGATACCTTGCGCTTCAAGCGGTATCTCCAGGTCGTCATCCGTGACGACAACGGTGTAGCCGGTGGGCAGGGGGTACGGCCCGAACAACTTGACGAACAGCTTCATCATCTGCGGTTGGTCGGCGAAGTCCTGATCGAAGTTGCGCCGCAACCGATCCGGCAGGACCGCATGCATGTGGACACCGTTCTTCGTCATTTTGTGACGGCTGTAGACGCCGATCTGCAGCGTCACCAGGTACGTCGACGTGGGCTCGGCCTGCTCGTAGGTCCACGTGGTCATTCCTGCCCGCGCTCGCCGCGACACCAGCTCACCGTTGGCCAGCGCGTAGTACGAACTCTCTGTGCTGATCCGGATGGCGAAGCTCGCCTTGGCGCTGGGGTGGTCGTCGCAGGGAAACCACGATGCCGCGCCGTTGGGTTGTCCGGCGACCAGAACACCCTCGGTCAGTTCTTCGAAACCCACTTCGCCCCAATGGGAGTGAATAGGCTTCGGGGAGCCGGAATAGCGCACGACGATGGACATCGCCGCGCCCGCGGGCAGGGGGTCTGCCAGGCCTACGTGCAGCTTGTTCTGCGACGACCTGAACTGTGCGGGCCGCCGTCCGTTGACGGTCACCTTCGTCACGTTGAGCGCATGTGAAAGGTCGAGGGTGAAGGTGCGCAGCGCTGCGAGCGTGACCGCCGTGATGGTGGCTGTCCCGGTCAGCCGGTTGATCGCCACCTTGTACTCCAGGTCGAGTTCATAGCGCGACACCCGGTAGCCGAAGTTTCCGTTGGCCGGGAGGTATGGATCGATGACGGGCGCGGACCCCTTGCTGTCCTTGCTCCTTGCGTGCGCAGCCTTCTTGCTTCGTGTCACGCGACGGCGTCTTCAGGTTTCTTGGGCGTCGGGTCCGGCGCACCGCCGCCTCGCTTCTTGCGGAACAGGTTCCACGGCGCGATCGGATTGCCCTGCCAGCGGGTCGAGGGCGGTACCTCGTCGCCACGCATCACCAGCGAGGCCGGGCCGACGGTAGCACCCGCGCCGATCCGCGCCGCGGGCAACGCGACACAGTGCGGCCCCAGAGTCGCTCCCTCTTCGAGCACGACGGTGTCCATGCGCATGATGCGGTCGTGGAACAAGTGCGTCTGGACCACACAGCCACGGTTGACGGTCGCCCCCTGCTCGAGCGTGACCAGATCTGCCTCGGGTAACCAGTACGTCTCACACCACACTCCGCGGCCGATCGACGCACCGAGCGCCCGCAGCCACAGGTTCATCACCGGGGTGCCGGTCGCCGCCCTGGCGAACCACGGTGCCGCGACCGTCTCGACGAACGTGTCCGATACTTCGTTGCGCCATACGAACGCAGACCACAGCGGATGTTCAATCGCCCGGATATGCCCAACCACAAGCCATTTCGCCATCACCGCTATACCGCCCGCGATCGCACCCGCCGTCAGCATGACCACACCGCCGGCCAACGCCGCCCACAGCCAGCCGAAAGTCGTCGCCAGCCATTGCAGCGAAGCAACACGGCGACACCGATCGCGAAGGTGACAATCAGCGGGATGATCCGGCAGGTTTCCACGAGGGCCGCGCAGGATCTTCAGCCGCGGCGACGGATGAAACGTGCGCAGCATGTCGGCCGCGGTCGGCTTGCGCCGCAACCGAACCGGCGGGCTACCGAGCCATGAGGACCCCGCCTTCGCCTTGTGCGGTGCGGCCGACAGCACCGCGACCAGACCGTCGTCGGGCACCTTTCGGCCCGGTTGTGTGATGCCCGAGTTACCGAGGAACGCACGCTTGCCGATGGTCGCCTTCGCTACGTGGATCCAGCCGCCGCCGAGTTCGTAGGACGCCACCATGGTGTCGTCGGCCAGGAACGCACCGTCCTCGATCACGGTGAACTTCGGTGTCAGCAGCGCCGTCGAAATCTCCGTGCCGCGGCCCACTTTCGCGCCGAGAACCCGCAGCCACCACGGGGTCAGCAGGCTGGCGTACAGCGGGAAGAGGTAGTTGCGCGCGGCATCCATAAGTCGCTCGGTCGCCCAGATCTGCCAACCAACGCGGCTGCGCACCGGGTGATAGCCCTCGCTGAGCCACAGCGACAGCAGCCGCACCCCGATCACCGTCAGCAGCGCATACGTCAGCACCGCGGCCACCGTCGCGGCCGGGGTCCACAGAGCCGCGGGTGCGACGGCCGCCGATACCGCGACCGCGTCGCGGATCCCCCATCCGATCACGGCAAGGCCTACCGCGAGTGCGATCAGTGGCACGGCGCCGAGGAGGACCGATGTCGCCCCGTAGACCCCGACCCACAGCGGCGCCCTGCGCGGGCGGTGATCCGGCCAGGGATGGCGGGCCTTACCGGACTTCACCGCGGGTGAGCCTTTCCAGTACTGGCCGTTCTTCACCTTGCCGACCACTCCCGAACCAGGGGCGACATCGGCGTTCTTACCGACGACGGCCCCGGGCAACAAGGTGGTGCGCGCGCCGATGGTGGCGTCGTTGCCGACGGCGATCCGGCCGACGTGGAAGTGGTCTCCGTCGATCCAATGGCCGGTCAGGTCGACCTCCGGTTCGACCGAACTGCGGTGACCGAGTTTCAGCATGCCGGTCACCGGCGGAGCCGAGTGCAGGTCGACTCCCTTGCCGACCTTGTTGCCGAGCGCGCGGGCGTAGTAGACCAGCCACGGCGCCCCTGCCAAGTTCTCCGCCCCGCTGGCCTCCGCGAGGCGCTCGGCGAACCACACCCGTAGGTGCACCGCCCCGCCCCGGCGGTAGGTGCCGGGCTCGAGCCCGGACAGCAGCATCCGCGCGAACAGCACCGCGATGCCCATCCGGCCCAGCGGCGTCACGAACAGCAGGAACCCCGCCACGATCCACCACCAGCCGACGGGTGCCGCCCACGGCACCAGGTTCAGTTCGGCGGCGACGTTGTTGGACAGGGCGAGCCAGACAACCCATTGCAGCGCTGTCAGCGTGGCGAGCGGCAGTGTCAGGGCGACCTGGACGGCCTGGGTGAGCCGCGGCGTCGGTGTGACCACTCGGGTCTCCACCCGCGGCGGTGGCGTTAGTTCGTCGAGGTATCCGGCCAGCGAGCCGAGCCGGGGATGGTCGTACAGGTCGGCGACCGTCACCTGCGGATACCGCTGACGCAGCGCGGTGACCAGCTGGGCCGCCGACAGCGACCCGCCGCCGAGCGCGAAGAAGTCTGCTTCGGGACCCTCGATGGGGGCGGCGAGGACGTCGCGCCACAGGCCGGCCACCCAGCCCATCGTCCCTGAAAGGTCGGGTGCGTCCTCGCCCTCCGGTTCGCCGGGAGGCGGCCACGGCAGCGCATCGCGGTCGACCTTGCCCGACGTGCGGGTGGGCAGTTCGTCGACGAGTACCAGACGCGGCACCAGGGCGGCGGGCAGCGCTTCGGCCAGCGTCGCGCGAGCCGCGGCGAGATCGAACGACGGATCGGCGCTGGCGATATACCCGACCAGCAGCGGGGTACCGCTGGCGGTGCGTCTTACCGCGGCCGCACCGCCGCTGACCCCTGGGAGGTTGACCAGTGCCGAATCGACTTCACCGAGCTCGATCCGCCGGCCGCCGACCTTGACCTGGTCGTCGGCGCGGCCCTGGAAGTAGAGGCCGTCCTCCTCGAGGCGAACCAGGTCGCCGCTGCGGTACGCGCGATCCCAACCCAACGCGGGCATGGGCGCGTACTTCTCGGCGTCCTTGTCCGGATCCAGATAGCGGGCCAGCCCGACGCCGCCGATGACGAGTTCACCGATCTCGCCGAGGGACACCGGCGCACCCGGCGCGGTCGACCACCGCCAGGTCCCACCCCGGCAGCGGCAGCCCGATGCTCACCGGTGCCGCGCCACGCAGCTGTGCCGCGCACGCCACGACCGTCGCTTCGGTGGGGCCGTAGGTGTTCCAGACCTCGCGACCGTCGACGGCGAGCCGCTCGGCCAGCTCCGGTGGGCACGCCTCACCGCCGAAGATGAGCAGCCGTACCGCCTCGAGGGCCTCGGCGGGCCACAACGCCGCGAGCGTCGGCACCGTCGAGACGACCGTGATGTCGCGCGACACCAGCCACGGGCCCAGGTCCATGCCACTGCGCACCAGCGACCGCGGCGCGGGCACCAGGCACGCGCCGTGCCGCCACGCCAGCCACATCTCCTCGCACGACGCATCGAACGCCACCGACAGGCCGGCGAGTACCCGGTCCGACGGCCCGATCGGGCTGCCCTGCAGGAACATTCGCGCTTCCGCGTCGACGAACGCCGCCGCACTTCGGTGCGTGACCGCGACTCCCTTGGGGGTGCCGGTGGATCCGGACGTGAAGATGATCCACGCGTCATCCCGTCCGAGCGGGGCCGCGGCGCGCCACCCCCGCGAGGATCCCTGCGCGCGAATCAGCCCCGCCTCGGTGATGATGGCGACCACTCGGGCCTCGGTGAACACCAGTTCAGCCCGTTCGTCGGGGTCGTCGGCGTCGACCGGAACGTAGGCGGCGCCGCTGGCCAGGGTCGCGAGGATCGCCACGTACAGCGCGTAACTGCCCGACGGCATGCGGATTCCGATGCGGTCGCCGCGCCCGATGCCACGGCTGGCCAGCCATTCGACGCTTTCCTCGATGTCGGAGATCAGCTCGGCGTAGGTCAGCTGCACCTCGCCGTCGTCGATGGCGGGCGAATCGGGATGACGGGCCGCCGTGTCGTAGAGGATGTCGATCAGCGTCCGTGGTTCAGGCGCATGGTCTGACCGCACATACTGCGCAGGTATCTCCGGCGAAACGGCCCCAGTCACGGATACAAAGCTACTAAGCGGGACCGCCCGCGCCTACGCGGCGCACGCGGTGGTTTGGTTTCATCGATTTCGGTCAATCGCGATTACCTGGCAGAATCACAAACGGAGGGGAGTATTCCTTCGCCGCAGCGTCGTCATCACGTCGACCTCCATCGGGAGACCGGTGCTGCGGACCGCGTGGGCATTCGTCACGGTGGAAGAGACCTCCGGCGTTTTCGGGCTGCATCCGCGGCTCGCCGCGACGACCGGAGGTTTTGTGAACGTTTCTCAGCTCGAGTGGATCATCACGCTGAGCGTGACGATCGCCATTCTGCTGTTCGACGTCATCGTGATCGGGCGTCGGCCGCACGTACCGTCGAAGCGCGAGACCGGGACGTACCTGACGATCTACATCACCCTCGCGGTGGCATTCGGGATATGGGTGTGGTTCTTCCACGGTGGCCAATTCGGCCTGGAGTTCTTCGCGGGCTGGCTCACCGAATACAGCCTGTCGGTGGACAACCTGTTCATCTTCCTGATCATCATGGCCAGCTTCAATGTGCCCAGGAAGTTCCAGCAGCAGGCGCTGCTGGTCGGCATCATCCTGGCGCTCATCTTCCGAGGCGTCTTCATCGCGCTCGGCGCCGTTGCCATCAACCAGTTCTCCTGGGTTTTCTATGTCTTCGGAGCGTTTCTGGTCTACACCGCGATCAACCTGGTGCGCGACACCGACCACGACAACGACGCCGAGAACTTCGTGGTGCGGTTCGCCCGCAATCACCTGAGCCTGACCGAGAAGTGGGACGGCCTGAAGCTGTGGATCAAGGAGGACGGCAAGCGGCTGATGACGCCGATGTTCCTCGTGATCGTTGCGCTCGGCACCACCGACCTGCTTTTCGCGTTGGACTCCATACCCGCGATCTACGGTCTGACTCAGGAGCCGTACCTGGTGTTCACGGCAAACGTGTTCGCGCTGATGGGCCTGCGCCAGCTCTACTTCCTGCTCGGCGATCTGCTGCGGCGGCTGGTGTATCTGTCCCAGGGCCTGGCCATCATCCTGGCGTTCATCGGCGTGAAGCTGGTCCTGCACGCGCTGCACGAGAATGAGTTGCCGTTCATCAACGGTGGCGAGCACGTGCCGGTGCCGGAGATCCCCACGCTGGCCAGTCTCGGCGTGATCATCGTGACGCTGTTCATCACCACGGCCGCATCTCTGTACAAGACGCGCGTGCACGACGTGAAGACCAAGCAGGAGGCCGCGAAGGAGGTCGAGGATCCCGACGCATCCGAGGAAACCTTGGATTCGCGCTGATCACGGGGTTACGCGAGAGCCTCGTAGATCAGCGTGAAGTAGCGGCTGGTCCGTTCGGATCCCTCGATGCCGGGCGCCATCTTGTTCATCACATAGGCGGCGGTCGTGCCCAGGTCGGGGTTCATCGTCTCCCACGAGCCACCCCAGCCGCCCCAGAAACAAATCTTCCCGTCGGGCACGAACGGGAACGTCTCGGGCTGCGGTAGGCCGAAGCCGAGCCCGCGCCGCACAGGATGGCCCAGGAGGACGACGTCGGGTCCGTCGGTCTGGACCTCGAAGATCCGTTCGACGGTGTCCGGCCGCAAGAGTTGCACGCCGTTGACGGTGCCGCCCAACGAAACTGCCGACAGAATGCGCGCGAGCGATCTGGCGTTGCCATGTCCGTTCACCGCGCCCATGTCCGCCGCGCGCCACGCCGTGGTGTTTGCGTGGTTGGGATCCGGTGGTGGTCCCATCAACGTCTTGACCATCGGCTCGGGCAGCTGGTCGAAGGGGGGAAGGTCCAGGGGATCGGTCGCGGGGATGACTTCGGCCACGCGCGCGGCGTCCTGCGGGGCTGCGCCGATCTGAAAGTCGGCCCCCAGCGGTCCGGCGATCTCGTCGCGGACGAAGTCTTTCAACGACTTTCCGGTTACCCGGCGCAGCACCTCGCCGATCAGGTGACCGTAGGTCAGCGCGTGGTAGCCCGATGCGGTGCCCGGATCCCACCACGGCGCCTGGGCAGCCAATGCGGCCGTCGACTTGTCCCAGTCGTACATGTCATCGTTCGTGAACGGCAGGTCCCAACCGGACAGCCCCGAGCTGTGTGACAGCAGGTGCCGAAATTCGATGTGCTGCTTACCGTTCGCCGCGAACTCGGGCCAGTAATCCGCAACCGGCGCAGCTGCGTCCACCAGGCCACGGTCGATGAGCATGAGCCCCGCCAGTGCGGTGACGTTCTTGGTGGACGAGAACACGTTGACGATCGTGTCCTGAGCCCACGGCACTGTCTTGGCGGCGTCGGCGTGGCCGCCCCACATGTCGACCACGAGTTCGCCGCCGATGTCTATCGCGATCGCGGCGCCGACTTCCTCGCCGCGGGTGATCTCGTCGGCGAGTGCGTCGGCCACCTTGTCGAACCGCGGGGCGCAGTGTCCATGCAGTACCTCATGCATGGCACCATCATGCGATGTCTGACGTGGCAATGTTCTGGCAATTGCGAAGTGGCCCCAACGTCAATTCGTCCGAGAGCCAATGTTGTATGAGGGAGCCGGCGAAAAGGGCCTGAGCCTCACCAGTTGTCGTAGCCGCCTTCGGGGCCAAGCATGCGCTCGAGGCGGGTGCGGTTGATCCGGGCGAGCTCGTTGCGCACAATCTTGCGCTCGGTTTCGGCGTCGTTGTGCAACCGGTCCGACATCGTCGCGAGTACGTCCTGTGCTGTGTAGCCGTTGACGAACATGACGAAGCCGAAGCCGAAATGTTCGAGGTAACGCTTCGAGGCCTGGCTCAGCTGCTCCATGACGTCGGGCTCGTCGCACCAGATGGCGCACTGCTCCGCCGCCGACTTCTCGCTGCCGGGTCTGCGTCCGATGTCGGGGTAGGCCTGCAGGATCGTGTCGACTGATTCCTCTGACAGCCCGAACAACAGCGCGTCGGCTGCTCGGAACAGTTCGTCGTGGCTGGCGAATGCCCGACCGCGGCACAGATCCGCCGCGAGCGGCACGCTGTAGCAGCATTCATAGACGGCGTGCACCGCTCGGCGCATCGGCATCGCGTTGAACGCCTCGAGGCCGATCCCCTGATGCATCAACACGTCGTCATCATCGGAGGCGCAAGGTACGCGCGCGTTACGGCATGTTACAGCGATGAAAAATTACACCAGCGAAAATTAGTGGCCGGCGGTCTTGAACCGCTCCACCGAGGCCTGCAGCTCCGCCTCTGCCTTTTCGCGCCCAACCCAGTCCGCGGCCTTGACGTACTTACCCGGTTCGAGGTCCTTGTAGTGCACGAAGAAGTGCTTGATTGCCTCGAGTTCGAAGGTCGGAACGTCGCCGAGGTCCTGGATGTGGTCCCAGCGCACGTCGCCGGCCGGCACGCACAGCAGTTTGTCGTCGCCGCCCGCCTCGTCGGTCATCTGGAACATCGCGACGGGCCGTGCCTCGACGATGCAGCCGGGGAACACGGACTCCGGCAGCAGGACGAGCGCGTCCAGTGGATCGCCGTCCTCACCGAGCGTGTTCTCGAAGAAGCCGTAATCCGCCGGATACGCCATGGACGTGTACAGGTAGCGGTCCAGCTTCACCCGCCCGCTGTCGTGGTCGACCTCGTACTTGTTGCGCGATCCCTTCGGGATCTCGATGACTACGTCGAATTGCACGACATCACCCTAATCCAGGCGGTGTATTCAGTACGCGGCCACCGGCCAGACGCCTGCCGCCTTCGACAGCCAGCTGGTGCAGTCGGCTCTCGGCGCGGGCACTCGGCGGGCCTGACCGAGCGCAACGGATACCCTGCTTACAGCAGCTATATGTATATGTAAGTCGTTCGAGAGCGGGAGAGCTATGCGACCCACGACGTGGGGGCGATCCACCCATGCGTTGATCGCGGTGGCGGTGCTGGTGGTGGTTGCCGCTGTCGTCGCGGTGTCGGCCATGGTCACGGGCGGCGGCTCCCCCGACGCGGCGGCGGTCAAGCCGACACCCGCGCCGGCGATCGCGAACCCGGGCATCGTGCCCGTCGCCGATTCCGCCCCGAAGCCCACCCCCGACCGGCTGGCCGCCGTGCTCGCGCCGGCGCTCGCCGATCCCAACCTCGGCAAGTTCACCGGCCGCATCACCGACGCGATCACCGGGGCGGAGCTGTGGGCACAGGGTGCCGACGTGCCGATGCAGCCGGCGTCGACCAACAAGACACTGACCGCCGCGGCGGCACTATTGACCCTCGACCGCGACGCGCGGCTGACCACCCGGGTGTTCAGCATCGACAAGGCCGGAGTGGTGGTGCTGAAGGGCGGCGGTGACCAGACATTGTCCGCGGTCGCGGCGGGCGGGGCGACCTGGTACCGCGACGCGGCGCGGATCAGCGATCTGGCCGAGCAGGTGGAGGCCGCGGGTGTCGACGCCACCTCGGTGCAGGTCGACACCAGCGCGTACAGCGGCCCGGCGATGGCGCCGGGCTGGGATCCGGTCGACATCGACGGCGGCGACATCGCGCCGATGGAATCGATAATGCTCGACGGCGGCCGGACGCAGCCCGTGAGCGTTGACTCTGCGCGATCCAAGACGCCCGCACTCGATGCCGGGCGCGCGTTGGCAGTCGCGCTGGACGTCGACCCCGCGAAGGTGACGGTGGTGCCGGGGGCCGCGAATGGCGGCCAGGAGATCGCGTCGGTGCAGTCGCCTCCGCTCATCGATCGGTTGCGCGAAATGATGAACGCCTCGGACAACGTGATGGCCGAGTCGATGGGCCGCGAGGTCGCCGCCGAAGTGGGTCGCCCGCAGAGTTTCGCCGGTGCGGTGCAAGCGGTGCTCGGCGCACTCGACGACGCCAAGATCGACACCACCAATGCCCGGCTCTTCGATTCCAGCGGCTTGTCCGTCGACGACCGACTCACCGCGGAAACCCTCGACGAAGTGGTCAACGCGGCCGCCGGCAGCGCCCAACCCAAGCTGCGCTCGCTGGTCGAACTGCTGCCGATCGCGGGCGGCAGTGGAACCCTGTCCAACCGCTATCTCGACACCGACGCCGGCCGGTCCGCCGCGGGCTTCCTGCGGGCCAAGACGGGGTCGCTGACCGGTACCAACTCGCTCGCGGGAATCATCACCGACTCCAGCGGCCGGGTGCTCACGTTCGCCCTGCTCTCCAACGACGCCGGACCGACGGGTCGGGTCGCGCTCGACACGTTCGCGGCCGCGCTGCGCTCATGCGGATGCAGCGCATGAGCAGCCCAACTCAGTCATCGTCCAAGTCGTCGATCAGCGTGGGCCGTGCCGTCGACTGGAAGTTCGCAGCGGAAGTCGGGGAGAAGTTGGTACGGCCGGGTCCGGACGCCTCCGACTACACCCGCCGTCAGGTGATCGACCAACTGGCCGAGGCGTCCCGCACCGCCGAGGTGCCGGTGCGCGAGGTCACCGGCCTCAACGAGGGCAACGCGATTCCCGAAGCCCGGATCGTGGACCGCCCGCAGTGGATCCAGGCGGCGACGCAGTCGATGCGCGTGATGACCGGGGGGACAGAGAAACCCAAGGGTTTCATCAGCGGACGGATCACTGGAGCGCAGACAGGGGCCGTGCTGGCATTCGTGTCGCAGGGCATCCTCGGCCAGTACGACCCGTTCGGTCCCGACGGTGGCGAGCTTCTGCTGGTGTACCCGAACGTGATAGGCGTGGAGCGCCAATTACGGGTTCACCCAAGCGATTTCCGGCTCTGGGTGTGCCTGCACGAGGTCACCCACCGGGTTCAGTTCCGCGCCAACCCCTGGCTGGCAGACCATATGTCGCAGTCTCTGGCGGTGCTCACCCAGGACGCTGGTGACGATGTCGCCCAGGTTGTCGGCAGGCTCGCGACGTTCATCCGCAGCCGTCGCGACTATGTCGTTGACGCTGAAACCGAACCGAATTCGTCGGGGATGATCGGCTTGATGCGCGCGGTTCAGGCTGAGCCGCAGCGCCGCGCTCTGGACCAACTGCTTGTGTTGGGCACACTGCTGGAGGGGCATGCGGAGCACGTGATGGATGCGGTCGGGCCGAAGGTGGTGCCATCGGTGGCGACGATCAGGCGGCGCTTTGACGAACGGCGCCAACGCAAACAGCCTCCGCTGCAGCGGATCATGCGGGCGCTGCTCGGGTTCGACGCCAAACTCAACCAGTACACCCGCGGCAAGGCGTTCGTCGACCACGTCGTGGCCAAGGTCGGGATGACACGATTCAACGCCGTGTGGTCTACCCCCGAAACCTTGCCGCTGCCAACGGAAATCGATAAGCCCCAGCGGTGGATCGACAGAGTGCTGTAGCCGCACTGCGTGCGGCGGTCGATGCGTTCTCCCGTACGCACGCGGCGGGTGATTCCCGCTGGTGTGTCGCGCTGTCCGGTGGCGCTGATTCACTGGCGCTGACGGCTGTGGCGGCGAAGACGAAGCCGACCACGGCGCTGATCGTCGACCATCGACTGCAGCCTGACTCCGACAAGGTGGCGGCCATGGCTCGCCGACAGGCTCTCTCGTTGGGATGCATTGAGGCTCAAGTGCTTTGCGTCGACGTCGGCATGGTGGGCGGTCCCGAGGCGGCCGCCCGCACCGCCCGCTACCGGGCGTTGGACACCGCCCGCGGCGATGCGCCGGTGCTGCTCGCACACACACTTGACGATCAGGCCGAGACCGTGCTGCTGGGCCTGGGGCGCGGCTCGGGTGCCCGCTCCATCGCTGGGATGCGCCCACACGACCCACCGTGGTACCGCCCGCTGCTCGGTGTCCGGCGCGAGCTGACGCATGCAGCGTGTGCCGAGCTGAACCTGACGCCTTGGCAGGACCCGCACAACACCGATCGCCGGTTCACCCGGTCTCGGCTGCGCGGCGAGGTTCTCCCGCTGCTCGAGGACGTACTCGGCGGAGGCGTCGCCGAGGCGCTGGCTCGCACCGCCGCAGCGTTGCGCGAGGACACCGAAACACTCGACGAGCTGGCAATCCGCGAGCTCGGTGAGGTGTCGACCGCGGCCGGCCTCGACACCGCGCGACTGGTCGACCTGCCGGCGGCCGTTCGCCGCAGGGTGATTCGAGGCTGGCTTCTCGCGGGCGGCGCCAGCGGTCTGACCGACAAGCAGATCCGGGGAGTGGACACGTTGGTGACGGCGTGGCGCGGGCAGGGCGGTGTCGCGGTCGGATCACCGCTGCGGAGCCGGCGGCTGATCGCGGGCCGCCGTGGCGGGATGCTGACCCTGCACACCGAGCCGGTGTGAAACATGGCACGCTGTCCACGTGGCCAGCGGCGCGTACTCGAGGGAAACCACCGAGATGTACTCCGGAGACATCAAGTCGGTGCTGCTCTCGTCGGATGAGATCCAGGCGAAGGTCGCCGAGCTTGGGGCCCAGCTCGGCGAGGACTACCGCGACGCCATCACCGAGAACGCCCAGGACCTGCTGCTCATCACGGTGCTCAAAGGAGCGGTGTTCTTCGTCACCGACCTCGCCAGGGCGATCCCGCTGCCGACCCAGCTGGAGTTCATGGCGGTCAGCTCCTACGGGTCGTCGACGTCGTCGTCGGGCGTGGTGCGCATCCTCAAGGACCTCGATCGCGACATCAATGACCGCGACGTGCTGATCGTCGAGGACATCGTCGACTCGGGGCTGACGCTGTCCTGGCTGCTGCGCAACCTGGCGACCCGGCATCCGCGGTCGCTGCGGGTCTGCACTCTGATGCGTAAACCCGACGCTGTACGCGCCGATGTCCACATCGCCTACGTCGGCTTCGACATCCCCAACGAGTTCGTCGTCGGCTACGGCCTTGACTATGCCGAGCGCTATCGCGATCTGCCCTACATCGGCACGCTGGACCCAAAGGTGTACGAGCAGCTGTAGTCGGCGCAAGATTTGGGGGCGGACGAGAGGAGCACCGAATATGCCGGAGTCCGAAACTGCCCTACGCATCTGTCCGTTGTGCGAGGCCACCTGCGGGCTGACCGTGACGATCGAGGACGGCCGGCTCACCGGCGCCCGCGGCGACCGCGACGACGTGTTCAGCCACGGCTTCATCTGCCCGAAGGGGGCGAGCTTCGCCGAACTCGACAACGACCCCGACCGGCTGGCGCGGCCCTTGGTGCGGCGCAACGGCGTGCTGACCGAGGCCACCTGGGACGAGGCGTTCGCCGCAGTCGCCGAAGGCCTCGGCGCGGTCGTCGCCGAACACGGCGGGACCTCTGTCGGCGTGTATCTGGGCAACCCCAATGCGCACACGATCGCGGGCGCGCTGTATCCGCCGGTGATCATCCGTGCGCTCGGCACCCGCCAGGTGTTCAGCGCGAGCACCCTCGACCAGATGCCCAAACACGTCGCGCTCGGCCTCATGTTCGGCAGCCCGGTCGCGTTCACCGTGCCCGACCTCGACCGCACGGACTACCTCGTCGTCATCGGCGCGAATCCCCTTGTGTCCAACGGCAGTCTGGCCACCGCCGCCGATTTCGGCGGCAAGCTGCGGGCGTTGCGCAAGCGCGGCGGCAAGCTCGTCGTCGTCGATCCCGCCCGTACGCGCACCGCCGAACTCGCCGATCGTCACATCGCACCCCACCCGGGCACCGACCCCGCGCTGTTGCTCGCCGTGGTGCACGTCCTGTTCGACGAGGGCCTGGTCGACCTCGGGTCAGTGGCCGACCACGTCAACGGCGTCGACGCAGTGCGCGCCGTCGCCGCGGACTTCGCCCCGGACACCGTCGCCGGGTACTGCGGAGTCGCCGCCGACGAGATCCGGGTGCTGGCCCGCGAACTCGCCGCCGCCGGCAGCGCCGCCGTCTACGGCCGGATCGGCACCTCCACGGTCGAGTTCGGAACGCTGGGCAGTTGGCTCGTCGACGTCATCAACGTTCTGACGGGCAATCTGGACCGCCCGGGCGGGGCGATGTTCCCCCTCGGCGCGACGGCACCGGCGCCTCGACCACCGAAAGCCGGCCGCGGATTCAGGATCGGGCGCTGGCACAGCCGCGTCTCCGGCTATCCCGAGGCGCTGTCGGAGTTCCCGGCCGCCGCGCTCGCCGAGGAAATCGACACCCCGGGCGACGGGCAGATCAAGGCGATGATCACCATTGCCGGGAATCCGGTGCTGTCCGCCCCCGACGGCGACCGCCTCGACCGTGCCCTCGACGGTGTCGAATTCATGGTGAGCATCGACCCGTATCTCAACGAGACGACGCGCCACGCCGACGTCATCCTGCCGCCCCCGCCGCCGTCGCAGAGCCCGCACTTCGACTTCGCGCTCAACAACCTCGCGGTGCGCAACAACGTCCGCTATTCGCCACCCGTGCTGCCTGCGGCCGGTCGGCCCGATGAGCCGGAGATCCTGTCGCGGATCGCGCTCGTTCTGTTCGGTGCCGGCGCCGACGGCGATCCCGCTGTCGTCGACGAACAGGTCATCGCGATGACGCTGGCCAAGGAGACCGCCGATCCCGGCTCACCGGTGGCAGGCCGTCCCGTCGCCGAACTGACCGCGATGCTTGCGCCCGGCCCGGGATACGAGCGCCGCCTCGACATGATGCTCCGGTTGGGCGCCTACGGCGATGCGTTCGGCGCCAAGCCGGAGGGTCTGACATTGCAGCGACTCAAGGAGGCGCCACACGGTATCGACCTGGGTCCGCTGCGACCACGCCTGACCGAGGTACTGCGGACCCCAACGGCGCGAATCGAACTCGCGCCCGAGCCGCTGCTCGACGAGGCGGCCAGGCTTCGACAGACGCTGGACCGTCGTGCGGACCGATTCGTGCTCATCGGGCGACGACATCTGCGTTCCAACAACAGCTGGATGCACAACGTGCCTGCGCTGGCAGGCGGCACGAACCGATGCACGCTGCGCATCCACCCCGACGACGCCGCCGAACTCGGCCTGACCGATACCGCCGTGGTGAAGGGTCCCGGAGGCGAATTGCTCGCTCCGATCGAGCTCACCGACGGCATGCGGCGCGGCGTGGTGTCATTGCCGCACGGGTGGGGCCACGACCGGGCAGGCACCGGTCAGGAACTCGCGGCGCGGCATCCCGGGGTCAATGTCAATCAGCTCAATGCGGGCAACCAGCTCGACCCGCTGTCGGGCACCGCAGTGCTGAACGGGATCCCGGTCGACATCACTCCCGCGGGTTAGGTGAGCTCCCAGATCACCGTCACGTTGAAGCCGACGGTCTGCTGACCGGGTTCGACCGGTACCGGCGCAGCCATGGCCATCTCGCCGCCGCGCTGCATCGGGACGGGCGGCGCAGTTCCGGCGGCCTCCGAAATCGAAATCACGCTGCCGAGGGAAAGGCCCGACAGCTGCGCGTACTGCTCGGCCCGCTCCTTGGCGTCGTTGAAGGCACGGCTGCGGGCGTCGCGGACGAGCTGCGAATCGTCCTCGATCGAATAGTTCACCGAGTTGATCCTGGTCGCGTTGCCGCCGGTGCTGACGATGAGCGCGAGCGCCTGTGAGGCGGCGTCGAGCTGGCGGATCTTCACGTCGATCGAGTTGCTCGCCCGGTAGCCGACGATGGTGGTGCTGTCGGTGGTCGGCGAGAACTGCGGCTGCAGGCTGACTTGCGTCGTGCTGATGTCGCTGCGCTCGACGCCGGCGTCGACAAGTGCGTTGATCACCCCCAGCTGCCGATCGCTGACCTGGTTCATCGCGCCAGTGACGTCGGGTGCGGTGAACTCGATCGAAGCGTTGACGTTCAACGTATCCGGCGTGCCCTTGACTTCGCCCGAACCCACGACGGTGACCTGTCGGACTTCGGGATCCGCGGTCGGGGCAGCAGTGGACGCCGGACCTGACGACGCGTCGCAACCCGACAGCGTGGCAACCAGTCCCGCAGCAGCGAGGACGACGAGACGGGTGGGCAACTTCGCTCTCGCTGCGATCGGCATGACAGGCACCCTACCGTCAGGGCATCACCAGGATCTCCCGCCCGACGGCAGGGGGAAGACTTCGCGAACGTCGACGGCCCGGCTAGCACCATCATCGCCGGCAGCGCGCGGCGAATATACGAATCGCCAGCGGCCACAATGCTTTCCATGAATGCTTTCCATCCCGCGAAATGCCCCGGAGATGCCGCGCGCGAGATCGCGATGCCGATCGGCCCGCATCCGACCACCAGCGCTTCATCGCCGTCGGCGCTGAACGCTTGGCCCACGAAGGACCGGGGCACGCAGCTAGGGGTGCTCCACCTCGCCGAGGAACGCCAACAGGATTCGATTCACTTCGTCGGGCCGCTCCTGCTGTAACCAGTGGCCGGCACCGTCGATCCATTTCTCGGTGTACGGGCCGCCGGCGACCTCACGCGCGCGGGCGGGATTCATCGTCGGGCCGACCGGGTCGGCCGTACCGCCGACGAACAGCGCGGGCACCGTCGTCTGCGCGCCGGCCAGCTGTGGCGTCGACTCCCAGTTGCGGTCGTAATTGCGATACCAGTTGAGTGCGCCGGTGAAGCCGGTCCTGCCGAACTCGGTCACGTAGTGGTCGAAATCGTCGGAGCCGATCCAGTCGGGCAGCGGCGCGTCCCCCGCGATCAGTCCCGCGAACATTCCCCTCATGGTGACGGCCACGTCGGCTTCCATTTCGGCCTCGGCGCGGCCGGGCTCCTGGAAACGCAGCATGTAGAAGTCCTCGCCGAACTTCTCTCGCCAGCGTTCGGTCGGACGGGACCGCGCCCGAGGGATCGGGGGCACGCTGAGACCCGCGACGGCCCTGACCCGGTCGGGATGCAGCAGCGCGGCGTGCCATACGACCATGGCGCCCCAGTCGTGGCCGATGAACACCGCTCGTTCCACACCGACGTCGTCGAGCAGGCCGACGAGGTCGCCCGTCAGTGCGTGGATGTCGTAGTCCTCGACGGCTTCGGGTCGGCTCGAGCGGCCGTACCCGCGTTGGTCGGGGACAAGGACGTGATAGCCGGCGGCGGCGAGAGCCGGTATCTGATGCCGCCATGAATACGCCAGCTCGGGGAATCCGTGGGCCAGCACGACCAGTGGGGCATCGCGTTCGCCGGCGTCGATGACCCGGAGAGTCACCCCGTTCGTCTCAACGAACCGTTCGGTCGTCGTGAGCACGGCATCAGCCTATCGACCGGCGGGAACCTTGGTTCGTTGGTCTAGCGGTAGCCTTGTGGTTTCCAGCTGCGCAAAGAGGAAGTCGACGACGGACATTCGATGAACCGGAAAAACGTGATCCGCACGCTCACCGTGGTAGCGGTCGTGCTGTTGCTGGGCTGGTCGTTCTACTACTTCAGTGACGACACTCGCGGATTCAAGCCCGTCGACACCTCGGTGGCGATGGCCCAGATCAAGAGCGACAACGTCAAGAGCGCGCAGATCGATGACCGTGAGCAGCAGCTTCGGCTGGAGTTGAAGGACGGCAACAGCGACACCCAGGACAGCGACAAGATCATCACGAAGTACCCCACCGGGTACGGGGTGCCGCTCTTCGACGCGTTGAGCGCGAAGAACGCCAAGATCAACACCGTCGTGAACCAGGGCAGCATGCTGGGTTCGCTGCTGATCTACCTGCTGCCGCTGCTCCTGCTCGTCGGTCTGTTCGTGATGTTCTCCCGCATGCAGAGCGGCGGCCGGATGGGCTTCGGCTTTGGCAAGTCGAAGGCCAAGCAGCTGTCCAAGGACATGCCCAAGACCACGTTCGCCGACGTCGCAGGCGTCGACGAGGCGGTCGAGGAGCTCTATGAGATCAAGGACTTCCTGCAGAACCCGTCGCGCTACCAGGCGCTCGGCGCCAAGATTCCCAAGGGCGTCCTGCTGTACGGGCCGCCCGGCACCGGTAAGACGCTGCTGGCCCGCGCCGTGGCGGGCGAGGCCGGGGTTCCGTTCTTCACGATTTCAGGCTCGGACTTCGTCGAGATGTTCGTCGGTGTCGGCGCCTCGCGCGTGCGCGACATGTTCGAGCAGGCCAAACAGAACAGCCCGTGCATCATCTTCGTCGACGAAATCGACGCGGTCGGACGCCAGCGTGGGGCAGGCATGGGCGGCGGACACGACGAGCGCGAGCAGACACTGAACCAGCTGCTTGTGGAGATGGACGGCTTCGGCGAGCGGCAGGGCGTGATCCTGATCGCGGCCACCAACCGGCCTGACATCCTCGACCCGGCGTTGCTGCGGCCCGGCCGCTTCGACCGTCAGATCCCGGTGTCCAATCCGGACCTGGCAGGTCGTCGCGCAGTTTTCAAGGTGCACTCGCAGGGAAAGCCGATCGCGGAGGACGCCGATCTGGACGGACTGGCCAAGCGCACCGTCGGCATGTCCGGCGCCGACCTGGCCAACGTCATCAACGAGGCCGCACTGCTGACCGCCCGCGAGAACGGCACAGTCATCACCGGCCCCGCACTCGAGGAGGCTGTCGACCGCGTCGTTGGCGGGCCGCGCCGCAAGAGCCGCATCATCAGCGAGCACGAGAAGAAGATCACCGCCTATCACGAAGGTGGACATACCCTGGCGGCTTGGGCGATGCCCGACATCGACCCCATCTACAAGGTGACCATCTTGGCGCGCGGCCGTACCGGCGGGCACGCGATGTCCGTGCCCGAGGACGACAAGGGCCTGATGACCCGCTCGGAGATGATCGCCCGGCTGGTGTTCGCGATGGGCGGACGCGCGGCGGAGGAACTGGTGTTCCGCGAGCCGACCACCGGCGCGGTGTCCGACATCGAGCAGGCCACGAAGATCGCCCGCGCGATGGTCACCGAGTACGGCATGAGCTCCAAACTCGGGGCCGTCCGCTATGGCACCGAGCACGGCGACCCGTTCCTGGGCCGGACCATGGGCACCCAGGCCGATTACAGCCATGAGGTCGCGCAGATCATCGACGACGAGGTCCGCAAGCTGATCGAAGCCGCGCACACCGAGGCCTGGGAGATCCTCACCGAGTATCGCGACGTGCTCGACATCCTGGCCGGGGAGCTGCTGGAGAAGGAGACGCTGCACCGGGCTGAGCTGGAGGCGATCTTCGGTGACGTCAAGAAGCGGCCGCGGCTGACCATGTTCGACGACTTCGGTGGTCGTGTCCCCTCGGACAAGCCACCGATCAAGACGCCGGGCGAGCTGGCGATCGAACGCGGAGAGCCGTGGCCGAAGCCGGTGCCCGAACCCGCGTTCAAGACCGCGATCGCGCAGGCCGCGGAGGCCAGCAGGCTTGCCGAAGCGGGGAGCAACGGCACAAACGGCTCGAATCCCTCTGCATCCAACGGCACCGGAGCCAACGCACCGACACAACCGGACTACGGCGCTCCCGCGGGATGGCAGGCACCCGGTTGGCCGCCGCAGGGCGAGCCGCAGCAACCGCAGCCGCAACAGCAGCAGCCGCAACAGCAGCAGCACGGTCACTGGTACCCGCCGCCGTCCAATCCGTCCGGCTGGCACAACCCCAATGTCGCCGGTGCGGCTCCGGCGCCATACCCGCCGTATCAGCCCTACCCGCAGCCTGGCTACCCCCCTGCGGGTGGTCAACCGAGCCCGAATGATGACTCGGGGCAGGAGAACAGCCGGCAGAATCCGCACGGCTGATAGGTCTGCAGGCGCACAGGAGGCTTCAATGACGCAGTCGCAGAACAACTCTGTCCAATTCAAACCCGTACAGTTCGACCAACCGCGCGCAGAAGCCGCCGTTCGCGAGTTGCTGATCGCGGTGGGAGAAGATCCCGACCGGCACGGACTCGAAGACACCCCTGCCCGAGTGGCGCGCGCATACAAGGAGTTGTTCGCCGGGCTGTACACCGACCCGGACACAGTGCTGAACACCACCTTTGACGAACAACACGACGAACTGGTGCTGGTCAAACAGATTCCGATGTACTCCACCTGCGAACACCATCTGGTGTCGTTCCACGGGGTGGCGCACGTCGGCTACATTCCGGGCGAGGACGGCCGGGTCACCGGACTCTCGAAGATCGCACGGTTGGTGGATCTGTACGCCAAACGGCCGCAGGTGCAGGAACGGTTGACCGCACAGATCGCCGATGCCCTGATGCGCAAGCTGAGCCCGCGGGGTGCCATCGTCGTCGTGGAGGCCGAACACCTCTGCATGTCGATGCGCGGTGTCCGAAAGCCGGGTGCCGTCACCACTACGTCCGCGGTGCGTGGGCAGTTCAAGACCGACAACGCGTCCAGGTCGGAAGCACTGGATCTCATCCTGCGCAAGTGAGTCCACCGCGGATGCAGGTCATGGGGGTTGTGAACGTCACTGACGACTCTTTCTCCGATGGTGGTCTGTTCCTCGACCGTGACCGCGCCGTCGCGCATGGCCTGGCGCTGGCAGCCGAAGGCGCCGCGATCATCGACGTCGGAGGTGAGTCGACGCGGCCAGGCGCCACGCGTATCGACGCGCAGGTCGAAACCGCACGAGTGCTGCCGGTGATCAAAGAGCTTGCCGAACAAGGCCTTACGGTTAGCGTCGACACGATGCATGCCGCCGTCGCACAAGCGGCTTTGGAAAGCGGCGCCCGGATCGTCAATGACGTGTCAGGCGGTCGGGCCGACCCCGAAATGGCTCCGCTGCTCGCCGACGCAAAGGTGCCGTGGGTGCTCATGCACTGGCGCTCCGTCGTCGCGGACCGTCCGCATGACGCGCCCGCGTACCGCGATGTGGTCGCCGAGGTCCGCGACGAACTCATGGCCAGTGTCGACGCCGCGGTGTCGGCGGGCGTCGATCCGGCGAACGTGATCATCGATCCCGGCCTGGGTTTCGCCAAGACGGCAGAACATAATTGGACACTTCTACGCGCGCTGCCCGCCTTCGTCGGCACCGGAATTCCGGTGCTGGTCGGTGCGTCTCGCAAACGCTTCCTCGGCTCGCTGCTGGCGGGCCCGGACGGCCGACCGCGCCCGCCCGACGGCAGGGAGACCGCGACGGCGGTGATATCTGCGCTCGCTGGACTACACGGGGCATGGGGCGTGCGGGTGCACGACGTTCGAGCGTCAGTCGACGCACTGAAGGTGCTCGAGGCTTGGAATGGCTAAGCATGACTGATCGAATCGAGTTGCGCGGGTTGACCGTTCGAGGTCGCCACGGAGTATTCACCCACGAGCGCCGCGACGGCCAGGACTTCGTCGTCGACATCACGGTGTGGGTCGACCTGGCGCCGCGGCGGCGAGCGACGACCTGGCCGACACCCTCGACTACGGCGCGCTGGCGCAACGGGCCGCGGACATCGTGGCGGGTCCGCCGCGCAATCTGATCGAAACCGTTGCCGCCGAGATCGCCGAGGACGTGATGTCCGATGCGCGCGCGCACGCCGTCGAGGTGGTGGTACACAAACCCGCCGCGCCGATTCCACTGACCTTCGTCGACGTGGCGGTGGTCGCACGACGATCACGTCGCGGCGGACGAGGCGACCCATGACGTCAGTGGTGTTGTCCATCGGGTCCAATCTCGGCGACAGGCTGGCCCGCCTCCAGTCAGTGGTCGACGGTCTCGCCGGCGCAGTGCGCGCCGTGTCCCCGGTGTACGAGACCGATCCGTGGGGTGGCGTCGAACAGGGGCCGTTCCTCAACGCCGTGGTGCTCGCCGACGATCCCGCCCTCGACGCCCACGGCTGGCTGCGTCGCGCGCAGGAACTCGAACGGGCGGCCGACCGGGTGCGCGACCAACACTGGGGGCCTCGTACCCTCGATGTCGACCTCGTCATGTGCAGTGCGGACGGTCGCGAGGTCACCTCGGCAGACGACGAACTGACGTTGCCGCACCCGCTGGCGCATCAGCGCGCGTTCGTGCTCGTGCCATGGCTGGCCGTCGACCCCGGTGCCGGCGCTCACCGTTGCAGGTGAGCGGCGGCCCGTCGAGAGACTGCTCGCCGCACTCGACCCCGCCGATCGCGATGGAGTGCGGTTGACCGATTCGGCGCTGAGCTGATGGGTCCCACCCGAAAGCGTGAGCTGACCGCCGCAACCCTGCTTGCGGCCGTGGTCGGCTACCTGCTCGTGCTGCTGTTGTACAGCCACTTCCCGCCCATCACACTGCTGTCGGGAGTGTCGTTGCTGGCGGTCGCGCTGGTCGAGGCGGGCTGGGCCTTCTACGTGAGAGCCAAGATCAACGAGGGGCGGATCGGCGACGGTCCCGGCTGGCTGCATCCGCTCGCGGTCGCCAGATCCGTGTTGATTGCCAAGGCATCCGCGTGGGTCGGTGCGCTGGTGCTCGGCTGGTGGCTCGGCGTGCTCGCCTACCTGCTCCCGCGGCGCTCGACTTTGCGAGTCGCGGACGAGGATACGGCCGGCGCCGTGGTGGCCGCCGCGTGTGCGCTCGCACTGGTGACTGCCGCGCTGTGGCTGCAGCATTGCTGCAAGTCTCCGCCGGAACCGCCCGACAACCCTGATGGCGCAACGGAGTAACTGATTTCAGCGCCCACCCGCCGAATCGCCGAAGAGGTCGACACGCTGAGTGACCTGTGACGGGTATTGTCGCCCCATGACCGAACCGACCCGCAGCGCCAGGCCTCGGCGCAGCGCGCGGCGGCCCGGTTGGGTGCTGCTGACGGTGTTGCTGGTGCTGGCCATCGGATCCAGTTCTGCCCTCGTGTTCACCGATCGGGTGGAACTGCTGAAGCTCGCTGTCATCCTGGCGCTCTGGGCTGCGGTCGTGGCCGCGTTCGTGTCGGTCATCTACCGCAGGCAGAGCGATATCGACCAGGCGAAGGTCCGCGACCTCAAGCTCGTTTACGACCTGCAATTGGATCGTGAGATCTCGGCGCGCCGTGAATACGAGCTGTCGGTGGAGACGCAATTGCGCCGCGAACTGGTCTCGGAGCTGCGCGCCCAGGCGGCCGACGAGGTGGCAGGCCTGCGGGCCGAACTCGCCGCGTTGCGCGCCAATCTGGAAATCCTGTTCGACACCGACCTTTCGGATCGTCCTGCCCTGGAAACCGACCTCGAGGGCGCCCGGTCCTACGGCGACTGGTCGCCCACTCCCGAGACCGCCGGTCGCGTCACCGCCAGCCGGATCGATACCGAGGATCACGACGACACCGACTTCCACACCGACGAAAGCCCGATCATCGACGTGCCGGAGGAGCCGCATCCGCCCGAATACGAGTGGGTGCCGCCGGCCGCTTCGGGAGGTGCGCACCGTAGGTCGGCCCCACCGCCGACCGACAACGAGCGCACCACCCAATTCTCCTGGCCACCAGGGCAAGAGCCGTCCGCAGCGCCCGAGCCCATGCGCGCCCCTGAGCCGGTACCCCCGCCACCTCCCGCACCGCCACAGCCACCGCCGGAACCCGCACCGGCGACCGATTGGCAGCCTGTGCCCGCTGAGGGCCGGTGGATTCCGGCCGGGGCGCCGGGCAGCAACTGGGCGGCGCCGGCGGGGACGCCGGTGGAGCAGCCGGGCGTCGATAATGGATCCGCCGCCGAGTACGTCGGAAGACGACGCGCACCGGAACCGGACACCCATCCGCAACCGGCGATGTCGACGCCACCGCCCGAGCCGCCGCCGCGTGGCAAGCATTCGGTGGGCCCCGGGGCGATCGACCCCGGCAGGCCGGCCGCGCCGCCCACCTTGGCCGCCGAACCGGCCGAGCCACCGCCTCACGCGGAGCCCCAGCCGCCCGGGCAATCTGCCAGGTCGCGACACCGCAGTTCCGATGATGCCGAGACCGGTGGACAGTCGGTGGCCGAGCTGTTGGCGCGGCTGCAGGCCACCCCGACAGGGGGCGGCCGTCGCCGCCGTCGCGAAGAGTGAGTTAGGCTTCGGTTGACCGACCGGTACCCGCATTGCAGGACCGGAACGAAGAAACATCTAAAGCTCAGTGAGGTCGACTTCATGGTTTTCATGGGGACCCCCTCTGACGGATTCCGCCCGGCGCGGCTCACGATCGGCATCATTTCCGCTGGTCGGGTGGGTACGGCGCTCGGAGTTGCATTGGAGCGCGCCGAGCACGTGGTTGTCGCGTGCAGTGCCATATCGCAGGCGTCGCGCGAGCGCGCCCAGCGCCGGCTGCCCGACACCGCGGTGTTGCCGATTGACGAGGTTGCCGGGCGGGCCGAACTGCTTCTGCTGGCTGTTCCCGACGCCGCGCTACCGGGATTGATCTCCGGACTCGCGGCCACACACGCGGTCCGCCCCGGCACGATCGTCGCCCACACGTCGGGGGCCAACGGCGTCGGGGTGCTGGCACCACTAGCCGAACAAGATTGCATTCCGCTGGCGATTCATCCCGCCATGACGTTCACCGGGGCGGACGAAGACATCGCACGACTGCCGGATGCGTGCTTCGGGGTGACGGCCGCCGACGAAATCGGATATGCGATCGCGCAGTCGCTGGTCTTGGAGATCGGCGGCGAGCCGTTCCGCATCCGCGAAGACGCCCGGACGCTGTACCACGCCGCACTGGCGCACGCGAGCAATCACGTCGTCACCGTCCTGCTCGACGCGGTCGAAGCGCTGCGCTCCGCGCTGTGGGGTCAGGAGTTGCTCGGGCAGGAGATCGTCGGGAACGCACCGGGCGGCATCGCCGAGCGGGTCATCGGCCCGTTGGCGCGTGCGTCGTTGGAGAACGCGCTGCTGCGCGGCCAGAGCGCGCTGACCGGTCCGGTCGCCCGTGGTGACGCCGAGGCGGTCGCGCGTCACCTGGAGGCGCTGACCGAAGTGGATCCCGCACCTTGCCCAGGCATATCGGGCCAACTCGTTGCGGACGGCCCAGCGTGCGCATGCGCCCGACGAGGTGTTCGAAGTGCTCACGGGTGGGCCCACGCGGCAGCTGGGGGCCGACCGATGATCACCGCGGCAAAGCCGCAGTTCAACGCGGGCGAACTGAACGTCTACTCAACACCAGGCGACGTTTCGACAGTCACCAAGGCACTTCGAGCGACCGGGCGCCGAGTGATGCTGGTGCCGACCATGGGCGCTCTGCATGAGGGCCACCTCACGTTGGTCCGGTCGGCCAAGAGAGTTCAGGGCGCGGTCGTGGTGGTGTCGATCTTCGTGAATCCTTTACAGTTCGGTGCCGGTGAAGACCTCGACGCGTACCCGCGCACACTCGACGGTGACCTCGGCGCGCTGCGTGAGGAACGCGTCGAGATCGCCTTCACCCCGACCGTCGCGGACATGTATCCGGAGGGCACCACGAACCTCCGTGCATCCCGGTCCGCTTGGCGAACAACTCGAAGGCGCCGCGCGGCCAACCCATTTCGCCGGTGTGCTGACGGTGGTGCTCAAACTGTTGAACATCGTCCACCCCGACCGTGCGTTCTTCGGTGAGAAGGACTACCAGCAGCTGACATTGATCCGGCAGATGGTCGCCGACCTCGACGTCGACACGCACATCGTCGGAGTGCCGATCGTGCGCGAACCTGACGGTCTGGCGATGTCGTCGCGCAACCGCTACCTCGACGACGTCGAACGCGAAAGTGCCGGTGCACTGTCGGCGGCGCTACTCGCGGGAATGTATGCGGCCGGCGAGGGTTCGGTCGCCGCGCTGGATGCCGCTCGCGCTGTGCTCGACGAGGTACCTGCTATCGACGTGGACTACCTGGAGGTGCGCGACCCGATGTTGGGACCGGCGCCCGCCGAGGGAATGGCGCGCATGCTGGTCGCCGGCCGGCTCGGACGCACGCGACTCTTGGACAACATCGCCATCGACATCGGAATGCCATCGGGCGCGGGTCCGAATGTCGACTATGACGAACACGAATTACCCTGGAGGAACTGATGTTACGAACAATGCTGAAATCCAAGATCCACCGCGCCACGGTGACTCAGGCCGATCTGCATTACGTCGGCTCGGTGACGATCGATGCCGATTTGATGGACGCCGCCGACCTGCTCGAGGGTGAGCAGGTCACGATCGTGGACATCGACAATGGTGCGCGACTGGTGACCTATGCGATCACCGGCGAACGCGGCAGCGGCGTGATCGGGATCAACGGCGCTGCAGCTCATCTGGTGCATCCGGGTGACCTGGTGATCCTGATTGCATACGGTTCGATGGAGGATGCCGAAGCGCGCAGCTATCAGCCGCGAGTGGTGTTCGTCGACGCCGACAACAAGCAGATCGATCTCGGTCACGACCCTGCGTATGTGCCGGCCGACGCGGCCGAACTGATGTCGCCGCGGTAGACCTATGCTGCTTGCCATCGACGTTCGCAACACCCACACCGTCGTCGGACTGGTGTCGGGTTCGGGCGACCACGCAAAAGTAGTGCACCACTGGCGGATTCGCACCGAGTCTGAAGTGACCGCCGATGAGCTGGCACTGACGATCGACGGTCTCATCGGAGATGACGCCGAGCGGCTGACCGGAGCCGCCGGGTTGTCCACGGTGCCGTCGGTGCTTCACGAGGTGCGCCTGATGCTCGAGCAGTACTGGCCGTCGGTGCCGCACGTGTTGATCGAGCCTGGCGTGCGCACGGGAATTCCGCTGCTGGTCGACAACCCCAAGGAGGTCGGCGCCGACCGTATCGTCAACTGCCTGGCGGCGTTCCACAAGTACGGCACCGCGGCGATCGTGGTCGACTTCGGATCGTCGATCTGCGTCGACGTGGTCTCGGCCAAGGGTGAATTCCTCGGCGGTGCCATCGCCCCCGGCGTGCAGGTGTCATCGGACGCGGCGGCGGCACGCTCGGCCGCGCTGCGCCGTGTCGAACTGACCCGCCCGCGGTCGGTCATCGGCAAGAACACCGTGGAATGCATGCAGGCCGGCGCGGTGTTCGGATTCGCCGCTCTGGTGGACGGATTGGTGAACCGCATCCGCACGGACGTCGACGGATTCGGCGGCGATGACATCACCGTCGTGGCCACCGGGCACGGGGCGCCGCTGGTGCTGCCCGACCTGCACACCGTCGAGCACTACGACCAGCATCTGACCCTCGACGGCCTGCGGCTGGTTTTCGAACGTAACCGCGACAGTCAGCGCGGCCGGCTCAAGCAGGCCCGCTAGAAGCTAGAAGCTAGCAGCTAGAAGCTAGAAGAAGGTGCGGATCAGGTCCACGACGCGGCCGTCCCCGTCGAGCACCGGAATCATCGCCCACTTGTCGAAGACCGTGCACGGATGGCTGATCCCGAACTCCAGCCAGTCGCCGACGCCCACCTGGTCGTCGCCGAGCCGCAGGTATGCGTGCTGGTCGTTGAGCTTGAGAACCTGTGCCGTCGTCAGTCCGTACGGGACCGGCAGGTCCTGGTCGAAAGACACGTCGCGGCGCCCCATCGTCAGCACCGCGAGGTCCGGCTTCGGGGCGCGATACGACCTGCGACCACACCCGCAACGCCGGGCGCAGCTCCTCCCGCAGCGGCGAGGTACGGCGGTAGAGGCCGTCGTCGTGGGTCAAATAGCACCCGCTGCGCAGAATCGTCCGAACGCGGATGCCGTGCGGCCATCCGGTGAGGGCATCGGCGACCGCATCGAAGTACGTGCTGCCGCCCGCTGTCGCGATGACGCGGTCGGTCTCGATAACCGGTGCCAGCCGTAGCACCGCGGCGCGGACGTCGGCCAGATACGCACGGACGGCGGCCAACGCGTCGGGGCCCAGGTCGTGACCCAGCGCCGCTTCGTAGCCGGCCACGCCGACCAGTCGCAGCCGCGGGGATGCGACGACCGCGCGGGCCACCTCGTCGACGGTATCGGCCGCCCGGCAGCCGGTGCGGCCGCCCGGCATACCCACCTCGACGCACACGTCCACCGGCCGGATGGCGCCTGCCGCGGTCAGCGCCGACGACATCAGCTCGACGCCGTGCACCGAGTCGACCCAGCACACCAGCCCGAAATCCGGATCGGCGTCGAGCTGTCCTGCCAGCCAGCGCAGTCCTGCCTCGTCCACGAGCTCGTTGGCAAGTACGACGTCGGCGACACCGAACGCACGAAACATGCGGACCTGGCTGATGGTGGCGACCGTGACTGCGCATGCGCCGGCGTCGAACTGGCGCGCCAGCAGCTGAGGCGCCATATGCGTCTTACCGTGCGGTGCCAGCTCGACGCCGCGCTCGCGGCACCAGTGCGCCATCGTGGCGAGGTTGTGGGACAGCGCATCGGCATGCAGCACGCACACCGGTCCGACGGCGCCGTCTTCGAGCAGGCGTGGTGACTCGGCGCACACATCCGCAGGCGTGCGGGCCCACCACGATGCGGGGAGTCCCTTGAACCGCCAGTCCAGGGGCTCGTCTGCCAGCGCGGCCACCGCCGCTGCGTTGATGGGGGCCACCATGAGTTCATCTAAGCTGGCACGTCGTGACCGCACCTGACCCGCCTGACGCCGGAGCGGCCCCGGCCGCGACATCAGACGCTGACATCCCTGAGCAGTACCGGATACGCCAGGGCAAGCGGGACCGTCTGCTTGCCGAGGGGCGGGATCCGTATCCGGTCGAGGTGGCGCGCACCCACACGCTGGCCGAGATCCGCCAGACGTATCCCGATCTGGCGGCGAACTCCGAAACCGGCCTCATCGTCGGTGTCGCCGGCCGTGTCATGTTCGCCCGCAATTCGGGAAAGCTGTGTTTTGCCTCACTGCAGGAGGGCGACGGCACACAACTGCAGGTCATGATCAGCCTCGATCGGGTCGGGCAGGAGTCGCTGGAATCCTGGAAGTCCGACGTCGATCTCGGTGACATCGTCTTCGTCCACGGCGAGGTGATCAGCTCGCGGCGCGGAGAACTGTCCGTGCTCGCCGATTCCTGGCAAATCGTGTCCAAGGCACTACGTCCGCTCCCCGTTGCCCACAAAGAGATGAGCGAAGAGTCCCGGGTGCGGCAGCGCTACGTCGATCTGATCGTGCGACCGGAGGCTCGGACGATCGCGCGTCAGCGGGTCGCGGTGGTCCGCGCGGTGCGTTCTGCGCTCGAACGGCGCGGTTTTCTCGAGGTCGAGACGCCGATGCTGCAGACGTTGGCAGGTGGAGCAGCCGCCAGGCCGTTCGTCACGCACTCCAATGCCCTGGATGCGGACCTATACCTGCGGATTGCCCCGGAACTGTTCCTGAAGCGTTGCCTCGTGGGCGGATTCGAGCGGGTGTTCGAGCTGAATCGGGTGTTCCGAAACGAAGGTGCGGATTCGACGCATTCTCCAGAATTCGCGATGCTCGAGACATATCAGGCGTACGGAACCTACGACGATTCCGCCATCGTCACACGCGAGATAATTCAGGAGGTCGCCGACGAAGCGATCGGCACCAGACAAGTGCCATTGCCCGATGGCAGTGTTTACGACCTCGATGGTGAATGGCAATCAATACAAATGTATCCATCACTCGTCCGAAGCGCTCGGTGAAGACATCAACCCGGATACACCCGCCGAACACTTATGGTCCATCGCCGACAGGCTGGATGTGGAGATTCCGCGGGACCGTGGTTACGGGCATGGGAAATTAATCGAGGAACTGTGGGAGCACACCGTCGGAAAGACACTTTGGGCGCCCACCTTCGTTCGGGATTTTCCCGTCGAGACGACGCCGTTGACCCGCGCGCATCGCAGCATCAAGGGGGTCACCGAAAAATGGGACCTCTACATCCGGCGCGTCGAGCTGGCCACCGGCTACTCGGAACTCATCGATCCCGGTCATCCAACGCGAAAGGTTCGAGGCACAAGCGCGCGCGGCGGCCGCTGGAGACGACGAGGCAATGGTCCTGGACGAGGACTTCCTGGCCGCCCTGGAGTATGCGATGCCGCCCTCGACAGGGACTGGAATGGGTATCGACAGATTGTTGATGGCTTTGACGGGACTCGTCGATTCGGGAGACGGTTTTGTTCCCGATTGTTCGTCGTCATGGCACGTGATCTAAGCCGAACTCGCCAGATTTCTGATTCTGTTGAATGGGCTGTATTAATGTGGCACATTGGTGTGGAGTCCGAAAGTTGTCTAATCATCACGGTTCTCCCGAGAAGGGCAGAGTAAAGTAATGGCGAAGAAAGTGACCGTCACGCTGGTCGATGATTTCGACGGCGAAGGCGCGGCTGATGAGACAGTCGAATTCGGGCTCGACGGGGTGAGCTACGAGATCGATCTTTCTTCGAAAAATGCCGCAAAACTGCGTGGCGACCTCAAGCAATGGGTTGATGCGGGGCGCCGGGTCGGCGGTCGTCGGCGCGGGCGATCGGCAGGTTCGGGCCGCGGACGGGCGGCGATCGACCGTGAGCAGAGCGCCGCGATCCGGGACTGGGCTCGCCGCAACGGACACAATGTGTCCACTCGCGGACGGATTCCTGCAGACGTCATCGACGCTTTCCACGCCGCGACATAAGCCGCAGCACAAACGGCCCGGTACACGCGTTCGCTGGCCGCGAACCCCTCGCGGAGCGAAATGACGGAAACAAACGTCGCGCTCGAGCGTTCCTAATCAGTAGCACTGTCCGCTAAGAGCAGACCGGCAGGCGGGGCACCCGGGACCGTCGCCCATTAGAGTGGACGGCAGGTGCAGTGCACTTCGTCAAGTGCAAGCGCCGAGTCTATTGATGGAGAGCAGGTAACCACCGATGTTCGAGAGATTTACCGACCGCGCCCGCAGGGTCGTCGTCCTGGCCCAAGAAGAGGCCCGGATGCTCAACCACAACTACATCGGCACCGAGCACATCCTGTTGGGACTTATTCACGAGGGCGAGGGTGTAGCCGCCAAGTCGCTGGAGTCGCTGGGCATCTCGCTCGAGGGCGTTCGCAGCCAGGTCGAGGAGATCATCGGCCAGGGCCAGCAGGCGCCGTCAGGCCACATCCCGTTCACGCCGCGCGCCAAGAAGGTGCTGGAGCTGTCGCTGCGCGAGGCGCTGCAGCTCGGCCACAACTACATCGGCACCGAGCACATTCTGCTCGGCCTGATTCGCGAGGGCGAGGGCGTCGCCGCTCAGGTGCTGGTGAAGCTCGGCGCCGAGCTGACCCGCGTGCGCCAGCAGGTGATCCAGCTGCTGTCCGGATACCAGGGCAAGGAGACCGCGGAAGCCGGAACCGGTGGCCGCGGAGGCGAGGCGGGCAACCCCTCGACGTCACTCGTGCTCGACCAGTTCGGTCGCAACCTCACCGCCGCCGCGATGGAAGGCAAGCTCGATCCCGTCATCGGCCGTGAGAAGGAAATCGAGCGTGTCATGCAGGTGCTGAGCCGGCGCACCAAGAACAACCCGGTGCTGATCGGTGAGCCCGGCGTCGGCAAGACCGCCGTCGTCGAGGGCCTGGCGCAGGCGATCGTGCACGGCGAGGTTCCCGAGACGCTGAAGGACAAGCAGCTCTACACGCTTGACCTGGGTTCGCTGGTGGCGGGTAGCCGCTACCGCGGTGACTTCGAGGAACGCCTCAAGAAGGTGCTCAAGGAGATCAACACCCGCGGCGACATCATCCTGTTCATCGACGAGCTGCACACGCTCGTCGGGGCGGGTGCCGCCGAGGGCGCGATCGACGCGGCTTCGATCCTCAAACCCAAGCTGGCGCGCGGCGAGCTGCAGACCATCGGCGCCACCACGCTCGACGAGTACCGCAAGTACATCGAGAAGGACGCCGCCCTGGAGCGCCGCTTCCAGCCGGTGCAGGTGGGCGAGCCGACCGTCGAGCACACCATCGAGATCCTCAAGGGTCTGCGCGATCGCTACGAGGCGCACCACCGTGTCTCGATCACCGATCCCGCGATCGTCGCCGCGGCCACCCTGGCCGACCGCTACATCAACGACCGGTTCCTGCCGGACAAGGCGATCGACCTGATCGACGAGGCCGGTGCCCGGATGCGCATCCGCCGGATGACCGCCCCGCCGGACCTGCGCGAGTTCGACGAGAAGATCGCCGAGGCGCGTCGGGAGAAGGAGTCCGCGATCGATGCGCAGGACTTCGAGAAGGCGGCCAGCCTGCGTGACAAGGAAAAGCAGCTGGTCGCACAGCGCGCCGAGCGCGAGAAGCAGTGGCGCTCAGGTGATCTCGATGTGGTCGCCGAAGTGGACGACGAGCAGATCGCCGAGGTGCTCGGCAACTGGACCGGTATCCCCGTGTTCAAGCTGACCGAGGAGGAGACCACTCGGCTGCTGCGCATGGAGGAGGAGATCCACAAGCGGATCATCGGACAGGAGGACGCCGTCAAGGCGGTGTCCAAGGCGATCCGCCGTACCCGCGCCGGGCTGAAGGATCCCAAGCGTCCGTCGGGCTCGTTCATCTTCGCCGGCCCGTCCGGCGTCGGTAAGACCGAGCTGTCCAAGGCGCTGGCCAACTTCCTGTTCGGCGACGACGACGCGCTCATCCAGATCGACATGGGCGAGTTCCACGACCGGTTCACCGCCTCGCGGCTGTTCGGCGCCCCTCCGGGGTACGTCGGCTACGAGGAGGGCGGCCAGCTCACCGAGAAGGTGCGCCGCAAGCCGTTCAGCGTTGTGCTGTTCGACGAGATCGAGAAGGCGCACCAGGAGATCTACAACAGCCTCCTGCAGGTCCTCGAGGATGGTCGTCTCACCGACGGCCAGGGTCGCACGGTGGACTTCAAGAACACCGTGCTGATCTTCACGTCGAACCTCGGCACGTCCGACATCAGCAAGGCCGTCGGGCTTGGCTTCACCCAGGGTGGCGGTGAGAACAACTACGAGCGGATGAAGCAGAAGGTCAACGACGAGCTGAAGAAGCACTTCCGCCCGGAGTTCCTCAACCGCATCGACGACATCATCGTCTTCCACCAGTTGACTCGCGACGAGATCATCCAGATGGTCGACCTGATGATCGGCCGGGTGGAGAAGCAGCTCAAGGGCAAGGACATGGCCATGGAGCTGACGGACAAGGCCAAGTCCCTGTTGGCCAAGCGCGGCTTCGATCCCGTGCTCGGTGCGCGGCCGCTGCGCCGCACCATCCAGCGCGAGATCGAGGACCAGCTGTCCGAGAAGATCCTCTTCGAGGAGGTCGGTCCCGGCCAGCTCGTCACGGTCGACGTCGACAACTGGGACGGCGAGGGTGCGGGCGAGGACGCGGTCTTCACCTTTACCGGCACCAAGAAGCCGGCCAAGGTGGAGGAGCCGGACCTGGCTCAGGCCGGTGCCGCCGGAGCAACCAGCGCCGAGTAATCGAACGACACAAGGGCCCCGAGACCAGCACGGTTTCGGGGCCCTTGTACGTCCGGTCGCCGAAGGCTGGACCGTTTGCTTAGGATGCTGATGTAATCGACGGGCGAAGGAATCTGGTGAGAATCCAGAACGGTCGCGCCACTGTGTGAAGTCAGACCCGACGCCCGCCGTCATCACCTGAAGCTGGGACGCGAAATCCCGGAAAGGACTCTTGATCAATGACCTCTCCAGAGGCCCGCAAGATCATGGTGTCGAGGGCGACACCGATCGACTTCTCCGCCACCAAGGCGGCGGTGTGGCTCGCGCTCACGGCATTCTTCGCACTGTTGGTCATCTACTTCATCGGCATGGATCAGGGCGCCACGTCGGTGTTCGGGAACAACACGATGGTCCACGAGTTCGTCCACGACGCCAGGCACCTGCTCGGCTTCCCCTGCCACTGATCGCAGGGGATAGCCGAAACAATGGAAAAGCAGATCATTTGGCGCGGCCTGTTGGCCGGCGCCCTGGCCGGCGTCCTTTCGTTCATCTTCTCCCGGATCTTCCTCGAGCCGTTGATCGACAGGGCCATCGGTTATGAGGACGGCATCAGTTCGGCACGCGAGGCGATGTCTTCAGCCGCGGCGGGGCACGATCACGGCGGCGGGGGCGGTTTCGAAGGATTCACCCGAGCCGTTCAGATGAACATCGGGATGGGACTTGGCGTCCTGCTGTTCAGCGTGGCGATCGGGGCGATATTCGCGGTGGTGTTCGCGGTGGCCTATGGTCGGGTCGGCCAGGTCTCGGCGCGCCTGCTGTCGCTGCTACGTCGCGGGCGGAATGTTGTTGAGCCTCTTCATCGTTCCCGCGCTGAAGTATCCGCCCAGTCCGCCCGCGCTCAGCCTCGACGAGACGATCCGGCAGCGCACGCTGCTGTACCTGTTGATGGTGGCGCTGTCCGCGGCGCTTGTTCGTTGGGCGCGGTGTATCTGGGCCGACGCCTGGCCGACAAGCTCGGCGGGTGGAATGCGACGCTCGCGGCGGTGGCCGCATACTTCGTGGCCTCCGCCATCGTGATGCTCGCGCTCCCGACCATCGACGAGACACCCGGACCGCTGCTCGACGATGCAGGCACCATCGTCTACGAAGGCTTCCCCGCCGATGTCCTCTACGACTTCCGGCTGTTCTCGCTCGGGAACCAGATCGTCATCTACGCAACGATCGGGTTGGCGTTCGGTGTGATGGCGGCGAAGCTGCTGGGCGAGAGTAACCGGCAGGAGAGCATCTCGGCGTGAGTGAAGTCGTCCGGCTGACCCTCGTATCGCATGCCATGACCGATGCGATGGCAGCCGGACGGTTTCCCACCGACGAGCCGCTGAACGCTGTCGGCCACCGCCAGGTGGACACCTCGATTGAACTCGGCGTCACCGAACGCGCCTACTGCGGGCCCGAGAAGCGGACGAGGCAGACCGCGGAACTGCTCGGCCTGCACGCCGGCATCGACACTCGGCTGGGGGATCTGGACTGCGGCCGCTGGCGCGGCGATGTGCTCGGCGGCGTTGACTCCGCAGACCTGGCCATCTGGCTGACGGACCCGACCCGCGCACCGCACGGCGGTGAGTCCGTCGTCGAGCTTATCGATCGGGTGCGTGGCTGGATGGAGTCACTGACGACCCGAAAAGCCCGGTTGGTCGCAGTCACTCACCCGGCCGTGATCCGCGCAGCCATCGTCACCGCCCTTGACGCTCCGCCGAAATCGTTCTGGCGCATTGACATTGCGCCGGTGAGCCGAACGGTCATGCACTTCCGCGGACACGCCTGGACCCTGCGGTCGAACAACTAGCCCGCCTGTTTCGGTTCGAAGGGGTCGATTCGACGGTCCCGCGAGTGGTTCAGATGTATTGCTAGAGACAAGATTGCGTAGAGGGCAGTGATCCAGCCCCGCCCACAGCCCTGCGCGCAATCTCGCGCATAAGAACTACAAGTCATCTACGGACTCGTGACGATTCAGCCCGTTGGGATCAAGCCGAATGTCTCGTGCGCAACCGACAGCAGCCAGCCGGCAGCGGTCTGACTGCGGAAGCGTGGCCAGTTCATCTGGAAGCTGACCACCCACGGTTGACCGGTGCGGTCAACGGCGTACCAACTGAAAGTCAGATCCCCTGGCAGGTTTCCGCCCTTGGCGCCGATGTAGGGCCACTTCGAATTGTCCAGCGAGATACCGGGAATGGCGGAAAGTATGTCCCTCACCGGGGCAGCCTCGCCGACAGCGGCGGCCTGCAGCGCGACGTGCACACGGCAGATGTCGGCAGCGCTGCCGTACCACTCGGCGCCGAACTCGGACGCCGGTGTGTTGGTCCGTACCGGATCTGGTTGGTAGGGGCGGGAATTCGTCTGCTCGAGAAGCTGCGCACGAACCGCGGGGGTGGCCCCCTTCCACTGTTCGCGAAGATCCGGCTTGCCCCAGCCGATGGAGAACAGCTCGTGCATCGTCGGGAACGGCGTCATGCTCGCCGGATCGTGATGACCCGCTGTCACGAGGGCACGTTCGACTGCGCCGGGGCCCACTCGCGCGATCAGAAGATCGGTCGCCATGTTGTCGCTCGCCGAGATCATCTCCTGCGCGGCCTTGCGTACCGACACCTGCGCGCCGGGCGGAAGTTCTTCCAGGCGGGCGGATCCGACGGCCTTCGCCTCTTCGGTGATCGTCAGCTGGTCGTCCCAGTTCACCGTGCCCGCCTTGACCGCGTCGGCAACGGCAAGCAGCACATAGAGCTTGAAGATCGACGCCAGCGGTAGCGAAAGCTCGGTGTTCGCACCCGCCACCGTCGAGCACTTCCCGTCGTCGACCTTCGACACCTGATAGGAGTACCGGGCGCCCGTCTTCGACAGTTCGGTCTCGATGTCGCGCCACGTCTTGATCACCGGCTGTTTCAGCGACACCTCGAAACGGTCGACCAGGCCGTCGGCGTTGGTGCGCAGTTGGATGTCCTGTGCGACACCGTAGGACGTCAGCACATGTAGCGTCGCCTGTCCCGCCCCGATGTCGATCCCCTCGACGGTGATCGGCCGGTCCAACCACAGGTTGCCCATCGCCGACGTGACGCCGTTGACCTGTTGGGGGGCCGCAAGGGTGCGCACCCCGACAGTGCCGATCGGCCACTCGGAGTTGAGCATGTCGATGGTCTGCTTCGCGCGCAGGCCCGGTGGAGTGTTGATCTCGATCGGCACGCCGTAGCTCGCGTCCGCCGCCGGAGCCGGGGTCGCGTTGTGGGTACAGCCGGTTGCCAGCGCGGCGACCGCCGCGACGGCAACCCAGGCGCCGGCAGTGCGGCGCCCGCTACGCCTTTTCGCCCGCAACGTCCAGGACAACCTCGAACTCCAGCAGCGATGCGCCGGTGGCCACGGGATTGGCGGCCTGTCCCTTGTGCGCATCGACAGCCGGACCCGTCGCCCACGCCTGGAACGCCTCTTCAGACTCCCACTGCGTCACCACGAAGTAGCGGTCCTCGCCCTTGATCGGGCGCAGCAGCTGAAAGCCCAGGAAGCCGGGCTGGTTGTCGACTGCGTGTGCGCGGTGGGCGAACCGTTTCTCCAGTTCCGGACCGGCGTCCGGCGGTACCTCGATTGCGTTGATCTTCACCACAGTGTTCGGGGAGGACATGCGGATCAGGCTACCGAATGGGCGGATGTCATTTCGCGGGCATTATGTCGGCATGCAACTGACCGCGGAAACCGGCCTCACCGGCCGCGGCGGGCAGGGCGAGCCGCTGGTGCTCGTCCATGGCCTGATGGGACGGGGTAGCACATGGTCGCGTCAGCTGCCGTGGCTCACCCGGCTCGGCGCCGTGTACACCTACGACGCACCGTGGCACCGTGGGCGCGACGTCGTGGATCGGTATCCAATCAGCACCGAGAGGTTCGTCGCTGACCTCGGCGAGGCCGTCGACGCGCTGGGCGCGCCGGCCGTCATGGTCGGTCACTCGATGGGCGCGCTGCACTCTTGGTGTCTGGCCGCGAGCCGACCCGACCTGGTGCGTGCGCTCGTCGTCGAAGACATGGCCCCGGATTTCCAGGGCCGCACGACCGGTCCTTGGGAGCCGTGGCTGCACGCGCTGCCGGTCGAATTCGACACGGCCCAAAAGGTTTACGATGAGTTCGGGCCCGTCGCCGGACGGTATTTCCTCGAGGCGTTCGACCGGACTGCCACCGGCTGGCGACTGCACGGGCACACCAAGACGTGGATCGAGATCGCCGCCGAGTGGGGCACTCGTGACTATTGGCATCAATGGTCGCTGGTGCGGGCGCCCTCGCTGCTGATGGAGGCGGGCAACTCCGTCACCCCTGCAGGACAGATGCGCAGAATGGCGGAAACCGGCTTCCGGACGACGTATGTACACGTGCCCGGCGCCGGTCACCTGATCCACGACGATGCGCCGCAGATCTACCAAGGCGCGGTCGAGTCCTTCCTAGCGGCCCTCGCTCAGCGAACCTGAGGCCGGCCAGAACGGCTGCCGCTCGAAGCGCGTGCGGATGGCGTCGACGTCATGGTCGATGCGGAGCGCGTCGCGGTCGTCCTCGAAGTACCGGCCCGACATGGGACCCGCTATCCGGAATTGGTCGAGTCGCAGCCGCAGGGACCCGGTGCTGTGTGCGGCCCACATCGAGCGCCGCTGCGACCGCGAAGGGGGCGATCAGGATCAGAAAGGTGCAGTGCAGTGGTCATGGCAGTAATGCTCCGCTGATTAATATCCCGCCAACAGTGGCAGAAAGGACACCTTGGGATAAAATGCTGCCATGGCAATTAAAGAGCGTATCGGCGCTGGTGCTGGACGGTCTGGCGGTTTTCGAGTTCGGCGTCATCTGCGAGGTCTTCGGAATCGACCGCTCTGCAGACGGCGTGCCGAACTTCGATTTCAAGGTGTGCGGACCCGAAGCCGGCAAGCCGCTGCGGACCTCGGTCGGCGCGACGATCATCCCCGGATCACGGACTCGACGGATCTGGTGGGCGCGGATCTGGTCGCCGATCCCGGCGATCGGCGGATCCGAATATCCTGCCGAGGCGCTGGACGGCGGTGAAGGCCGCAGCCGACTCCGGGTCGATCATCCTCACGGTGTGCTCGGGAGCCTTCGTCGCGGGTGCCGCCGGGCTGCTCGACGGCCGGCCGTGCACCACACACTGGATGCACGCCGACGAACTTGCCCGCCAGTATCCGACCGCCAAAGTCGACCGCAATGTGCTGTACGTCGACGACGGGAATCTGATCACCAGCGCCGGCACCGCAGCGGGCATCGACGCGTGCCTTCATCTGGTCCGTCGCGAACTCGGCAGTGAGATCACCAACAAGATCGCGCGGCGGATGGTGGTGCCACCGCAGCGCGACGGTGGCCAGCGGCAGTACATCGATCAGCCGATACCGGTTCGGTGCTCGGAACGTTTTGCGCCGCAACTGGACTGGATCCTGGCCAACCTCGACCAGCCGCACACGGTCGCCACGCTGGCTGCGCGAGCGCACATGTCGGCCCGTACGTTCGCGCGCCGATTCGTCGAGGAGACCGGCCGCACACCGATGCAGTGGGTCACCGACCAGCGCGTGCTCTATGCCCGCACGCTGCTGGAGGAGACCGACCTCGACGTCGACCGGATCGCCGAGCGGTCCGGCTTCGGCACCGCCACGCTCCTTCGCCACCACTTCCGCCGGATCATCGGGGTGACGCCGTCGGACTACCGGCGCAGGTTCTGCTGCACCGGCACGGACTGCGAGGCCGTGGCCACCGCCTGACGCATTCGCTAATCGCGCACCAGCGCGTATATCCGCCAGCGGCCCGGCACACCCTTGAGATCGTGCTCGCCGCGGTCGTCGAAGACCAGGCGTGAACCCGTGACGATCTCGCGAACCGTCGAGGACGCCAGCACCTCGCTCGGCCCCGCCAGTCCCGCGACCCGCGCGCCGATGTGCACGGCCATCCCGGCGATGTCGTCGCCACGCACCTCGACCTCCCCGGCGTGGATGCCTGCGCGTATCTCGATGCCGAGCACTCGGACGGCGTCGACGAGCGCCGACGCGCAGCGGATGGCTGCACTGGGGCTGGGGAACATCGCGACGAACCCGTCGCCGACGGTATTGACCTCGATCCCACGGAACCGCTCGAGCTCGCGACGTACCACGCTGTCGTGGTTGTCGAGCAGGGCATGCCAACGGTCGTCGCCGAGGGCCGCCGCGCGTTGGGTCGACCCGACGATGTCGGTGAAAACGATTGTGGTCAGTACACGTTCGGCTTCGGCACCGCCGCGGGTTCCCGTGATGAACTCTTCGATCTCGTCGATGACGGGTGCGCTGTCGCCGACCCAGTACAGCGCGTCCTCGCCCGGCAACTCGACGTAGCGCGCCCCCGGGATGTGCTCGGCCAGATATCGGCCGTGGCCGACCGGCACGAACTTCGCATCCCTGCGATGCAACACCAGTGTCGGCGCGGTGATGTGCGCCAGCTTGTCGCGCACATCGCCCTCGGTAAGCGCCTTGTTCGATCTGCGGGCCATGCTCGGCGAGGCCGCACGGTTACCCGCCGCATCCCACCAGGTACGGAATGCCACGTCGTCCGCGACCGACGGTGCGAGGTACGCCAGCACGTCGAATCCCCGCTCGACGGCGTCCGGTTCGATCACAACCGTGGTGAACGGACTCACCGCGTTCGAACTCAATCCCACCTCGTAGTCCGGCGCCCACAACGCCCGCGCACCGCCGTTGACGATCACCAGTTTGGCGACACGCTGCGGCCGGTCCGCGGCCAGGAAAAGGGCGCTCATCGCGGTGAATCCCGATGCGAATATGGTCGCCTGCTCGGAGCCCACGGCGTCCATCACCGCAACGACGTCCTCGGCCCAGCAGGCGGGAGTGATCTTGTCCGTGCCGATGCGCGACGACATCCCCATACCGCGGTGATCGAACCTGATCAGCCTGCAGAACGACGACACCCGACGGTGAAAGCGGTACATCGAGGGCTCGGCGTCGATGGAGTCGATCGGGATGAACGGACCGGGCATGAAGACGACATCGACGGGACCATCGCCGAGTACCTGGTAGGCGATGTCCAGGTCGCCGCGCGATGCGTAGCGAGTCCGCGGCGCCCCCGCACCGGTAACAGCCACGGAATAAGGTTAGCTAGTCGCCTTCACCGGCGAGTGCGAAACGCCCGTCTGCGGTCTGCTCGACCAGCCCGTCGACCAGAAGCGAGTCCAGTGCGCGATCCCGTTGAGCGGTATCGGTGAGCCACACCACGTCGAGCTGCGCCTTGGGCACCGGAGAGTTGTTGCCGCGCAACACATCCAGCAGTCGGCCGCGCACCTGGCGGTCGGTTCCGGCGTAACGCTGCGTCCGCCGAACGGACGACTGAAGTTCGGGGTACCCGTTTGACCGCCACGCGCAGACACTCAGCGGACACAGTCCGCATCGAGGTGAGCGCGCCGTGCACACCGTCGCCCCGAGCTCCATCAGCGCCACCGAAAACCTTGGCGCGACCGCGCCATCGGGTAACAGCGCCGCGACGTCGTCGAGGTCGCGCGCCGATGCCGGGGAGTCTGCGCGGCCGTGCACCACCCTGGCCACCACCCGGCGGACGTTGGTGTCCACTACGGGCACCCGCTTGCGGTAGGCGAAGCAGGCGACGGCTCTGGCGGTGTACGCGCCGATACCGGGGAGTGTCAGCAGCGTCTCGATGTCGGCCGGCACCGTATCGCCGTGTTCGGTGGCGATCACCGTCGCGCACTCGTGCAACCGCTTGGCGCGGCGCGGATAGCCGAGCTTTCCCCATGCGCGCAGCACGTCAGCGGCGCCCGCAGCTGCGGTCGCCGACGGGGTCGGCCAGCGCGCAATCCACGCCAGCCAGATCGGCTCGACCCGCGCGACAGGTGTCTGCTGGAGCATGAACTCGCTGACCAGGATCTGCCACGGTGTGACCCCCGGCCGCCGCCACGGCAGATCGCGCTGCTCGGTGCGATACCAATCGAGCAACTGCGGCACAATGTCCGTCATGCCCAACACCAGCCCAGTAACCGCGTGGAAAGCACTCAAAGAGGGTAACGAGCGGTTCGTCGCAGGCAAGCCCGAGCACCCGAGCCAGGGGATCGAATATCGGGCCGGCCTTGCCGCGGGCGCAGCGGCCCGCCGCTGTGCTGTTCGGCTGCGCCGACAGCCGCGTCGCCGCCGAGATCATCTTCGATCAGGGCCTCGGAGACATGTTCGTGGTACGCACGGCGGGCCATGTCATCGACGCTGCGGTGCTCGGCTCGATCGAGTACGCCGTGACGGTGCTCAACGTGCCGTTGATCGTCGTCCTCGGTCACGACAGCTGCGGTGCGGTCCAGGCGACGCTGTCAGCGCTTGATGACGGCGTGGTGCCCGGCGGCTTCGTTCGCGACGTGGTCGAGCGCGTGACCCCGTCGATCCTCCTCGGCCGCCGCGACGGGCTGACCAGGGTCGACGAATTCGAGGCCAGACATGTCGTCGAGACCGGCACGCAGCTGGTCAGCCGCTCCACCGCCATCGCCGACCGGATCGAGGAGGGTTCCCTGGCGATCGTCGGACTGACCTACCACCTCGCTGACGGCCGCGCGGTTTTGCGGGAGCATCTCGGCGACATCGGCGAAGGCTGAGCGTCTTTCGCTGGTCTTCGCGCAAGCGTTCCCAGCGATTGCGGGGGCCCCTCATCCGCGACACGCCGAGCGACCTCGAACGAACAGGTATGACCTGGGCTTACCGTGTGACTTGTGCTGGATCTAGAACCGCAGGGCCCACTACCCACGCAGATTTACTGGCGTCGCCGGGCACTCGCGCTGGGCATTGCGGTGGTCGTGATCGGCTTGGTCGCGGCGCTGGTCGTTGTGGTCGTGAAGACGTCGTCGAGCCCCGAGAACACGAGTGCCGAACAACCGGCCCCGCCCGCAGCTGCTCCACCGACACCGCTGCCGGGCGAGAATCCCGAGGTCAAAACACCGATAGTGGCGCCGCCGCAGAACGCACCGCCGGCGACGGCGACACCCACCGCGGCCGTCACACCGTCACCGGTTCTCAATGAGGGCGATGACTGCCCGGATTCGACGCTGGCTGTCAAGGGCATCACCAATCAGCCGCAGTACGTCGTCGGCGATCAGCCGAAGTTCACGATGGTCGTCACCAACATCGGCCTGGTTGCGTGCAAGCGAGATGTGGGCGCCGCGGTGCTCGCCGCTTATGTCTACTCGCTGGACAACGCTCGGCTGTGGTCGAACCTGGACTGCGCGCCCTCCAACGAGACGCTGGTCAAGACGTTCCAGCCCGGCGAGCAGGTGACGACGGAAGTGACCTGGACCGGGATGGGTTCGGCGCCGAATTGCCCGCTGCCGCGTCAACCGATCGGACCGGGGACGTACAACCTGGTGGTTCAGTTGGGCAATCTGCGCTCGGCGACGGTGCCGTTCATGCTCGCCCAGCCCGCTCCCGCGCTACCGCCGGCTGAGGGTGCGCCGCCGCCGGTTGCCGTGGGCTGAGCCGAGCGGTCAGCTCAAGGCGTCGATGAGCTCGCCGACGGTGTGTGCGGATTCCAGCGAGTGGCGCAGCCGCCCCCTGCGGTTGATCGTGTAGATGTTGCGGCGCCCGTCGCGCTTCTTGGTCAGGTAGTTGCTCGCGGTGAGGTCGGCGATGATCGCTTGCACCGCGCGCTCGGTAATGCCGATCTGGTAGGCGAGTTCGCGGGCCGTCAGCGCCCTCTCCCGCGCGAGGCAGATCAGCACATGGCCGTGGTTGGTGAGAAACGTCCATGTCCGGGTCGGGTCGGTGTTGGGGACGGCCTTCGCGGGCGCGTTGCGCTTCGCGGCTGGTCGTGCTGTCGCTCGGGACGTGGCCACCAACGTATTCTAAGTCGCTTTCACGAATCAGAATTCGCGACCGGCTCCTAGGGGTTGCAGGACGGGCACCAGCGCGGGTCGGCCGCCGTCGTGGCGTCGAGGTATCCGCGGTGCCGGCACGCCAGCCTCGCGATCACCACACGGCACACGGCGCAACGGATTGTGCATCGCCCGCAGGTCTGGCTCCACGATCGCGGCGCCGTCAGGAGAGTGTTGCAGCGCCACGTCCACCGCCGGCGCGATCACCGCCGCGCCCGTCAGTCCCTTGGCGATGGTCCAGGCCTGTTCCTAATCGGCGTCGAGCAGCGACCATTTGTGACTGCGCCGCCCCGCTAAGCCAGCCGGTCGGCGATTGTCGATTCGGCCAACTGCGACAGACCTTCTCGGATGTGGCGCGCCCACATCGACCCGATGCCTTCGACGCTCTGCAGATCGGTCGCACTGGCGGCCAGCAGTCCCTGTAGCGAGCCGAAAGAGCGGACCAGCAGGTCGACGTGGGCGAACTGCAACCGCGGAATGCCGGCCATGGCCCGGTAGCCGCGCGAACTCATCGCCGAATCCTGGGCCTCGGCGGTCGATGGGTAGCCGAAAACCCTTGCCAGAACAGTGAAGTCAAGTAGTTCGTTGTCGGAAAGCTGGTCCAGTTCCTCCAACGTCGCACTCACCTGCGCAGCGGTGGGCGGGTCCGGATTGGCGTGATAGTCACGCACGATGAGCTCACGCGCCGTTTCGTTGTCGCCGACCAGCTCCTCCAGCTGCAGCTTCAGCTGGCGACCGTCGGTGCCGAGTTCGACCACGTCGGAATCGATCTCGAGGCTGATGCGACGCACCATCTCCAGACGCTGCACCAAGGTCATCACATCGCGCAGGGTGACGAAGTCCTCGATCTCGGCGGTCGACAGTTGCCTACTGACCTCGTCGAGGCGCGTCTTGTAGCGCTCCAACGTGTCGATGGTCTGGTTGGCACGCGAAAGGATGGTCGCCGAGTCGGGGATCACGTGACGCTCTCCGGCCACGTAGACGGTCACGATGCTCATCGAATGACTCACCGAGATCACCGGATAACCGGTCTGGATGGCCGTGCGTTCGGCCGAGCGGTGCCGGGTGCCCGATTCTTCGGTGGGGATCGACGGATCCGGCACCAGCTGGACATTGGCCCGCAGGATGCGGCTGCCGTCGCTGGACAGTACGACGGCACCGTCCATCTTCGACAGCTCGCGCAGTCGCGTTGGTGCGTAACGGACGTCGAGCGAGAACCCGCCGTCGCAGATCGCCTCGACACTGTCGTCGTAGCCGACGAGGATCAGAGCGCCGGTGCGGCCGCGCAGGATGCGCTCGAGCCCGTCACGCAGTGCGGTACCAGGCGCCAGTCGGGAGATCGTCTCGCGTAGCGTCGGCCGGGCCAGCTGCACGACGGTGCGGCTCGACCTCCCACCAGCCTTCACGGCCATCGTTCCCCTCCTAGGACTGGCCGTTATTGTGCGCGATCTCGCGTAGCACCCGCAATGCCGAGCCGATGTCGTCCGCCGGAATCGCGCGCAGCCCGGCGGGAACGGTCGTCACACCGGGAGGCACCACGGCCGAGGTGAAACCCAGCCGCGCCGCCTCGGCAAGTCGTCGATCCATGCCGGTGACGCGCCGCAGATCGCCGGCCAGACCGACTTCACCGATCGCCACCGCCGTGGCCGGCATCGGCAGGTCGATACATGACGATGCCATCGCCAGCGCGACCGCAAGGTCTGCGGAGGGATCCGTCAACCGCATCCCTCCGACCGTCGACAGGTAGATGTCGTTGGCGCCCACGGGTAGTCCGGCGCGCTTCTCGAGCACCGCGGTGATCATGGCCGCGCGTGATGAGTCGATACCGCTGACGGCACGTCGCGGTGATCCGCTGGCGGGCGCGCCGATCAGTGCCTGCACCTCGCCGATCAGCGGGCGCTTACCGTCGAGCGCGACGGTGACGGCCGTCCCCGAAACCGGCTTGGGCCGCTGATCGCGGAACAGCGCCGACGGATCGGAAACACACTCGATTCCGTTGTCGTGCAACAGGAAACAACCAACCTCGTCGGCCGCTCCGAAGCGGTTCTTGACGCCGCGAACCATGCGAAGCGACGACTGCCGGTCACCCTCGAAGTGAAGGACGACGTCGACCAGATGCTCGAGTGAGCGGGGCCCCGCGATGGCGCCGTCCTTGGTGACGTGACCGACCAGAATCATCGCCACGCCAGACGTTTTGGCCGCCATCGTCAGTGTCGTGGTGACCGCGCGCACCTGCGTGACGCCGCCGGTGACACCGTCGGCCTCCGTCGTGGACATGGTTTGCACCGAGTCGACCACGACAAGGCTGGGCCGCACCTCCTCGATGTGGCCAAGTGCCATCTGCAGGTCCGATTCGGCGGCCAGGTAGACCTCGTCGTGCGTGCAGCCGGTGCGCTCGGCCCGCATCCGGATCTGGCCCGCAGATTCCTCACCCGACAGATACAGCGAGCGCTTGCCTGCCTGCGCCCACCGGTGCACGACCTCGAGCAGCAGCGTCGACTTCCCGACACCCGGATCACCGGCCAGCAGCGTCACCGAGCCGGGGACCACGCCGCCGCCGAGAACGCGGTCCAGCTCGGTGATTCCGGTGTCGAAGTGTCTGGTGTGGCCCGCATCGATGGAGGAGATCGGCACCGCGGGCGAGGTCGGGGCGACCGCACTCCGCATCGACGAGCCGTTGACCGCGGCGAGCACCGCGACCTCGTCGACCGTGCCCCAGGTGCCGCAGTCCGGACAGCGGCCCACCCACTTCATGGTGACGTGGTGGCATTCCGAGCATCGATACTGGGACCGTGGCTTTGCGCCACCTTTAGGCATGGAGTGAAGGTAGCCCCCGCAACCGACAGAACTCCGTGGTGACGCGACGTGTCGCCGAGTTCGCGGTCAGTGACCGCCTTCGCCGCCACCCGAGTGGCCCACGTTGCCGGCTTCTTCTCGCCGAGGGCTCTCGCCCGCCGAGATCGGCACGGCGAACGTGCCCTCGCCGCCCTTCTCGAACTTGAAGGTGAAGTTGTACGTCAACCCGTTGGTGATCGGCTTCGACAGCTCCACCGAGGCCTCGGCGGCCTCAGCGGTTTCGACACTTTCCAGCGCGGTGATTTGCCCGTCGGGAGCACCGACGACCAGCGTGCCGGACGCTGGCAGCGAGGTATCGCCGGTCAGAGTCACCGTTCCGACGTCCGATGTGATCGACACCAGCTTGTCGTTGACGTCGGGCGAGTCGTTCGTGGCCACGAACAGAAGCTCGACCTCGCGGCCCGGCTGCACGTAATCCGTGGTCTGGTCGACCCTCAGGTGAGCGTTTCGCACGGCGATCTTGCCGATGTTCGCGCTGGTGCCGTTGACGGCGGGCTCCTGGGTGGCCGTCTGCGACACCTGCCCGGCTCCGCAGCCGCTCAGCAGGACAGCGGATGCCAGCCCGCAGGCGGCCAGTTTGAAGCGGTCCACACGTGCCTCCTGCTCGACCGGCGGGGCGACCGAGACACCGGTCGCGGGGTTCGACTATGGACTGTAGTAGCTGCGCCTGGCCGACGGTAGCTGAGGGCCGACGCGCGGTCGGCAGTTTTCTCGATGGCAGCAGCATGAGGCACGTATTTGTCGCTCTGTCAACCCCTAGTCTCCACCTGCAGTGCCCCTGACCTGCACCGTTGTTCCACCCCTGTCAGGGCACCGTGCTAACATTGACTTGTGAAAGGGGCTCTAATCTGATGATTTTCAAGGTCGGAGACACCGTCGTCTATCCACACCACGGTGCCGCATTGATCGAGGCGATCGAAACCCGGACCATCAAAGGCGAACAAAAGGAATACCTCGTCTTGAAGGTTGCCCAGGGCGATCTCACCGTTCGAGTCCCTGCGGAGAATGCCGAATACGTAGGCGTGCGAGACGTCGTCGGACAAGAAGGTCTCGACAAGGTCTTCCAGGTTCTTCGTGCGCCGCACACCGAGGAGCCGACGAACTGGTCGCGCCGTTACAAGGCCAATCTCGAGAAGCTGGCGTCAGGCGACGTGAACAAGGTGGCCGAGGTCGTTCGCGATCTGTGGCGTCGCGATCAGGAGCGTGGCCTGTCCGCCGGCGAGAAGCGGATGCTGGCCAAAGCGCGTCAGATCCTCGTCGGTGAGCTCGCGCTCGCGGAGAACACCGACGACGAGAAGGCGGCGACCATTCTCGACGAGGCACTTGCTGCCGCCTCCTGAAGGCCATGACGAGCCTGCCCAGAGTCGGGCTCGGCACCGACGTACACCCGATTCAGGCCGGTAGGCCGTGCTGGCTGCTCGGGCTGTTGTTCGCTGACGCGGACGGTTGCGCCGGGCATTCCGACGGTGACGTCGCGGCTCATGCGCTGTGTGACGCCATGCTGTCCGCGGCCGGACTGGGCGACCTCGGGGAGGTGTTCGGCACCGGCCGCCCCGAATGGCGGGACGCCAGCGGCACCGAGATGCTGCGTTACGTGCGTGATCTGCTGACGACGCAGGGGTATCGCGTCGGCAACGCCGCCGTACAGGTCATCGGCAATCAGCCGAAGGTGGGTCCGCGCCGCGCCGAGGCGCAGAAGTTGCTGTCCGAACTCGTTGGTGCTCCGGTGGCGGTGGCGGCGACCACTACCGACGGCCTGGGGCTGACAGGCCGGGGTGAGGGTTTGGCCGCCATCGCGACGGCCCTGCTATGGCCGATGGCCAATCGCCCCGAATAGTCCCGGTAAGCTGGCCCGTCGTGACCGACCTGCGGCTATACGACACGATGGCGGGCGCCGTCCGCGACTTCGTGCCGGTGCGCCGTGGCCACGTATCGATTTATCTCTGCGGCGCCACCGTCCAGGGTCTGCCCCATATCGGGCACGTCCGCAGCGGGGTGGCGTTCGACGTCCTGCGGCGCTGGCTGATGGCGAACGGCTACGACGTCGCCTTCATCCGCAACGTCACCGACATCGACGACAAGATCCTCAACAAGGCCGCCGATGCAGGCAGGCCGTGGTGGGAATGGGCCGCAACCTACGAGCGTGCGTTCTCGGCCGCCTACGACGCGCTGGGCGTGCTTCCCCCGTCGGCTGAGCCGCGGGCGACCGGCCACATCACCCAGATCGTCGAGCTTATCGAGCGTCTGATCGAGCGTGAGCATGCTTATGTCGGAGGCGGTGACGTCTACTTCAACGTGCTCAGCCTGTCCGACTACGGAAAACTGTCGGGCCACCGGATCGACGACGTGCACCAGGGTGAAGGTGTCGCGACCGGTAAACGCGACGAGCGCGACTTCACCCTGTGGAAGGGTGCGAAACCCGGCGAACCGTCCTGGCCGACACCGTGGGGCCGCGGCCGTCCCGGCTGGCACACCGAATGCGTCGCCATGTGCGAGGCATACCTCGGACCTGAGTTCGACATCCACGCCGGCGGTATGGACCTCGTGTTCCCGCACCACGAGAATGAGATCGCCCAGGCCGAGGCGGCAGGCGATCCGTTCGCCCGGTTCTGGCTGCACAACGGCTGGGTGACCATGGGCGGCGAGAAGATGAGCAAGTCGCTTGGCAACGTCCTCGCGATACCGGCTGTGCTGCAACGGGTTCGGGCAGCAGAACTTCGCTACTACCTGGGCAGCGCGCACTACCGGTCGATGCTGGAGTTCTCCGAGACGGCGCTGCAGGACGCCGCGAAGGCCTATTCGGGGATCGAGGATTTCCTGCATCGGGTGCGCAACCGGGTGGGCGCGGTGGTGCCAGGCGAATGGACACCGAAATTCGCGGCGGCGCTCGACGACGACCTCGCTGTGCCGATCGCGCTGGCCGAGGTACACGCCGCGCGCGCCGAGGGGAACCGCGCGCTGGATGCCGGCGACCACGAAACGGCGCTGGCGCAGGCGATGTCGATCCGGACCATGATGGGCATCCTGGGCGCCGACCCGCTCGATGAGCGCTGGGAGTCCAAGGACGAGATGTCGGCCGCGCTGGACGCCGTCGACGTCCTCGTCCAGGCCGAGGTGCAGCGCCGCGCGGATGCACGGGACCGACGCGACTGGGCGGAGGCCGACGCGATCCGCGACCGCCTCAAGGAGGCGGGGATCGAAGTCACCGACACCGGTGACGGCCCGCAATGGACACTGCTGGACGGCTATACAAAGTAGATGGCCGGGAATTCCAAACGCCGTGGTGCGGTGCGCAAACCGGGCACCAAGAAAGGGCCGACCGTCGGATCGGGCGGTGTACGCCGACGCGGTCTCGAGGGCAAGGGTGCAACACCGCCGGCCAAGGAACGCGCTCACCATCCAGCGGCGAAACGAGCCGCGAAGGCGGCCAGGCAGCAGCGCGGCCGTGCCCGCAAGACCGATGATGTCGAACTCGTGCTGGGGCGCAATCCTGTCGTGGAATGCCTGCGCGCAGGTGTTCCCGCCTCTGCCCTTTACGTGGCACTCGGTGCGGAGTCCGACGAGCGCCTGACCGAATCGGTGACTCGGGCAGCCGATTCCGGAATACCGATCCTCGAGGTGCCGCGGCACGACCTCGACCGGATGAGCACCAACGGGCTGCACCAGGGCATCGCGTTGCAGGTGCCGCCGTACGCCTACGCGCATCCCGACGACCTGCTCAAGTCGGCGACCACAGACTCCTCGCCTGCGCTGCTGGTCGCGCTGGACAACATCTCCGATCCCCGCAACCTCGGCGCGATCGTGCGGTCGGTGTCGGCCTTCGGTGGGCACGGAGTGCTGATTCCCCAGCGCCGATCGGCCTCGGTGACCGCGGTCGCGTGGCGGACCAGTGCCGGTGCAGCGGCGCGGCTCCCGGTGGCCAGGGCGACTAATCTCAATCGCACGCTCAAGGATTGGGCGAACAAGGGCCTGCAGGTGGTCGGTCTCGATGCCGATGGCGACATCACGGTCGACGAGCTGGACGGGGCGGGCCCGATTCTCGTGGTCGTCGGATCCGAGGGCAAGGGATTGTCGCGGCTGGTGCGGGAGAACTGCGACGCCATCGTGTCCATCCCGATGGCCGGTCCGACGGAATCGCTGAACGCCTCGGTGGCCGCGGGCGTGGTCCTCGCCGAAATCGCCCGCCAGCGGCGCGGTTAGCGCCCGGGCGCCAGAACTTCGGTCAATGCGGGCAGCTTGGGTTCGATGCCCGCGCCGGGCGTCACCCGCCGTAGCCGCCGCGCCACCCATGGCGCGGCGAAGGCGGTGGCCCATCGCAGGTTCTGCCACCAACTGCGCGCCGGCGGTGACGAGGCGAGCAGTGCGGCCGAGCGCGAGGTCAGATCGTGGGGAACGGTGAGCGTGTCAAGGACTTTGGCGGCCATTCGCTCGTGGCCGAGCCGCGATAGGTGGATGCGGTCGCCGTCCCAGAGTCGCGGGTCGCGAAATTCGGAGAATCGCCAGAAATCCACCAGCTGCAGACCAAGGTCCTCCACGACGGTGCGGAGCAGTTCGTTGTAGATCGCGGCGCGGCCGCGCAACCGACGGAACAGCGGCACAGTGCCGAGGTCGGCCGCGGTGAAGGTGAGAACGACCGCGCCCGTTTGCTGCAGGCTCTTCAGGGCGTCGGCATAGCGGGCCATCATGGCGTCGATGTTGTTGCGCACCAACAGCAGGTCGTTCATCCCGGCATAGATGGTCACGATGTCGGGCTCGAGCATGACGGCGGTCTGAATCTGCTCAGCGAGGATCTCGTCCATGGTGCGGCCACGCACTGCAAGGTTGGCGTAGCGCATCTGGGGGTTGTGCTGTTCCAGTACTTCGGCGACGCGATCGGCCCAGCCGCGCAGACCATTCGGGCAGGCGGGGTGGGGGTCGCCGATACCTTCGGTGAACGAGTCGCCGAGCGCCACGTACCTGGTGAACACGCCCATGGCTCCAATCTGGCCGATGCTACGGCGGCGCGCACCCTGCAGCGCCGCCGGTGGCCCAATCGACATGCGTTGTCCCACTGCCGTTGGCGTTGAAGTAACCGGGCCTACACACCGAATAGTTTGATGCTCAGCCACAGTGCCGTGACGGACGCCAGCAGAGTCAATGGCACGGTGCACACCCCGATGCGGGTGAACTCGGCGAAACCGGCGGGCATCTCCCGGCGAACGACGCCCCGCCACAGCAGGTTGGCCAGTGAGCCGACGTAGGTCAGATTCGGGCCGATGTTCACGCCGATCAGTACCGCCAGCACGGCCGCCGGACCCGAGGCGGCCACCAGAGGAAGCATCACCAGGACCGCGGGCAGGTTGTTGACGACGTTCGACAACACCGCAGCGATCGCGGCGATGCCGAGCAGCGCGGGCAGCGTGTGTCCGCTGGGCAGCATGTCGCGCATCGCGGAGTCGAGGCCATGCAGCATCACCGCGTCGACGACGACACCGAGGCACAGCACGAACGCCAGGAACGGCGCGTCGGCGGCGGCGGCGATTCGCGTGACGGTCGTTTCGCGCCGAGCGAGCGCACGCACGCCGAGGACCGTCGCACCGGCCAGGGCCGCCCATGCCGGGGAGTGCCCGAGCAGTGAGGTCACCGCGAAACCGATGAGGGTGAGCACCAGGACCACCAGCACGAACACCGGCACCTCGACGGGCTCGCCAGTATCGGCCTGCTGCGATTCGATCGACAGATCGCCCTTGAAAAGCCAACGTAGAAGTACGAATTCGACGGCGATGGCCGCCAGCCACGGCAGGGCCATGATCGCGGCGAAATGCAGGAACGTCAGACCCGCTGCCGTGAACGCCAACAGGTTGGTCAGGTTCGACACCGGCAGCAGCAGCGACGCGCTGTTGGACAGGTGGGCGGTGGCATAGGCGTGCGGTCGGGCCGGTACGGCCAGCGTGCGTGCCGTCGCGAGGACGACCGGTGTCAGCAGCACGACCGTCGCATCCAGGCTCAGGATCGCGGTGGTCGCCGAAGCGACGACGAACACCATGGCCAGCAGGTGCTTGGGATTGCCCGCGCTGAATCGGGCCATCGCGACGCCGGCGGCGCGAAACAGGCCTTCGTCGTCGCACAGCCGCGCCAACACTAGGATCGCCGCGAGGAAGCCGACGACGGGCAGCAGCCGGTTCACCTCGGCCAGCGCCTCGGGCACCGAGATGACGCCGGCGACGATCAGCGTGGCGGCCGCCGGCACCGCGACGATGGCCTCGGGCCAGCCGTGCGGGCGCATGATGGCGAACAGCAGCACGACGGCCAGCGCGACGAGCGCCAGGCTCAACTCCACGGGTCAGCGCGCTGCCAGAGCATCGGCAGATGCAGCGCGACGCCGTCCTGGCGCGCCAGCCGGGACAGCACCCGCATCGTGACGTCCAGATCATCACCCGCGTAGGGCAGCGCGCGCAGCGGCATGTGCAGTGGGCGGAAGAAGTCGTCCCAATGGGTCAGCACGACGCGGCGCGCACCCACCGCGCGCACAGCTTCCGTCCAGTAGTCGAGCAGGTACTGCTCGGGCTGCACACCGAGCTGCCCAACGCCGAGATACACGACGTCGGCCTGCTGTCCGGCCAGCGCACCGGGCACGAAACCGGCGCTGCCGACGATCAGCAGCCGCCGGTCCGACGGCCGGTGATGCACGACCGTCGACCATGCTTCACCGCACTTGTATGCCGACGCGCGCACCGGTGGTGTGACGGGGTCGGTGATGACTCCGGGAAAGCGGTCCGGCGGGCAGTGTCTGCGCCTCGATCAGCGTGACGTCGTACGCCCCAAGGGTTATGGGTTCACCCGGTGTCGCCACGACGAGACGATCGTCGGGCAACCCGTGGCCGCGGCCCACCTGTTTCGCTGACGTCCCGCCGACCACCTTGGCGCCGGTGCGCTCGGCGACCACCGCAGAATCCATCGCGTGGTCGAAATGGGTGTGTACCGGCAGCACCGCCTCCAAGCGATGCACCCCGAGGCGTGCCAGTGATCCGTCGATCCGGGGCGCCGAGGGCGACAACGACCGCAACCCGACCTCGGCCAGGCTCGGCCGGGAGAAGAAGCCGTCGGTCATCAACGCCGACTCACCATCGTCGATGAGCAGTGTGGTGACGCCCGCCCAGATGACGGTGAGTGGTGCGCCCTCGCGCGCAGTGGGCGCGTCGAAGTAGCCGGCGTAACGGTCCAGGTTCGGTCTGCCGAGTTTGAGACGCATAGCGCCACCCTAGGGTTCAGAACAGCGGCCTGGGAACCAGGACGACCGGCTTCTCGTGCGACGTCGCAGGGCCGGCACTGCCGTCCATGTGTCAGCCCGGTCGATTTTGTGTACCGCTATATTCTTCGTTTCGGAAGGCGAGCGGGGTGAAACTACGGTGGCGCATGGCGTGAAGACGATCCCCGTCATCGCCCTGACTGGTTATCTCGGCGCGGGCAAAACCAGCCTTCTGAACCATGTCCTGCGGACCCCGCGGACACGAGTTGGCGTAATCGTCAACGATTTTGGTGCACTCAACGTGGATGCAGGGCTGGTCACCGGCCAGGTCGACGAACCGCAATCGATCGCAGGCGGCTGTGTGTGCTGTCTGCCGGACAACGGCGGACTCGACGGGGCGCTGATCAAGCTCGCCGACCCACGGCTTGACCTTGACGCCATCATCGTCGAGACCAGCGGCTTGGCCGACCCAGTCGCCGTAGCGCAATTACTGCGTTTCAGCGGTGTTGCCGGCGTGCGGTTTGGGGGCATCGTCGATGTCATCGACGCCACCACCCACTTCGCTGTGGTGGACTGCAAGTCAAGCCCGCCGGCGCGTTACGGCGCGGCATCGTTGGTTGTCGTGAACAAATTGGATCAACTGCCCGAGGCTGACCGGATGCCGATGCTCGAGCGGGTCGAGCAGCGTGTCCGCGAACGGAATCGCCTTGCCCCGGTCGTCGGGACCGTTGGCGCGCGAATCGATCCCGCGTTGCTGTATGACCTGCCTGGTTCGGGCGACGAGCAAGGCCAGCTCTCGTTCCGGGAACTCCTCTTCGACTCCGCGACCGACGAGGTGCCGGCCGCCCATTCGGACGACGGCCATACCCACGCCGACGCGGTCACAATGACGAGCTCTGGATGTATCGATCCGGGAAAACTCCTTGATCTGCTCGAGGATCCGCCTCCCGGGGTGTATCGACTCAAGGGCACGATCGCCGTCCGATACCGCTCCGCTGCGCGAACCTTCGTCGCGAATCTGGTCGGCCCGGCCATTCATATCGCTACCGCTCCGACGACGGCAACGGCGACGGCGAACAGTCTCGTTGCCATCGGTATGGATCTGGACACCGAGCACGTGCGCGGCTGCCTTCACGACGTGCTGCGCTCCACCGACGGTAACGCCCCGGCCGACGCGTTTCGCCGCTTGCAGCGTTATCGCCGTCTCAGCCTGTAACGGTGAACGCCTTCAGCTCTATTCCATCGGCGATGAGGCGCTCGCGGACGGCGCGGGCTATCTGCACCGCACCCGGCGAATCCCCATGCACACAAACCGATTCGACGGTGATCGGAATCATCGATCCGTCGGCTGCGGCGACCCGGCCGGCCGTCACCATCGACGACACCCGGTCCGCGATCTCGCCGACGTCATGCAGCACAGAGTTGGGCAGGCGTCGTGACACCAACTGTCCGTCGGAGCGGTACGCGCGGTCGGCGAACGCTTCCGGCACGGTGCGCAACCCGAGTTCCGCTGCTTCGTCGAAGAACACCGAACCCGACAGGCCGAGGACGGGCAGGGCCGGGTCGACGGCGTGCACGGCCTCGGCGACCGCACGTGCCTGATCGTGATTGGTGACGATCGTGTTGTACAGCGCGCCATGGGGTTTGACGTAGCTGACCGTCGAGCCGGCGACGTGGGCGATCGCCTGCAGTGCGCCGATCTGGTAGATCACGTCGGCCGTCAGATCTTCTGGATCGGCATCGATGAAGCGTCTGCCGAATCCGGCGAGATCCAGGTAACTGACCTGCGCACCGATCCGCACATCGCGCTCGGCGGCCGCCCGGCACGTCCGTAGCAGCAGCGCCGAGTCGCCGGCGTGGAAGCCGCAGGCGACGTTCGCGCTGGTGACGACGTCGAGCATGGCGTCGTCGTCGCCGAGCTTCCACACTCCGAAGCCCTCGCCAAGGTCGGCGTTGAGATCGACGGTCACGTCGACCAGCCTACGATCGGCGCCGGCGTGACCCAGCTGTTCTGAAAGACATATTCGCCCAGCGGCCGCCCGACCGCCCACTTGTCGATCTCGAGCTGCGGGCGGTCGGGAAACTCCGGCACGGGGCCGAGACACAGAATGGCGACGGCCTCGGCGTCGGCGGGCAGACCGAGCAACTCTGAGATCCGGGGTGGTTCGAAGATCGACACCCACCCCATGCCAAGGCCCTCGGCACGGGCGGCCAGCCACAGGTTCTGGATGGCGCACGACACCGACGCCAGGTCCATCTGCGGAAGCGTGCGTCTGCCGAAAACGTGGGCACCCCTGCCGTCGCCAAGTGCGACGACGAGCAGCTCGGCGCATTCGAGGATGCCCTCGACCTTGAGTGCCAAGAACTCGTCGCTGCGCGGGCCCAGTGCCTCGGCTGTGCGGATGCGTTCTTCGTCCACGGCGGCATGGATGTCTCGGCGCAGAGCGGGATCGGTGATCCGGATGAATCGCCACGGCTGCATCAGCCCCACGCTCGGCGCGGCGTGCGCGGCCTGCAGCAGCCGAACCAGCACGTCCTCGGATATTTCGGTGTCGGGGAGGAAGCGTCGCATATCGCGTCGTTCGGCGATCACCCGGTAGATCGCGCTTCGCTCCGCAGGGCTGAACGCGTGCTCGGTCACGCCGGTCACTCTAGGTGGCACGATCGAGGGGTGACTCGTGACCAGGTGCTGATCACCGCGACGGAACTTGACCAGCGGCGCAAAGCGGGCGCGCCGCCGACGATCCTCGACGTCCGCTGGCAGCTCGCCGAACCCGACGGCCGGGCAGCCTACGAGAGCGGCCACATCCCCGGTGCGGTGTACGTATCCCTCGAGGACGGAGCTCAGCGATCACACCGTCACCGGCCGTGGACGCCACCCGCTGCCGTCCGGCCGCGACCTCGAGGCTGCGGCCAGGCGATGGGGTGTTCGCGGTGGGGTGCCGGTCGTGGTCTACGACGACTGGAACCGGGCCGGGTCGGCACGCGCGTGGTGGGTGCTGACGGCCGCGGGAATCCCGGATGTGCGCATCCTCGACGGCGGTCTGGCGGCATGGCGAGGTCCGCTCGAGAGCGGTTCGGTGACAGCGGCACCGGGTGACGTCACGGTGAAGCACAGTGACCTGTACGCCGGCGCGCTACCGACGCTCACTGCCGAAGAGGTGACGGCGTCGGACGTGACGCTGCTGGACGCGCGGGCCCCGGAACGTTTCCGCGGCGACGTCGAGCCCGTCGATCCCGTCGCGGGCCACATCCCCGGGGCGCGCAATGTGCCGAGCACAAGCCTGCTGGACGCCGATGGGCGTTTCATTCCCGATGTGCCGGAGTTGACCGGCGAGATCGGCGCCTACTGCGGTTCGGGTGTCACCGCCTCGGTCGTGATCGCGGCTCTCGCCGCGGCGGGTGTCGATGCCGCGCTGTACCCGGGCTCGTGGTCCGAATGGTCCTCGGATTCAACGCGTCCCGTTGAGCGCGGCTGATCCCGCGACGGCCGACGAGCCAGCACACCAGGAAGATCGCAAACGAGATCGCGGTGACGAACACCGACACCGGCACGCCGGGCGCAAGCGACAGCAGGATGCCCCCGACGGCAGCGACCTCGGCGAAGATCACCGACGCCGCGATGGCCGCAGCGGGTGAGGCGAACACCCGAACCGCGGCGGCCGCCGGCGTGATCAACAGCGACATCACCAACAGCGCCCCGACGATCTGCACACCCTGCGCGGCGGTGACACCGACGAGCGCGGCGAACACAATTCCCAATGCCCGCACCGGAACTCCGCGTCCCGCGGCAACCTCGGGATCGACGGTGGCGAACAGCAGCGGACGGTAGGACACCGCCAGCACGGCGACGACGATGACCGACACCACGGCCAACAGTGCCAGGCCCGAGTAGCCGACGCCGACGATCTGCCCGGTCAGCAGTGCGAAGCTCGTCCCGGTGCGCCCGGGGTAGAGATGGATGAACAGCACCGCCAGACCGAGCCCGAAGGCCAGCACCACGCCGATCGCCGAATCCCGCTCGCGGGCACGCTGACCCAGGATGCCGAACAGGATCGCCGCCAATGCGCAACCGACGAGTGCGCCGACACCGACGTTGAACCCGGCGAGCAGTGCGAAAGCCGCTCCGGTGAGGGATAACTCGCTGGATCCGTGCACCGCGAACGACATCTGCCGCATCACGATGAACGGTCCGATCAACCCGGACACCAGGGCCAGCAGCGCGGCCGGCGATCAGCGCCTGCTGGACGAAGTCGCGGCGCAGCAGATCGAGCGGTGATGTCGAACGCGAACAGGTGGGCCAGTAGGTCGGCGAGCCGTTCATTCATGGACATGTCCGCTCGCGTGACCCGAGTGGTCATGATGAAACTGGCTGTGCTCACCGACCACGACGTAGCGGTCGCCGACCTTCACCACCTGGATGTCGGCCCGATACAACTCCGACAGGGTCGCCGAGGTCATCACCTCCTCGACGGTGCCGATGCGGAATCGGCCGTCGACCAGATAGAGCACCCGATCCACGTACGGCAGAACGGGATTGACCTCGTGGGTGACGAAGAGCACGGCGGTGTTCGCCTCGCGACGGCGCGGCATCGATGAGGGCGGACACCAATCGCGCGTTGGCGGGGTCGAGGTTGAGCAGCGGCTCGTCGCACAACAGCAGCACCGGATCGGTGGTCAGCGCCTGGGCGATTCGCACCCGCTGCAGTTCGCCGCCGGACATCACGCCGACCGGAACCCTCGCCAGTGCCTCGCCGTTGACCTGCCTCCAGTGCCCGCCGGACCGCCGTGCGCTTCGCCGACCGGTCACGCAGTGTCGTCAACCCCCACCGGTGGCCGTCGAAGCCCAGTCCGACGAGATCGCATCCGCGCAGTGACAGCCCGTTGTCGATGGCTCGGTGCTGGGGCACGTAACCGATTCGCCGACTGCCCTTTTCGACCGGCCGCCCGCACACGGTCACCGTGCCCGCGCTGAGAGGCAATTGGCCGAGCAGCACCTTGAGCAGGGAGGTCTTTCCGGTCCCGTTGGGTCCGAGCACGGCGATGAATTCGCCCGCATGCACCGTGAGGTCGAGGCTGTCCCACAGCACGCGTTCGCCGAACGCCAGCCGGGCGCCGGTCAGTTCGGCGACGACGTCAGCAGGCACAGGATTGATTATCTGTTCGCCTGCGGTGCCTTATCCAACTGGCTCGCCAGCTGTTCGGCGGTCTGGCGCTGCCAGGTCAGATAATCGGTCCCGTCCGGCAGGGTCTCCGTCACCGTCACCACGGGTATCGAGGCCCGGTCGGCGGCGTCCCGAAGCTGTTGAGTCACCGCGGTCTCGGTCTGCGGGTTGTACAGCAGCGCGGAGACCTGCTTGCCGCTGATCAAGTCGAGCATCGCTGCGAAGTCGGCGGGCGACGGGTCGGTGTCCTCCTCGATCGCGTTCGCGAAGCCCTCGGGGTCTTGTCGGTGATGCCCGAATTGACCAGCAGGTAGTGCGCGACGGGTTCGGTCGCCACGACCGAGGCGCCAGGGTGCTGCCTGGCCGATCGCGCGCTCCGACGCCAGGATCTCGTCGGCCTTCCTGGCGAATGCCGCGGCGTTGGCGCGGTAGGTGTCGGCCTGCAGGGAGTCGGTCTGGGCCAGTCGGTCGGCGATCTGCGCGGCGACGGCCTTGGCGGTCGCCGGGTCGTAGAAGACGTGTTCGTTGGCGGGCTGTGATGTCGCAGGCAGTCGGTGCCGCAGGAAGCGAGTAGGCATCGACGGTCGGCACGTCCGGGTGGTCTGCGAGCACGTCCTCGACCCACTGGTCGTAGTCGCCGCCGTTGTAGACGACCAGCGACGCGTCGGTGATTGAAGCCACGTCGGCCGGGCTGGCCTCGAACGAGTGCGGGTCCGCGACGGTTCCACTCACGATCGACGTGACGGACGCGTGATCGCCTGCGACGGCGCCTGCCACGCTGCCCCAGACATCGGTGGAGGCCACGACGGTCGGGGTGCCGTCGTCGGGTTGTCGGCGATTCCTGCTGGGTGCAGCCGGTGGCTCCGATCGCCACCGCCACGGCCGTCGCCACCGCGAAACTCGCACGCATGCCAAACTCCATGTGCTCTCGAGATAATAATGAAAACCGTTTCCAATAACTCTAGCCCACAGCGTCCCGGGGTTGGCAAATTCATCCGCTAACGTCACAGCATGTCCAGGAGTCCCGCGCCCCGGCGCCGGGCGACCCTGGCCTCGTTGGCCGCCGAACTGAAGGTTTCGCGGACCACCATCTCCAACGCCTACAACCGGCCGGACCAGCTGTCGGCCGATCTGCGTGATCGGGTGCTGGCGACGGCGAAGCGGCTGGGCTACCCGGGGCCGGATCCGGTGGCCCGCTCGCTGCGCACCCGCAAGGCCGGGGCGGTCGGCCTGATGATCACCGAGCCGCTCAACTATTCGTTCAGCGACCCCGCCGCCCTGGACTTCGTTGCCGGGCTTGCGGAGTCGTGCGAAGAGGCGGGCCAGGGACTGCTGCTGGTGGCGATCGGTCCGAACCGGAGTCTCGACGACGGTTCGGCGGCGGTGCTCGCGGCGGGCGTGGACGGCTTCGTGGTGTACTCCGCCTCCGACGACGACCCCTATCTGTCGGTGGTGCGGCAGCGGCATCTCCCGATCGTCGTCGTCGATCAGCCCAAGGATGTGCCCGGCGCATCGCGGGTGTGCATCGACGACCGCGGAGCCATGCGGTTGACTCGCCGAACACGTTGTGGGGCTGGGCCACCGCGAGATCGGCCTGCTGACCATGCGACTGGGCCGCGACTGGCCGCACGGCGGCCCGACAGCCGGCGTTGGCCGATCCAGAGCGTGTCCGTACCCCGCACTTCCACGTGCAGCGCGAGCGCATCCACGGTGTACACGACGCGATGACCGCCGCCGGCCTTGATCCGGATTCGCTGACCGTCGTCGAGAGCTATGAGCACCTGCCCACGTCGGGAGGGGCGGCCGCCGAGGTCGCACTGAGCGTCAACCCGCGCATCACCGCGCTGATGTGCACCGCCGACGTGCTTGCGCTTTCGGCGATGGATCACCTACGTGCACATGGGATTTACGTGCCGGGCCAGATGACGGTGACCGGCTTCGACGGGGTGCCCGAGGCGCTGCGCCGCGGCCTGACGACCGTCGTGCAGTCCAGCCTGGAGAAGGGCCGCAGCGCCGGCCAGTTGTTGCACAACCCACCGCGTTCCGGTCTGCCCGTGATTCGAGGTGCTGGACACCGAACTGGTACGCGGCCGGACGTCCGGCCCGCCCGCCTAGCGACCTCGACGTTCGTCGAGCACGTACCCAAGTACCGCGGCGACATCGTCGGGCGACCCGACGCGGAACTCGGCCGCTGTCTCACCCGGGCCGACCTTGACGCCGACATCGCCGTCGCGCATCCGGCTGAAACGCCTTCTCGTCGGTGACATCGTCGCCGAGGAACACCACTGCGGTCGAACCGGTCTGGTCGCGAAGGATGTCGACGGCCTCGCCCTTGTCGGTCGAGATGACCGCGAACTCCAGGACCGCCTTGCCCGCGGTGGTGTGCGCATCCCAGCGCGTCGAGGCCTGTCGGGCCTGGTCCAGCGCCGCCTCACCGTCAGCGGGACTCGCGTTGCGTACGTGGAGTGCGACGCGACGCCGGTTTGGTTTCCACCGTGACTCCGGGCTTGTCCGCTGCGATCTCGTTGAGCTCGGCGATGATCCGGCGCAGCAGGTCCTCGTCGATGTCGTGGGCGAAGCCGGTGTCGAACTCGGCGCCGTGACTACCGACCAGATGAACCGTCGGGCGGTACAGCCGACAGCGTCCGCAGGACGTCGAGCGCGCGCCCCGAAACCAGGGCTACCTCGGTGTCGGGCAGGTCGGCCAGCGCGGTCAACGCCGCGGCGGCGTCGGGCAGCATCCGCGCATCGGCGGGGTTACTGACGATCGGTGCCAGCGTGCCGTCGAAGTCGCAGGTGACGAGCAGACGGGGGACCCGGGAGATCGATCGAGCGCACGCTGCAGTTCGACCGGGAGCACGTCTAGATCTTAGGGTGCTCTCCGTCGCCGATCAGCAGGCGCACCGCGAGGTCCAGCCGCTTGCTGACGTCGGTTGCCGACGCTCGCCGGGTCAGCCACGCCAGCAGGTTGGACAGCCAGACATCGGAGATGACCCGGGCGATGTGGTACTGGTCCTCGGTCGGTTCGCCGTCGCTCATGGCGCGGGCGAACATCGAGTCCATCAGCTTGCCGACGTGATCAACCTCGCCGGCCGCCGAAGCGTCGGCGAATACGAACGCCCGCGTCATCGCCTCGGTCAGCAGCGGATTGCGCTGCATCGCGCGGTTGAGCTTGCCGACCATGATGTTCAGCCGCTGGTACGGGGTTCCGCCCGACAGCGTGGCGCGGTCGGTCTTGGCGTCGATCCGCTCGAACTCCCGGCCGAGCGCCGAAACCAGCAGGTGCACCTTCGACGGGAAGTAGCGGTACAGCGTGCCGACGGCGACATCGGCCCGTTCTGCGACGGCGCGCATCTGAACTGCCTCGTAGCCGCCCTTTGACGCGATCGCCAGGGTGGCGTCCAGAATGCGCTTGCGGCGTTCACGCTGGGCTTCGGATCCGAGTTCGGACTCGGCCAGTACCGCCACGTTCATCACCTGGCGCGGTCGCGAATCCGACCCCGACGCCGGGTTGGGCTGTGACAGGCCGGGCATCTTGTCGACTGCTCCTTCATCGTGCGTATCCGCTGGAAAACGATACGCATGCCGGACTCCAATTTCTCACTTCGGCGCCCCCGCGGCACCGACGTGTCCTGCTGCTATGGCGGTCGACTTGACGGTCGATCGCTGGCACTATTAGAACACGTTCTAGTGAGAAGCATGGTCTTCTCGCCCAAACGCTAGGAGCAGACCGGTGTCAGCCACAATCACCGACGAACAGTTTGCCGCGCGCGAACTGGTCCGTAGCTGGGCGGCCGCTTCCGGGGCCATCGCGGCGGCCCGCGAGGTCGAGGAAGGCAAGCCGGACGCGTGGCGGGCGGCCTACGACGGGCTGGCCCAACTCGGGATCTTCGGCGTCGCGCTCTCCGAGGACAAGGGCGGCGCCGACGGCACCGTCGAGGATCTGTGCGCGATGATCGACGAGGCGGCGGCCGCGCTGGTTCCCGGCCCCGTCGCGACCACGGCGCTGGCGACCCTGCTGGTCGAGCAGTCGGACATCCTGGAGTTGCTGATTGCCGGCGAACGCGTTGCGGGCGTGGCGCTGTCGGCGGATGTGACGTTCGACGGCGAGTGCGCTTCCGGCACTGCCGAATACGTGCTGGGCGCTGATCCGTCCGGCGTGCTGCTGCTTCCCGCCGGAGACGCTGTCGTGCTGATCGACGCGCGAGCCGACGGCGTCACGATCGAACCCCTCAAGGCGACCGATTTCTCGCGGCCACTGGCCCGCGTCGTGTTGGACTCTGCACCCGCGCAGGCGTTGTCCGTGTCGGCGCAACGCTTCGCGGACGTGGCCGCCACTGTGCTGGCGGCCGAAGCGGCCGGGCTGGCGCGCTGGGCGCTGCAGACCGCGACGGAGTACGCGAAGGTGCGCGAGCAGTTCGGCAAGCCGATCGGCAGTTTCCAGGCCATCAAGCACATGTGCGCCGAGATGCTGCTGCGCTCCGAGCAGGCTTCGGTGGCCGCCGCCGACGCCGCCAGGGCGGTGAGCGAGGCCGACGAGCGACAACTGTCCATTGCCGTGGCGGTGGCCGCGGCCGCCGGGATCGACGCCGCAAAGGCGAACGCGAAGGACTGCATTCAGGTGCTCGGCGGCATCGGCATCACCTGGGAACACGACGCGCATCTGTATCTGCGCCGTGCCTACGGCATCGAGCACTTCCTCGGCGGCGCGATCGCGCTGGCTGCGCCGCATCGCAGCACTCACCCAGCAGGGCGTGCGCCGCGACCTGCGACATCGATCTCGAATCGGTCGAGCATCTGCGGCCCGAGATCGCCTCGGCGGTAGCCGAAGTCGCCGCGCAGCCCGACGAGAAGCGGCAGGTGGCGCTGGCCGACTCCGGGCTGCTCGCACCGCACTGGCCACGGCCGTACGGCCGCGAGGCCGGCCCGGCCGAGCAGCTGCTGATCGACCAGGAGCTGGCCAAGGCCGACGTGGTTCGGCCCGATCTGGTGATCGGATGGTGGGCGGTGCCCACCATCCTCGAGCACGGCACCCCCGAGCAGATCGAGCAGTTCGTACCCGCCACGCTGCGCGGCGAATTCATCTGGTGCCAGCTGTTCAGCGAGCCCGGCGCGGGTTCGGATCTGGCCGCGTTGCGCACGAAGGCCGTTCGCGTCGAGGGACGACCGCGAGCGGCGCACAGGGCTCCGGCTGGAAGCTCACCGGACAGAAGGTGTGGACGTCCGCGGCGCACAAGGCGGAGTGGGGAGTGTGCCTGGCGCGCACCGACCCCGACGCACCCAAGCACAAGGGCATCACGTATTTCCTGGTCGACATGAAGTCGCCGGGCATCGACATCCGGCCGCTGCGCGAGATCACCGGCGACAACCTGTTCAACGAGGTGTTCTTCGACGACGTCTTCGTACCCGACGACATGGTCGTCGGCCCGGTCAACGACGGCTGGCGGCTGGCGCGCACGACACTGGCGAACGAACGGGTCGCGATGGCTCACGGCACCGCGCTGGGCAACCCGATGGAGGAGTTGTTGCGCACGGTCGCCGACCTCGATCTCGATTCGACAGGACAGCATCAGCTCGGCGCGATGATCCTGGCTGCTCAGGTCGGATCGCTGCTGGACCAGCAGATCGCGGAACTGGCTGTGGGAGGTCAGGATCCAGGCCCGCAGGCCAGTGCGCGCAAGCTGATCGGTGTGCGCTACCGGCAGGCGCTGTCCGAACTCCGGATGGAGCTCTCCGAAGGCGGCGGCGTCGTCGACAACAAGACCGTGTTCGACTTCCTCAACACCCGCTGTCTGACCATTGCGGGCGGTACCGAGCAGATCCTGCTCACCATGGCCGGCGAGCGTCTGCTCGGCCTCCCGCGCTGACCAGGTTGCTATGAGAAGGCGGCCTGCGCGCAGGCGTCGGGTGTCGTGAGGTCGACGCCCGCGTACACGATCTGGATGTGCGAGCAGACGATCAACGGGACGTCGGTACGTGGCTGGCCCGTACGTGCATCAACTGGGTAGGCCTGTCCGCGCCAGGTGAACTTCTCCGGCGGTCCGCCGCCGAAGAAGACCGTCTGGAAGACGACGTCGGTCGGCGACTTGAACGAACGAGTGTTGTTCATGTCGTAGTTGAAGTTGATGTACACGCTGCGGTCCATCGTGCGAAGTGTCGTGGACTGCCGACCGTACGTGTCGCCCGGGAACCCGATCACACCTTCCGGTGCACGAAGGCTGGCCCCGGTGTCGAAGTAGCAAGTGCCTTCGGCCGTCACGCAATTGGCGGTGACGCGCATTTCGATGCTCTGCGCGGCATTGACCGGAATGGACGACGTCCTCGTGTCGACGGCCGCCATCGCGGGTGGAGTGGGCGCGATGAGCGCGAGTGTCAGCCACATCGCCGAGATGACCGCAAGCATGCCGGCCCACCGGTTCGTCACATTGCTCCCCTCCGGAGCCGCTGGCGGCGACATCCAAACTCGGTGCCGCGAATGGTAGCCCGCGCGCTATTCGTCGTAGGTGACTTCGACCGAATCGGATCGGGCTTGGCCTGGCAGCCCAGAATCAGGCCTTCGTCGAGGTCGGACTGTTCGAGCACGTCGTTGACCTCCATCTCGACATCGCCGGACTTCTTCAGCACGGCGCATGCCCCGCAGTGGCCCTCTCGGCAGGAGAACGGCGCATCGAGGCCCTTGTCGAGCAGCACGTCGAGCAGCTTCGCGTTGCGTGGCCAGCTGATCTCGTGCGTTCTCACCGTCGAGCGTGACGACAGCGGTGGCGGGCCCTTCGTCGCTGTCGTCGTCCGCAATGACCACCGCAGCGAACGGGTCGGAGTCCAGCGACTTGAACACCTCGATGTGGATGCGTTCCGCGCCGACGGTCTTGAGCGCTTCCTCGGCCGCGACCATGAACGGTCCCGGGCCGCAGATGTATGCGTCGTGTCGCTGAATACGGCGCGGCCAGCGCGGCCAGAGCGGCCGCGCTCGGGAGTCCCTGCACGCTGACGAGCCAGTGCACGACGGTGAGCCGATCGGGGTACTTGGCCGCCAGTTCGCGCAGTGCGGCGCCGAAGATCACCGAGTTCTCGTCCTGATTGGCGTAGATCAGGACGACCTTGCCGCTGCCTTCGGCGAGCGCCGACTTGCAGATCGACATCATCGGCGTGATGCCGCTGCCCGCCGCCAGCAGCAGGAAGTCGGTGTCCAGGGTCTTGGGGACGAAGGTGCCCGACGGTGCCAGCACATGGATCTTCATCCCGGCGTGCGCGTGGTCGCACAGCCAGTTCGATGCGTATCCGTCCTGCGGTGCGCTTGACGGTCACCGTCAGCGGGTCGCCGGTGAACGGCGAACTGCACAGCGAGTAGCAGCGGGCGACCGAGCCGGTGCGGTCGCTTGGCACCCGCAGCGTCAGGAACTGGCCCGGCGAGTAGCGCAGCCGGTCGGCCGGGATGTCAGGCGCGTCGGGGCCGTCGGGAACCCCGAAGACCAGCGAGCGCGCGTCGGCGGTCTCCTCGACGACGTCGGTCAACTGCAGCTCGAGCACGTGGCTGCCGAGCGGCTCGTCCGTCACGACCCACACCCTTCCTCATCGAACGACCGGACCCAATAACTAGAACAGGTTACAGAAATGCATGTGCCCAGGTCCAGCCCTCGCAGGTATGCCCTTCTCGACACAAATCGTAACGTGTTCTAATCTTCTCCTAAGCCCAAGACTCTCCCGGGAGGCAATTCCAGTGACGTCCATTGAACAGCGTGACGTGCAGTCGGTCCTAGCCGGCATCGATGATCTGCTGCCGCTGATCGCCAAGCGGGCGCAGGCCGCCGAGGACCTGCGTCGGCTGCCCGACGAGACGGTTGCCGAACTCGACGAGGTCGGCTTCTTCAAGCTCTTGCAGCCCGAGCAGTGGGGCGGCCTGCAGTGCGATCCAGACGGTGTTCTACGAAGCCGTGCGCCGCATCGCCAGCGCCTGCGGATCCACCGGCTGGGTCAGCTCGATCATCGGGGTGCACAACTGGCACCTCGCGCTGTTCGACCAGCAGGCCCAGGAAGACGTGTGGGGCGAGGATCCGAGCGTCCGGATCTCCTCGTCCTACGCGCCGATGGGGGCGGGCACCGTGGTCGACGGCGGCTACCTCGTCAACGGCGCGTGGCACTGGTCCTCGGGCTGCGACCATGCCACGTGGACGTTCGTCGGCGGTCCGGTGATCAAGGACGGCAAGCCGGTCGACTTCGGCAGCTTCCTGATTCCGCGTTCAGCGACTACGAGATCGACGACGTCTGGCATGTCGTCGGGCTCAAGGGCACCGGCAGCAACACGCTCGTGGTCAAGGACGTGTTCGTGCCGCGGCACCGGTTCCTGTCCTACAAGGCGATGAACGACCGCACCGCCGGTGGGCTGCAGAACAACACCGCGCCGGTGTACAAGATGCCTTGGGGCACCATGCATCCCACCACCATCTCGGCTCCCATCATGGGAATGGCCTACGGCGCCTACGATGCCCATGTCGAGCACCAGGGCAAGCGCGTGCGCGCGGCCTTCGCCGGCGAGAAGTCCAAGGACGACCCGTTCGCCAAGATCCGTATCGCCGAGGCGGCCAGCGACATCGACGCCGGTTGGCGTCAGCTGATCGGCAATGTTCGCGACGAGTACGAACTGCTGAAGGCGGGCCAGGAGATTCCGTTCGAGCTGCGGGCCCGGGCCCGTCGTGACCAGGTCCGCGCCACCGCCCGCGCCATCGCGTCGATCGACCTGCTCTTCGAGGCCTCCGGCGCGACCGCGCTGAACTCCGATCAGCCGGTGCAGCGGTTCTGGCGCGACGCGCACGCCGGCCGCGTGCACGCCGCCAACGAGCCGGAGCGGGCCTACCTGATCTTCGGGAACAACGAGTTCGGCCTGCCGCCGCAGGACACGATGGTTTAACTGGGAAGGCCTGATGACCTCCTTCGCCGCCGAAGCTGCCCAACAACAGGAGATCACGTTCGAGTCGACCTCGCGCTATGCCCAGGTTCGCGATGACATGCGCCTGCACTACCACGAGGCGGGTGTCGGCAACGAGAAGACGGTCGTGCTGCTGCACGGCGGCGGCCCTGGCGCGTCGAGTTGGTCGAACTTCGGACGCAACCTCGCCGTGCTGGCGAAGCACTTCCACGTGCTGGCCGTCGATCAGCCCGGCTACGGGCATTCCGACAAGCACACCGAACACGAGCAGTACAACCGCTACAGCGCGACCGCGCTGCTGAATCTCTTCGACCACCTCGGCATCGAAAGCGCCGACCTGGTCGGCAATTCGCTCGGTGGCGGCACCGCGGTCCGGTTCGCCCTCGACAACGGCAGGCGGGCGGGCCGGCTGGTGCTGATGGGACCCGGCGGCTTGTCGGTGAACCTGTTCGCGCCGGACCCGACCGAGGGCGTGAAGCTGCTCGGCAAGTTCACCGCCGAGCCCACGCGGGAGAACATGGAGAAGTTCCTGCGCATCATGGTCTTCGACCAGAACCTCGTCACGCCGGAGCTGATCGACGAACGGTTCGCGATCGCGAGTCAGCCGGAATCGCTGGCCGCCGCGCGCGCGATGGGTAAGTCGTTCGCGGGTGCGGACTTCGAGCTCGGCATGATGTGGCGCGAGGTGTACAAGCTGCGCCAGCGGGTACTTCTCATCTGGGGCCGCGAGGACCGGGTCAATCCGCTCGACGGAGCGCTGGTGGCGCTCAAGCAGATCCCGAAGGTGCAGTTGCACGTCTTCGGGCAGTGCGGACACTGGGCGCAGCTGGAAAAATTCGACGAGTTCAACAAGCTGACTATTGACTTTCTTGGGAGGTGGGTCGTGAGCATCAAATCTCTTGGCTACCTGCGCATCGAGTCCACCGACGTCGGCGCGTGGCGAGAGTACGGGCTGAAGGTGCTCGGCATGGTCGAGGGGACCGGCGCGACCGAAGGTGCGCTCTATCTGCGGATGGACGAGTTCCCCGCCCGTCTGGTCATCGTTCCCGGCGAGCACGACCGGCTGTTGCAGTCCGGCTGGGAGGCGGCCAATGCCGCTGCGCTGCAGGACATTCGCAACCGTCTCGACATCGAGGGCACGCCGTACAAGGAGGCATCGGCCACCGAACTCGCCGAACGCCGTGTCGACGAGATGATCACCTTCGACGACCCGTCGGGCAACACGCTGGAGGTCTTTCACGGGACCGCCCTGGAACACCGCCGCGTCGTCAGCCCGTACGGCCACAAGTTCGTCACCGAGGAGCAGGGTCTCGGCCACGTGGTGCTGACCACCCGCGACGACGCGGAGACGTTGCACTTCTACCGCGATGTGCTCGGTTTCTACCTCCGGGACTCGATGCGACTGCCCCCGCAGCTCGTCGGCAGACCCGCCGATGGCCCGCCGGCGTGGCTGCGCTTCCTCGGCGTGAACCCCCGCCACCACAGCCTCGCCTTCATGCCCGGTGAGACACCCAGTGGCATCGTGCATCTGATGGTCGAGGTCGGCGAGGCCGACGACGTCGGGCTGTGCCTGGACCGCGCACTGCGTCGCAAGGTTCCGATGTCGGCCACTCTGGGCCGCCACGTCAACGACAAGATGCTGTCGTTCTACATGAAGACCCCCGGCGGGTTCGACGTCGAATTCGGCTGCGAGGGGCTGCAGGTCACCGACGACGACTGGGTCGCCAGGGAGAGCACCGCGGTCAGCCTGTGGGGTCACGACTTCAGCATCGGCTTCAAGTAGTGCGTGACGAGCGCTCCGAGCCCATCGACCCCCGCACATTCCGAAATGTGCTGGGGCAGTTCTGCACCGGCATCACCGTGATCACCACCGTGCAAGACGGGGAACCGGTCGGCTTCGCGTGTCAGTCCTTCGCCGCGCTGTCGCTCGAACCGCCGCTGGTGCTGTTCTGCCCGACGAAGGTGTCGCGTTCCTGGAAGGCCATCGAGGCCAGCGGGCACTTCTGCGTCAACGTGCTGCACGAGAAGCAGAAGGACGTCTCGGCGCGCTTCGGTTCCAGGGAGCCCGACAAGTTCGCCGGACTCGACTGGCACCCTTCGAAACTCGGGTCGCCCGTCATCAAGGACACGTTGGCGCACATCGACTGCACGGTGGCTTCGGTGCACGACGGTGGCGATCACCTCGTCGTCTTCGGAGCCGTGCACTCGCTGTCGGATGTGCCGCACAAGAAGCCGCGGCCGCTGTTGTTCTATCGAGGGAATTACACCGGTATCGAGCCCGACAAGACCACACCCGCGCACTGGCGCGATGACCTCGAGGCGTTCCTGACCGCCACCACGGACGACACCTGGCTCTAGATGCAGCCCGCCGAGCACGGGTCCAGCGGCGGCAACGTTTCCGGTAGCGGTGCGTTCGGGTCGACCGGCGGCAGCTGCTGGGTGAGATCCACATCGTGGTCGAGTTCGGGTGCCATCGGGATCATGTTGCAGACGAAGCTGAGCGCGAGATCGCATTTGGGCGGGCCTTGCTGAGCCGGGGCCGGAGCAGCGAGCCACACCGCCGCACCACAGGCGGCGACGGTCGCGATGATCGCCCTCGTCAGCATCAGCTCACCCTAGCGCGCTGGACTCGATGAAATCGACGATCGCCCCAACCACCTCGCGGTGCAAAGTTTCGTTGAGGATGTCGTGCCGGGCACCGGGGAACTCCGCAATCCGCAGCGGCTCGATCTGTTCGGCGTAGGCGCGGACGGCGCCGACCGGTGCGATCGGATCGGCATCCCCATGTACGGCCAGCGTGGGCACGGTGAGCTTCGGAAGGTCGGCGCCGAACCGATCCCACGCCTTGTCGAGTTCGCGGGCCAACGATGCGGCATCGGCGTCGACGAACGCCAAGGGGTCATTGCGGAGCGAGTCGACGTAGAACGGGTCCGCCGACAGCGCGCCGGGATCGAGGTCGAACGAGGTGTCGGCGTCGAGCAATTCAGGGATCGGCACCAGGGGGGCGCCGGAGATGACGCCCGCCCGGTACCGGTCGGGTTGATCCAGCAGCCGGAACAAGGTGACCACCGAGCCGAATGAATGCCCCTGTGCGACCAGCGGCAAGCCAGGCCGTTCTCGCTCCACCAGTTCGGTGAGGGTGTCGGCCAGGTCCGAGCTGTCGACGATCGAGCCGAAGTCGCCGCGGGTACCGGGGCTGAGCCCGTGGCCGAACTGGTCGACCGCCCACAGGTCGATATCGGCGGCGTTGAGCGCGAAGCCATAGCGGTGATAGAGCCCGGTGTGCTCGCCGAAGCCGTGCAGGAAGATGAGCGCGGCGCGCGGCTCGGCGGCGGCCCAGTGCCGGTAGTACGCGCGGCCCTTCGGATGGTCCATGAACGGCATGCCCAAGCCTGTCTCAAGGGCGCGATTCTGCCAACCGTCGATCAATTGCTGCCAGCGGAATTAAACCCCTGACCTGTCCGTTTACACATTCAGACCGGAGAGAAAGATCCACCGGCAGAGCTAAAGAAGAAGGCAAGCAGATGAGGAAGTTCGGATTCGCCGCAGTGCTGGCAAGTGGTCTGGCCGCGGCCGTCATCGGCCTCGCGGGCCCCGCCCAGGCGGACTTCGGCCACAATGACTGGGTCAATACCATCCAGCCGACGGTGACCGTGCCACACGTCGACACGAGTGTGCAGCAGAGCCGCTGACACGACAGCCACCGAAAAGGGCGCTCATTGCGATGGGCGCCCTTTTCCGTGCCCGCCGAGCAGCACGTCGTGTTGTTCGACCATCCGGCCCCGGATCGCGTTCACGACGGCCGCGACCTCGGGTCTGCGCAGTGTCTCGGCGCGGGTGACGAGCCAGTACGTCAATCGGACCGCTACCTCGTCCGGCAGCACCCGGGCGAGGTCGTCGTGGCGGTCGGCCATGAAGCACGGCAGCAGGCCGAGGCCTGCCGCCGCCCGTGTCGCCTCGACGTGGACGAAGACGTTGGTGGACGTGACGGATTCACGCATTGCCGGGGCGAAGCTGGTCGCCACGTCGAGGTCGTCGACCTGGAGCATCGAGTCGATGAAATACACCAGGGGATAACGGGAGAGGTCCGCGATACTCGTCGGAGTTCCGTGGTCGTCCAGGTAGTCGCCCGCCCCGTAGAGGCCAAGGCAATAATCGCCGAGCCGGATCGCCTTGGCGCGGTGCACCTTCGGCTCGCCGACCACCACCTCGATATCCAGCCCGGAGCGTTGCTGGGTGGCGCGCCTGGTCGCGGCGACGATCTCGACCGCGATGTTCGGATGGTTCTGTTGCACGGCGGCGGCGGCGGGCGCGGCGATGTAGGCAGAGAAGCCGTCCGTCGCCGATATCCGGACCACGCCCTCGAGTTCCGGTTGGCCGCCGGTGTGGACGGTCAGCGAGCGCACGGCGGATTCGACGGTCTCGGCGGCCGACAGTGCCTCGCGGCCGAGGTCGGTGAGCTCCCAACCGCCGGCCACCCTGGCCAGTACCCGACCGCCGATCGACCGCTCCAGCGCGGCGATGCGCCGCGAAATGGTGGTGTGGTTGAGGCCTAGTTCGTCCGCGGCGATGTTGTAGCGGCCGGAGCGTCCGACGGCCAGCAACACGAGAAGATCGTCGGCGCTGGGCTTGCGGTCCGACGAGCGAGAGGGCACAGCCATATCTGCATTTTTGCAGATAGCTCCTGCAGTTTTGACCATTGCAGGTAGGGGTACCTGCATGAATACTCACACTGGTCTGTGCGGTGCATCACAACGTGAGGAGGGTCCGATGACGATTCACAACGAGCCGCCGCCCGCGGCGAGTGAATCCAGCGCCGTTCCGGCAGGCCTCAGACGCGTCGTCGCGGCGTCGATGGCCGGCACGGTCGTCGAGTGGTATGAGTTCTTCCTCTACGGCACCGCCGCCACGCTGGTGTTCAACAAGGTCTTCTTCGCCGCCGGTGACAGTGTCTACGGCGCTATCTTCGCCGCGTTCCTGACCTATGCCGTCGGCTTCATCGCCCGTCCACTGGGCGGGGTCGTGTTCGGGCATTTCGGTGACAAGTTCGGACGCAAGAAACTGCTCCAGTTCGCCATACTGCTCGTCGGCGTCGTCACCTTCCTGATGGGTTGCCTGCCCACGTACAACCAGATCGGGGTCTGGGCACCGGTGCTGCTGGTGGTGCTGCGCTTTCTTCAGGGCTTCGCGGTCGGCGGCGAGTGGGGCGGCGCGGTGTTGCTGGTGGCAGAGCACAGCCCGAACCGGAGCCGGGGCTTCTGGGCAAGTTGGCCGCAGGCCGCGGTGCCCCTCGGCAACATGCTCGCGACGGTCGTGCTGTGGGTGCTGACCGCAACGTTGACGGAGGAGGACTTCCTGTCATGGGGCTGGCGGGTCGCCTTCTGGCTGTCCGCCGTGGTGGTGCTGATCGGCTACTACATCCGGACGAAGGTCAGCGACGCGCCGATCTTCGTTGAGGCGCAGCAGGAGGTCGAGCGGGTCAAGGCCGTCTCCTACGGCGTGGTCGAGGTGCTCAAGCGGTATCCGCGCGGAGTGTTCACGGCGATGGGCCTGCGTTTCGCCGAGAACATCATGTACTACCTCGTCGTCATCGTGTCGATCACCTATCTCAAGGTGCAGGTCGGTGTCGATACCAACGCCATCCTGCGATACATGCTCGTCGCCCATGCGGTGCACTTCGCGGTGATACCGCTCGTCGGCAAACTGGCTGATCGATACGGGCGCAGGCCGGTCTATCTACGTCGGCACGGTCCTGGCGGCCACGTGGGGCTTCTTCGCGTTTCCGATGATGGACACCGCGAACTATCTGCTCATCATCGCCGCCATCGTCATCGGTTTGATCATCCACGCACTCATGTACGCGCCGCAGCCGGCGATCATGGCCGAGATGTTCCCGACCCGGATGCGGTATTCCGGTGTGTCCCTTGGCTATCAAGTCACTTCCATCGTCGCGGGCTCGGCGGCACCGGCCATCGCGGTGAAGCTGCTCGAGATCTACGACTCGTGGATTCCGATCGCGATCTACCTCGCGGCCGCTGCCGTGGTCACGCTGATCGCGGTGCTGTTCATGCGCGAGACGAAAGGTGCCGACCTGAAGGCCATCGACGAGGCTGACCGCGAGGAACTCGCGAAGGCGGGGGCCGTATGACCGAACTCGCCGGGCGAACCGCGCTTGTCACCGGCGGAGCCAGCGGTATCGGCGAGGCGTGTGCGCGGGAGTTGGCCGCTCATGGGGCGGTGGTCACCGTCGCCGATCGCGACGACGTCGGCGCCAAGTCGGTCGCCGCGGATATCGGCGGAAAGGCATGGGCCGTCGACCTTTCCGATGTCGCGGCCCTCGAAGAGCTGCAGCTCGAGACGGACATTCTGGTCAACAACGCCGGAGTGCAGCACGTCAGCCCGATCCCCGACTTCTCACCGGATCGGTTCCGCCACATGATGACGCTCATGGTGGAATCGCCGTTCCTGCTCATCCGCGCCGCGCTGCCACACATGTACGGCAATGACTTCGGCCGAATCATCAACATTTCCTCGGTGCACGGGATCAGGGCGTCGGAATACAAAGTCGCCTACGTGACCGCCAAGCACGCGCTCGAAGGGCTGTCGAAGGTGACTGCGCTGGAGGGTGCTCCGCACGACGTGACGAGCAACTGCGTGAACCCCGGCTATGTGCGAACGCCACTGGTGACCAAGCAGATCGCCGATCAGGCCAAGGTGCACGGCATCGCGGAGGATAAGGTGGTCACGGACATCCTCTTGAAGGAGAGCGCCATCAAACGTCTGGTGGAACCCGAGGAAGTGGCAGCACTGGTGGGTTGGCTCGCTTCACCGTCCGCAGGAATGGTGACCGGGGCGTCGTACGTCATGGACGGGGGCTGGAGCGCGCGATGACCGCACCACAATGGGTGCCGACGGATGAGGACGTCGCCAGTGCGCGAGTGACCGATTTCGCGCGTTTCGTGGCTGACCGCGTGGGCGTGACGACCACGGACTACGCGTCGCTGTGGCAATGGTCGGTCGACGAGCCCGCCGCCTTCTGGGCGGCGCTGTGGGACTACTTCCGGCTTGGTGACCGTTCTGGCAACGTTTTGGATGATGCGACGATGCCAGGGGCACAATGGTTTCCGGGCGTCAGGCTGAACTATGTGGACCAGGTCATCCGCAACGCCAGGACCGATCGGCCGGCCGTCATCCACGTCGCTGAAGGGGGAGCGTCGGTCGAACTGTCGTGGGCCGAATTGCTAGGGCGCACTGCGGCGTTCGCCGACACGCTGCGCTCGTTGGGTATCGGCGTTGGTGATCGTGTCGCCGGATACCTGCCCAATATTCCCGAAGCGGTCATCGCCTTCCTGGCTACGGCGAGTCTCGGTGCGATCTGGAGCGCATGCGGACAGGACTATTCGGCCAAGGCGGCACTCGATCGGCTCGGACAGCTCGAGCCCCTGGTGTTGGTGACGGCGGACGGCTATGACTTCGGCGGTAAGCACTACGACAAACGTGCGGACGTCGAGGCTCTGCGCGCGGGGCTGCCGACGCTGAAGGCGACGGTGATGGCATCCGAGCTCACCGCAATCGGCGGCGACCTCGAAACGGTGCCCGTCGACTTCGACCACCCGCTGTGGATCCTGTACTCGTCGGGGACGACGGGTAAACCCAAGGGAATCATCCACGGACACGGCGGGGTGGTGCTCGAACACTTGAAAGCCATTGCTCTGCAGTCGGATATCGGGCTCGACGACACGTTCTTCTGGTACACGAGTCCAAGCTGGATGATGTGGAACTTCCAGGTCGCCGGACTGTTGGTGGGCGCGACGATCGTCTGCTACTCGGGCAGCCCGAATGCTCCCCGGCCGGACGCATTGTGGGACATCGCCGCACGACTTCGAGCGACCGTCCTCGGCACCAGCCCCGGATACGTACTCGGTTGCGCGAAGGCAGGAGCCGTTCCCCGCAAGGACCACGACCTGTCGGCGCTGAAGACCGTCGGCATCACGGGATCGTCGCTGCCCCCGTCATCCTCATTGTGGTTGCGCGACAACGTAGGTGAGCATGTCCAGGTGGCGTCGATCAGCGGTGGGACAGATGTGGTGTCGGCGTTCATCGGTGGTGTCCGCACGGTTCCGGTGTGGCCCGGCGAGTTGTCGGCCCCTTATCTGGGTGTCGCGCTGGACGCCTGGGATGAATCGGGCAATCCGGTGCGCGGTGAGGTCGGTGAGTTGGTCGTCACCAAACCGATGCCGTCGATGCCGATCGGATTCTGGAACGACCCCGACGGATCACGTTATCGCAGTGCGTATTTTGAGATGTTTCCCAATGTGTGGCGGCATGGGGACTGGATCACGATCACCGATCACGGGAGCATCATCGTGCACGGGCGGTCGGATTCGACTCTGAACCGGCACGGCATCCGGATGGGCAGCGCCGACATCTATCAGGCGGTGGAACGGCTGCCGGAGGTTGCCGAGGCGTTGGTGATCGGCTGTGAGCAGGACGATGGCGGGTATTGGATGCCGTTGTTCATCGTGCTGGCCGACGGCGCCGCGCTCACCGACGATCTGCGCGAACGGATCAAGAAGACGATTCGCGACGAGGTGTCGCCGCGACATGTTCCCGACGACATCATCGAAGCCCCCGGCGTGCCACACACCCGCACCGGCAAGAAGCTCGAGGTGCCGATCAAGAAGCTCTTCGGGGGCGCGGACGCCGCGAAGGTGGTCGAGCGCACCGCCGTCGACGACCCCGAGCTGCTGGACTGGTACGCCAATATCAAGCGCTAGGTATTCAGTTCTCCGATCGGATGATGTGGTCGTCGGCTTCGTCATACGTGGGTGTCTCGGTGGTGTTCATCTGAATTCTCCTTTGTGAGTGAGCGTGTGGTTGCGCTTTCCTTGCTGATCCCCAGCTATGGACCTGGACTTGGCGTTTCCTTGGCGTTTCCAAAGCGCGCCGATGTCGGACGCCTCTGACATACTCGAACACATGTTCGATTCCGAGTTTGCGGGGCTGCCGACGCCACGGTGGTCGCCGCGATCGAGGACGGTGCACGGGCCGAGGCAACCGCGGCCGCACGTCGCCTGTCCGCGATCGCCGAGCTGGCGCGCCGCCGCGTCCTCGACGACGACGAACGGGCAATCTGGGCCTGCGACATGTGGGATTCTGCGGCTGCCGAGGTGGCTGCGGCGATGAATATCGGCTCGCGCCGCGCCTCAGGTCAGATGCGCATCGCTGCAGCACTACGTGATCATCTGCCCGCGGTGGCCGAGTTGTATCGACAGGGTCGGTTGAGTACCCGGGTGGTCTCCACGATCACGTGGCGCACCCGACTGGTCACCGATGATGCGGTCTGGGCGCTGCTGGATGGCGCACTGGCACAGCGCGCTCTGCGGTGGGGTCCGTTGCCGGAAAAGACACTGATCGCCGCGCTGGATGCGCTGGTGCTGCAATTCGACAAGGCGGCCCTGATCGACAGCCGTGACGCGGCACGCACCCGCGATTTCACCATCGGCTATCGCGACGACGAGGCCGGGTTGGCCTCGGTGTGGGGCACATTGTTGGCCCCCGACGCCGCGGTGCTGAACAAAAAAGTCACCGCGATGGCCGCCACCGTCTGCACCGAGGACCCCCGTTCGCTGGGTGAGCGCCGCGCCGACGCATTAGGGGCGCTGGCCAACGGCAATGACCACCTGCCGTGTACCTGCACGAGCCCGGCCTGCCCCGCACGCGCCGCGCAACCCGCACCGAAATCCTCGGTCGTAGTTCATGTGCTCACCGATCAAGCCGCGGGCACGGCGGTGTTGTCCGGTACCGAGGCGATCCCCACACCGCTGCTGGCCCAACTGCTGGGCAATGGCGCCAGGCTGCGACCCCTGCCCAGCCCGACGCCGGTGTGCGAACCCGAGTCGGGCTATCGGCCCTCGGCCGCCCTGGCACGCCATGTCCGCAACCGGGATCTGACATGCAGGTTCCCTGGGTGCACCGTCCCCGCCGAATTCTGCGACATCGACCACGTCATTCCCTACCCGCTGGGGGCCACTCATCCTTCCAACCTGGCCTGCCTGTGCCGAAAACACCACCACCTGAAGACGTTTTGGACCGGCGACTGGGAATTGAAACTGCGACCCGACGGTACCGCGGTATGGACGTCACCGACCGGCCGTACCTACACCACCCATCCCGGGTGCCGAAGTTTCTTTCCCGACTACGAGACCAACACCGGCGAACTCCCACCCGCACCGGCACCACAGACATTCCACGCCCGCCGGGGCTTGATGATGCCTCGCCGCAAACGCACTCGCGCCAGCGAGCGCGATGCCCGCATCAAAGCCCAACGAGCACAGAACAACCCCGACCCACCACCGTTCTAGGTGAGCCAAGCGCCGATGCGGCGCACCGCCTCCTCGATATCGTGCGACGGACCTGCGAAGGACAGCCGCACGAAGGATCCACCCCGCACCGTGTCGAAGTCGATGCCGGGCGCGATGGCAACACCGGTGTCGGCCAACAGTTTCGAGCAGAACGACAGCGAATCGGTCGTCAGGTGCGACACGTCGGCGTAGACGTAGAAGGCGCCGTCGGTCGGTGCGAGTTTGTCGATGCCGATGCTGCGCAATCCGTTCAGCAACAGCAGCCGATTGCTTGCATAGTGATCCAGCAGTGCATCGGCCTCCGCGACCGCCTCCGGCGTGAAGGCCGACACCGCGGCGACCTGTGCCAGCGTCGGCGGGCAGATGGTGAAGTTGCCTGTCAGGCGGTCGACCGCGCGTTGCAGCTCTTGGGGCACCAGTAGCCAACCCAACCGCCACCCGGTCATCGCGTAGTACTTCGAAAAGCTATTGGCAACAACGGCTTCCCGTGATGTCTGCCATGCACAGCTTGTTTCGGGTGCGCCCCCATAGACAAGGCCGTGGTACACCTCGTCGCTGATCAGTCGCACGCCGGACGACTCGCACCACGCTGCGATCGCCGCCAGCTCCTCAGGCGGGATCACCGTGCCGGTCGGGTTGGCCGGACTCGCGACGATGACTCCCTGTACTGGCGGATCGAGTTCGGCGAGCATCTGCGCGGTCGGCTGGAATCGGGTGTCCGGCCCGCACGGCATCTCGACGACCTCACATCCCAGCGCCGAGAGGATGTTGCGGTAACACGGGTATCCCGGACTCGCGATCGCCACCCGGTCGCCGGCATCGAAGCACGCGAGGAAGGCCAGTAGGAATCCGCCGCTCGAACCGGTCGTGATCACTACGTCCGCCGGGTCGACCGAGAGCCCGAGGCGGTCCCGGTACGACCCCGCGATCGCGGCGCGCAACTCCGGGATGCCAATCGCCACCGTGTAGCCGAGCACGGTGTTGTCCAACGCCGCCTTCGCCGCGGCGCGCACCGCCTGCGGAGCGCCGGCGCTGGGCTGGCCAGCCGAAAGGTTCACCAGATCACCATGGCTGCGCTGACGTTCGGCTGCCGCCAGCCACACATCCATCACATAGAACGGCGGGATGCCCGCACGTAGAGCAACGTTCATCACATCTCGGCCGGAAGCTGATCGAGATCGTGGAAGAACGGCACGGATGCGATGTCCGGCTGGTGTTCGGCGAGCGCCTGGTCGATCCCGGCGAGGTCGGTGGTCTGGTGTGCGACGATGCCAGCGGCACCGAGAATGCTCTTCCACGGCTCGTCGCAGGCCGGCAGACCGAGGTTCTGGTCCAAGACGAAGCTCAACATTTTCGCGAGCCTACTCACCTGTCATCATCGTCGAGTGGATGCTCAGTGGGAGTCGCGGGTGCTCGCTGTTGACGGTGTGCGCAGTCCGGTGCTTTTCGTGCACGGCAACGCCGGGCATCTGACCGGCTTCCTGCGCGGAGGCTAGAGCACTTCGGATTCGAGTCGCCGCAGATGCTCCCGCGGCGGCCCGAGCAGCTGCGCGCTGCCATGCGCACGCTTGAAGTACAGCTGAATGTCGTGTTCCCAGGTGATGGCGATGCCGCCGTGCATCTGTACTGCCTCCCCGGCGACCTTCGAGAACGCCTCGCTGGCGGCGAAGCGCGCCAGCGCCGCCGACGTCGGCGAGGGTTCGGCGATGGCGTCGTTCACCAACGCGCGGGCGGACTGCACCGCGACGTACAGATCGGCCATTCGATGCTTGAGCGCCTGGAAGCTGCCGATCGGCCTGCCGAACTGAACCCTGTCCTTCGTGTACTCCACGGTCAGATCGAGGCACCGCGCGGCCGCGCCGATCTGCTCGGCCGCCAGCAGAATTGCGGCTGTATCGGCCAAGCCGGGGTCGGCGCCGATGTCGGTGTCGTCCTGCGGCTCGATACGGGCCAGCCGTCGCGTCAGGTCCATGGCCTCGACGCGGTGCGCGGTGAACTTCGTCAAACGCCTCAGCCGGTCACCATCCGCTGACGATCACGATGTCGGCGACGTCCCCGTTGATCACGACATCCGCGTCGAACACCACGGCGCCGATCTTCGTGCCAGCCGCGAGCTCCTCGAGCGCGTCGGTGTCCGGTTCGTCGGTGGCCAGCAGCGCCAGCTCGGCCAGCGTCGTGCCGAGCAGCGGAGTGGGCACCAGCGCCTTGCCCAGTTCCTCGAGGACGACGGCAGCATCGGCGAGTTCGCCGCCCGCGCCGCCGAGCTCCTCGGGCACCACCAAGGCGGCGGCACCGACCTGCTCGCACAACAGTTTCCAGAGCGACTCGTCGTAGCCGCGGTCGGACTCCATTGCCTGCCGCACCGCGGCGGGCGACGCGTGTTTCTCGACCAATGCGGCTACCGTGCCGCGCAACAGTTCCCGCTCTTCGCTCACAATGCCTCCAGAAGCCGTTGCCGATGCAGCGCAGGGTCGCCCCACGCCGAGCGCAACGCCTGCACCCGCAACAACCACAACGACATGTCGTGCTCTTGAGTGAATCCGATGGCACCGTGTGTCTGCAGCGCCGAGCGCGCCGCCAGCAGCGCGGCGTCGGCGGCGGCGACCTTGGCGGCACTGACGTCTCGCGCGGTGTCCGCCGATTGGTCGGCCACCGACAGTGCGGCCCCGTACACGAGCGGACGCGCCATCTCGAGCGCAATGTGCACGTCGGCGAGCTTGTGCTTGATCGCCTGATACGTCCCGATCACCCTGCCGAACTGGCTGCGCTGCTTGGCGTACTCGACGGACATGTCGAGCAGGGCCTGCCCCGCCCCGACCAGCTGCGCCGCCGTCGCGAGAACACCGAACTCGAATGCGCGCGCCACATCGGCGGGCTGGGCGTCACCGGAACCATTGACGTCGAACAGTTTGCGGCTGGGATCGACCGAGTCCACCGGGTCGCCCGCGGTGCCGTCGCGGACCTCGCCATCGGCTGCCACCAGAATCAGACCGGCGGAGTCGGCGTCGACCGCGCGCGGCACCTGTGGTGGCATCGCGACGGTGGCGATCAGCTCACCGGACGCCAGCGCCGTGCTGCGCTCGTCGTCAGCCAGCAGAACCGGTGCCACCGCGATGGATTCGGCCACCGGGCCGGGAACACACCACCGGCCCAGCCGCTCGGCCGCCACCACCAGGTCGACGGGATGCGCCTCGATCCCGTCGAACTTCTCCGGAACGATCAGTGCGGTCACACCCAGATCGGCCAGTTGCGCCCACACCTTGCGGCCGGGTGCGCGTGTCCCCCGCGGCCCATGCGCGTATCGGCCGCCGGCATGTCGGCCGCCCCGAGTGCGGCGTCGATGCTGGCCGCGAAGTCGCGCTGCTGTTCGTCAGTCTGAAAAAACATGGCCGAACTTCACCCCTTAGCTTCCCGCGGTAGACCCAGCAGCCGCTCGGCGATGATGTTGCGCTGAATCTCGTTGGTGCCGGCGTAGATCGGGCCGCCGAGCGCGAACAGCAGACCGTCGGTCCACGAGTCGGCGAGCTCGGCATCGGCGCCGCGCATATCGAGCGCGGTTTGGTGGATCGCCACGTCGAGGTCCGACCAGAACACCTTGGTCACCGAGGACTCGGCGCCCAGTTCACCGCCCGCACTCACTCTGGTCACTGTGCCGAACGTGTGCAGACGGTAGGCCTGCGCCTTGATCCACGCGTCGGCGACACGGTCGGCGTAAACCGGATCGGGGTCGGCTTTCCACTGCGCGACAAGACGTTCGGCCGGTGCGAGGAATCGTGCCGGGCTGCGCAGCGACATGCCGCGCTCGTTGCTCGACGTGCTCATCGCGGCACGCCAGCCGTCGTGCACCTCGCCGATCACGTCGTTGTCGGGAACGAACACGTCGTCGAGGAAGATCTCTCCGAATCCGGTGTCTCCGCCCAGCTGAGCGATCGGGCGCACCGTGACGCCGTCGGCCTTCAGGTCGAACATGAAGTACGTCAGCCCCTTGTGGCGCTGCGCCTCGGGATCCGAGCGGAACAACCCGAACGCGCGCTCGCCGAACGGCGCCCGTGAACTCCAGATCTTCTGGCCGTTGAGCAGCCAGCCGCCTTCGGTCCTGGTGGCGGTGGACCGCAACGACGCCAGGTCGCTGCCCGACTCCGGCTCGGACCAGGCCTGCGCCCAGATCTCCTCGCCGCTGGCCATTTTCGGCAGCACGCGGTCGAGCTGCTCCTCGGTGCCGTGTGCGAACAGCGTCGGCGCGAGCATCGAGGTGCCGTTGGCGCTCGCGCGTCCTGGTGCGCCGGCGCGGAAGTACTCCTCCTCGTAGACCACCCACTGCAGCAGCGACGCGTCGCGGCCGCCGTATTTCTCGGGCCAGGTGATCACCGACAAGCCCGCGTCGAAGAGCACCTTGTCCCAGCGCCGGTGCTGCTCGAAGCCCTCGCGCGGTGTCGTAGGACTTCGTCGGGAACGAGTCCTTGTTCGCCGCGAGGAATTCGCGCACCTCGGCCTGGAACGCCAGTGTTGCGTCGTCGAAGTTGAGATCCATTGAAATCAGTGAGCCCTTTCCCGCAGAAGTGGCTTGACCACTTTGCCGCCCGGATTACGTGGCAGCACATCGAGGAACTCCACCGATCGTGGTGCCTTGAAGTTCGCCAAATGCTCACGTGTGTAAGCGATCACCTGCTGTTCGTCCAGATCGGCACCCGGCTTGAGCACCAGGAACGCCTTGCCCACCTCGCCGAGCCGCTCGTCGGGCACCCCGATCACGGCGGATTCGGCGACGCCGTCGAGCCGGGCCAGCACCTGTTCGATCTCGGCGGGGTACACGTTGAACCCGCCGCAGATGTACATGTCCTTGAGCCGGTCGGTGATCTGCAGGTTGCCGCGCTCGTCCAACCGGCCGACGTCCCCGGTGTGCAGCCAGCCCTCGGAGTCGATCGCGGCGGCGGTGGCCTCGGGGTCGTCCAGGTAGCCGAGCATGACGTTGGGCCCGCGCAGCAGCACCTCGCCCGGGCCGTCATCGGGGTTGTCGATGCGCAGTTCGAAGTCGGCGATCGGGCGCCCGCACGTGGTGGCGACGGTGACCGCGTCGTCGTCGGCGCGGCACATCGTGCCGAACCCGCTGGCCTCGGTCAGCCCGTAGGCGGTGAGCACGATGTCGATGTCGAGTTCGGTCTGCATGCGCTCGATCAGCACCACCGGGATCGTCGCCGCGCCGGTGACGGCGAACCGCAGCGATGTCAGGTCGTAGTCGCCGCGCTTCGGATGGTCCAGCAGCGTCTGGTAGATCGTGGGCGGCCCGGGCAGCACGGTGATCCGGTGCTCAGCCACCGCGGCCATGGCCTTCTCGGGGTCGAACGTCAGCTGCGGGATCAGCGTCGCGCCGGTCTGCAGGCAGGCCAGGATGCCGGCCTTGTAGCCGAAGTTGTGGAAGAACGGATTGATGCAGAGGTAACGGTCGGCACTGGTGAGCTGCCCGCAGGCGGCCCACGCCGCGGGGGCGTCGAGCGACTGCCGATGTGCGCACAGCGCACCCTTGCTGCGGCCGGTGGTGCCGGATGTGAACAGGATGTCGGAGACGTCGTCGGGGGTGACGGCTGCGGCCCGGGCGTCGACCGGTCTTCCTTGGCGGCAACGCCGCGCCCGCGGGCCATGAACTCGTCCCACGTTCCGTCGTCCTTCTCGATCGGGACCCGGATGACGTTCCGCAGGTCCGGCAGGGCCCCGGAGTGGGCTGCGCGATCGATGGATGCGGCCTTGTCGGCACCGAGGAACTCGCCGGCCGCGAACAGCAGCGGGAGCGCCGGTGCGCGAGCAGGATGTCGGTGGCCTCGCTGGCGGTATAGCGGGTGTTCAGCGGCACCACCACCGCGCCGGCGTAGTGCGTGGCCAGGCACGCCACCACCCAGTGCCAGGTGTTCGGCGACCAGATCGCGACCCGGTCCCCGGCCCGCACGCCCAGGTCGATCATGGCTGCGGCAGCCTGCCGCACCTCGGTGCGCAACTGCGCGTATGTCAGCCGGCGATCGGCTCCGGCGGTGACCAGCGCGTCGCTGGTCGGAGAACTGGTCGGCAATCCGGTCCAGGACCTGCGGAATGGTCCGCGAATCGTCCCCGGCCCTGCGGAGCGTGCGCGCCCGAGCTCATTGACGCTCCTCTAACAAAGCAAGTGCTTGGTAGGTTAGCCTACAGGGGTGATAGAGGTCGAGGAGTTCCGGGCCGAGGTCCGCGACTGGCTCGCCGACAACCTCGTCGGCGAATTCGCCGCGATCAAGGGCCTTGGCGGGCCGGGCAACGACAACGTGGCCTTCGAGGAGCGGCTGGCGTGGAACCGCCATCTCGCGGCTGCGGGCTACACGTGCCTCGGCTGGCCGGAGGAACACGGCGGCCGTGGCCTGTCTGTCGCGCATCGCGTCGCGTTCTACGAGGAGTACGCACTAGCCAACGCCCCGGCGAAGGTCAACCACTTCGGCGAGGAACTGCTCGGGCCGACGCTGATCGCCTTCGGTACCGACGAGCAGAAGAAGCGCTTCCTGCCCAACATCCTCGACGTCACCGAGCTGTGGTGCCAGGGCTACTCGGAACCCGGGGCGGGCAGCGATCTGGCGAACGTGTCGACGACCGCAGAACTCGACGGGGACCAGTGGGTGATCAACGGTCAGAAGGTGTGGACGTCGCTGGCGCACTGGGCGCAGTGGTGCTTCGTCGTGGCGCGCACCGAGAAGGGCTCCAAGCGTCATGCCGGGCTGTCGTACCTGCTGGTGCCACTGGACCAGCCGGGCGTCGAGGTACGGCCGATCGTCCAGTTGACCGGCGACTCGGAGTTCAACGAGGTGTTCTTCGACGACGCCCGCACCGACGCCGATCTGGTGGTCGGGACGCCGGGCGACGGCTGGCGGGTCGCCATGGGACGCTGACCTTCGAGCGCGGCGTGTCGACGCTTGGTCAGCAGATCGATTACGCCCGTGAGCTTTCCGGTGTCGCCGACCTCGCCAAGCGCAACGGCGCCGCCGACGATCCGCTGATCCGCGAGCGGCTGACCCGCTCCTGGGTAGGCCTGCGCACGATGCGGTCATATGCGTTGGCGACCATGGATGTTGAGCAGCCGGCGGCCAGGACAACGTTTCGAAGCTGTTGTGGGCCAACTGGCATCGCGAGCTCGGTGAGATCGCCATGGAGGTGCTGGGCCGCGAAGGCCTGACTCTGACCGACGGCGAGTTCGACGAATGGCAGCGGCTGTACCTGTTCTCGCGGGCGGACACCATCTACGGCGGCTCCAACGAGATCCAGCGCAACATCATCGCCGAGCGGGTGCTCGGCCTACCCCGTGAGGTGAAGGGATGAGCGCTTGCGCGAAGACCATCGGAGAGCCGCATGACGTTATCCAGCGCCGAAAGAGATTGCGGGCCACGGGCTGCTGACCGGCAAGGTCGTCGTGGTGACCGCCGCCGCAGGCACCGGCATCGGCTCGGCGGTGGCCCGGCGCGCGCTCGTCGAGGGTGCCGACGTCGTGGTCTCCGACCACCACGAGCGGCGCCTGGGCGAAACCCGTGACCAGTTGGCCGAACTCGGCCTCGGCCGGGTCGAGAGCGTGGTGTGCGACGTGACGTCCACCGCGCAGGTCGACGCGCTGATCTCGTCGACGACTGCCCGGATGGGACGCCTCGACGTGCTGGTCAACAACGCGGGCTGGGCGGCCAGACGCCGGTGGTCGACATGACCGACGAGGAGTGGGACCGGGTTCTCAACGTGACGCTGACGTCGGTGATGCGGGCGACGCGCGCCGCGCTGCGATACTTCCGCGAGGCCGACCACGGCGGCGTGATCGTCAACAACGCCAGCGTTCTGGGCTGGCGGGCGCAGCATTCGCAGTCGCACTACGCCGCCGCCAAGGCGGGCGTGATGGCGCTGACCCGTTGCAGCGCAATCGAAGCCGTCGAGCACGGCGTGCGGATCAACGCAGTGTCGCCGAGCATCGCCCGGCACAAGTTCCTCGAGAAGACCAGCAGCTCCGAACTGCTCGACCGGCTTTCCGAGGGCGAGGCGTTCGGGCGGGCGGCCGAGCCGTGGGAGGTCGCCGCCACCATCGCGTTTCTGGCCAGTGACTACTCCAGTTACCTGACTGGAGAAGTGATTTCGGTGTCGAGCCAGCGAGCATGATCGCCTCCGCAGCCGGTCCGCCGGTGAGCCAGCCCGGAAGTCGGCGCGACGAGCTTCTCGAGCTCGCCGCGACGATGTTCGCCGAGCGCGGGCTGCGGGCGACCACCGTGCGCGACATCGCCGACTCGGCGGGCATCCTGTCCGGCAGCCTGTACCACCACTTCTCGTCCAAGGAGGAGATGGTCGACGAGGTGCTGCGCGGGTTCCTCGACTGGCTGTTCGAACGCTACGAGCAGATCGTCGACACCGAACCGAATCCGCTGGAACGGCTCAAGGGGCTGTTCATGGCGTCGTTCGAGGCGATCGAGCACCGGCACGCGCAGGTCGTCATCTATCAGGACGAGGCCAAGCGGCTCGCGGGCCAGGAGCGGTTCGCCTATGTCGAGGAACGCAATCAAGAGCAGCGCAAGATGTGGCTTGATCTGCTCAACCAGGGCGTCGAGGAGGGGTACTTCCGGCCCGACATCGACGTCGATCTGGTCTACCGGTTCATCCGCGACACCACCTGGGTTTCGGTCCGCTGGTATCAGCCGGGCGGGCCGCTCACGGCCGAGGAGGTCGGCCGACAGTACCTAGCCATCGTTCTCGGCGGTATCACCAAAGAACAGGAATGAAGAAATGACTGGAACTCCTCAGGCATACGTCATCGAAGCTGTCCGCACCGCTGTCGGCAAGCGCAACGGCGCGCTGGCCGGCGTGCATCCCGTGGACCTGGGAGCCGCCGCGTGGCGCGGATTGTTCGACCGGGTCGACGTCGATCCCGGCGCGGTCGACGACGTGATCGCCGGCTGCGTCGACGCCATCGGCGCGCCAGGCCGGCAACATCGCCAGACTGTCATGGCTGGCCGCCGGATTACCCCGAAGAGGTTCCCGGTGTCACCGTCGACCGGCAGTGCGGTTCGAGCCAGCAGGCGATTTCCTTTGGCGCACAGGCGATCATGTCCGGTACCGCCGATCTGATCGTGGCGGGCGGCATGCAGAACATGAGCCAGATCCCGATCTCGTCGGCGATGACGGTCGGCCGAGCAGTTCGGATTCACCTCGCCGACCAACGAATCCAAGAGCTGGCTGCACCGCTACGGCGATCAGGAGATCTCGCAGTTCCGCGGTTCGGAGCTGATCGCCGAGAAGTGGGACCTGTCCCGCGAGGAGATGGAGCAGTACGCGCTGACCAGCCACCAGCGCGCCCAGGAGGCCATCCGCGCCGGGCACTTCGAGAACGAGATCATCGCCGTCGAGGTTGATGGAGCCGGCTTCGTCATCGACGAGGGTCCGCGCGACACCTCGCTGGAGAAGATGGCGGGCCTCAAGACCCTCGTCGACGGTGGTCGGCTGACCGCCGCGATGGCCAGCCAGATCTCCGACGGCGCCAGCGCGGTGCTGCTCGCGTCCGAGCACGCAGTGCAAGGACTCACAATCTGAAGCCGCGGGCGCGCATCCACCACATCAGCGCGCGCGGTGCCGACCCGGTGTTCATGCTGACCGGTCCGATCCCCGCGACCCAATACGCGCTGGACAAGACGGGCCTGTCGATCGACGACATCGACACCGTCGAGATCAACGAGGCGTTCGCGCCCGTCGTCATGGCGTGGCTCAAGGAGACCAAGGCCGACCACGGCGAAGGTCAACCCCAGCGGCGGCGCGATCGCGCTCGGACACCCGCTGGGTGCGACCGGGGCCAAGCTGTTCACCACGATGCTGAACACGTTGGAGCGCACCGGCGGTCGCTACGGACTGCAGACGATGTGCGAGGGCGGCGGCACCGCCAACGTCACCATCATCGAACGCCTCTAGTGGTCGTGGAGGATCACGCCACGGATGTTGCGGCCGGCGAGCATGTCGTCGTAGGCCTCGTTGATGTCGTTCAGCTTGTACTCGGCGGTGACCGTCTCGTCGAGGAGCAGCTTCCCGTCGCGATAGAGGTTGAGTAGCCGCGGGATGTCCGCACGCGGATTCGCCTCGCCGTACAGGCTGCCCAGCAGCCGCTTCTGGAACAGCGTCATCATCGCCATCGGCAGGGTCGGGGTGACGTCGGCCATCGAGGCGATGGCGGTCATCACCACCGCACCGCCCTTGCGGACGATGTCCAGCGCCTCGTTGATCATCGGCCCCTTGAGCAGGCCGACGGTCAGCAGGGCGGAATCGGCCATCACACCGCGGGTGAGTCCGACGACCAGCTCGTGGCCTCGGGCATCGACGTCACGAAGTGGGTGGCGCCGAACTGGAATGCCTTGTCCCGCTTGGACTCGACGATGTCGACGACGACGATGTGTTCCGCACCCGCCAGCCGGGCGCCCTGGATCGCGCCGCTGCCGATGCCTCCGCATCCGATAACCACGACGGTGTCACCGGGCGACACATCGGCGGTGTTGACGGCCGACCCCCACCCCGTCATCACGCCGCAGCCGAGCAGGCACGCACGGGACAACGGCAGGTCGTCGTCGACCTTGACCAACGAGGTCTCGGACACGGTGCTCAACTCGGAGAAGCTTCCGACGCCCACCATGACGCCGACGTCCTTACCCCGCGCCTTGCGTCGGTAGGTGCCGTCCGCCTGGATGCCCAGCAGGATGATCGCGCCCATATCGCACAGGTTCTGATGTCCGCTGGCACACCACCGGCATCGACCACACGCAGGCAGGAAGGAGGCCACCACGTGGTCGCCCACCTGCAGGTCCTTCACGCCGGGACCCACCTCGGCCACCACACCGGCGCCCTCGTGCCCGCCGATCATCGGCAGTGTGACTCCGGCCAGATCGCCGGTCTGCACATGGTGATCGGAATGGCACAGACCCGTGGCCTCGAAGGAGACGAGGACCTCGCCCTCCTTCGGCCCGTCGAGGTCGATCTCCTCGACGCTCCATGGCTCGTTGAGTCCCCACAGCACGGCGGCGTTCGTTTTCATGCGGCAGAGCTTAGGCACACCGACGCGCGGATTGGGCTGAATCGAAAGGCTTACTGTTTATCGTGCGACAATCCGCCGGCCTACACGTCACTCGACGAGGGCGGCGGCCGCCTGCAGGTGCTTGACTGCGTCGCTGACGATCGTGTCGACCAGTTCGGCGCATGACGGCAGGTCGTCGAGGATGCCCGCGACCTGGCCGGAGGCCAGCACGCCTGCGTCGGTGTTGCCCTCCACCAGACCTGCCTTCAGCAGCATCGGGGTGTTGGCCGCCATGACCACCTGCGACCACGTCAGCTCCTTGCCGTGCCGCATCTCCAGGCCGTCGCTGATCATCGAACGCCACGTCATCCCCGACATCTTCTTGAACTTCTGCGCGTTGCGGACCGCCGCGGCGAACCCGCGCAGCCGCGAACCGCTCTCGAGTTTCTCGACGAGTCCGGTGCGCAGCACACGATGCGGCATGCCGTCGACACGCGTCGACACGACGGTGCCGTCCAGTGCCGACTTCCAGGTAGCGCCGCTTGACCGCTTCGGGCACCGTGGAGTCCGACGTCAGCAGGAACCGGGTACCCATTGCCACGCCCGCCGCGCCGTAGGACAGCGCCGCGGCCAGTCCGCGTCCGTCGAAGAATCCGCCGGCGGCGACGACCGGGATGTCGACGGCGTCGAGCACCGACGGCAGCAGCAGTGTCGTGGCGATCGGACCGGTGTGGCCGCCGCCCTCGCCGCCCTGGACGATCACCGCGTCGGCGCCCCAGCCCGGCGACCTTCTTGGCGTGCTTGGCGAGCGCCGACCGACGGAATCACCACCACGCCGGCCTCTTTGAGCTTGGCGATCAGTTCCGGTTTGGGCGCCAGCGCGAAGGACGCGACCTTGACGCCTTCGCGGATCAGCAGGTCGATGCGCTCGTTCGCGTCACCGGCGTCGGCCCGGATGTTGATGCCGAACGGTTTGTCGGTGGCGGCCTTCACCTTGCGTGACCGCGGTCGCGAGCTCGTCGAGTGTCATGGTCGCCGATGCCAGGATGCCCAGACCGCCGGCGTTCGAGGTTGCCGCCACCAGCCGCGCACCGGCCACCCAGCCCATGCCGGTCTGCACCACCGGATGCTCGATGCCGACCAGTTCGGTCAGCGGAGTGCGCAGACGGCTCATCGCCCGTACTCTCCTTGTCCCGCAGCGACTTCGGGTCGATGACCTCGCGGATCAGCTTCTGCTCGTCGTCGGTGGGAAGGCGTGTCGTGTCGGCGGTCGTCCAGGCCGTGCACCTCGAACGAGGTGTTCTCGGCGACCTGCTCAGCCTCGACGCCGGGGTGCAGCGACAGCGCACGCATCTGATGGTCGGGACCGTTGAAGTCGAAGACGCCGAGGTTGGACACCACCCGGAACACGTTGACGAATCGGTACGCCGGATTGTCCGGGTCGACCTTGTCCCAGCCGATACCGGAGACCACGTCGACCGAATCTGCTGAACACCCGCTTGGAGTGGTTGCCGACCCAGTAGCTCGTCGCGTGGTTGATCGTGTTACCGGGTGCGCCGCGCACGCCGAACATCTGCCGGGTCGGATGCTGAAGCGGACCGAACGCCGACAGGTTCTGATTGCCGTACCGGTCAACCTGATTGGCGCCCATGACGACATGGCGCCGGCCCCATGCCAGCGTCTCGAAGACACGCCCGAACGGCATCCAGCCCTCGATCGCGCCCGCTCGCGCCGAGAGCGGGGGTGTCGGCCAGCAGCCGGGCCTCTCCGTCGGTCAGCAGGATGTCGGGGGAGAAGGTCAGGCGGGCCAGCCGGGCGCCGATCGACACCATATTGGCCATCGGGCTGACCATGATCTCGCCGGCGTCGCGGAACAGTTCGGCGCAGGCGACGGCGCACACCTCGGCACGGGTCACTGACATCACTTCGCTGCCTCCTTGGCCGCCTGAGCCGCCTCGGTGAATTTCCGCACGGCCGCCTGGTAATCGGCCTCGCTGCCGGACAGATAGGTCGCCACGAATTGCTGCCAGGTCTCGTCGGACGCGGCAGCCTCGGCGTAGTGCCGCTGGAATTTCTCGTCGCGGCGGTAGTCGGGCTCGGCCGTGGTGAAGTGCGCGCCGTTCGGGGCCTCGACGACGCTGTCGACCATCATCCGGTTGATCAGCAGCGCCTGCGGCGGGACCGCCTTCACCAGTTCCTCGGTGGACACCACCCGTTCGACCGAGAGGTAGCGCTTCTGCGCGGCCATCAGGAACAGGTCGTCGAAGTACGGGTCGATTCCGGTGTACGCCGCATTGCCCTTGGCATCACCGAGATTCATGTGGACGAACGCTGCGTCGAGGTTCAGCGCGGGCATGGCGATGAGCTCCTCGAAGCCGCCACCCGGTGCGGGTAGGGCGACTTGACGGTCTTCAGCTCGTCACCCCAGAAGGCGCGGACGTCGCTGCCCAGCCCGGCGCGGATCGGCAGGAACGGCAGCCGTTGGGCCGCCGCCTGCAGCCCGCAGCGCACCATGCCCTCGTCCATCTCGCGAGCCTCGATCGATCCGCTGGTGCGCGCCTTGGCGAACCACGGGTCGTAGAACGGCGGCGAGTCCAGGGACACGAAGCCGTAGTAGACGCGTTTGACCTTGCCGGCCGAGCACAGCAGGCCGAGGTCGGGACCGCCGTAGGTGACGACCGTCAGGTCCGTGACGTCGGTGCGCAGCAGCGCCCGCACGAACGCCATCGGCTTGCGCCGCGACCCCCAGCCGCCGATGCCGATGGTCATGCCGCTTTCGATGGCCGAGACGGCCTCGTCCAAAGTCGTTCTCTTGTCGGTCATGCTATTCCCCTCGCTCGCGTCGCTCGTGCCCGCCGAATCATTTGCCGCCCTTCTGGTTCCCGCGAAGGCGTCGCGATGCTCGTCGGACACGCCGGCGAGGTTGAGCTCGAACGTGAAGCCCTGCTCCATGCGGTAACTCGAGTTCACCTTCTGCACGTCGATGAGGTTCAGCGCCTCCTTGGCCGCGCGGATGACGCGGGTGTCCTTGGCGGCGATGTCGCGCGCCACCCGCAGTGCGGCCTCGTCGAGTTCGGCGCGCGGCACCACCTCGTGCACCGATCCGAAGTGGTGCAGGGTGGCCGCGTCGACGGTGGCGGCGGTGAAGAACAGTCGTCGCATCATGTGCTGCGGCACCAATCGCGACAGGTGCGTCGCCGCGCCCAGTGCGCCGCGCTCGACCTCGGGCAGGCCGAAGGTCGCGTCGTCGGAGGCGACGATGACGTCGGCGTTTCCGACCAGGCCGATGCCGCCGCCGACGCAGAAGCCGTTGACCGCGGCGACGACCGGCACCTCGCACTCGTAGACCGCGCGGAACGCGTGGAAGCAGCCGCGGTTGGCGTCGATCAGCGCGGTGAAGCCCTCGGTGTTCTGCATCTCCTTGATGTCGACGCCGGCGTTGAACCCGCGGCCCTCGGCTCGCAGGATCACCACGTGGGTGTCCATGTCGCGGCCCGCGGCGGTGATCGCGTCGCCGAGTTCGAACCAGCCGCGCGACGGGATCGCGTTGACCTGCGGATAGTCGACGGTGACCGAGACGATGCCCGGTTCGACCGTTTTGGTGGTGATCGTCATGCGGATACCTCGGTTACTCTGGGGGTCGCTACCTAAGCAAGCACTTGCTTGGTACGCTAGCACAGTGACCGACCGTCCAGACGATAGTCCTCGGGCTTCAACGAGCAGGGTCGTCCTGGTGACCGGCGGGGTGCGCGGCGTCGGGGCCGGAATCAGCTCTGTGTTCGCAGCACAAGGCGCGACCGTGGTGACGTGTGCGCGCAGGCCGGTGGAGGGATCGCCCTACGAATTCCACACCTGCGACGTGCGCGACGACGAGTCGGTGGCCGCGCTGATCGAGGCGGTCATCGGCCCGCCACGGCCGCCTCGATGTCGTCGTCAACAACGCGGGCGGATCGCCCTATGTGCTGGCGGCCGAATCGTCGGCGAAGTTCAACACCAAGATCGTCGAGCTCAACCTGCTTGGTCCGCTGTCGGTTTCGATCCACGCCAACGCGGTGATGCAGACGCAGCCTCGGGGCGGTGCGATCATCAACATCGCCAGCGTCAGCGGCCGACGGCCGACGCCGGGCACCGCGCGCCTACGGCGCGGCCAAGGCGGGCATGGAGAGCATCACCAGCACGCTGGCGGTCGAGTGGGCGCCGAAGGTGCGGGTGAATTCGGTCGTCGTCGGGATGGTGGAGACCGAACAGTCCGAATTGTTCTACGGCGACGCCGATTCCATCGCGGCCATTTCGCGCAACGTCCCGCTGGGCCGGCTCGCGAAACCGGACGACGTCGGCTGGGCCGCAGCATTTCTTGGCCTCCGATGTCGCGTCGTACATCAGCGGCGCCTCACTCGAGGTGCACGGCGGCGGCGAGCCGCCGCACTACCTGGCAACCACCACTGCTGACATCAAGAAATAAGGGAGACAAGAGATATGGGACTGCTCGACGGCCGCGTGGTCATCGTGACGGGTGCTGGCGGCGGCATTGGGCGCGCGCACGCGCTGGCCTTCGCCGCCGAGGGCGCGCGAGTGGTGGTCAACGACATCGGTGTCGGGCTGGACGGCTCACCCGCCGGTGGCGGCAGCGCCGCGCAGGGTGTGGTCGACGAGATCACCGCTGCCGGAGGCGAAGCCGTCGACCAGCGGTGCCAACGTCGCCGACTGGGCGCAGGCCGAGGGGCTGGTCCAGACGGCGGTCGAGCAGTTCGGCGGACTCGACGTGCTGGTCAACAACGCCGGCATCGTCCGCGACCGGATGTTCGCCAACACCAGCGAGGAGGAGTTCGACGCCGTCATCGCCGTGCACCTCAAGGGGCACTTCGCGACCATGCGCCACGCAGCCGCCTACTGGCGCGCGCAGTCCAAGGCGGGCAATACCGTCGACGCCCGCATCATCAACACCAGCTCCGGTGCCGGCCTGCAAGGCAGTGTCGGACAGGCGAATTACAGCGCCGCCAAGGCGGGTATCGCCGCCCTGACGCTGGTCGCCGCCGCCGAGATGGGCCGCTACGGCGTCACCGTCAACGCCATCGCACCGTCGGCGCGCACCCGGATGACCGAGACGGTGTTCGCCGAGATGATGTCGACCCAGGACAAGGACTTCGACGCGATGGCGCCGGAAAACATTTCGCCGCTGGTGGTTTGGCTCGGCAGCGTCGAGTCCAAAGACGTCACCGGCACGATGTTCGAGGTCGAGGGCGGCATCATCCGGGTCGCCGAGGGCTGGGCGCACGGACCTCAGGTCGACAAGGGCGCCCGCTGGGATCCGGCCGAACTCGGACCTGTCGTCGGCGATCTGCTCGCCAAGGCGCGCCCGCCGGTGCCGGTCTACGGCGCCTGTAACACCGGCTCGCACACCACCAGCAGGAGCGTCGATCCGCGGCGTCTCGATAGCCCTTGTACGGCGGATGATTCGCAGTGACGACCATCGGAATCGCCCGGTCAGCCGCCTCCCGATAGCCCCGGTACGGTGGGTACATCTTGATGAGCCTGGGCCAGTAGCGATTTCGTTCGTCAGCGGTCGCGTCGCGGGCGGTTGAGCTCGAGGTGCGTGAGAGCGAATCTGTAGGTGCACCTTGGGATTCGACTCGAGATTTCGGTACCATCCGGGTATTGGAGTCTCGCCCACCGAACGGATGCGGGCAGACGGTTCGATCGATGCGATGTTCTGGTCGGGAGGCCTGCCGACCGGTGGAATCACCGACCTCTTCGTCAGCCAGCGCGACAAGGTCAAGTTCATCGATGTGACCGGAACCCTGCCGAAGCTTCAGAACATCAACCCGATGTACGAGCAGGGCGTCATCCCGGCGAGCACGTACCAGACTCCCGCCGACGTGCCGACCGTTGTGGTGCCCAATCTGCTTCTGGTCAAGAACGATATGGACGGCAACACCGCCTGCGTGCTGACCAAGGCGCTTTTCGACCACAAGGAGGAACTGGTCAAGGTCAACAAGGCGGCCGCGGATATCTCGCTGGACACTGCTCGCGAGACCTTGCCCGTACCACTGCATCCCGGCGCCGAGCGCGCCCTTGACGACCTCGGCGCGGCGAACTGACCTCCACCGAATCCGCGGCTTCTTCCGGGGCGAGCGAAGCGACGGGACAAGCCGGCGCCTATGAGGACGAGAAACCGGCACGGCAGCTGACCGGCTGGGGCAGCTTGGCGCCGATGCGACCATTGGTGCGCCGGTAGACCCAGATGTGTACGCGCGGCGAAGTACTATCATCACGAGTCGGAGCAGCCGCGAGTTGCGGATAGCGCCTGCCATAGGGCGTGTCTAGCCGTCTGGACGCGTGGACAAACCTACTACCTCGGTGTCGACGCCGAAAGCCGCCAGCTGCGGCATTTCGCGCAGGCTGCGTTTGATCTCCGCGAAGCCGGAACTCCGCGAGCGCGATGACGTGGTCCCACAGTGCTGACCGGTCGCCGGGCGACGGCAGCCTGCTGATGACCGGCCCGAAGAATGCGGTTCCGGTCGGTGGGCGGAAATGCAGGATCGGCGTCCCGACGTCGCGACCGGTGAGGGCGAGCGCCTCGTCGGTTTCGCCGCGGATCTCGTCGTCGAGCGTGGCATCGTCCAGCGCATCGGCCAGCGCCGCGGGCAGTCCCGCGTCGGCCAGCGCCGACTCCACAAGATCGCGCGCAGCCTGCTCGGCCGCAGGCAAACTCTGTCGCGACGGGTGTCGAACAGGCGGGTGCCGAACGCCGCATAGAGGGGCCCGACGGCGTCTCGTCCGTGCTCGGCGCGCACCTTCGCCGCGACCCGCAGCAGCTTCAATCCCGCGGTGTGGCCGTCTTCGTAATGCGTGGGAAAGTGCGTTGCGTAGTCGACATCCGCGTTGAGGATGCGCAGCGAGATGAACCGCCAGTCCACGCGGTAGTCACGCTGTTCGCTGCCACGATGCGCACCCACTTGCTCGTCATCCACGCGAACGGGCAGACGGGGTCGAAATAGAAGTGCAGATCGTAAGTGCTTGTCACGGTTCGCAGATCACGAGCGGGATCTCCCGGTCGGTCCAGGACTTGTAGTCCTCATACGTCGGATACATCTCGACCAGCTTCGGCCAGTACTTCGCGCGTTCCTCCTCGGTGGCGTCACGCGCGGTGAGATCGAGGACCTCTTTCTTGATCTGAACTCCGACCTTCGGGTTCGCCTTGAGGTTCAGGTACCACATCGGGTGCCTGTCGCTGCCGCCCTTGGATGCGGCCACGACCACGATGTCGCCGTCGCGGTGGAAATACAGCGGGCTGATCCGCGGCTCACCGCTCTTGCGGCCGGTGGTGGTCAGCAGCGCCACCGGGATGCCCTGGAAGTCGCTGCCGAAGCCTTCGCCGCCGCTGCGGCGGTACATGTAGGTGTTGATCTTCGACATCCACTTGATGAAGAAGTCCGAAGCCTTCGTATCCATGAAGCGCGGGCGAGAATTGGCCATGGCGTGATCCTAAGACGCGGTCAGAAACGGGCGAATTGCTGCTCGGATGTGGTGGATCAGGCCGTCGGCCACCGGGATCTGGAACGTCTCGTCGATATGGGCGCCCACCCTGCGTCCCAGCAGCGACGGCTTCGTCACGAGGTCGAATTTCGCCCGGATGGTGTCGCCGTCGACGGTGAACTCGGGCACCGTCGTCGCCTCGATGACCCGGTATTGCACGCCGCGATTCAGGCTGCGGCGCAGGTGGTCTCCCGAGAAACCGGTCTTCATTCCGACCTCGATGCGGGTACACCCGGGAGCAAACGGCACCTTGTCGGCGTCGTGGGAGACCAGCGCGTCGATGTAGGCCTGCGCGGCGGCGATGCGCTCGGCATCAGTGACTGCGGGAGCCGCCGGCATCAGATCCGCTCGATGATCGTTCCGGTGGACAACGCGCCGCCCGCGCACATGGTGATCAGTGCAGTGCTCTGATCCGTGCGCTCCAGCTCGTGTAGCGCGGTGGTGATCAGGCGGCTGCCGGTGCTTCCGACCGGGTGCCCGAGCGCGATCGCACCTCCGTTGACGTTCACCTTGTCCATGTCCGGGTTGTGCACCCGCGCCCACGACAACACCACCGACGCGAAGGCCTCGTTGATCTCGGTGATGTCGATGTCGCCCATCTTCATCCCGGCCTTCTCGAGCACCTTGGCCGTCGACTGCACCGGGCCGTCGAGGTGGTAGTACGGCTCGGCGCCGACGAGGGCCTGGCTGATGATCCGCGCGCGCGGCTTGAGACCGAGCGCTTTGGCCTTGTCCTCGTCCATCCACAGCACAGCGGCGGCGCCGTCGGAGATCTGCGACGACGTGCCCGCGGTGTGAATGCCGCCCTCGATCACCGGCTTCAGCGACGCCAGGCCTTCCAGCGTGGTGTCGCGCAGGCCCTGGTCGCGGGTGACGACGTGCCGCTCGCTGGTCGGTTGCTTGTTCTCGTCGAGCACCGGGGCCTCGATGCCGCTGATCTCCCGGTCGAACCGGCCCTCGGCCCACGCCTGGCTTGGCCTTGCGCTGGGAGTCGAAGCCGAACTGGTCGATGTCCTCGCGGGTGATTCCGCGGCGCTGTGCGATCCGCTCGGCGGCGGTGAACTGGTCGGGCAGGTCGATGTCCCACGAGGCCGGCCGCAGGATCGCCACGGTCGGGACCGGCGTTGGCGCCGAGTCCGACGCGGCTCATCGCCTCGATGCCGCAGGCGATGCCGACGTCGATCGCGCCCGCGGCGATCAGCCCGGCGACCAGCCCGTTGGCCTGTTGCCCGCTTCCGCACTGGCAGTCGACCGTCATGGCGCCGACGTGGTCGGGCAGCCCGGCGACGAGCCAGCTGACCCGGGTGATGTTGTTGGACTGCTCGCCGAACTGCGTGACGCAGCCGCCGATGACCTGTTCGACCTCGCCGGGATCGATGCCGGCCTTCTCCACCAGTGCCTTCTGCGTCGCGCCCAGCAGCTCGGTCGCATGCAGGCCGGACAGCCATCCCATGCGCTTGCCGATGGGGCTGCGGGTGGCTTCGACGATGACAGGGTTACCCATTCCGTCAGGCTAGAACACGTTTCATTACTCTGACAAGCGAGGATGGTGACCTGCCTTTTATCTGCGCAGAAGGCATGTTTTACTGAGACTAGAACACGTTGCAATTAACGTTTTTGAGGAGCGCACATACATGGCACCCCCCAACATTCCCGCAGACTTCGACTTCCTCGACCCCGACGTCAACCTCGCGGGTCTGCCCGTCGAGGAGCTGGCCGAGCTGCGCAAAGCGGAGCCGGTCCACTGGGTCGACGTCCCCGGCGGAACCGGCGGCTTCGAGGACAACGGCTACTGGCTCGTGACCAAGCATGCCGACGTCAAGGAGGTGTCGCGGCGCAGCGACGTCTTCTCGAGCTGGCAGAACGGCGCCATCCCGACCTGGCCGCCGGAGATGAAGCGCGAGCAGGTCGAACTGCAGCGCAGCGTCATGCTCAACATGGACGCGCCACACCACACCCGGCTGCGCAAGATCATCTCCAGCGGTTTCACGCCGCGGGCCATCGGGCGGCTGGAGGAGGAGCTCGCGCAGCGGGCCGAGAACATCGCGAAGACCGCGGCCGCGGAGGGTAGCGGCGACTTCGTCGAACAGGTGTCGTGCGAGTTGCCGTTGCAGGCCATCGCCGGACTTCTCGGTGTGCCGCAGGAGGACCGCGACAAGCTGTTCCGCTGGTCCAACGAGATGACCGGTGGCGACGACCCCGAGTACGCCACCGTCGATCCGGCGCAGTCGTCGATGGAGCTCATCATGTATGCGATGGCCATGGCCGACGAGCGGGGCAAGAACCCGACCGATGACATCGTCACCACGCTGATCCAGGCCGACATCGAGGGCGAGAAGCTCTCCGACGACGAGTTCGGCTTCTTCGTGGTCATGCTCGCGGTGGCGGGCAACGAGACCACGCGCAACTCGATCACCCACGGCATGATCGCGATGGCGAACAACCCAGATCAGTGGGAGCTCTACAAGAAGGAGCGGCCCGCGACCGCGGCCGACGAGATCATCCGTTGGGCCACACCGGTTTCAGCGTTCCAGCGCACCGCCAACGAAGACGTCGAGCTGGGCGGCGTGACCGATCAAGAAGGGTCAGCGCGCCGTGATGTCCTACCGGTCAGCCAATTTCGACGAAGAGGTGTTCGAAGACCCGCACAAATTCGATATCCTGCGCGATCCGAATCCGCACGTCGGCTTCGGCGGAACCGGTGCCCACTACTGCATCGGCGCGAACCTGGCCAGGATGACGATCAACCTCATCTTCAACGCGGTCGCCGACCACATGCCCGATATCAAGCCGATCGGTGAACCCGAGCGGCTGCGGTCGGGTTGGCTCAACGGCATCAAGCACTGGCAGGTTGACTACACAGGAAAGAGTGCAGTAGCCGCCCAGTAGCCGTCTCAACTAGGAGGATTCGGTGGACTTCAGCCCAGACGAAGGGCAGCAGGCCGTCGCCGACGTGGTGACGTCCGCGCTGGGCCGGGACAACAGCTGGGACGCACTGGTGTCCGGCGGCGTCACGGCCTTCGGCGTACCCGACCGCCTCGGCGGCGACGGCCTGGGCCTCGCCGAGGTGGGCACGGCGCTGATCGAGGTCGGCAGGCACGGCACGGTCAGCCCGGCGCTCGCGACGCTCGGCCTCGGGTTGATTCCGCTCGCTCGACCTGGCTTCCGCCGAGCAGCAGGACCGCTATCTCGCCGGAGTAGCCGAAGGGCTCGGTGCTGACCGCAGCGCTCAACGAGCCCGGCGCACCGCTGCCCGATCGGCCCGCGACCACCCTTCAGCGCTCCGGCGGTCAAGCTCAACGGCGTCAAGGTCGCGGTTCCCTATGCGGAACAGGCGGATTGGTTGATCGTGACGGCAGGTGAGGCGGTCGCGGTGATATCGCCGAAGGCCAGCGGCGTGCAGCTAGTCAAGACCCCGACCGCCAACCACGCCGACGAGTTCTCGGTGACATTCACCGATGCCGAGGTCGACGGCGTGCTCGATGGCGCGCAGCCGCGGCGGGTGAACCAGCTCGCCCTCGCTGCCATAGGAGCTTTCGCATCGGGCCTGGTCGCAGGCGCACTGCGGCTCACCGCCGACTACGTCGCCAACCGTGAGCAGTTCGGCAAGCCGCTGTCCACGTTCCAGACAGTCGCCGCGCAGCTGGCCGAGGTCTACATCGCCTCTCGCACACTGACACTGGCCGCCAGCTCGGTGTTGTGGCGGCTGGCTCAGGGGCTGGACGCCGACGAAGACATCGACATCCTCGGCTACTGGCTGGCGTCGCAGGCGCCGCCGGTGATGCAGCTCTGCCACCATTTGCACGGTGGGATGGGTATGGACATCGATCTATCCGATGGACCGCTACTACTCGAGCATCAAGGATCTGACACGGCTGGTCGGCGGGCCGTCGCACCGACTCGATCTGGTGGGAGCGCAATGTACATCGAACTGACCCCGGAGCAGCGGCAGCTTCAAGCCGAACTGCGGCAGTACTTCTCGAATCTCATCTCGCCCGAAGAGGCGAGGGAGATGGAAAGCGACCGGCACGGCAAGGCCTACCGGGCGGTGATCAAGCGGATGGGCTCGGACGGCAAGCTCGGCGTCGGCTGGCCCAAGGAGTTCGGCGGCCTGGGTTTCGGGCCGATCGAGCAGTCGATCTTCGTCAACGAAGCACATCGCGCCGACGTGCCGCTGCCTGCCGTGACCCTGCAGACCGTGGGGCCGACCTTGCAGCAGTACGGCACCGATCTGCAGAAGAAGAAGTTCCTGCCGGGAATTCTCGCCGGAGAGATACATTTCGCGATCGGCTACACCGAACCGGAGGCGGGCACCGACCTGGCGTCGTTGCGCACCACCGCGGTGAGGACAGGGGACGAGTACATCGTCAACGGCCAGAAGGTGTTCACCACCGGTGGTCATGACGCCGACTACGTCTGGCTGGCGTGCCGCACCGATCCGGAGGCGGCCAAGCACAAGGGCATTTCGATGCTGATCGTCGACACGACGGACCCCGGCTACAGCTGGACACCGATGATCCTGTCCGACGGCGCTCACCATACGAACGCCACTTACTACAACGACGTGCGGGTTCCCGCCGAGATGCTGGTCGGCGAGGAGAACGGCGGCTGGCGCTTGATCACCACCCAGCTGAACAACGAGCGCGTAATGCTCGGGCCGGCAGGGCGATTCGCCTTGCTATACGACCGGGTCCGCGACTGGGCCGCCAAGCCCGGTTCCAGTGGCGACACCCCGCTCGATCACGACGACGTGAAGCGCTCACTCGGCGAGCTCAAGGCCATGTGGCGGATCAACGAACTGCTGAACTGGCAGGTTGCCGCCTCTGGCGAGACCATCGACGTCGCGGATGCCGCCGCCACCAAGGTGTTCGGCACCGAGCGCATTCAGTATGCCGGTCGGCTCGCCGAGGAGATCGTCGGCAAATACGGCAACCCGGCGGATGCGGATACCGCCGAGCTTCTGGAGTGGCTTGACTCGCAGACCAAGCGCAATCTGGTGATCACGTTCGGCGGAGGTGTCAACGAGGTGATGCGGGAGATGATCGCGGCGGCAGGCCTGAAGGTTCCGAGGGTTCCGCGATGAGCGCTTGCGCGAAGAGCCGAGGACCCCGATGAGCGCCATCGAGGACATCCAGAAGGCCGCCGAACGGGTCAAGGCCGAGGGTAAGAGCAAGCCGCGGGCCGCCCGTCACCCGGTGAACCAGCCGATGATCGACCACTGGCTCGATGCGATGGGGGACGACAACCCCATCTACGTCGACGAGGCGGCCGCCAAGGCGGCCGGCCATCCCGGCACCGTCGCCCCGCCCGCGATGATCCAGGTGTGGACCATGATGGGGCTGGGCGGCAACCGGCCCGACGACGATCCGCTGGGCAAGATCCTCGGATTGTTCGACGACGCTGGCTACATCGGCGTCGTCGCGACGAACTGCGAGCAGACCTACCACCGCTACCTGCGTCCCGGCGAGGAGGTCAGCGTCGCGGCCGAGCTGACCGATGTCGTCGGTCCCAAGCAGACCGCGCTCGGCGAGGGCTTCTTCATCACCCAGAAGATCTCCTGGCAGGTCGGCGATGAGGATGTCGCCGAAATGATGTGGCGCATCATGAAATTCCGGCCGGCCGACCAAGACGCGTCGGGTGCGGCCTCGTCGGTGCCCGACGACCTCGACGCGGACAGCATGATGCGTCCGGCGTCGTCGCGCGACACCAGGTTCTTCTGGGACGGCGTCAACGCGCACGAACTGCGCATCCAGAAGCGCGGCGACGGCACGCTGCAACATCCGCCGGTGCCCGCGCTATGGAAGGACAAGGAGCAGGAGACCGACTACGTCGTCGCCTCCGGCAACGGGACGGTCTTCAGCTTCGTGGTGCACCACGCCCCGAAGGTGCCCGGCCGCACGCTTCCCTTCGTCATCGCGCTGGTCGAACTGGAAGAGGGGGTGCGGATGCTCGGCGAGCTCCGCAACATCGACCCCGCGAGCGTGAAGATCGGATTGCCTGTTCGCGCAATGTATATCGATTTCCCCGAAGGTGATTCGGGGCCGGCCTGGACCAACTACGCATGGGAGCCCGCAGAGTGAGCGCACCAGGGCATGAGCGCCCCGAGCGGTCCGGAAATCGAGGTGGGCACCAAGCTGCCCGAGCTGGCAGCTGTACGGCGACCCGACGTTCATCGTGTCGACGGCGATCGCCACGCGTGACTATCAGGATGTCCACCACGACCGGGACAAGGCGCAGGCCAAGGGGTCCAAGGACATCTTCGTCAATATCCTCACCGACACCGGCCTCGTGCAGCGTTACATCACCGACTGGGCCGGACCGAACGCGATCATCAAGTCGATCGGGTTGCGGCTCGGGGTGCCGTGGTACGCCTACGACACCGTGACATTCTCCGGTGAGGTGACCGCCGTCGAGGGGGACGTCGTCTCGCTGAAAGTGACTGGCAGCAACAGCCTCGGCGATCACGTGATCGCCAACGCGACGCTCACGATCGGAGCCGCCTGATGCCGGGTGAACTGTCCGGTAAGGCGGCGATCGTCGGTATCGGTGCCACCGACTTCTCGAAGAACTCCGGCCGAAGCGAACTGCGACTGGCCTCCGAAGCCGTGTTGGACGCGCTCGACGACGCGGGCCTGACACCCGCCGACGTCGACGGCATGGTCACGTTCACGATGGATTCCAACACCGAGGTCGTCGATCGCGCGCGCCACCGGAATCGGGGAGCTGAAGTTCTTCTCCAAGATCCACCACGGCGGCGGAGCGGCCTGCGCCACCGTTCAGCAGGCGGCGATCGCGGTGGCCACTGGTGTCGCGGATTGCGTTGTGGCATATCGGGCTTTCAACGAGCGGTCGGGGATGCGGTTCGGCCAGGTGCAGCTGCGGTTGGTCGAGAACGCGGACTCCACAGGCGTCGACAACTCCTTCTCGTATCCGCACGGCCTGTCGACACCGGCCGCGCAGGTGGCGATGATCGCCCAGCGCTACATGCACTACTCGGGTGCGACGAGCAAAGACTTCGGTGCGGTATCGGTGGCCGACCGCAAGCACGCCGCCAACAACCCGAAGGCGTACTTCTACGAGAAGCCGATCACCATCGAGGATCACCAGAATTCGCGGTGGATCGCCGAGCCGCTGCGATTGCTCGACTGCTGTCAGGAAACCGATGGCGGTGTGGCGCTGGTCATCACGTCTGCCGACCGGGCCAAGGATCTCAAGCACCGGCCCGCCGTGATCGAGGCGGCGAGCCAAGGCTCGAGCCCCGACCAGTACTCGATGACGAGCTACTACCGGTCAGAGCTGGGCCTTCCCGAAATGGGTTTGGTGGGTAGGCAACTCTGGGAGCAGTCCGGACTCACGCCCGCCGATATCCAGACCGCAATCCTTTACGACCACTTCACGCCGTTCACCCTGATCCAGCTGGAGGAGTTGGGGTTCTGCGGTCCGGGTGAGGCCAAGGACTACATCGCCGACGGCGCCATCGAGATCGGTGGCAGGCTGCCGATCAACACCCACGGCGGCCAGCTCGGCGAGGCGTACATCCATGGCATGAACGGCATCGCCGAGGGTGTGCGGCAGCTTCGCGGGACATCGGTGAATCCGGTACCCGACGTCGAGCACGTACTGGTCACGGCCGGCACCGGCGTGCCGACATCGGGGCTGATCCTCGGCTGACTCAGAGTGTGAAGGCGGTCAGGCCGGAACAAACTCCACGCCGGCCAGTGCCACGGCGTTGTCACGCTCTGGTGCGGTGACGACGGCGGTGAAGCCGTCGCCCGCTTTCCATACACTCGCCGTCAACGTCTCGCCGGGGAACACCACGCCCGCGAACCGGGCACCGTAGCTTCCGACCCGGGTCGTGTCGCCGTCGAGCAGCGCATCGACCATCGCCTTGCAGGTCATGCCATAGGTGCACAGCCCGTGCAGGATCGGGCGTGGAAAGCCTGCTGCCGCGGCGAAATCGGGGTCCGAATGCAGCGGGTTGCGGTCGCCGCACATCCGATACAACAGCGCCTGTTGTGGTGACACTGCTATCGACAACTCGAAATCGGCCGCCCGAGAGGGGGGTTCCGAAGAGGTCGACGGACCGCGTTCGCCGCCGAAGCCGCCCTCGCCGCGCGCGAAGATCGAACCGCTTCTGCTTCCACAAGCACCGTGCCGTCGGGCGCGGAAACCGTGGTTTCCGACCAGATCACCGCGGCCTTGCCCTTGTCCCAGATGTCGGTGAAACGAGTGACCGCGATGCCGGTGCCCGACGGCGGGATCGGGCCGGGCGCCGAGACCGCCTCGCTGGCGTGCAGCACCTTCGAGAGTTCGATGTCGATACCGGGGAACTGAACGCTCGGCGGTTCGGTCATGTGAAAGCTCTGCGCGACGTTGCCGAAGGTGGGCAGCACCTGGGGGGTGCCATCGGTCAGATAGCGGAGCTCGCGCTTGTCCATCGGGTCGGCGCCCGCGCCGAGGCCCAGGTGATAAAGCTGGATATCGCTACTGGTCCAGGAGAATTCGGCGGGCGGGAGCTCGGCGCCCAGCGCCTCGTCGAGATTGATGGGCATCAGTTCTTCCCCGTGCAGGCTGTCGTCGCCCTCGCGGCTCCGGCGATGTGCAGTGCTGCAAGGTATCCGAATGTCATCGCCGGGCCGATGGTTCCACCGGGACCCGGGATAGGTGTGTCCCATCACCGGTGAGCTGACGTTACCGGCGGCGTAGAGGCCCTCGATGATCGAACCGTCGTCGCGCAGCGCGCGTCCGTGGACGTCGGTGCGGACGCCACCCTTGGTGCCCAGATCGCCCGGCACCATCTTGGCCGCGTAGTACGGAGCATGGCTGATCTCACCGAGGTTGGGGTTCGGCTTGTTCGTCGGGTCGCCGTAGTAGCGGTCGTAGGCGCTCTCGCCGCGATTGAAGTCCTCGTCGACACCGGAACGCGCAAACCCGTTGAACCGATCGACGGTCGCCGTCAGCGCATCGACCGGCAGGCCGGTCTTCTCGGCGAGTTCCGCGATGGTGTCGGCCTTGACGATCACTCCGGACTCGATCCATTTCGTGGGAATCCGTTGTCCCGGCTGCAAACCCGCGAAGATGTATCGATCGCGGTACCGCTGGTCGAAGACCAGCCACGCCGGGATGTTCTCGCCGGGACCCGGGCCCTGGCCGTACTCGCCGCCGTACATGTGGTGGCACGCCTCGACGTAGGGCATCGACTCGTTCATGAAGCGCTTGCCCGCCATGTTCACGATGATCGAGCCGGGCGAGTTGCGCTCGGACAGGGCGAACCACGGTGCGCCGACGAGCGGCACCGTCGGACCCCACCACGCGTCCTCCATCACCTCGAGTGCGGCGCCGAGCTTCTCGGCGGCCAGGATGCCGTCGCCGGTGTTGGCCTCGGCGCCGACCGTCCACTCCGTGGTGATCGGTGCGCGCTGGTACTTCACCCGCATCTGCTCGTTGTGCTCGAAGCCGCCCGATCCGAGGATCACGGCGCGTCGCGCGCGAATGAGTTGCGGCTCAGCTGATTCGGGAGCGCTTGTGTCGCGAACGTAGATGCCACGCACCACACCGTCCTAGACGTAGAGGTCCGTCAACGCGGTGTTCAGCCGCACCGGCACCCCCGCCTTCTGCAGCCCGATGCGCAGCGGAGCGATCAGCGCGCGGCCCATGCCGACGAGGTTCTTGCCGCCTGACGTTGGCCCACACCGAGCGCACGCCCACCTTCAGGCTGCGCAGCAGCCCGCGCGGATGGCGCTTGAGCTGGTTGAGCCGGACGTAATCCTGCTGCATCACCACCATGTTCAGCGGCACCTTGCCGTACGGCGGCTCCAGGCCCGACTCGTCGGCGCCGAGTTTGCGTGCGTCGAAGGGTTTGGGTTCGATCGACCGACCGCCGGGCCGGCCCCCTGGCGTCTCGGGGTAGTAGTCGGAGTAGTCCGGGCACCCAGCACATCTTCAGCGGGGAGTTCTTCAGGACGAACGACAGCATCTCGGGGCCGCGCTCGAGGTAGGTGTCGATCTTCTCGGGCTCCACGACATCGCCGATGATCGTGTGCAGGTATTTGCGCGCGGCCTCGGCGTGTGTCGCTGACGCCGTCGCGCTCGCAGCACCTCGTTGTTCGGAATCCACACGCCACCACCGGACCGCGCAGTGGAACCGCCGTAGTGCGCAGCCTTCTCGACGACTAATGTGGATAGTCCCTGGTGGGCCGCGGTGAGGGCGGCGACCATGCCGGCGGCGCCGCTACCCACCACGACGACGTCGTACTCCTGACCCGTCATGTAGAACACGTTATAGAATTGCCCGGCCGCAGGACAACTGTGCCGGTCGAAGAAACGAGCGGACGGCGAAGGGATATAGCAAAGATGCTCAGCGTCGAGGTGCGTGACCAGCTCGCAGCCGACCTCGCCGAGGCCGAACGCAGCCGGGTGCCCATCAGCCCGTTGACCGACGGAAACCCCGATATCGACGTAGTCGACGCCTACGAGATCCAGCTGATCAACATCCGTCAGCGGGTCGCCGAAGGCGCACGGGTGATCGGCCACAAGGTCGGCCTCTCGTCGGAGGCCATGCAGAAGATGATGAACGTCGACGAACCCGACTACGGGCATCTCCTCGACGAGATGGCCGTCTTCGAAGACCGGCCCGTCAAGTCGGCGAACTACCTGTATCCGCGCGTCGAGGTCGAGGTCGGCTTCATCCTGGCCGACGACCTGCCCGGCGCGGGGTGCACCGAGGACGATGTGCTGGCGGCGACGGCGGCGTTCGCGCCTGCGATCGAGTTGATCGACACCCGCATCAAGGACTGGAAGATCAAGCTGTGCGACACCATCGCCGACAACGCGTCTTCGGCCGGTTGGGTGCTCGGCGAGGCCAGGGTCTCGCCCAAGGACGTCGACATCCGCAACATCGACGCCGTGCTGACCCGCAACGGTGAGGTCGTCGCCAAGGGACGCAGCGACGCCGTGCTCGGCAACCCGGTCACCGCGGTCGCCTGGCTGGCCCGCAAGGTGGAGGGGTTCGGCGTGCGACTGAAAGCCGGCGACATCGTGTTGCCCGGCTCATGCACCAAGGCGTTCGACGCCACGCCCGGCGACGCATTCGTCGCGGACTTCGAAGGGCTCGGCGCAGTCCACTTGAGTTTCGAGTAGCTAGGAGCACATATGCCGGATAAGGCATCCGTCGCCATCGTCGGGTCGGGCAACATCAGCACCGACCTGCTGTACAAGCTGCTGCGCTCGGAGTGGCTGGAGCCGCGCTGGATGATCGGGATCGATCCCGAGAGCGAGGGTCTGGCGCGGGCCCGCAAGCTGGGCCTGGAGACATCCCACGAGGGCGTGGACTGGCTGCTGGCCCAGAGCGAGAAGCCCGACCTGGTGTTCGAGGCCACCAGCGCCTACGTGCACCGCGACGCCGCGCCCCGATACGCAGAAGCGGGCATCAGGGCCATCGACCTGACTCCCGCCGCCGTCGGTCCCGGCGTCATTCCGCCGGCCAACCTGCGCGCCCACCTGGATGCCCCGAACGTGAACATGGTCACCTGCGGCGGGTCAGGCGACGATCCCGATGGTGTACGCAGTGTCGCGGGTCGTCGGTGTGCCCTACGCCGAGATCGTCGCATCGGTGTCGTCGGCGTCGGCCGGCCCGGGAACCCGGGCCAACATCGACGAGTTCACCAAGACCACCAGTGCGGGTGTGGAGGTCATCGGTGGCGCGCAGCGCGGTAAGGCGATCATCATCCTCAACCCCGCCGAACCGCCGATGATCATGCGCGACACCATCTTCTGCGCCATCCCCGAAGACGCCGACCACGACGCGATCACGCAGTCCATCAAGGAGGTGGTGGCGGAGGTGCAGACCTATGTGCCCGGCTACCGACTGCTCAACGAGCCGCAGTTCGACGAGCCGACGGTGTTCAACGGCGGCAACCACCTCGTCACCACGTTCGTCGAGGTGGAGGGTGCGGGCGACTATCTGCCGCCCTACGCTGGAAACCTGGACATCATGACCGCGGCAGCGACCAAGGTGGGCGAGGAGATCGCGAAGGAGTCCCTCGCTACGACAGCGGGAGGGCAGGCATGAGCGGCATCGACGACATCTACTTCAATCCGATGTGGGACATCCGGATGACGGACACGTCCCTGCGCGACGGCAGCCACCACAAACGGCACCAGTTCACCAAGGACGAGGTGGGGGCCATCGTCGCGGCGCTGGACACCGCAGGCGTGCCGGTCATCGAGGTGACCCACGGCGACGGGCTGGGCGGATCCAGCTTCAACTACGGGTTCTCCAAGACGCCGGAGCAGGAGCTGATCAAGCTGGCCGCCGAGACGGCCAAGGAATCCAAGATCGCCTTCCTGATGCTGCCCGGCGTGGGCACCAAGGAGGACATCATCCAGGCGCAGAACAACGGCGGGTCGATCTGCCGGATCGCCACCCACTGCACCGAGGCCGACGTGTCGATCCAGCACTTCGGCCTGGCCCGCGAGCTCGGACTGGAGACCGTCGGCTTCCTGATGATGAGCCACACCATCTGCGCCGGAGAAGCTGGCCGCGCAGGCCCGCATCATGGCCGATGCCGGCTGCCAGTGCGTCTACGTGGTCGACTCGGCGGGCGCGCTGGTGCTCGAGGGCGTCGCTGACCGGGTGTCCGCGCTGGTGGCCGAGCTGGGTGACGACGCTCAGGTCGGTTTTCATGGCCACGAGAACCTGGGGCTCGGCGTCGCCAACTCCATCGAGGCGGTGCGCGCGGGCGCCAAGCAGATCGACGGATCGTGCCGCCGGTTCGGCGCCGGTGCGGGCAATGCGCCGGTCGAGGCGTTGATCGGCGTGTTCGACAAGATCGGTGTGAAGACCGGAATCGATTTCTTCGACATCGCCGACGCCGCAGAAGAGGTGGTCGCGCCCGCGATGCCGGCCGAGTGCCTGCTCGACCGCAATGCGCTGATCATGGGCTATTCGGGCGTGTACTCGAGCTTCCTCAAGCACGCCATCCGCCAGTCGGAGCGCTACGGCGTGCCTGCGCACCAGTTGCTGCACCGGGCGGGCCAGCGCAAGCTGATCGGCGGCCAGGAGGATCAGCTCATCGACATCGCGCTGGAGATCAAGCGCGAACAAGAAGCGGCCGCGGCGACGTAGGCGACTTCCTGACACGCGACGACGCGCAGGCGATCCTCGAAAAGCTGGCCGGGCCGACGGCCAGGCTGCGGGACGACCAGTGGACCGCCATCGAGGCGCTGGTGGTCAGACGCCGACGGGCACTCGTCGTCCAACGCACCGGTTGGGGAAAGTCGGCGGTCTACTTCATCGCCGCGAAACTGCTTCGTGAAGCGGGGCGCGGCCCGACGGTGATCGTGTCGCCACTGCTGGCGTTGATGCGCAACCAGGTGGCCGCCGCGGACCGGGCAGGGGTGCACGCCGCCACCATCAACTCGAGCAATGTCGCCGAGTGGGACGAGATCAACGAACGCGTGCATCGTGGCGAGCTCGATGTCCTCCTGGTCAGCCCGGAACGGTTGAACAACCCCGACTTTCGCGACCACGTGCTGCCCGCACTGGCACACGACGCCGGACTCGTCGTGGTCGACGAGGCGCACTGCGTGTCGGACTGGGGTCACGACTTCCGGCCCGACTACCGGCGCATCCGCACCTTGATCGGCGAACTCGGTTCCGACGTTCCGGTGTTGGCGACCACGGCGACGGCCAATGACAGAGTCGTCCACGACGTCGCCGCCCAACTGGGTGTCGGCGGCCGGGACACGCTGGTGCTGCGCGGCGGGCTGGACCGCGAATCGCTGCGGCTGTCGGTGGTGCAGGCGGGCAATCCAGCACAGCGCGCGGCTTGGCTTGCGGCGCATATCGATTCGCTGCCCGGCTCCGGGATCGTCTATACCCTCACCGTCGCTGCGGCACACGACGTCGCATCCCTGTTACGTGAGCAGGGCCATGAGGTCGCGGCGTACACCGGTTCCACAGAAGCCGCCGAGCGCGAACAACTCGAGGCGGACCTGCTGGCCAACAAGGTCAAGGCGCTGGTGGCCACGTCGGCGCTCGGAATGGGCTTCGACAAACCCGACCTCGGCTTCGTCGTGCACCTCGGCGCGCCGTCCTCGCCGATCGCCTACTACCAACAGGTCGGTCGTGCCGGACGGTCCACCGAGAGCGCGGAGGTCATCTTGCTTCCCGGCCAGGAGGACCAGGATGTCTGGCGCTACTTCGCCTCCGTGGCATTCCCTTCGGAGGCCATGGTGCGCAACGTCATTGGTGCACTGGAATCCGAACGACCGCAGTCGACACCCGCGCTGGAGCCCCTGGTCGACCTGGGTCGGTCACGGTTGGAGATGGTGTTGAAAGTGCTCGACGTCGACGGCGCGGTGCGGCGCGTCAAAGGCGGCTGGGTCGGCACCGGAGCGGCATGGGAGTACGACGGGCCGCGCTACCGGAAGCTCGATGAGGCCCGCAAGCGCGAACAGCAGGCGATGCTCGACTACCAGTCCACCGACGAATGCCGGATGTCCTTTCTGCGCGGCCAACTCGATGATCCCTCGCTGCGAGAAGGCGAGCGGTGCGGCCGCTGCGACAACTGCACGGGTGAACACGTCAGTGCCGACGTCGACGCACACACCACCGAGGTGACCAGGCAACGGCTCATGCGTCCCGGGGTGGAGCTGGCACCGCGCAAGCAATGGCCGTCCGGGTTGGCCAAGCTCGGCGTCGACCTCAGCGGGAAGATCGGCGACGGCCCGGCATCCGGACGCGCCATCGGCAGGCTGACCGATCTGGGCTGGGGCGCGCGGTTGCGGCGACTGCTCGACGAACCCGACGGCGAGGCATCCGACGACCTGGTGGCCGCAGCGGTGAAGGTGCTGGCGGCCTGGGACTGGGCCGATCGGCCGACGGGGGTGATGGCGCTCGATTCGGACCGTCACCCGCTGCTGATCTCGTCGCTGGCCCGCGCATTGGCCCGCCTCGGCAGGCTGGCCGATCTCGGCACCCTGCAGTACTCGCCCACGCGGCGACCGGTGACCGCGGCGAACTCGGCGTATCGCGTCGCCGCGCTGAACGGAGCCTGGGCGGCGCCCGATCCGGACGTCATCGCGTCCGCGGGTGGGCCGGTGCTGCTCGTCGACGACCTGGCCGACAGCGGGTGGACGCTGACGATGGCCGCCAGGGTCGTGCGTGCGGCGGGGGCTCCTGACGTCCTGCCGTTCGTGCTGGCCAGCACCTCCTGACCAGGAAGGTGTTTAAGCCCGCCCGCACATCGGTTACGCCTTTGAGAGCGACCGCCTGGTCGCAGACTGAAGGAGTGATTCGATGAAGATGTCCGAACCGACCGTGCGACGCGGCCTGTACGGCATGTTCGCCGGGGGGCTACTTGCTTTCGGTTCGGCGGCGATCGTCATGCCGGTCGTGAACGCCGAACCCGCGCCCGGCCCCACACCAGGGACGGAAACCAAGAACTGCAGCGTCAGCACAATCGCCGACACCTCACGCAGCGTGTCGGAATCGACGAGCTCTTATCTGGCTGCGAACACCGAAGCCAATGACGCTCTCACGAACATCGTGAATCAGTCGCCCGCCGATGTGACGCAGGCGTTCCGCACGTACTTCGCGGAGAACCCGCAGGTCGAGTCCGAGCTGATGACGATCAATCAGCCGGCCATCGATCTGGCCAGCCAATGTGGCGTCGAGGTGGCACCCACCCCGATCACAGCTGCGCTGACTGATCTCTGATTAATCACACACCGCTCACCGCGTCGGACCTCCACACCGGCGCGGTGAGTGCGTTTCAGCGCCGGGGTGGGATGTCGCCGCCGGTGCGGCTCCGTGGTGGGATGTCGCCGCCGGAGCGGCTCCGTGGTGGGATGTCGCCGCCGGAGCGGCTCCGTGGCTTCACGCCGCCCAGCTGTGCGCTGACCGCATCAGCAGTAGCCACCACGGCACGGGCGCGCTCGACGATTTCGTTGTCCGTCAACGATTTTCCGATGTGCATCGATGCGACCATCACCTGCCGCTGGTAGTGGTCGAAGACGGGCGCCGAGATCACGCTGATATCCGAACGGGCACCGCGGCGCTTGCCGCCGTTCTCGTTCTCGTCGCGCAGATATACCCGCTCGCCGATGTCGGAGACCAATTCGCCCAGCAGCGCCCGCAATTCGTCGGGCAAGGTGCTCGACATCCCCGCCATCAACGAGTAGAGCCGTCGACCGCCCGGGGTCAGCCGCTCGACCAGATACCCGTCCTCACGGCACCTGGCGATCACGCGATTGAGTCGGTCGGAGTGTGTACGTAGCGGGATCGTCGGTTCCTTCGCGAGCCAGTTCCGTTCGGCCTCGTCGTCCCACAGCACGAACATCAGTCCGACGGGCGGGGCGAACGGATAGCTCTGTCCGACTTCGACGCCGGGCCGGGCGCCGGTGGGGGCGACCAGGTCCAGCAGCGTGATCCGGTCGTCGATGACACCGGACAGGGCCGCAGTGACCCCGAATCGGGCCGACAGCCGGCGGAGTTCCTCGCGCGCGGCCGGGCTGACCCGCATCGACTCCTGCGCCTTGTGGCCCAGTGCGATCAGCGACGGGCCAAGGCGATAGGTCTTGTCGGCGGCGTCGCGGACCAGATAGCCCGCATCGGCAAGTGAGGTGACGATGCCAAGGCACGTCGGCTTGCTCAGCCCGATCCGGCGCGCCAGCTCGGACACTCCGAAGCGTTCTTGGGGGCGGGCGGCGAGGTAGTCGAGGATCCGCACGACACGGTCCGTCGGCGGCGATGCACGACCGGAAGACTCGGAGGCGGACACGCCTGCAGCATACCCTCTGTTCCATATATGTACCGAGTACGGTCGATATATTGACTCTGGATAGAACGCGTTCTAGTTTCAGTGGTATGTACTCACAGCCGTTGGCCGACGCGATCGCCGAGGCCGAGAGCCTCGTCGCCGCCGCCCCATTCATCGAATCCGAAGCCGACCTCCTCGAGGGACTGCAGTACCTCGCGGGATGCATCGCGGCATGCACGCACGTGGCGTTCGACTACGACCGCGATCATCCGTTCCTGCACAGTGGCACCGGCCCGTTCACCAAGATGGGCCTCGACAATCCCGACACCATGTACTTCGGCACGCGAGTGCAGCCCGGCCACGAGTACGTCGTCACCGGCACGCGCGGCACTACCACGGACGTCAGCTTTCAACTGCTCGGTGGCGAGTACACCGACAAGTTCGTGCCGGACAGCGAGACGGCTTTCGACGACCGCAGGCTCGACATCGCCTCAGACGGCACTTTCGAATGGCGGTTCACCCCGGACGCCCCTTCGCAGTTGGTGATTCGCGAGGTCTACAACGACTGGTCCGCGCACCGGGGAACCTTCGCCATCGCGCGCACTGACACCGCGGGCACCGCCCCGCCGCCACTCACCGGGGAACTCATCGAGAAGCGTTATGCGGTGGCGGGTAAACAGCTCGTGCAGCGTGTCAAGACGTGGCTGCAGTTCCCGCAAGTGGTTCTACGACGATCTGCCCGTCAACACGCTGACAGCACCACGCCTTACTCCCGGTGGTCTGGCGACGCAGTACTCGTCGGTGGGCCACTACGACCTACAGCCCGATCAAGCGATAGTGATCACGCTGCCGGTCACCGACGCGCCCTATCTCGGCTTCCAGCTGGGCAGCCTGTGGTACATCTCGCTGGACTACATCAACCATCAGACGTCGCTGAACGGGACTCAGGCCCAGGCGGATCCGGACGGCAAGATCCGGATCGTGGTCTCCGACAGCAATCCCGGCGTGACGAATTGGTGCGAAACTCTCGGCCACGCAAAGGGTTATCTCCAGTTCCGCTGGCAGCGGGTGTCGCGCGAGCTGACCGAGGCCGACGGCCCGACGCTGGAGATCGTCGACATCGACAAGGTGGCCTCCGCCCTGCCGTACTACGACTCCAACAAGATCTGCGACGAGGACTGGCGGGCCCGCATCGCGCTCCGTCAGAAGCAAATTGGCGAAAGGATGGTGGGATAGGGTGTCCGGGGAACTTTTGAAGGACCGAGTTGTGGTCATCACCGGTGTCGGTCCGGCGCTGGGGACCACGCTCGCCAAACGATGCGCCGAGGCGGGTGCGGATCTGGTGCTGGCCGCCCGCACGGTGGAACGCCTCGAGGACGTCGCCAAGCAGATCGCCGACACCGGCAGGCGCGCGGTGACGGTGGGCACCGATATCACCGATGACGCGCAGGTGAGCAACCTGGTCGAGCAGACGCTCGAGGCGTACGGCAAGGTCGACGTGCTGATCAACAACGCGTTCCGGGTGCCGTCCATGAAGCCCTTCGCCAACACCACGTTCGAGCACATGAAGGACGCCATCGAACTGACGGTGTTCGGCGCGCTGCGGATGGTCCAGGGCTTCACGCCCGCGTTGGCCGAATCGAAGGGCTCCGTCGTCAACGTGAACTCGATGGTGGTGCGGCACTCGCAGGCCAAGTACGGCGCCTACAAGATGGCCAAGTCGGCGCTGCTGGCGATGTCGCAGACGCTGGCCACCGAACTCGGTGAGCAGGGTATCCGGGTGAACTCCGTTCTGCCCGGCTATATCTGGGGCGGCACGCTGAAGGGCTACTTCGAGCATCAGGCCGGCAAGTACGGCACCAGTGTCGAAGACATCTACAACGCGGCCGCCGCGGGATCCGATCTCAAGCGGCTGCCGACCGAGGACGAGGTCGCCTCGGCGATCCTGTTCATGGCCAGCGACCTGTCCAGCGGTATCACCGGGCAGGCGCTTGACGTCAACTGCGGGGAGTACAAGGCCTGATATGAGCGGAACCGCTGGCCGGACCAATGTGGGAACCGTCGAGGACCTGCACGCTTCGGCGACCAAGGCGTGCGGGCTCGACGATTTCGGTGTCGACGACGACAACTACCGTGAGGCGCTGAGCGTGCTGCTCGAGTCGTTCAAGCGCGACGCCGACCTGACCGAACTCGGAAGCAAGATGAACCGGTTCTTCGTGCGCAACGCGCTGGTGGCCCGGCTGGTGTCGGAGGCGGCGTTCAAGCAGTACCCAGAGCATGCCGACGTCGCCGTCGAGCGGCCCATCTTCGTCACCGGGCTGCCCCGCACCGGCACGACCGTCATTCACCGGCTGCTCACCGCCGACCCGCGGCACCAGGGTCTGGAACTGTGGCTGGCCGAGTTTCCGCAACCGCGCCCGCCGCGCGAGACATGGCCGCAGAACCCGGTTTTCGCTGAGCTGGACGCCCGGTTCAAGCAGGCCCATGACGAGAATCCGGACTACACCGGTCTGCACTACATGACCGCCGACGAGGTGGAGGAGTGCTGGCAATTGCTGCGCCAGTCGCTGCATTCGGTGTCCTACGAGACGCTCTCCCACCTGCCGACCTACTCGCAGTGGCTGGCCAAGCAGGACTGGACGAAGTCCTATCAGCGGCATCGCAAGAACCTGCAACTGATCGGGCTCAACGACGCCGAGAAGCGCTGGGTGCTCAAGAATCCGAGCCATCTGTTCGCCCTCGACGCATTGTTCGCGACCTACCCCGACGCGCTCGTCGTGCAGTGCCACCGGCCCGCGGAGACCATCATGGCCTCGATGTGCTCATTGGCGCAGCATACGACGGCAGGCTGGTCCAACTCGTTCGTCGGCGCGCAGATCGGCGAGGACGCGATGGAGACCTGGTCGCGAGGCCTCAAGCGGTTCAACGATGTTCGGGCCGCCCACGACCCCGCGCAGTTCTGCGACGTCGACTACTTCACATTCGTCAAGGATCCGGTCTCGGCGGTCGAAGGCATCTATGAGCACTTCGACATCGAGCTCACCGACGAGGCCCGCGCGGCGATAGCCGACAGCCACGCCGAAAGCCAGAAGGGCCCCCGTGCGCCGAAGCACACCTACTCGCTGGCCGACTACGGCCTGACCGACGAGCAGGTCAAGGAGAGATTCAAGGGACTCTGACGGTCATGCCGTCGTATTAGCCAGGGTTTCAATACGATTCAGCGCCTCTGCGGCCAGCGTGTTGACCGGGTAGCCGCCGACCGGTCCACACGTGGAAATCTCGATCGCCGCGTTGAAGGCGGCGACCAACGTGCTGTCGCAGGCCCAGTCGCTGGCTTTGAAGGACCACAGCAGGATGTTGGGCGAGCTGGATGTCTGAAGCGCCCGCAGCGTGAACTCGTACACCCGCCCCTTCATATCGGTGACCGTGAACGGAACGTCCAGGCAGGACTGCAGCGTGCGCTTCGCCTGCGCCAGCGCACTGTTCGCGTCGTAGTTCGCGTAATAGACGCCGACCATCTCTTCGATGTACACCTCGTGGCCGAGGTCGTCGACCATCCAGTGCCCACCGTCGGTCGCCGCCGGATCGAGGTCGAAGATGAACGGCGGATCCACCTCCTTGGCGATACCGCTGCACTCGGCGGGTTCGACGGTGGTGAACAGGTTGCCGTCGTACTTCTCGACATTCGGGCTGAGCAGGTCAGCGACCTGGCCGGCGGTGATCGGCGCCACCGGAGGAGTGGTATTCGGTCGAGGGTTGTCGACCACCCGCGTGCAGCCTGTCGCGACGAGTACGAGCAGGACGGCGGCCGCTCGTCTTCCCATGTTGGCAGTCTAGAGCTAGCCGTCGCCGGGCGAGGGCGCCGACGACATCTCCTCCAGACAGCCTTCGGCGACAGCGTGTTTGATGCTGCCTGCCAGCTTCGGGCAGGACTTCTCGCGGGCGGGATCGCCGCCGGACTCGCGGATCTCGGCGAAGTAGGCGCACCGGCCGAGTCGCCTCGGCGTTCCACTGCACCGACGTGTGCGCGGGCCCGAGCTTCTTCACGCCGACCGCCACGTGACAGAACCTGCAGTCGACCGATACCAACCCCGACGTCAGATAGCGCTCGCGGTCACGTGCGGTGGCCTGCCGTATCGCCTCGGCGCGATCATCGCCGAAACTCGGTGCCTTGGACCAAGATCGAGCCCAGGTTCCCGTTGTGCCCTCGACCTCGCCGTCGGTGTGGTCATCGTCGGCATGAACGCCATGCAGAAGCAGCATCGACCTCGCCAGCTTGTCGACGTCGGCGGGGCCGACAATCTGGCCGGAGTCCGGGGCGTCCTTGCGCGGGGTCATGAGCTTGCGTGCTCTGCGCTTTCTTTCTCGTTCTTCTCTTCAGCCTGCGTCTTGAGGTTCTCCTCGACCTCGACCTGCCACTTCTCGTTGGCCGCCGTGGTGTCGACCTCTATCTCGAAGCGGTCGGTCATATCCGGAGTCACGTCGGCGACGTCGACATAGAACTGCTGATACCACCGTCGCATCTGGTAGACCGCGCCGTCTTCCTCGACGAGCAACGGGTTGTCGATGCGCGTCTTGTGCTTCCAGATCTCGACGTCCTGCAGGAAGCCCTTGCTGACACCCTCGGTGAAGGCGCGAGGCGAGCTTCTCGGTGGTCTTGTCGTCCAGGCCCTTGGGCTTCTCGACGATGACGCCCCACTGCAGCACGAAGGAATCCTGGCTCACCGGGTAGTGGCAGTTGATCAGGATCGACTCGGCCTTGAAGTCGCCGTAGTTGTTGTGCAGCCAGTTGATCATGAACGACGGCCCGAAGTAGCGACGCCTCCGAATCCAGCTGCGCGTCGCCGTAGGCGGTGCCCATGTCGTTGACGTCGGGCCTGCCCACGTTATGCAGGTACTGCGAAGCGATGTGGCCCTCGAACACGTTCTTGAAGTATGTGGGCAGGCCGAAGTGGATGTAGAAGAAGTGCGCCATGTCGGTGACGTTGTCGATGATCTCGCGGCAGTTGCTGCCCTCGATGAGCATCGTGTTCCACCGCCAGTCGGTCCACTCGTCGCTGGCGAACTCTGGGATGTCGGGGATGCGCACCTCTTCTTGCGGTGGGTTGCCCTCGTGGTCGTGCCAGACGAAGAGCAGACCGCCGCGGACGTCGGTGTGCCATGCCTTGGTGCGGGCCAGGCGCGGGGTGCGTTTGGCGTACGGCACCAGCTTGCACTTGCCGTCGCCGCCCCAGCGCCAGTCGTGGAACGGGCAGGCGACCTCGTCGCCCTTGATCGTGCCCTGCGACAGGTTGCCGCCCATGTGACGGCAGTAGCCGTCCAGCACCTTGAGGTCGCCGTTGCGAGTCTGCGAAGACCACCAGCATGGTGCCGAAGATCTCCACGCCGTGCGGCTTGCCGTCCAGGTAGTCCTTTACCGGCCCGAGGCAATGCCAGCCGCGCGCAAACCGGTCTGGAAGTGCTCCGGTGTCGATTTCGCGAACGCCTGCAGTTTCGGTAGTCACGGTGGGCCTCCCGTTTTCGTGGCTCTAACTAGAACACGTTACAGTTTTTCCCTCCCGGTGCGCAATCTAAACGCATCTACCTGCCTCTTCGCGCAAGGGCTCATCGCGAACCAACTGCGGTATATCTAGACAATGCCGTTGTACTCGTTCGAGGGACGGTCACCGACCGTCGATCCCAGTGCTTTCATCGCCCCCACCGCGACCTTGGTCGGTGATGTGCACGTCGAGGCGGGTGCCTCGGTCTGGTTCAACGCCGTGCTCAGGGGCGATTTCGCCCCGATCGTGGTCCGTGAGGGTGCGAACGTACAGGACTGTTGCGTGCTGCACGCCCCGCCGGGAATCCCGGTCGACGTCGGACCGGGCGCGACGATAGCGCACGGATGCGTGGTGCACGGCGTGCACATCGGCGCACAGGCCGTCCTGGCCAACCACTGCACCGTTCTCGACGGCGCCGTCATCGGCGCGCGCAGCCTGATTGCCGCACATTCGCTGGTCATCGGCGGCACGAAGATCCCCGACGAGGTGGTGGCGACGGGTGCGCCCGCGAAGGTGCGGGGACCCGTCGCCGGCACCGGCGCCCAGATGTGGGTGGACACCAACCCCGGCGCCTACCAGGATCTGGCCCGTCGTTACATCGCGGGTCTGCGGCCGATTCCGGAGTAGCGCGTACCGTATTCGCATGTCGTTCGGTCAGGTCAGCGCCTTGTGGCGCTACCCGGTGAAGTCACTCGGAGGCGAGCAGCTCGAGCGGGTCGATATCGGCCCCCGCGGCCTACACGGCGACCGCCTGTGGGCGGTGCGCGACCTCGAACGTGACGTCACCGCGACAGCCAGGCGCCTCCCGGCACTGTTGGGGGCAACGGCCCGCTATGCCCACCCGGTCGCCCCGGACGCCGGCCCCGGAAATGCGCCGGAGGTCGAGATCACCTTTCCCGACGGCAGCGTGTGCTCCAGTAGTGATCCCGATGTGCACAAGAAGCTGTCCGACCTGGCCGACCACGATGTCCGTCTGACCGCACTGCCGCCCGCCGACGACACCTCGCTGCACAAGCTGAGCCGCGACGAACGCGAAAACATGTCGATTGCCGCGTTGCGCAAGGACTTCGGGGTCACTGACGATGAGAAGTTCCCGGACATGTCCATGTTCCGGGTCACCGATCTCGCCACCCTGGGCAAGTACTCGACCCCGCCCGGCATGTTCGTCGATCTGGCGCCCGTCCACGTGATGACTCGGACGAGCCTGGCGACCATCGCTGCGGAGCTCGGCGGCGACCCCGACGCGACCCGGGTCGATGTGCGCCGCTTCCGGCCCAACATCCTGTTGGCGCTGCACAATCCCGAAGACGGGCTGCCCGAGTCGCAGTGGACCGGGGGGCGCCTATCGCTCGGCGGTGCCGTGCTCGAGGTGACAATGCCGACCATCCGGTGCGTGGTGCCGAGTCGCGCGCAGCCCGGTTTCGACGTCGACCGTCGCATCACCAGGGCGGTTGCGAGCCGGGCGAACCGTTGCCTGGGCAGTTACTGCTGGGTGGCCACCGGCGGCACGGTCGGTGTCGGCGACGAAGCGGCACTGAACGAGGGCAAGCATCGTGCGCTCGCCGGTGCCGCCCGCCGTACGAAGCGGTTCGCGTTTTCCGTGGCGACGTCGGCGATTGACCGCATCTCGCGCTAACTGCTCGGGGGCAGGCCGGTCCGCAGTGCGATCTGTTGCATCTTGCCGATGTTGATGACGAACTGGTCGGTGGTGACGTCGCCCGTCGCGCTTTGGAATTCCAGGCGGACCAGCGCGGGGCCCTCGGTGAACAGCAGAAGAGTGGCTGCTTTGCTGCCCTCCGTCGACATGCCGACAGCGATGGTGCCGTCGGTGCCGACTGGAGCCGGCCGTGGGGTCGCGCCGGTGACCGTCGTACCAATCGTGGGTAGGGCATCACGCAACGTATTGGCCGCCGTCTCGGCATCTGAATAGATCACGATGGTGTCAGAGATGGCCCGGGTGTCGTCCTGGTTGACGAACAGCGCACTCGCACCGGGCAACCCGTCCGGGCCCGATGGGGTGCTCGACTGCTCTGTGAACGTGTCCTCGTCGTCGCTGAGGTCGGTCGGCTGGAGCAGAAGATTGGCTGTAGTCGACCCTTCTTGTCTTCCGCTTCGGTCTGGGTGGTGGCCGGTGCCGGTAGAACCGTCGACGCTGGCCGACTTCCACCACTGCCGCCCTGGTCGATGTCTGGTGATGCACAGCCCGCCCCCGCCGCGCATACCAGAGCCGCGAATAGCGATGGCGGACAGGGACTTCCAACATGGGCTACGACGGTTCGCAGGCATTCAGTCTTCTTCTCGTGGCGTTTCGGATCTGAACGATTGGTTAAACACCCAACTTACCGGCGTTGGGCGTTACGGTGATCAGGTGTCGATCGGCAGCGTCGCCGACCGGGGCGGCGGAGCGCTCCTCGCGAAGGCGAATGAATGACAAAACGCGAGAGCGTGGACGCGGCTGTGATCGCCGAGTCGGCAGCCGCGATCGTCGCGCGGCTCGCGGATCGCATGCCTGACCTGGTCGAATCAATGCAGCAGTACTTGACTTCCGAAATTGCAGAGCTTCGCGGAGAGCCTCAGCTGCTTCAGCTACTGCGCGACAGCGCCGAAGCAAATGTCGACACCGTCTTCTCGGCGATCCGCCACGACATCCCGATCAAGCACGTCGAGGCACCCACGTCCGCGCTGGAGTATGCGCGACGCCTGGCCCAGCGCGGCGTATCGGCCAACGCACTGGTGCGCGCCTACCGGCTTGGGCAACAGACGGTGTTGCGGTTCGTGCGCGACGAAATACGGGCAGCCGGACTCGATCCCGAGCGGGGCCTCGACGTGTTCGACCAGATCACCGACACCACGTTCAAGTACATCGACTGGATCTCGCAGCAGGTGATCGCCGCATATCAAGGCGAGCGGGACCGCTGGCTGGAAAACCAGCACAGCACGCGCGCGTTGCGGGTCCGCGAACTGCTCGATGTGGAGTCTGTCGACGTCGACGCGATGAGCACCGCGATCGGATATCCGTTGCGGCGGTCCCATTTCGCCCTCGTCGCCTGGTGTCCCGAGACCGACCAGGGCGACGAGTTGGTGCACATGGAGCGGTTCATCCGTGCACTGGGCGAATCCCTTGACTGCCAGGGCCGCCCGCTGTTCGTACCCGCAGACAGACTGACCGGCTGGGGATGGATCCCGTTGACGACCGAGGCCGCAGAACAGGCGGTTGCGCATACACGCAGGTTCGCCGACTCACATGATCGCGCACCCTCGATCGCGATCGGCGATCCGCTGCCGGGAGTCGACGGGTTCCGCCGTTCGCATCACCAGGCCCTGGGCGCCCATCTGGTTGCCGTTGCAGCGGATCCGCATGCCCGCAGAGTCGTGGCCAACGAGGATGCGGGCTGGCGGCGGCGGCCTTGGTGGCCGAAAACCTCGACGCGACGCGCAGATGGGTCGGCGAGGTCCTTGGTCCGCTCGCGTCGGCGACCGAAAACGACGAGCGCCTACGGGAGACGTTGCGGGTCTTTCTGCGCACCGGCTCGAGTTACAAGGCCGCCGCTGGTGAGCTGAACCTGCACTTCAACTCTGTGAAGTATCGGGTGCAGCGCGCCGAGCAGCGCCGCGGCCGGCCGCTCACCGAAGACCGGCTCGATGTCGAACTGGCCTTGCTGCTGTGCCATTGGTTCCGGGCGGCGGCGCTGTACTGACCTCGCGTAGCCGTTATGGCCAAACTCGAACCAGGCAGCCGGAGAACGAAACATGAGCACGACCACGATCGACACGTCGGACTTCTACTCCTACGAACGTCTGCTCTCCGACAGCGAACGCGGGCTTCTGCATGCGGTACGCGAATTCATGACCGCCTAGGTCCAGCCGATCATCCTCGAGCATTGGTCGAAGAGCACGTTCCCGTTCGAGGTCATCCCCGGAATCGGCAAGCTGGGAATCGCCGGAATTCCGTACCGCGGCCACGGGTGCGTCGGCGGACGTTACCTGCTCGACGGGATGATCGCGATGGAGCTCGCGCGGACTGACTGCTCGATCGCGACGTTCCATGCGGTGCACAGCGGCCTGGCCATGGGGTCGATCTACCTGTGCGGGTCCGACGAGCAACGCGAACGCTTCCTGCCCGCGATGGCGCGCTACGAAACGATCGGCTCCTTCGGCCTGACTGAGCCCGAGGTCGGATCCGGGGCCTCAGGCGGGCTAAAGACCACCGCCCGACGTGAGGGTGGCACCTGGATTCTCAACGGACAGAAGAAGTGGATCGGCAACGCCACGTTTGGCGATCTGACTGTGATCTGGGCTAGAGACGAATCGGATGGGCGGGTGAAGGGCTTCGTCGTCGACAACACGACGCCCGGGTTCACCGCCGAGAAGCAGGAACACAAGATCGCTTTGCGGATCGTGCAGAACGGGCTTATCGCTCTCGATGACGTAGCCGTGGCCGAGTCGGACCGGCTGCAGAACGCAAATTCGTTCGCCGACACCGCCGCCGTGCTGCGCATGACACGTGCAGGCGTGGCCTGGATGGCGGTCGGCTGCGCCATGGGCGCCTACCAGAACGCGCTGCGGTACGCCTGCGAGCGCGAGCAGTTCGGCCGACCGATCGGCGGATTCCAGTTGGTGCAGGATCTGTTGGTCCGGATGCTCGGCAACATCACCGCGTCCTACGGGCTGTGCGTCCGGCTGTCCCAACTCCAGGACGACGGTCTCGCCGAGGACCGGCACTCCTCGTTGGCGAAGGCCTTCTGCACAGTGCGCATGCGCGAGGCGGTCGGTTGGGCCCGCGAGTTGATGGGCGGAAACGGAATCCTGCTGGAACACAACGTCGGTCGGTTCGTGGCCGACGCCGAGGCCATCTATTCCTACGAGGGCACCAGAGAGATGAACACGCTGATCGTCGGTCGGGCGCTGACGGGCCTGAGCGCGTTCGTCTGAGTCCGGGTCAGGCAACTCCCCTGTTCAAAATGGCAAGCAGCCGTCCCAGCAGTCGTGTTCGTCCGGCCTTGTAGGGGTGCATGTGCACGTCGCGACGGGGATTGAACCGCGAGATGAGCAGGGACTGCTGGCGACAGTATTTGCGGATTCCGCCGGGACCGTGGCGGTGGCCCACTCCGGAGCCCGGCTTGGCGCCGCCCATCGGCAGCTCGAGGGCGGTGTAGTTGATCAGCGCGTCGTTGACGGTGACCGCGCCGGCGTTCAGCCGCCGTGCCACGGCCTCTCCGCGTTTGAGGTCGCGGGAGAACACCGCTGCGCTTAGCCCGTATTCGGAGTCATTGGCCAGCCGGATCGCCTCCTCGGCGTCGGCGACTTTCATGATCGGCAGCGTCGGTCCGAACGTCTCCTCCCGCATGCAGGCCATGTCGTGGTCGACGTCGACCAGCACCGTCGGTTCGTACCAGTAGCCCTTGTCTTCACCCCGGTGCCCGCCGGTGAGCACCGTAGCGCCGCGTTCGCGTGCCTCGTCGACGTGGCGCTCCACCGTGTCGACCTGCGGTGGAAAGGTCAGCGATCCGACGTCGACGCTGCCGGGCCCTGCGGGCACGCCCTGACGGATCGCGCGCACCTTCTGGGTGACACGGGCGACGAACTCGTCGTATATCGGCGCCTCGACATAGCAGCGCTCGATGGAAATGCAGGTCTGGCCGCAGTTGAACATGGAGTAGTACGCCGCATGGTTGGCTGCGCGCTCGACATTGGCGTCGGCGAGCACGATCATCGGGTCTTTGCCGCCGAGCTCGAGCGATGCGGGGATGAGCCGCTCGGCCGCCCGCATGGCCACCTTGCGGCCGGTGACCGTCGAACCGGTGAACATGATCATGTCGACCTCGTCGAGGACCGCCGCGCCGGTGGCACCACGCCCGGTCGCCACCGCGAACACGTCGTCGGGCAGGCCGCACTCGGCGAGCCCCTCAGCGAGCAGAAGCGATGTCAGCGGTGTGATCTCTGAGGGCTTGAGGATCACGCTGTTGCCTGCGGCGAGTGCGGGGATGCAGTCTCCGAACGAGTTGGTCAGCGGATAGTTCCAGGGGCCGATGACACCGACGAGGCCGACCGGCCGGTACCGCAGCACCAGGCGCTTGCCTTTGACGAATATCGCTGACGAACGGATCCGTTGGTCAGCGAGGTATTTCGGCGCGTTGTCGGCCCAGAAGCCGAATGCCGCTGCACCGTAGGAGAGTTCGGCGATCTGAGCGTCCTCATACGCTTTGCCCGTCTCCGAGCAGATCGTGGTGATCACCCTGTCGGCGTTGTCGGACAGCCACCGCTGCATCCGCTTCAAGATCCGTGCGCGACCATCGAAACCCATTGCCTCCCAGGCGGGCTGGGCGATGCGGGCACGCCGAGCAAGTTCGCCGACTTCGCGCGCGGTCATGTCGTCGACGTGTCCGATCACTTCGCCGGTGGCCGGGTTCTCGACGGCAATCCTCGCGTGTGCTATTTTTTTTTTTTTTTTTTTTTTTTTTTTTTTTTTTTTTTTTTCTATTTGGTTCGCGCGGCTTTTTCAGTGAATTCTCTTTTTTTGGCAATCGGCGGTTCGTGTGCTCAGTTCTATTTTGCCTCCACCGGAGATCGCTGGGATAGCTATATCGCGCTTGAGAATCTTGCCCGTCGGACCCTTAGGCAGTTCGTCGACCAACCAGACCCGGCGGGGATACTTGTAGCCGGCGACGCGTTCCTTCACGAACTCTTGATATGGTGCGACGTCCGTCTCGTGCATCTGGCGCAACGCGATGTGGCGCCACCTCCTCGCCGAGCATGTCGTCGGGGATGCCGACGACGCGCCTCGCGGACGCAGGATGCTCATAGAGGACCTCCTCTATCTCACGGGGTATACGTTGTAGCCGCCGCGATGATCATGTCCTTCGAGCGGTCGACGATGTAGTAGTAGCCCTCTTCGTCGATGCGGCAGGTCGCCGTGCGGAACCAGCCGTCGACGTCGATCGCGTCGTGGTGGCGTCCGCCGTTCCGGCCCTTCATGACGTTGTGCGCGCACGGCATCTCTCCGCACGCCGTCCTCGTTGGGCTCGAGCAGCTTCATCTCGACGCCGCACCGGTGCCGATCGACCCCGTTTGCGCTCCCGTCCGGTGGTTGAACGACGCACCGCGATCTCGCTCAAGCCGTAACCTTCGAGCACGATGCAGTCGAAGATTTCTTCGAAACCGCGCATCACTTCGACGCATCGCGCCCCACCCGAGACGCCAGCCGCAACACTCGTGTCGTCGCTCGTCGCGTGCAGACGCGCGAACATCGTTGAACACCTTCGAACACCGTGACGCGTCACGCTCGACGATGCGCAGCGCCTGACCAGCTAAACGCGGGATGAGCGACAGACAGGCGCCGTAGCGACCGCAGCGTTGAGCCCGGCGTCTGGCCAAACGCGTGGAACAGTGGGAGCGCGCCGAGATTACGTCGTCAGGTGATGATCCAACATCTCGACGATGTGGCGACGTTGAGTCTCAGTTGGCGTGGTCAGCTCGCGCCCTTAGCGTCCCGTTGCCCGATGTGTACAGATCACCGCGTGTCTTCGTCGTCACGCGACGCTCGTCGAAAGCTCTGCGCGCCATTAATTCCTCGAACTCGCCGGCGTCTACCACATGCGTCGGCGTTGGCGGCGCGCGCCCGCCTGGCGTCGGCGAACTCATGCCACGCGAAGATCGCCTTAGCCTGCGGTCGTCAGTAGAAGCGTCTCGCGCTCTTTGAGCAGCACGTTCATCGAACACCACGCCGCCCGCGCCAGCACCCCGTAGTAGGCGACGCGAAGTAGGAACGTTGGCAGCATGACGCCACCCATCACCACGCAGCCCGCGTGCCACCAACAACCGGCCGGCGCTCGCCGCGTCGAGGCGCGAATAGCATCTCGAGTTCGTCGAGGCGCAGCGCCACCCATTCGAGTGACGACGCGTGTCGATCAGTTGAGGCCAGTTAGTCACCTTGTTGCCTCCTTGTCGGCGTCTTGCTATCGATGTGTGCGGCCGTCTTCAGCGCGAGGAACTGGCGTCGACACTGTGAGCTGGTGCATCGCTGCTCACCCGAAAACCGGAAGCTGCGCCGTTTGGCCAACCGATCCATACCGTCCTGGATCGCGCCCTCACCTCGTGATAGATCTTGTCGACGTACACCGTGTCGTCGGCGCGCGCCGGTCGTGTCGACCCATCGGTCCAGGATCTCGTGCGATCTTCGCAGGCAGCGGTACATGCGCCGGCAGGATCTCCACGGCAGCGAACGAAGCCGCATAATCGGCATGTCGCACCGCGCAGCCGCTTACCAAGTCCCATCCAGCGCGCGATGAACCGACCCTCCGAAGCACAAACGTGTCGTAGCCACCATCGTGCCACAGGACATCGACACCGAACATCGCCTGACGATAAATCCCTTGCGCCGAACAACATGCCTTGTCGCGTGGCGCCAGTTACGCATAGCGTCCTGCTCGCCACCTAGCCATACCACCACGTCGTAGCCAGCCGCCAAAGCGCCGTTACCCCTTCGTCGCCGATCACCCCGACGCCTTGAAGTAATCGCCAGTCTCGCGCGCCATCAGCACGTCATGCGCGTGCCGTGCAGAATCCGCACCTTCAATGGCATACTAGGCATGACAGCGACCACGCGTCCATCGTCAGCGAGCCTCCGGAGTAGATACCGATCACCAGACGCTCGTCGATCTTGCCACGTCATTTCCAGCCGAAAGTAGTGTCGCACAGAAGTTCCAGACAGTTCTGCATACTGCATGAACTGTTCGTTAGGCCGTCGATGTCATCGCATCCGCGATGCGGCGCGCCATCATCTGTTGCAGCCAACCCTGCGGTGCCTTGTTCGCGTCGCCTCTTTGTGGTCGCGTCATTTCTTCCTCTCTTACGTTCGTAGTCCACTGACACGTCGGGTTTGTTGATGAGTCCGAAGGTCGCATGTCGCCCGCTCCGCTCGTTTAGCCGAGCGCGAAGTTCCGTCGATGTCGACATTCAGGCCTCCAGCTGTTCACAAAGTTCTGACTATGCGTCAACTATTCGCCGCCTTGCAACAACATCTACGAGCCTATTCCGAGATCGCGCGTCCCGTTTGTGATCACTACAAGCGCATGCTCGAGAACTCGAGGCCCACCAAAGCTCGAGGAGACGTCGTGTCACGCAGACTTGAACCCGTCAGTTCCTCGAAGCGCGCCAACCGTAACGCACGTGTTCTCGTGGACGAACAGCCTGTGGCGTGCGTTCCACGTGCAATCCACAGTCAGATAGGCCCTCAGCGTCGCCACCAGTTCGCTTGCCGAGCCGCCGACCTCAAGCGCTCGAGGTAGCGCTTCTGCAACAGCGCGCCCACGTCCTTGTCCATTGCTACAGCCGCGCGCACGCCGAGCGAGGCGAGGTCGTGGGCGCCGTTAGACCGCACGCCTCTGCAGTCATCAACGCGCGCGCCGCCAGACGTACACTCTGCCAACTGGTCCAGCGGCCTCGGCGGCCGAAACCGACGACACCGTCAACTTCTCGGGGCGGCGGTCGAGCACGAACCCTGCGATGTCGCCGTCGATCGTTGCGGCCAGACCACGTCGGCGTTGCCCGAGCTGTTGAAAGCCCAGTGCCTGCTCCTGCGTGCGCGCCGAATGTTCTCGACAAGTCGCGCCCGGACGGCAACGTATTCAGCTGCGGGTCCAAACCGTGCGCCTCTGCGCAACGCGAAGCTCGCCCGCAGCGTCGTCCCGAAGAGCGCGCCGCGCACGAACGCCGCGCGTTCCTCCTCTTCTGAGAGCGCGCGAGCGAGCTCTGCCTTGCGATGCGCCGCGGCGTGTCACCATGGCCACGTCGGACCACGCGAGGTCGACTCGACGAATTCGAGCACTTGAGCGTCTTCGATGCCGAGGCGACGCCGACCTCACGCGCGTAGCCGACACACTTCGACGCCGATGCGCCATGCGCGGAGCATTTCTGCCACAACGCCCTGATGCGCGCGTGCCTCACCGATGGCGCCAGCTCGGCGAGTTCGTGTCGTCGAGCGCCGCGCGACCGGCGCGAGCAGACCGCAGCACCCGCTCGACTTCAGCCCGACCTCGTATCGAGGCCTCGTCGGCAGTTGCGATATGTCGAAAGTTGGCCTTTATGGCGTCACGATTTGTCGGCATCGCGCTCCTCATTCAGCACCCTCAACAGCCTCCCAACCTCACCACTCCCCCCATTTCCTGCTCCCGTCACCGGGCAGCGGAGGTGGCGGTCGCCGCCGTCTGGGCAATCGCCTCGGCTGTACGGTGCGCCATCGCCATCGTCGAGATCATCGGGTTCACGCCAGTGGCCGTCGGCAGCGCGCTCGCGTCGCCGATGTAGACGCCTGGCGCGTCGTGAAGTTCACCCGATGGATTCGCCACCGACGTCGACGGGTCCGTGCCCATGCGGCAACTGCTCATCTGATGCGCAGAGAACAGCCGGTGTCCACCCGCACCCATTGGGAGGCACTGCATCTCGGCGATGAACTCGTCGAGGTCGTCGCCGGCGCGCCAACGCTTCGTGGTTGCGGCGAACGGCACGATCTCCTGGGCGCCGGCAGCGGCGTGCAGGCGGATCTGGGCCTCCAGCGAGCGGTGCGCGATGCGCGTGTCGACCTCGTCGGTGAGGGCATAGTTGACGACCGCGTCGCCGTCGGCGTCGATCGTCACGGTGCCGTAGCCGCGGTCGCGCGCTATTCCGACGTACCATGCGGCGTTCTCCAGCCGCGCCATCGTTTCCTTGAGTTCCTCGCCCGAAGACCGCGCCATCCCCCCGGCCACGATGGACGTGGCCCACTGTGCGTTCTGGATGAGAAAGCCGTAATCGTCTTCGACGTCGGCGAACTCGTCGACCATCGCCGTCATCGGTGCGCCCCACCATGGCCGCTGCGGTTCGGCGTGCAGTGCCAGAGTGGCGACCACGGGGTGCAGGTGCAGGTAGTGCCCGACTGCCGGCCCGCCGATGCCGGAGCGCAGCAACAGCGCCGGCGACTCCAGTGATCCGCACGCGACGACGATGCGCGGGCGCGCGCACCTCGACGCGCACGTCCGCTCCGGTTTGGGGATGCACGAACGTCGCCTGCACACCGGAGGCGCGACCGTTCTCGGTCAGCACCCGCTCGGCGCGGCAGCGCACGATCACCCGAGCACCTGCGTTCGACGGCGTCGCGCAGATAGGTGCGGCGCACGTCGAGCTTGGCGCCCGAGCGGTCGCCGAGACCGATGTAGCCGGCGGTGTCGGGCGAGTACGCGGCCGGGTCGGCGTTGCGGTCGAGTGGCGTGAACGACCAGCCGAGCGCGGCCGCCCCGTCGCGCATGCGCTCATGGGGGCCGTTGAGGTCCGAGCAGTCGCCGTTGACTCCCAGCCGCGTCCAGACCGCTTCCATGTGACGGTCGTAGTCGGGTCCGTCGAGACCTTCGAGTCCGAACTCTCGCGCCCATTGTCCGCGCACCTTCGCCGGCGTGCGCAGGCAGTTGGACCAGTTGACTGTCGGCCCCCCGCCGAGCGTCCCGCCGGCCAGCAACGTGACATTGAAGTCTGCCGTCGGGGTCGGGCCGCCGCGCCAGAACAACTGCTGGAACGCGGGCAGCTCGAGGCCGCTGAAGTCAGACTCGTTGAAGTCGCCACCCGCCTCGAGCACGACGACCGACAGGCCCGACTGTGCGAGCTTGCCGCGATGAGGCCGCCGCCGGCCCCCGAACCTATGACGCAGACGTCGGCGTCGACCACCCCGTCCCGGGGAACGAACGGCGCGGGAGCGTCCCCGCCGCCCGGTGCGATCGCCGGGGCGCCGGGATACCCGAAGCCGGCCCACATCGGATTTGTCGCGGTCGCAGGATCGGGTCCGGTGTAGGCGAACGCCAGCGTCAACGAGACGAGCGCGTTCATCGCCGCGGCGGCCTCCGGACCCAGCTGCGCGACGCTTCTGATCAGCTGCTCACGCTCGGAGACCGACGCGTCGGGGAACCCGTGTGCGTGCAATCCGTCGAGCAGTGCGAGCATCCCTGCACGCTGCTCCTCGGGTAACCCGGTCAGTGCCTGTTCGACGGCGAGGTTCGCTTTCAGGTCGCTGCCGCAGAGTGTCCAAAAACCCGTCGGGTCCTCGGACCGCTGCATCGACGGCACGACCGTGTCGGCGAGTGCACGTAGCGTTGTCCGGTGTGTCTCGTTGATTTGCGCGGTCACAGTTTCTCCCTGCTAGATGAGGTTACGGCAGTCGTCAGGCCGGTGTGGCGGCAATGGCCCGCCGAGGTCGGAGGGCGACCGGCTTCCGCGCGCCGTACGACTCGCGCCGCCAGAGCGACCAAGGCGTGGAACAGGCTGATGACCGCAGGAAGCAGCACAGGGGACAGGACCATCAGGAAGACGAGGAAGGCTTGCAAGTAAGTCATGGTTCTCTTCATTTCTCCGCAAAGCGGGCCGGTGATCGAGGGGACGTCGTGAAAATTACCGATGGCCCGGGCGTTCGACGATGTCGCGAACCGACCAACTCTCGACCGAGTCTTGTCTCCGCGAAACAAAGCCGCCGGCCCGGCCGTTTACTGTTTCCGGTCGACGGGTCCGGGCCTTGCTAATGTGCGTGCCCGCATCGAAGCGAAAATTCGCTCGCAGCCGCGAGGCGTTCTCACCTCACGCATCCCGAGTCGCAGCGGCATGACGACCGCGGCCTTCCAGGGCCAGGGCGGCGAGCTGCCGGCAGCCGAGTGGACTCTCGCGTCTGTGGTCAAGACAGCCGGCTACAAGACATTCTTCACCGGCAAGTGGCACCTCGGAGAGTCCGACTATGCGCTACCCAACGCGCATGGCTTCGACGAAATGCGCGCACTGCGGGCTATATCACCTCAACGCCTACACCTACGCCGACCCCGAATGGTTCCCCGACATGGATCCAGAGCTCCGCGAGATGTTCGAGCGGGTGACACGGGGCGCGTTGTCCGGGCAAAGCGGGCGAGGAGCCGAAAGAGGACTTCAAGGTCAATGGCCAATATGTTGATACGCCGGAGAAAGGGGTCGTGGGCATCCCCTTCTTCGACGAGTATGTCGAGAAAGATGCCCTGGAGTTCCTCGACGATCAACGCGGCGGTCCGGAAACCCCGTTCTTCATGCACGTCAACTTCATGAAGGTGCATCAGCCGAACATGCCGCACCCCGATTTCAAGGGCAAGTCGCTCTCGAAGTCGAAGTACGCCGATTCGATCGTGGAGAACGACACCCGGATCGGGCGCATCATGGACAAGATCCGCTCGCTGGGCCTCGACAAGAACACGTATGTGTTCTGGACGACAGACAACGGCGCCTGGCAGGACGTTTACCCCGACGCGGGCTACACCCCCTTTCGAGGTACCAAGGGCACCGTTCGCGAGGGCGGCAATCGCGTTCCCGCGATCGCTTGGGGCCCGGGGATCAAAGCCGGATCACGCAACTCTCGATATCGTCGGCGGCCTTGACTACATGGCGACCTTCGCCGCGCTGGCCGGCACGCAATTGCCGGACAACGACCGCGAGGGCGAGCCCATCATCTTCGACAGCCACGACATGTCACCGGCCTTGTTCGGAAGCGGCACATCCGAACGCAAGTCCTGGTTCTACTTCAGTGAGAACGAACTGACCCCCGGGGCCGTGCGCGTCGGCCACTACAAGGCTGTCTTCAATCTGCGCGGCGATGACGGTGCAAGTACCGGAGGTCTCGCCGTCGATACCAACCTCGGCTGGAAAGGTGCGCAAGCCTACGTTGCGACCGTGCCCCAGATCTTCGATCTCTGGCAGGACCCGCAGGAACGCTACGACATCTTCATGAACAACTACACCGAACACACCTGGACCCTCGTGACCATCAACGAGGCGGTCAAGGAACTGATGCAGACCTATCTGAAATATCCGCCACGCAAACTTCAGAGCGAGGGCTATTCGGCCCGATCACCGTCACGCAATACCAGCGATTCCAGTTCCTCAGAGAACAACTGCGACCGACGGTGAACATCGCGCTGCCCACCGGCAACTGAGCGCAAACCCGCGCTAGATCTTGCGGGCGCTCGCCGTGGCCCGGTCGAGTTCCCAGAACGCCCGCAGCGCAACGATCTTGCCCTCGTCGTTCACGCGGTAGGTGAAGATGCCCTCGGCTTTCACCTCGTAGCCGGCGGCCCTGATCACGATATGGCCGATGTTGGCTTCCTCGTTGCCGCACTGATATGTCTCGACGAAATTGAACTCCAGGTCGCTGGGCGCGATCGCCATGTCGTAGAACTTGGCGATCGCCTCCTTGCCGCGGTGGCCCTTGCCCTCGGGGTCGAAGTGCGACGGCCCGATCGGGTCCTCGACGATCGCGTCGTCGGCGAAGTTCGCCAGCCACGCGTCCTTGTCGTGGGCGATCGCCGCCTCACGGGAACGCCTGCCCGCCAAGTGAACCGGTGCGTTCGGATCGGTGACGGTCACCGTCAGTCCTGCCAGCCCGATTGGATGTAGGTCTCGGCGAACCGCTTCATCGAATCGATCTTCTTGTCCACCGGCGCATCGAAGGCGAGTCCCTCGAACACCCACGGTATCCCGATGTAGTCGGTGACACCCGCCGCGACCAGGTCGCGGTGGCCGTCGACACCGAACTTGTCGATACACACGGCCTGGTATTCGAACGGGTCGTCGGCGCGGCCGTTCTCGGCCAACAGCTTCTTCAACTTGGCGATCGTCTCGGCCAGCTGGTCGCACGTCATCATCGCGCTGGTCCAGCCGTCACCGATCCGGACGGCGCGTTTGAGCGCGACGTCGGTGTGCCCGCCGACGTAGAACGGCACCGGCTCCGACGGTGCCGGGCTCATCTGCAGCCGGTCGAAGTCGTAGAACTCGCCGTGGTGTTCGACCATGCCGCCGGCGAGCACCAGCTTGATGACGTCGATCATCTCGTCGACGCGCTTGCCGCGCTTCGCGTAAGGCACCCCGCACCACTCGAATTCCTCAGGAGCCCAGCCGATCCCGACCCCGAAGCCGAACCGGTTGTTGGTCAGGTTCGCCACCGACCCGACCTGTCGGGCCAGTAGCAGCGGATTCCGCGAACCGAGCTTCATCACGTTGGTGTAGAAGCGCAGCTTCGAGGTCACCGCACCCAATGCACCCGCGAGGATCAACGGATCGACCCAGGGCGAGTTCTCATCGAACATCCGCTTGCCGTCGGCAGTGTAGGGATAGTCGACGGACTGTTTCTCGAAATAGAAGATCGAGTCCGGCAGCGCGATGTTGTCGAAGCCGAGTTCTTCAGCTGCCTTGGCGATTTCAATTAGCTGGTCGAGGGGGCTGAACGCGATGCTGACGGTGTACTGCATGCGCGTCACGGCTTGCTCGCCGGCTTGTCTGAGGAGACCACCCACATCGAGTAGTACTGCGAACCGCCGCCGTACGCGTGGCCGAGCGCCTTGCGGGCACCCTCGACCTGGTGTGTCACCGGCCTTGCCCATCACCTGGATCGCGGACTCGGCGAACCGGATCATGCCCGATGCGCCGATCGGATTGCTCGATAGCACGCCGCCGGACGGGTTGAACGGGATGCGCCCGCCGATCGCCGTCTCGCCGGCCTCGGTGAGCTTCCAGCCCTCGCCCTCGGGCGCAAACCCCAGGTTCTCCAACCACATCGGCTCGAACCACGAAAACGGCACGTAGACCTCGGCGACGTCGATCTCGTCGATCGGGCTCGTGATCCCGGCGTCGCGCCACAGTGCGGCGGAGGCGTCGCGGCCGGCCTGCGGGTTCACCTGATCGCGGCCCGAGTACGCCAGCGGTTCGGTGCGCAGCGCGGTGGCGTGGATCCACGCGACGGGGTGACCTTCGGCCACACGGGCGTCGGCGATCTCCTCGTTGCCGATCACCATCGCGCAGGCACCGTCCGACGAGGGGCAGGTCTCGTCGAATCGGATCGGGTCCCACAGCATCTGGGACTCCATCACCTTCTCCAGCGTGATGTCGGGCTGGTGCAGGTGCGCCAGCGGGTTCTTCGCGCCGTTGAGTCGGTCCTTGACCGCGACCATCGCGCCGATGTGCGTCGGTGCCCCCGACCGCCGGATGTAGGACCGCACGTGCGGGGCGAAATAACCACCGGCGCCAGCGCCGACCGGCTTGGTGAAGGGCACCGGAATGCTCAACGCCCACATGGCATTGGACTCCGACTGCTTCTCCCACGCCATCGTCAGCACGCGGTTGTACTTGCCGGATTGGACGAGGCTGGCCGCGACGATGGCGGTCGACCCGCCGACCGAGCCCGCGGTGTGCACCCGGATCAGCGGCTTGCCGGTGGCGCCGACAGCGTCGGCCATGAACAGCTCGGGCATCATGACGCCCTCGAAGAAGTCGGGCGCCTTGCCGACCACGACGGCGTCGATGTCGTCGAATGTCGACCCCGAGTCCGCGAGTGCCTTGTCGATGGCCTCGCGGACCAGGCCGTTCATCGAGACGTCCTTGCGCTTGGCGACGTACTTGGTCTGCCCGGTGCCGAGCACCGCAGCGAGTTGGCCCGCCATGATTATTTCCCTTCCAGCACGGCGACGAGATTCTGTTGCAGCGCAGCACCACTGGTGGCGTGCGCCAGCACCCGCTGCGCGGAGCCGTCGAAGATGTGCCGGGCCGCGAAACCGATCCGCTCCAGGCCCGCCGAGAACATCGGGTTGGCGGCCAGCGCGCCGCCGGACGGGTTGATCTTCGTCGAGTCGCCCAGCCCGATGGCCTCGGTCAGGATCAGCTGCTGGTGGGTGAACGGCGCGTAGAGTTCGGCGACGTCGATCGACCCGGTGTCACCACCCGTCGCGGCCGCCGCCGACGCCGCCGTGGACGGCGATGTGGTCAGGTCGCGGGCGCCAAGCACCGGCGTCTCGATGCGGTGCTCGAAGCCGGTGATCCAGGCCGGGTTTTCGCGCAACTCGCGGGCCTTGTCGCCCGCGGCCAGCACTATCGCCGATGCGCCGTCGGTGATCGGCGCGATGTCGTGGCGCCGCAGTGGATCGGCGAAATACGGTCGGGAGAGCAGTTCGTCGATGCTTTTAGCAGGCTTCTCCGAGTCGGTGCGCTCGGCGACCGCGAAGGAGTCCAGCGCGACCTGGGCCATCTGTTCGGCGGTCCACTTCCCGGAGTCCAGTCCGAGCCGGGCCTGCAGTCCGGCGGTCGACACGGCGTCGGGCACCAGGGGTGCCACCGTGTACGGGTCGGTCTGCATCGCCAGCACGCGGCGCAGCACCCCGGCGCTGGACTTGCCGAAGCCGTAGACCAGGGCGGTGTCCACCGAGCCGGTCAGGATCTTGATGTAGGCCTCGTAGAGCGCCCACGCGGCGTCCATTTCCACGTGCGATTCGTTGATCGGCGGAACCGCACCGATCGAGTCGATCGCGGAGAGGAACGAGAATGCGCGCCCGGCAAGGTAATCCGAGGAACCCGAGCACCAGAATCCGATGTCGGTCTGCTTGATGCCCAGATCCTGCGTACAGCTCGGCGAAGCACGGCATCAGCATTTCGACGCCGTTGGTGGTGCCTTCGGTGCGGCGCACATGCGGAGCATGGGCGAAGCCCACGACGGCAACGTCACGAGAAGTCATGTGGGCATCCCTTACTGGTGGTGCTTGTAGGTTTCGTAGTCGGCGTCGGGTTCACCCGTCGGCCGGAAGTAGTCGATGTTGTCGATGCCAAGGCCCCACTCCTCGCGGGGTTTCCACACCGCCTCGACCCGCATGCCCATCCGCACATCGGTCGCGTCGATCTCGGTGACCAGATGCAGGAACGGGATGTCTGCGCCGTCGAGCAGCACGTACGCCGCGACATAGGGCGGCTTGATGCGCTGGCCCGCGAACGGGATGTTGATGATCGCGAACGTCGTCACGGTGCCCTTGTCGGGCAGTTCGATGAACTCGTCGAGCTGCTGGCCCGTCGCCGGATCGGCCTCTCGCGCCGGGAAGTACACCTTGCCTTTTTCTCCGGTGCGGGCGCCGAGCAGCTTGCCCTCCTCGAGCGCACGCAGGAACGCGCTCTCGGGAAGTGAAGCGGTGTGCTGGATTTCGATCGTCGTCGGAACGACGAGCATCGTCACCGGGTCCCGGTCGTCCGTCACCTCGGGGACTTTCTCAGCCTGATCACCCAACGCGAAGTAGGCGATGTCGGTGATCGCGCCGACCGGTTCGTCAACCCAGTGCACGTGTACTCGGGCACCGGTGCTCATCGCGTCGGACGACCCGGCGTCGACAGCGTGGAGCAGAGAGGTGTCGGCCCCGTCGAGCTTCACCAGCGCCCAGGCGAACGGGCGGTCCAGTGGTTGGCCCTCGAGCGGTTCGGGCTGCCAGGTCCAGGACACCACGGTTCCGACGCTGCTCACCGGTACGATCTCGGTCAATTCCTCATACGTGACGGGGTCGTACTCGGCAGGCGGCACGAGCACCCGACCGTCCGAACCCCGCACGCCGACGACGCGTCGGTCGCGCAGCGCGGTGAAGAATTGGGACAGGAGTGGTCCGACTGAACGGGTGTAGTCGAATGAAAGCCGCAACGGTGCCGAAAGTGGCGGCTCATGCGGATCGATCTGCACCGGGCTGCTTTGGCTGGTGGTCACGGCATCGAGTAGAACAGGTTCTAAGAATGGTTTCAACCACGTGTCGGGCGGCTCGGAGAGGGCTGGTGCTAATGAAGCTAGGACTTCAACTGGGTTACTGGGGCGCGCAGCGGCCGGAGAACCACGCCGAATTGGTGGCCGCGGCCGAGGACGCCGGATTCGACACCGTGTTCACCGCCGAGGCGTGGGGTTCGGACGCGTACACGCCGCTGGCCTGGTGGGGGCGGGAAACCACGCGGATGCGGCTGGGCACGTCGGTCATCCAGCTGTCGGCCAGGACGCCGACGGCCTGCGCGATGGCCGCGCTGACGCTCGACCACCTGTCCGGCGGCAGGCACATCCTCGGCCTTGGGGTATCAGGCCCCCAGGTGGTCGAGGGCTGGTACGGCGCCAAGTTCGGTAAGCCGCTGGCCCGCACCCGCGAGTACATCGACATCCTGCGCCAGGTGTGGGCCCGCGAGGCGCCGGTGCACAGCGACGGACCGCACTACCCGCTGCCGCTGACCGGCGAGGGCACCACGGGTCTGGGCAAGAACCTCAAGCCCATCACCCATCCGCTGCGCGCCGACATCCCCGTGATGCTGGGCGCCGAAGGCCCGAAGAACGTCGCGCTGGCCGCCGAGATCTGCGACGGCTGGCTGCCGATCTTCTACTCGCCGCGGATCGCCGGCATGTACAACGAGTGGCTCGACGAGGGCTTCGCCCGACCCGGCGCGCGCCGCAGCCGCGAGGACTTCGAGATCTGCGCGACGGCGCAGGTGGTGGTGACCGACGACCGCGCCGAGATCATGGAGCTGATGAAGCCGCACCTGGCGCTCTACATGGGCGGAATGGGTGCCGAGGACACCAACTTCCACGCCGACGTCTACCGCCGGATGGGCTACGCCGAGGTGGTCGACGACGTCACCAAGCTGTTCCGTTCCGGACGCAGGACGGAAAAGACCAAGCGGCCAAGATCATTCCCGACGAGCTCGTCGACGACTCCGCGATCGTGGGCGACCTCGACTACGTGCAGGAACAGATCAAGGCGTGGGAGGCCGCGGGCGTCACGATGATGGTCGTCGGCGCGCGCTCCGCCGAGCAGATCCGCGATCTCGCCGCACTGGTGTAGAACTCGGGTAGACACTTCCTTGCTAGTTGTCTAGTCCGCGTTCTAGATTGACCCGATGACCTCGCAGCACACGATCGCGGGCACGGTGCTGACCATGCCGGTGAAGATTCGCAAGGCCGCCCAGCACATGGCGATGTTCTCCGTCGACGCCGACGCCGCGCAGCAGATGATCGACTACAGCGGCCTGCAGGTCTGCCGGTACCTCCCGGGCCGCGCGATCGTCGTCCTGATGCTGATGCGCTACATCGACGGCGATCTGGGCGAGTACTACGAGTACGGCACCAATGTGATGGTCAACCCGCCGGGGAGTCGACGCGAAGGGAACCACGCGCCTTGGGTTCGGCGGGCGCCTTCATCCATCATCTGCCCGTCGACCAGGAGTTCACCCTGGAAGCGGGGACGAAAATCTGGGGTTTTCCGAAGGTCATGGCCGACTTCACGATTCGTGACGGCCACCAGTTCAGCTTCGACCTCACCGTCGACGGCCAGTTCGCGCTCGGGATGGATTTCCGCCCCGGTCTGCCGGTTCCGCTGTCCGGGCGTACGCAGGGACAGACGTCGTACTCGTACCGCGATGGCGTCACCCGCGAGATCCCCTTCGAGATGACGCCATCGGGCCTGCGCTACCGCCTCGGCGGTGCGAAGGTACGGCTCGGCGAACATCCGTACGCCAAGGAACTCGCCTCGTTAGGCTTCCCGAAACGTGCGCTGATCTCCGGATCGGTTGGCAACGTGCAGATGTCGTTCGGCGACGCGCAGGAGGTTTGACGAATGGCGACTTCGATGTCAACGAAGCCGGATGTGGACCTAACCGACGGAGCTTTCTACGCCGGACGACCCACGTCCCCGATGCTACCGGTGGATGCGCGAGCAACGAACCGGTGTTCCGGGACCGCAACGGGCTTGCCGCGGCGCGACCTATCAAGCCGTGATCGAGGCCGAACGCAAGCCCGAACTCTTCTCCAACGCGGGTGGCATCCGGCCCGACCAGCCGGGCGTCGAGATGATGATCGAGATGGACGATCCGCAGCATCTGCTGCGACGCAAGCTGGTCAACTCCGGTTTCACCCGTAAGCGTGTGAAAGACCTTGAGGCATCGATCAGTTCGCTGTGCGACACGCTGATCGACGCGGTGTGTGAGAAGGGCGAATGCGATTTCGTCTGGGACCTCGCCGCCCCGCTGCCGATGGCGGTCATCGGCGACATGCTCGGCGTTCGACCCGAGGAACGCGAGATGTTCCTCAAGTGGTCCGACGACTTGGTCAGTTCACTGAGCAGCACTGCCGCCGAAGCCGATATCCAGGTCACGATGGATGCGTTCGCGACCTACAGCAACTACATGACCGGGATGATCGAGGAACGCAAGACGGAGCCGACCGACGATCTGGTCAGTGTCCTCGTGCACGCGGAGGTCGAGGGATCCAAGCTCGAGGACCACCAGATCGTCACCGAGGTCCTGCTGCTGCTGATCGGCGGCGACGAGACCACGCGCCACACCCTGTCCGGCGGCACCCGCCAGCTGCTGCGCCACCCCGAGCAGCACCAGCGCCTGATCAACGATCTGGACCTGCTGCCCAACGCGATCGAAGAGATGCTGCGCTGGACGGCGCCGGTGAAGAACATGGCGCGGACGATCACCGCCGACACGGAGTTTCACGGGACGGCCCTCAAAGAGGGCGAGAAGATGATCCTGCTGTTCGAGTCGGCCAACTTCGACGAGAAGATTTTTGAGAGCCCGAGTCTTTCAATATCGAGCGCTATCCGAACAACCACCTCGCCTTCGGCTTCGGCACGCACTTCTGCCTGGGGAACCAGCTCGCCCGCCTGGAGCTTTCGATCATGCAGACGAAGCTGCTGCAGCGGCTGCCCGACCTGCGACTGGCCTCGGACGCGGAGCTTCCGCTGCGGCCGGCCAACTTCGTCAGCGGCCTGGAGAAGATGCCGGTGGAGTTCACGCCCGTCAAGCCGCTGGGCTAGCTGGCTCGGCGTCAGTCTTTGAAGTCTGGGCGGCGGCCTTCTTTGCGTGCCCGAACGGCTTCCTCGAAGTTCTGAGTGGTCAGGCGGACGAACAGCTGCGTGTTGGTTTCCATCTCGATCGCGCCGCGAAGGGTACCCATCTCGAGACCGGCCCACATGGTCCGCTTGGTCAGCGCCGTGCCCTGAGTGCTCCAACCGTTGATCTGATCGGCGAGATCGAGCGCCTCGCTCAGGAGTTCGTCGTCGGGTACCACGCGCGAGACCAGGCCGATCGCGGCAGCCTCCTGGGCGGTGACATCGCGGCCCGACAACATGAGCTCGAAGGCGCGCGATGATCCGATGGCCCGCGGCAACAGGAAACTGAGCCCGAGTTCGGTGGCGGTCAGGCCGTTGTTGATGCCGGCGGCGCGGAAGTAGGCCGACTCGCCCGCGAGCCTTACATCGGCGCCGAGCGTGAGGCACATGCCGCCGCCGATCGCCGCACCGTTGACGGCACAGATCACGGGTTGCGGCATGCGTTGCATGGCCGGAACGACGGGCTGAGTCTTTCGCGGATCGCCAGCAGGGCGATGCGTTGTCCGCGGCGACCGTCTCGAAGGCCTCGTGCAGCGGCGCCATCAGGTGAAACGCCATCGAGTTCATTCGTTTTGGCCGGTTCAGCGTGATCACTGTGGTGTGCGGCCGGGGTTTGTCGATGAGGACGGTGTCGTCGGGATTCGAAGCGCCCGCCCGCGGACCGGTTGATTCGTGCGACACAATGAGACACACTGGCTGATATGTCTAATAGTGGCTGGCGGCGCCACGCTGATGTCGACCACGCGGTCGACGAGTTGCTCGACGCTGCCGGCACGGCATTCGCTACCTTCGGAGTCGCGCGCGCCACGATGGTCGACGTCGCGCGAGTGGCCGGTTGCTCGCGCGCCACGCTGTACCGGTACTTCCCGGACCAAGAGTCGCTGCATCACGCATACGTGCATCGCGCAACGCTGCGGATCGCCAACCAGATGGCCGCCGACCGGGAGGCCGGGGCACCCGACACGATCGTGGAACGCATCCTCGGCGGCATCGCGCATGTCCGGGCCGATCCGCTGCTGGCGGTCTGGTTCGAACCCGAGAACATGGCCGTCCCGATCGCGGTGAGCCAGAGTTCCACGCTGCTTCAGTCCATGTCGGCTGGACTGATCGGCCAACTCGCCGAGTCGCCGATCGAACACGACGAACTCGAGCAGCGAGCCGGTTGGATGTTGCGATCCGTCGTGATGTTGCTCGCCATGCCCGGTCCGGACGAGGAGGCGGAGCGCCGCATGATCGAGCAGTTCGTCGTCCCCGTCATCGCCACCCCTGTGAGGAGTCAGACATGAGATACCAGTGCGAGGACGTCGGCCTTGAGTTCTTCGATGAAGCACCGACGCGGTATGTGGCGAGCGTGGCGATCGCCGCGAGCCCCGAGGAAGTGTTCGACGTCTTTCTCGACGCCGACGCCTGGACGCGTTGGGCGTGGCCGATCACCAAGGTCGAATGGATTTCCGGTTTCCCGATCGAGGTCGGGTCGACGCGCACGGTGCACATGCGCGGCGGCATCATCGGGTACGAGGAGTTCATCGCCTACGAACTCGGCGTCCGGATGGCGTTCCGGTTCAACGAGGCGTCCAAGAAGGGGATCGAAGCTTTCGCCGAGGACTACCGCGTCACCGACCTGGGCGCCGGCAGATGTCGGGTCGACTGGACCATGGCGATGAAGAACGCTCGACAGGGCCCTGCCTTCGTGTCGACGCTGACGGATCCGGTCATGGGCTTCATGGTTCGCCGCATGCTACGGAAGTTCGGCCGGCTGGTGGAGTCCACGAAGGTCGGGTCCAAGTGACGAATCCCGAGACCGCGACGCTGGACGACATCGACCTGACCGAGGCATCGGTGTGCCCCCTGCCAGCTGGGCCATGAGCCGGTCGTAGGCCTACCCGACGAGGTCCTTTATCGATCTGGCTGCCCGACGAACTCCTCGGCGCCCTCGTCCTCGCACTGAAGCAGGGCCCGTACCGACGGCCGGGCGCCGTAGGGCCGCAGCATCGCACTGGCGGGGCGGGGCCGCACCTTCAGGGGCCACCAGAACCACCGGCCCATCAGCGCGGCGATCGACGGGGTCATGAACGAGCGAACGATCAGGGTGTCGAAGATCAGGCCGACGCCGATGGTCGTGCCGATCTGGGCGAGCACCAGCAGGTCGCCGACGACGAATGACGCCATCGTGAACGCGAACACCAGGCCCGCGGCGGTCACACACCGACCCGGTGCCGGCCATCGTCCTGATGAGTCCGGTGTTCAGACCCGCCCCGATCTCCTCCTTGAACCGGGAGATCACCAGCAGGTTGTAGTCCGATCCCACGGCCAGCAGGATGATCACCGCCAGCGCCAGCACGATCCAGTACAGCTGAATCCCGAGCATGTGCTGCCAGACCAGCACCGACAACCCGAACGAGGCGCCCAGCGACAGCGCCACCGTGCCGACGATGACCAACGCCGCGACCAGGCTACGGGTGATGAACATCATGATCAGCAGGATCAGGCACAGCGCGGCGATCGCGACGATGAGCAGGTCGTATTTCGCGCTATCCTGCATATCCTTGTAGGTCGACGCGGTACCGCCGATGTAGATGCTCGAGCCCGCCAGCGGGGTGCCCTTGAGCGCCTCCTGTGCGGCCTGACGGATCGGGTCGATATGCGAGATGCCTTGCGGGGTAGCCGGATCGCCCTCGTGGGTGATGATCATCCGGGCGGCCTTGCCGTCCGGGGAGAGGAACAGTTTCAGGCCGCGCTTGAACTCGGGGTTGTCGAACGCCTCCGGCGGCAGATAGAACGAGTCGTCGTTCTTCGCGTCGTCGAAGGCCTCGCCCATCGCGGTCGGCGTTCTTCAGCGCCTCCGCCGTCTGGTCGTAGCAGCCCGGTCTGGGTGGCGTAGTTGGACATCGGCAGTTCCCTGTTGCGCTCCTGGACTGGCGATCTGCTGCGGGATCAACTCCAGCAGTTGGGGTTGCAGCGCGTCGAGCTTGTCCAGGCTCGCGGTGACCTGACCGAACTGGTCGGTCAGCGCGTCGACCCCGTCGAGGGCGTCGAAGACCGACCGCACCGCCGAGCAGATCGGGATGTCGAAACAGTGCGGCTCCCAATAGAAGTAGTTGCGCAGTGGACGGAAGAAGTCGTCGAAGTTGGCGATCTTGTCCCGCAGTTCCTTGACGGTCTCGACGGTTTCGTCGAAGGCCTGCGGCCTGTTCGTGCGGTGGCGGCGGCGGCTCTGCTGCCTGCAGCGCATACTGCTGCTGGAGGATCTCGATCCTGCGTGTCGATCTCGGTGACCTGCTTGAGCCAGGTCGGCCGCGCGGTCCTGCTGGAACTGCAGGTTCTGGATCTGCGCGGAGCTCTGCGCGCTGATCTGGAAACGGCATCGAGGTGTGGTCGAGCGGGGTGCCCAGCGGCCGGGTGATGGATTGCACCTGCGCTATGCCGGGCGTGTGGAAGACCGCCTTGGCGACCCGTTCCAGGACCATCATGTTCGCCGGGGTTGCGCAGATCGTGATCGGCTTCGATCATCAGGACTTCGGGGTTGAGCCGGGCCGTGGAGAAGTGCCGTTCGGCGGCCGCGTAACCGACCTTGGCCGGTGCGCCAGTCGGGCATGGTACGGCCGCGCGTCGTAGCTGGTCTTGTACCCCGGCAGCGCGAGCAGGCCGATGAGCGCAACCGCGATCGACGCCACCAGGATCGGCCCGGGCCAGCGGACGATGGCGGTGCCGATCCGGCGCCACCCGCGGGTCCGCATGGCGCGTTTGGGGTCGAACAGACCGAAGGTGCTGCCGATCGACGATCACCGCGGGTGTCAGGGTCAGCGCGGCCACCAGGGTGACCAGCACGCCCAGGGCGGCCGGGATGCCCAGGCTCTGGAAGTACGGCATCCGGGTGAACCGCAGGCAGAACACCGCGCCGGCTACGGTCAGTCCCGAACCCATGATCACGTGCGCGGTGCCGCGGTACATGATGTAGTACGCCGTCATCCGATCCTAGCCGGATTGGCGGGCTTCCTGATAGCGGCCCAGCAGGAATATCGCGTAATCGGTTCCGGCGGCGATGACGAGCAGGGTCAGCAGGTTCGTCGCGTAGGTCGACAGCCCGATGATCCCGGTGTGTCCCAGGAAGGCCACCACACCGCGGGCTGCGGCCATCTCGATCGCCCACCGCCACCAGGGTCAGCAGCGCGGTGGTGATGGACCGGTAGACGATCAGCAGCATGATCCGCGATCACCCCGAAGGTGAGCGCGGTGACCTTGATGTGGCTGCCCTGCGCCGACTTCGAACTCGTCGGCGACCAGCGCTGCCGGGCCGCTGACATAGGCCTTGACGCCCGCCGGCGCGCGGGTTTCGTCGACGATCTCGCGGACGGCGGCGACCGATTCGTTGGCCTGGCTGCCGCCCTGCGTTGCCGGCCAGGTAGACCTGCACGTAGGGCGGCCTTGCCGTCGTTGCTCTGCGAACCCGCGGCCGTCAGCGGGTCACCCCAGAAGTACTGGACGTGCTCCACGTGTTTGGTGTCGGCCGTCATCGCGGCCACCAGGGCGTCGCCGAAGCGGTGCGCTTCGTCCCCCAGCGGCTGATCGCCTTCGATCACGATGGTGACCGAGACTGTCGGACTCGATACTCGCCGAACACCTTGCCCACCCGCTGGCTGGCGATCACCGACGGCGCGTCCTTGGGGCTCTGCGCCACATTGTGGATGCGGCCGACCTCTTCGAGCTGCGGGATCAGCGCGTTGCTCGACGCGGCCAGACCCAGCCAGATCATCGCGATCGGGATCGCGAAGATCCGGATCAGGCGCGCGATGCGCCCCGGGGCTGCGTCGTCCTCACCGGCATGTTTGCTCATCCGGATTTGTCCAGACAGTAGACGTAGGCGTCCGCGCCGACCGAGGACCTTTCGACCTTGACTACCCCGTCGATGGTGATGCGGCAGCCCAGGGTGTACCCGTCGCCTTGAGCTTGGATATTGGTCAGCACCGCCGGTGTGGTGGTCGAATCGTCGTAGAACCAGGGCAGGGTCGCGCCGTCGACGCGCTGCGGGCGGGAGTCCACGTCCAGATAGGTGATCGTCGCCGTCGCGCCCGGATCGCCGAACACCTCGAGCACCACCCGCTTGGGGTTGAAGGGCACGATCTCGTCCGGGAGCGTTCCCTGGGATGCGGTCTTCTGCTGTGCGTCGAAGGCGCCCTGCAGACGGTAGACCGCGAACGCCGCCAGCGCGACGATTCCCATGGTCACCCAGACCAGCCAGCTTCGGGCGCCCGCGCGCCCGATGCTGGACTTGGCTTTCACCGGTCGGCCTTGACGGGCAGCTCGGCACGGCACCGGACGCTTCGGGGCACGGTCATGATCCGGATCGGGCAGGCCGGGTGAGGTCCCGCGGCAATCGTCAGCACCAAGGCCACCAACGTGGTCCCAATGACGACGGTTTGGCCTTCTGGGTGACGGAGGTGAGGAGGCCCATACAGTCCCTCCATCACGAGTTAAACGACACGGTGTCTATTTCTAGACGTTGTGTACAGTAACGGTGCACTTCTCGTATGACAACCGGGGGACGGAGTGGATCAATGTCGAAGGTCCGCGAGCCCAGGGCCAGACGCGACCGGCGGGTAGTTCGGACACAAAACGATGTGCCCGAAGTCGCGCTGAGGGTGTTGATTCAAGATGGCTGGGAAGCCGTCACACCGGCACGGGTCGCGGTGGAGGCCGGTTATTCGCGGGCAACCATCTATGCCCATTGGCCTGAGCGGATCGACCTGGTCCGCGCCGCCTTCGCACGGTACGGAGAGATGCCCCATCACGAACCGACGGGGAATCCCCGCGAAGATCTTCGCGGCGAGATCGCCAGTTTCTGCCGGGCGATGGTTGAGCACAAGTTGGACAGGGCACTGGCAACCCTGGCGGAGAAGGCGCAAACGAACCCCTACGTCGTAGCCATCCGGACTCCTTCGTCGCAGAAGGGGAGCGCCCAATGCGGGAAACCTTGCGCGCGCTCGCTACGGAGCCAGGGCTGAAGCGGCTCTTCAGATGTTGGGCGGAATGGTTACCCATTCCGTCTTGATGCACGGCGTTCTGCCCTCCGATGAGGTCATCGATTCAGCTGTCGACATAGTGGTCGTAGGACTGGCCGGAGATGATGCGACGTCGTCGCGCGCCGACCCTGGCCACAGAAGGAGTTCGCCATGATCGAGACCGATCGGTTCTCCTAGGTGGAGGTGGCCTCCGCGACTGAACTCCACCGTTGGCTATCGACAACACCTTCCCGAGTCGATGCTGCTCGACCAGTATGTGCCGAGCGGATTCAGCTGGCGCGGTCAGTCTTTGAAGTCTGGGCGGCGGCCTTCTTTGCGTGCCCGAACGGCTTCCTCGAAGTTCTGAGTGGTCAGGCGGACGAACAGCTGCGTGTTGGTTTCCATCTCGATCGCGCCGCGAAGGGCACCCATCTCGAGACCGGCCCACATGGTCCGCTTGGTCAGCGCCGTGCCCTGTGTGCTCCAGCCGTTGATCTGATCGGCGAGATCGAGCGCCTCGGTCAGCAGTTCATCGTCGGGTACCACGCGCGAGACCAGGCCGATCGCGGCGGCCTCCTGCGCTGTGACATCACGGCCCGACAACATGAGTTCGAAGGCGCGCGATGACCCGATGGCGCGCGGTAACAGGAAACTGAGCCCGAGTTCGGTGGCGGTCAGGCCGTTGTTGATGCCGGCGGCACGGAAGTAGGCCGACTCGCCCGCGAGCCTTACATCGGCGCCGAGCGTGAGGCACATGCCGCCGCCGATCGCCGCACCGTTGACGGCACAGACTGATCCTAGGGACCGTGTGGCGGCGGACTTCGAACCGGAGAGCAAGGGTGCCTGGGCCGAATACGCCGGCCAGCGGTTCGAAGAAGATGTGACGCCCGGCAAGGTGCCGTACTCCGAGCGGGGCGGCGTGGAGGCGGCGGTGAACACTGGCAACGAGCAGTTCTACGAGATCATCGTGGAGCTCAAAGACTGAGCGCAACCGACGCGGCGCCTCATGCAATCCCCGCAGCCAGACGTCCGTCACCTATCAATCTGAGCGCATTGGATTGCCAACGCGTATCGGTTAGGTTGGAGCGAATCGCTCTGTACTAGAGAATATTTCGCAGCCAAGCCACGCTGAGTTTTCCCAGCGCGGGCGTTCACCAGATTATGGCGCTGCCTAGCGCATCTTGAAGTTGGGCGCGCGCTTCTCCTTGAACGCCAGCGGGCCTTCCTTGGCGTCGTCGGACAGGAACACCTGGATGCCGTTCTGCGGTGTCGATCTTGAACGCGTCGTTCTCGTGCATGCCCTCGGTTTCGCGGATCGTCTTCAGGATGGCCTGCACGGCCAGCGGGCCGTTGTTGTTGATCACCTCGGCGATCTCCAGCGCCTTGTCCAGCGCCGTGCCGTCCGGCACGACGTAGCCGATCAGCCCGATACTCCTTGGCCTCGGCGGCGGTGATGTGGCGTCCGGTCAGCAGCATGTCGCAGGCGATGGTGTAGGGGATCTGGCGGACCAGCCGCACCGCCGAGCCGCCCATCGGGTACAGGCTCCACTTGGCCTCCGAGATGCCGAACTTGGCGCTCTCGCCCGCGATGCGGATGTCGGTGCCCTGCAGGATCTCGGTGCCGCCCGCGATGGCCGGGCCCTCGACGGCCGCGATCAGCGGCTTGGTCAGCCGGCGGCCCTTGAGCAGCGCGTCGATGCGCGATCGGGTCGTAGCTGCCGTCCTTGAACGAGTCGCCCGGCGGCTGCCGGTCGCCGCCTTGAGGTCCATGCCCGCGCAGAAGTAGCCGCCCGCGCCGGTCAGGATGCAGGAACGGATCTCCGGATCGTTGTCGACGCGGTCCCAGGCCTCGACCATGATCGAGAGCATCTCGGTGGAAAGCGCGTTGCGCGCCTCCGGCCGGTTCAGCGTCAGGATCAAGGTGTGTCCGCGCTGCTCAATGAGGGCGTCGGGGCCTTTTTCGGTGTTTCTGCGTCGCTCACGGACTAGTCCGCCTTCCAGCGTCGATGCCACAGACTTGTCTGGAAATGTAACACGTTCTAGTTTGGTGCCGTGGCCCTGAACATTGCAGACCTCGCCGAGCACGCCATCGACGCCGTGCCAGACCGTGTCGCCCTCATCTGCGGCGACGAACAGCTCACCTACGCCCAGTTGGAGGAGAAGGCCAACCGCCTGGCGCACTACCTGATCGACCAGGGCGTGAAGAAGGACGACAAGGTCGGGCTGTACTGCCGCAACCGCATCGAGATCGTCATCGCGATGCTGGGCATCGTCAAGGCGGGCGCCATCCTGGTCAACGTCAACTTCCGCTACGTCGAGGGCGAGCTGCAGTACCTGTTCGACAACTCCGACATGGTCGCGCTGGTGCACGAGCGCCAGTACGCCGACCGGGTCGCCAACGTGCTGCCCGAGACCCCCAACGTCAAGACCATCCTGGTCGGTCGAGGACGGCAGCGACCGACGACTACCAGCGCTACGGCGGCGTCGAGTTCTACTCCGCGCTCGAGCAGGGCTCGCCCGACCGCGACTTCGGCGAGCGCAGCGCCGACGACATCTACCTGCTCTACACCGGCGGCACCACCGGCTTCCCGAAGGGCGTGATGTGGCGCCACGAGGACATCTACCGCGTGCTGTTCGGCGGAACCGACTTCGCGACGGGCGAATTCGTCGCCGGACGAGTACGACCTGGCCAAGGCCGCCGCCGAGAATCCGCCGATGGTCCGCTACCCGATCCCGCCGATGATCCACGGCGCCACGCAGTCGGCGACCTGGATGTCGATCTTCTCCGGCCAAACCACCGTGCTGGCACCGGAATTCGACGCCGACGAGGTCTGGCAGCACGATCGAGAAGCACAAGGTGAACCTGCTGTTCTTCACCGGCGACGCGATGGCGCGGCCGCTGCTGGACGCACTGACCAAGCTGCATGACGGCGGCAACGAGCACGACCTGTCGTCCTGTTCCTGTTGGCCAGCACGGCGGCGCTGTTCTCGACGAGCATCAAGGAGAAGTTCCTCGAACTGCTGCCCAACCGGGTGATCACCGACTCGATCGGCTCGTCGGAGACCGGCTTCGGCGGCACCAGCATCGTGGCCAAGGGCGCAGTCGCACACCGGCGGCCCGCGGGTGACGATCGACCACCGCACCGTCGTTCTCGACGAGGACGGCAACGAGGTCAAGCCCGGCTCCGGCGTGCGCGGAATGATCGCCAAGAAGGGCAACATCCCGGTCGGCTACTACAAGGACGAAGAAAAAACCCGGCAGACCTTCAGAGACTTATCAACGGTGTGCGCTATGCGATCCCGGGTGACTACGCGGAGGTCGACGAGGACGGCACCGTGACGATGCTCGGCCGCGGCTCGCAGTCGATCAACAGCGGCGGCGAGAAGATCTACCCCGAAGAGGTCGAGGCCGCGCTCAAGGGCCATCCGGACGTGTTCGACGCGTTGGTGGTCGGCGTCCCCGACGAGCGCTTCGGCAACTGCGTCGCCGCCGTCATGCACCGCAGGCCGGGCACCACCCCGTCGCTGGCCGAACTCGACACGTTCGTGCGGCAGGAGATCGCGGGATACAAAGTGCCGCGCAAGCTCTGGTGGGTCGACGAGATCCACCGGACGCCCGCCGGCAAGCCCGACTACCGGTGGGCCAAGGACACCACCGAGGAACGGCCCGCCGACGACGCACACGCCAACCATGTGGGATCCACGTCTTGATGCGCACGGAACTGTGTGACCGCTTCGGCATCGACTATCCGATATTCGTCTTCACGCCGTCGGAGAAGGTCGCGGCCGCGGTCAGCAAGGCGGGCGGGCTCGGCGTGCTCGGCTGCGTGCGGTTCAACGACGCCGACGACCTCGAGGACGTGCTGTGCTGGATGGACGAGAACACCGACGGCAAGCCCTACGGTGTCGACGTCGTCATGCCCGCCAAGGTGCCGCAGGAGGGCACGGCCAGCCGATATCGACAAGCTCATCCCGCAGAGCCACCGTGACTTCGTCGACAAAACCCTTGCCGACCTTGGGGTTCCGCCGTTGCCCGAGGACGAGGAGCGAAACGCGGGCGTGCTCGGCTGGCTGCATTCGGTGGCCCGGTCGCACGTCGAGGTGGCGCTGCAAGCATCCGATCAAACTGATCGCCAACGCCCTGGGCTCACCCCCGAAGGACGTCATCGACCAGGTCCACGCAGCCGGTGTGCCGGTGGCCGCGCTGGCAGGCAGCGCCAAGCATGCGCAACGCCATGTCGAGAACGGAGTCGACATCGTCGTGGCGCAGGGCCACGAGGCCGGCGGGCACACCGGCGAGATCGGCTCGATGGTGCTGTGGCCGGAAATCGTTGACGCGCTTGGCGATCAGCGCCCCCGTGCTCGCCGCGGGCGGTATCGGCACCGGCCGCCAGGTGGCCGCGGCACTCGCACTCGGCGCACAGGGCGTGTGGATGGGCTCGGCGTTCCTGACCTCGGCCGAATACGACCTCGGCCATCGCAAGCCGATCCGGGATGTCGACCATCCAGGAGGCGCTGCTGCGCGCCAACTCGAGCGACACCGTGCGGCGCCGCATCTACACCGGTAAGCCTGCGCGCCTGCTGAAGTCGAAGTGGACCGATGCCTGGGATGAGCCCGACGCACCTGAGCCGCTACCGATGCCGCTGCAGAACATCCTCGTCAGCGAGGCCCATCAGCGGATGAACGAGTCGGACAATCCCGATACCGTCGCGATGCCGGTCGGCCAGATCGTCGGCCGGATGAACGAAATCCGGCCCGTCGCAGACATCATCGCCGAGCTGGTCGCGGGTTTCGACGAGGCCTCGAAACGGCTCGACGGTATCCGGGAGTCCTAGCCCGCCACGACAAACGCCGCCAAAGCGCAGGGCACTCTGGCGGCGTCGCGTCCCGCTGTTACGGCGTGATCTTCGTCTGTTCGTCGATGACTTCGGTTGCGGCGTTGACGATGTCGTCCTGATCCTCCAGGCCGTCGGCGTTGAGCTGCAGTACATAGAGTCCGTCGCGCCGGGGATCACGACTGTCTTCTGGGCGACGATCTTGGTCTGCCCATCCGACTCCCAGGTGCCACCGAGCTGGTAGGCGGGATACTCGCCGAGGGTGCTGTTCTGGCCCTCGTTCGACGCGCTCCAACCCGGCAGGTTCTGCAGTTCGCCGGGAGCCAGATCGATGATCTGCTGCGGGTCGACATTGCCTGTCAGCTTCGACAGCAGCGCGACGATGCTCGGCGAGTACTCGGCGGCTTCGGGACCCGAGTAGATGATGGCGCCGTACGCCCAGTCAGGGGTGTTCTCGCCGGCCGGCTCCCAGCCCGGGGGGATCGGCAGGTCGATGGTCGGCGCCCCGGGGTCGCCCTGGTTGACGGGGGTCTCCTGGATGTTGTTTTCCGTGATGTAGCTGGCGATCGTCGGGTTCGGACCGGCGGCATCCTCTTCGCGCGGCGCGACCTTGGCCGTCGTCGTGGGAGCGGCCTTGGCGCTCGTCGTCGTGTGCTGGTCGTGGTTTCCGACGTGCTGGTGCTCGGTTCGGTCTTGGTGTCCGAGCCGCAGCCCGCCAACACGAGGGCCAAGGCGGCAGCCAGCGTGGCCACCCCGGTGATCGCCGTGCGCCTCATCAGTCAACTCCTGTCGTGGTCTCCAAAGGACGTCTCCAGCGAAGCGTCATCCAAAGGACGTCTCCAAAGGACGTAGCGAAGCGTAGTCGAAAAGCCCATGTCAAAGGCGCTGCTCGTGCCGGAATCCGACGAATCGCACGTCTTGGTCGAACTGCCCCCGACAACCACTACCGCGTGATCTCGTACACCGGATCTTCGCAGTCGGTCCCCTCGGCCTGCAGCTGACGTTTGATGATCTTGAACGTCTCGGTGCGCGGCAGGTCGGTGCACACCCGCACGAAGGACGGCCACTGCTTCGGGCCGAGGTCGGTCTGTTCGGCGAGGAACGCACGAAACTTCTCCGCATCGAACGACGCGCCCTCGGTCAACAGCACCGCGGCCATCACCTGATCGCCGACATCGGGCGCCGGTATCCCGTAGACCGCCACCTCGACGATGTCGGGATGGCGCAGCACCACCCGCTCGATCGGGGCCGAACCGAGATTCTCGCCGTCGACACGCATCCAGTCGCCGAGCCGGCCCGCGAAGTAGGCGTAACCGCTCTCGTCGCGGTAGGCCAGATCGCCGCTGTGATACGCCCCGCCACGCATGCGCTCGGCGTCTGCGTCCGGATCGTTGTAGTAGCCCTCGAATCGCCCTGCGTCAGAGGTGTTCACAAGCTCACCGGTGACACCGGGCGGGCATGGCTCGCCGGTCTCGACATCGAGGATCTCGGTGCCCGGCGGCAGCGGACCAAGCGACCCGGGTGGGGTGTCCGGTGTGCGGCCGATCGCAATACCGCCCTCTGTCGAACCGAACCCGTCCATGACCGGCGTGTTGAATCGGCGGGCGAACCTCTCGACATCGGCCGGCGCGCCTTCGTTGCCGTAGACCGCGCGCAGGGGGTTGTCGGCATCGTCGGGTTGTTCTGGCGTGGCGAGCACATACGACAACGGCTTGCCCACGTAGTTGGCGTACGTGGCGCCGAACCGGCGGATGTCCGGAAGGAACTGCGACGCGGAGAACTTGCGCCGCAGCGCAAGTGAACTGCGCGATGCGAAGGCCACCGACCAGCCCACCAGCACCGCGTTCGAGTGGAACAACGGCATCGACACGTAGCAGACGTCGCTGGGTCCGAGGTCGAAGCGCTGCGTCATCATCTCACCGGCGATGGCGACCTTGCCCTGGCTGCACTTGACCGCCTTGGGATCGCCGCTGGTGCCCGACGTGTAGATCAACATGAACAGGTCGCGCGGGTCGGCCTCGTACGCGACCACCGGCTCGTCGGCATATGCCGCGACCTCGGCGGCCCACTCTGGAGAGTCGACATCGATGTGGTCGATGTCGCCGACGACGGATGCCGACGCCGAATCCGCCAGCACTACTTGGCAATCCGCGTGTGCAATATCACGTTGCAGCGCCGCACCGCGACGCACTGGGTTGAGCCCGACCGGCACGATGCCCGTCAGTCCGGCCGCCACCAGAACCGACGAGAAGAACGGTGTGTTCTGCAGCAGCACGCCGACATGCGGCGGCCTGTCGGGATCCATGCGGGCGCGCAGCGCCGCTGCCACCGCCGCGCCATGTCTGATGTGCTCACGCCAGGGTGTGAACGTGTCCTCGAAGTAGACACCGCGGTCGTCGACGTCGACCAGCGGTGTGATCAGCGAGGTTACGGTTGGCAGCTCGCTTCCCGTCGCCGGGTTCAATGGCTCCCTCCGGTCGCGGTGTTCAAGCCGGGGTGTCGGCCAGTTCGCGACCGATACGCAACAGCTGCCCGGTGGCACCGCCGACCGCGAACTCGGTCTGCTTGGCCGCCAGGAAATACCGATGCACCGGGTGGTCGGTGTCGATCCCGACGCCGCCGTGAACGTGCACGGTGGTGTGGGCGACGCGATGGCCCGCCTCCGCCGCCCAGAACGCCGCGGTGTTGACGTCGACATCGGCCGGGAGATCCTCGGACAGCCGCCACGCCGCCTGTGTCACGGTCAACCGCAACGCCTTCACGTCGATGTAGCCGTCGGCCAGCCGCGAGGAGACCGCTTGGAAGCTGCCGATCGGCCGCTCGAACTGTTCACGTTCGCGGGCGTATTCGGCGGTGAGCTCAAGCGCCCGCTCCAGCACTCCGAGCTGAAAAGCGCTGCGGCCCAGCGTGCCGTGAGTCGTCAACCAGGCCAGCACGTCTTCGCCACCGACGATCCGGTCGCCGCTCAATTCGACGCCCTGCAGTTCGAGATGCGCAACGCTGCCGTGGCCCGTGGTCTGCAATGATTCGACCGTCACCCCCGGATCGGACGCGGCGACAACAAAGACCTTGGTGCCCGAATCGGTTTCGGCGGGGACGAGGAATGCATCTGCGACGGGGCCGTAGCCGACCTGCGTGCGGGTGCCGGTCAGCCGGAACCCGGAGCCGTTTGCTTCAACGGCCTGGGCCCGCACCGGGCCCTCGCCCATCTCGCCGTCGAGCGCGACCGACAGGATCTTCTCGCCGTTGATGGCGGGCCCCGCCCACTCCTTCCGGAGCGCGTCTGACCCGAACTTCGCCAGCGCGCCCGCGGCGAGTACCGCCGATTCCAGATACGGCACCGCGGCCATCTGCCTGCCGAGCGCGACAAGCACCGCGACCTGCTCCAGAACTCCGAACCCGCCGCCGCCCAGGGACTCCGGCGCAGCGGTCGACAGGATGTCGGCTTCGATCAGCTTCTTCCACAGCGTCTCATCGAAGCGTTCGTCGAGACCGTCGAGTTCGCGCTGGCGCTCCGGTGTGCTGACCGATTCGGTGATCGTGCGGGCCAGCCCGCCGAGGTCCTCGGACGCTTCGGTTGTCTTGAAATCCATTGTCTTGTCAGTCCTTACCGGTTGACCCTGGGCAGGCCAAGCGCGACCATGCCGATGATGTCGCGCTGGATCTCGTTGGTGCCGCCGCCGAAGGTCAGGATCAGGCACGAGCGGTGCATGCGCTCGATACGGCCCCGCAGCAGCGCGCCGGGTGTGTTCGTGCGCAGGGTGGCGGCGGTTCCCAGTACCTCCATCAGCAGCCGGTAGGCCTCGGTGGCCAGTTCGGTGCCGTAGACCTTGGCGGCAGAAGCGTCGGCGGGCGAGGGCGCATCATCGGAGGCGGACGCCAGCTCCCAGTTGATCAGCTTGAGCACCTCGGCCTTGGCGTGCACGCGGGCCAGGTTCAGCTGCACCCATTCCGAATCGATCATCCGGTTGCCGTGCACGTCCTTGGTGTTCTGCGCCCATTCGCGGACGCCGTTGAGCGCCATGAAGATCGGCTGCGCGGACACCAGCGCGACGCGCTCGTGGTTGAGCTGGTTGGTAACGAGCTTCCAACCGGCGTTCTCCTCGCCGACCAGCGCGGTCGTCGGCACCCGGACGTCCTGGTAGTAGGTGGCGCTGGTGTCGATACCGGCCATGGTGTGCACCGGAGTCCACGAGAAACCGTCGGCCGTCGTCGGCACGATGAGCATCGAGATGCCGCGGTGCTTCTTGGCTTCGGGGTTGGTCCGCACCGCCAGCCACACGTAGTCGGCGTAGGCGATGAGGCTCGTCCACATCTTCTGGCCGTTGATCACGTAGTCGCCATCACCTGAGCCGTCACGCACGGCGGTCGTGCGCAGCGAGGCGAGGTCCGTGCCGGCACCCGGCTCGGAGTATCCGATCGCGAAGTGCAGTTCGCCTGCGGCGATCTTGGGCAGAAAGAACTTCTTCTGCTCCTCGCTGCCGAAGTGCATGATCGTCGGCGCGACGCTGTTGATGGTCAGGAACGGCACCGGGACATTGGCGATCGCCGCCTCGTCGTTGAAGATCAGGCCTTCCATCGGCGTGCGCTCTTGGCCGCCGTACTCCTTGGGCCACGACAGGGTCAGCCAGCCGTCCTTGCCCATCTGGGCGACGGTCTCGCGGTAGACGTTGCCCCGCCCCATCTCACCGTCGCTCGAGGACAGCGCCTCGGCACGCTCGGGGGTCATCAGCTTGGTGAAGTACGACCGCAGCTCGCGGCGCAGCTCCTCCTGCTCTGGGGTGTAGCCGATCCGCATCGCCTTGTCCTAACTTCTCTAGAGGCACGATCTGGCACCCGAGTTGAACGCACATCAGCCCGGCCCGGGTTCACTCCCGGTTGTAACACGTTCTAGTCTTGGGGTCCAGGCCGGTGCCACACTGGTGCTCAGAGCAGCTCTGACCGCAAGGAGGTTGTGATGCGAGTGGAAGTGGACCGCGACCGATGTGAAGGCAACGCCGTTTGCGTCGGAATAGCCCCGGACCTGTTCGATCTCGACGACGAGGATTATGCCGTCGTCAAGGCCGACCCCGTACCGGACGACCAGGTGGATCTGGCGGAGCAGTCGATCGCCGAATGTCCGAGGGCCGCCCTGATCCGCAAAGACTAGAGGTATTCGTAAATGACTGCAGATGCGACTGATCTTTCCGGCCGGGTCGCCGTGGTGACCGGCGCCGCCGCGGGGCTGGGCCGCGCCGAAGCCATCGGCCTGGCGCGCGCCGGTGCCACGGTCGTGGTCAACGACATCGCCGGGGCGTTGGACAAATCCGACGTGATCGACGAAATCGTGGCTGCGGGTTCCAAGGCGGTCGCGGTCGCCGGTGACATCGCGGCCCGGTCGACGGCCGATGAGCTGGTGGCCACCGCCGACGGCCTCGGCGGTTTGAGCATCGTGGTGAACAACGCGGGTATCACGCGCGACCGCATGTTGTTCAACATGACCGACGAGGACTGGGACGCGGTGATCGCCGTGCACCTGCGCGGTCACTTCCTGCTGACCCGCAATGCCGCCACGTACTGGCGTAGTAAAGCCAAGTCGGCAGGTGCAGACGGGAACGGTCAGGTGTACGGCCGGGTCATCAACACGTCGTCGGAGGCGGGCCTGGTGGGGCCGGTCGGTCAGGCCAATTACGGTGCGGCCAAGGCCGGCATCACCGCGCTGACGCTGACGATGGCCCGTGCACTGGAGCGGTACGGCGTCCGGGCCAACGCGATCGCGCCGCGCGCTCGTACCGCGATGACCGCCGACGTGTTCGGCGAGGCGCCGGAGTTGGCCGAAGGTGAGATCGACAGTCTTTCGCCTGAGCATGTGGTGACGCTGGTGCGGTTCCTGGCCTCCCCCGCCGCACAAGATGTCAACGGACAACTCTTCATCGTTTATGGTCCTACCGTGACGCTCGTCGCAGCGCCTACCGTCGAGGCACAGTTCAGCGCGACGGGCAGTGCCTGGGGCGCGGCGGACCTGTCCGAGACGTTGACGAATTACTTTGCTGACCGCGATTCCGGTGCGAATTTCGCAGCGACGGAGCTAATGTCTTCGTAAGTTTGACGATGCTGGTTATCGCCGAACCCGAGGGAGTAGAACACGTTCTAGCATGGCCTGTGTCACACCCGTTCTGACCAGCACTGATATTACAATTTTGACTGATTTTGTAGTTCTTTGACACTGCGAACTTGTTCTAGTTAGTATGATCCGGCTCACTAAGAGCAGCGCTTAAACCAGGGGTCAAAAGCCCGCCGCGGCGACGAGATTCGAATTCTTCGCCAACGCGAGCTTGCCGACGCCCCGCCGGTCGAGAACGGAGCCCGAGGTTGATCGAACAGCTCGCGGCACCGACCCGGGCCGTGGGCGGTTTCTTCGAAATGACCCTCGATACGTTCGTCAAGATCTTCCGGCGGCCCTTTCAATTTCGCGAGTACCTGGAGCAGACGTGGATGATCGCGAAGGTCTCGCTCATCCCGACCCTGCTGATCTCGATTCCGTTCACGGTGCTGGTCGCGTTTACGCTCAACGTCCTGCTGCGTGAGATCGGTGCCGCGGATTTGTCCGGCTCGGGTACCGCCTTCGGCACCGTGACTCAGCTGGGTCCGATCTCGACCGTGCTCGTCATCGCCGGTGCCGGGGCGACGGCTATCTGCGCAGACCTGGGTGCCCGCACGATCCGTGAGGAGATCGACGCGATGCGGGTGCTCGGCATCGATCCCATTCAACGGCTCGTCGTGCCGCGCGTGCTGGCGTCGACCACGGTGGCGCTTCTGCTCAACGGTCTGGTGATCGCGATCGGCCTGGTCGGTGGCTACGTGTTCTCCGTGCTGCTGCAGGGCGTGAACCCTGGCGCGTTCATCAATGGTCTGACGATCCTGACCGGGTTGGGCGAGCTGGTGATCTCGGAAGTCAAGGCCCTGCTCTTCGGTGTGATGGCCGGCCTCGTCGGCTGCTACCGCGGCCTCACCGTCAAGGGTGGACCCAAGGGCGTCGGAGAGGCCGTCAACGAGACCGTCATCTATGCCTTCATCTGCCTGTTCGTGATCAACGTGCTCATGACGGCAATCGGCGTTCGGGTGCTCGGCTGATGAGCGCTCGCGCGAAGAAGAGACGGCGGCGATGAGCCAGCTGGGGAATTACGACGTGACGCTGCGGATGCGGCGGGCGTTCGGGCGGCTGCCCCATGCCGTCGACTCGTTCGGCGAGCAGGCGCTGTTCTACGCCGAATCGGTCCGCTACATCCCAAACGCGTTGCGGCGCTACCACAAGGAGACGCTGCGGCTGATCGCCGAGATGACGCTGGGCACCGGCGCGCTGATCCTCATCGGTGGCACGGTCGGCGTCGCGGCCTTCCTCACGCTCGCCTCCGGCGGCGTCATCGCGGTGCAGGGATACGAGTCGCTGGGCAATATCGGCATCGAAGCGCTCACCGGGTTCCTGTCCGCCTACCTCAACGTGCGCATCGTGGCGCCGATCATCGCGGGTATTGCGCTCGCCGCCACCATCGGCGCCGGCACCACCGCCCAACTGGGTGCGATGCGCATCGCCGAGGAGATCGATGCCGTCGAGTCGATGGCCGTGCACTCGATGTCCTACATGGTGTCCACCCGCATCGTCGCCGGACTGGTCGCGATCATTCCGCTGTACTCGCTGGCCGTGCTGGCCGCGTTCTTCTCGGCGCGCACCATCACCGTGTACGTCAACGGACAGTCTGCCGGTCTCTACGACCACTACTTCAACACGTTCCTGATTCCCAACGATCTGCTGTGGTCCTTCGCGCAGGCGATCGTCATGGCGGTCGCGGTGATGCTGGTGCATACCTACTACGGCTACAACGCATCCGGCGGACCTGTCGGCGTGGGCATCGCTGTGGGCAAGGCGGTCCGGACGTCACTGATCGTCGTGGTCATCATTACCTTGTTCATTTCCCTGGGCGTCTATGGCGCGACCGGCAACTTCAACCTGTCGGGCTAGAGGAGAGCATCGTGCCGAGGACTATCGCGATCAGAATCGCCGCCGCAGTGCTGGCGACGATCATCGTGGCGTTCACGGTGTTCACCTATCTCGCGTACTCCGCCGCATTCACACCGACCGACACCGTGACGGTGAACTCTTCGCGCGCCGGTTTGGTGATGGACAAGGACGCCAAGGTCAAGTACCGGGGTATCCAAATCGGCAAGGTCGAAGACATCGCGTATTCCGGCGATCAGGCGACGTTGAAGCTCGCCATCAACCGGGACCAGATGCACTACGTCCCGTCCAACGCGCCAGTGCGTATCGGCAGCACGACGGTGTTCGGCGCGAAGTCGGTGGAATTCCTTGCGCCGGAACAGCCGTCCGGTTCGTCGTTGCGTCCCGGCGCCGTCGTCCAGGCCGAGGCGGTGCAGCTGGAAGCCAACACGTTGTTCCAGACCCTGATCGACGTCCTGAACAAGATCAACCCCATCCACCTGAACGCGACCATGACGGCGATCGCCGAGGGCCTTCGCGGACACGGGGACGACCTCGGCGCCACCTTGTCGGGATTGAACCAGTATCTTGCGCAACTGAATCCGAAGTTGCCGACTGTTGAGACTCTGTTCTCGCAGACAGCGACGGTGGCCAACATCTACGGCGATGCCGGCCCCGACCTGGTGACCGTGATCAACAATGTGCCGACGATCAGCAAGACGATCGTCGACGAGAAGGAGAACCTGAACGCGACGTTGCTCGCGGCGATCGGACTCGCGAACGAGGGTTCCGCGACGCTGGAGCCCGCGGCCGACGACTACATCGCTGCGATTCAGCGGCTACGTGCGCCGTTGAAGGTGTTGGGCGACTATTCGCCGGAACTCGGCTGCATCGTGAAAGGTGTCGCAATCGGGAACAAACGGGGTTCGGCCATCGTCGGCGGCCTCAAGCCCGGTGCGATGGTGAGTTCCAGCTTCGTGTTGGGTGTGCCGTCGTACACGTACCCGGAGAGCCTGCCGATCGTGAATGCCACGGGCGGTCCGAACTGTCGCGGTCTGCCCGACATCCCAAGCCTGCAGTACGGCGGTTCGTACTTCAGGTCACCGTTCCTGGTCACCGACAACGCCTACATCCCGTACGAGCCGTTCACCGAGGTTCAGGTCGACGCTCCGTCGACGTTCCAGTTCCTCTTCAACGGTGCCTTCGCGGAACGGGACGACTTCTGATGAGCGCTTGCGCGAAGAAGCGGGGCCACTGATGGGCACCCGGGGGATCTTGGCCAAGGTGAGCATCTTCGTGGTGGTCATGCTGATCGTTGCCGTTGGTCTGGTGGTGATCTTCGGGGAGTTCCGGTTCGCTTCGACCAACCGATATCACGCCACGTTCAGCGACGCGTCGCGGCTCGAGGGTGGCAACGACGTGCGGATCGCCGGGGTGCCGGTCGGCACTGTCGAAGGGGTGAAGCTCAATCCCGACAACACCGTCGATGTGGCGTTCACCCTCAACAAGAAGTACCAGCTGTATACGTCGTCGCGGGCACTGATCCGCTACGAAAACCTGGTCGGCGACCGCTTCATGGAGATCGCCTCGGGTCCGGGCGAGCTTCGAAAGTTGCCTGTCGGGGGCATGATCGCAATGAACCAGACTCAGCCGGCCCTGGATCTCGACGCTTTGCTCGGTGGCCTGCGCCCGGTGGTCAAGGGTCTCAACGGCGACCAAGTCAACCAGATCAGTAACGCGATCCTGGAACTGCTGCAGGGCGAGGGCGGCGCGCTGTCTCAATTGCTTTCGGACACAGGCACATTCAGCCAGAACCTGGGGGATCGGTACGAGGTGATCTCGGGGGTGATCCAGAATCTCAACCAGGTGCTCGGGACCATTGACGAGAAGAGTGTCGAGTTCGATGCCAGCGTGGACGAGCTCCAGAAGCTGGTCACAGGACTTGCGGAGGGCCGGGATCCGATCGCCGGGGCTATTCCGCCGCTGGCGTCCGCGGAAACGGATCTGACAGACATGCTGGTCAATTCGCGACGGCCGCTGCAAGGTGTGCTCGAGAACCTTCGCCCACTGTCTACCGAGCTGGACAACCGCAAGGCCGAGGTCAACCGGGTCATCGAACCCCTGGCCGAGAACTATTTGCGGCTCAATTCCCTAGGCGCGTACGGCTCGTACTTCAACTACTACATCTGCGCGGCGAAGCTCAAGTTCAACGGGCCTGCGGGCAGCGACATTTTCCTGCCTATTGGCGGTGTGCCGGATCCTTCGAAGGGCAGGTGTTCGGACAATGGATAAGACGCTTCGGGCGGGCATCTTCGGCGTAGCGGTCGTGGTGTGCGTCGTGATCGTTGCGTTCGGCTACAACACTCTGCCGTTCTATCCGCAGGGCAAGTCCTACGAGGCGTTCTTCGCCGACGCCGGTGGCATCTCGCCGGGTAACGACGTCAACGTCTCCGGCATCACGGTCGGCAAAGTGACCGGCGTCGAACTCGCCGGCGAGGCCGCGAAGGTGACATTCACCGTCGACCGCAAGGTCAGGCTCGGCGACCAGACGATGGTGTCGATCCGGACCGACACGGTCCTCGGCGAGAGGTCGCTGGGGGTCGCCCCGAAGGGCAGCGGGTCGGTGACATCGATTCCGTTGGGCCGCACCACAGTTCCGTATACCTTGAACATGGCGTTGCAGGATCTCGGTCAGAACTCCGCGTCACTCGACAAGGACCAGTTGACCCAGGCGTTGAGCGTGCTGACCGACTCATTCCGTGAGGCGACGCCCGAGCTGCGTCGCACGCTCGATGGCGTGGCCACGCTGTCCCGCAGTATCAACGCCAACGACGAAGCGCTCGGCCAGCTGTTGGCGCGCGCGAAGTCGGTGACGGCGGTGCTCGCCGACCGGGCCGGCCAGGTGAACCAACTCGTCACCGACGGCAATCAGCTCTTCGCCGCGCTCGATGAACGGCGGGCCGCGCTGAGTACTTTGATCGCCGGCATCGACGATGTGTCACAGCAGCTTTCGGGATTCGTCGCCGATAACCGCCGCGAGTTCGGCCCGGCCCTGAAGAAACTGAATCTGGTGTTGGACAACCTGCTCGAGCGCCGAGAGCACATCAGCGAGGCGCTGAAGCGGTTGCCCCCGTATGCCACGGCACTCGGCGAGTCGGTGGGTTCTGCCTCGGGCTTCATGGTGAACCTGCCCAACGCGATACCGAACAATACGCAGGAGGCCCTGCTGTTGGATCTCTACTTCCAACCGGGCAAGATTCCGGACAGCCTCTCCGACCTGCTGCGCGGCTTCATCAGCGAGCGGCTGATCATAAGGCCGAAGTCACCGTGAGCCGCTGGATGCGGTTTTCAGTGATCGGCGCCCTGGTGGTGGCGCTGATCGGTGGCGTGTACGTGATTTGGCCGCGCGTCACGACGCACCGGGTTGACGGATACTTCACCTCGGCGGCGGGCGTGTATCCGGGCGACGAAGTGCGCGTCCTCGGCGTCCCCGTCGGCTCGATCGAATCGATCTCGCCGCAGCCCGATTCCGTCAAGATCACCATGCGGGTGAAGGACAGCGTGAAAGTGCCCGCCGATGCCCGCGCGGTGATCATGGCGCCGAACCTGGTGTCGGCCCGGTTCGTCCAACTCACCCCGGTATACCAAGAGGGTCCGGCGATGAAGGACGGCGGCAGCATCGAGTTGGCTCGCACTGCCGTGCCGGTGGAGTGGGACGAGGTCAAGACCGAACTGACCAGGCTCAGCCAGCAGCTCGGACCGGCGGCCGGTCAGGTTCAGGGCCCGCTGAGTGAGTTCGTCAATCAGGCCGCCGACACCTTCGACGGTAACGGCGACTCGTTCCGGCAAGCCCTGCGCGAACTCTCGCAGACCGCGGGGCGGCTTGGCGACTCGAGCGCCGACCTGTTCGGCACGGTGAAGAATCTGCAGATCCTGGTCGACGCGCTGTCGAAGAGCAACGAGCAAATCGTCCAATTCAGTGGACATCTCGCGTCGGTGTCTCAGGTGTTGGCCGACAGCACGGTAGGGCTGGACGACACCCTCGGCAGTCTCAACCAGGCCCTTTCCGACGTCCGCGGCTTCCTCGACGAGAACAACGAGACGCTGGTCAACAACCTCAACAGGCTGACCGACTTCACCGGCATCCTGACCAACCAGACCGACGACGTCGAGCAGATCCTGCACGTCCTTCCTAACGCGATGGCGAACTTCTACAACATCTACAACCCCGCCCAGGGCACGGCCAACGGCCTGCTGGGCCTGCCGGAGTTCGCCAACCCGATACAGTTCATCTGCGGAAATTTCGAGGGTGCGGGAACGCCCGAGTACGACAAACGAGCCGAGATCTGCCGCCAGCGAATGGCGCCCGTGCTCAAGCGCCTGGCGATGAACTTCCCGCCCTTCATGGAGCACGGGATCAACACGATCACCGCGTACAAGGGGCAGGTCATCTACGACACGCCTGCGACTGAGGCCAAGGCGAAAACCTATATCCCGTATCTCGAGTGGATCCCTTCCGACGGGCGGTTCCCGCCTCGCGTCGGCGGCGATGCAGGCGACCCCAGCGCGTTGCTGCTGCCCCAGAACCCGGTTCCCGGCCCACCACCACCGGCGCAGCCGTACACGCTCGGTCCGGTGATACTGCCGCCAGGTCCGCCGCCCGGCCCGGTTCCTGGTCCACCCCCTGGTCCGCTTCCGGCCGAGGCCGCTGTCCCGGGAGGCGGGGGATGACACGAAAGTCGTTGCGAATCAATGTAGGACGCGCAATCCGCCGGACACTGGCCATCGGTACCGGTGCGGTGCTGCTTGCCGGCTGCCAGTTCGGGGGTTTGAACTCGCTGAACTTGCCGGGCACCGCGGGCCATGGCAAAGGCGCCTTCTCGATCATCGTGGAAGTGCCCGACGTGGCCACGCTGCCACAGAATTCGCCCGTGATGGTCGACGACGTCACGGTCGGCAGCGTCTCGGGAATCGAGGCCGTACAGCGCGCGGACGGTACCTTCTACGCGGCGGTGAAACTGTCGCTGGACCAAAATGTCAAGCTGCCGGCCAACTCCACGGTGCGGGTCGGGCAGACGTCACTGCTGGGATCGCAGCACATCGAGCTGGCGCCCCCTGTGGGCCAGCCGCCGGTTGGCGAGCTGCGTGAGGGACTTCAGCTTCAGCTGAGCCAGGGCAGCCGCTATCCGACGACAGAGGAAGTGCTTTCCGCGTTGGGTGTGGTCGTCAACAAGGGCAACCTCGGTGCGCTGCAGGACATTACGCAAGAGGTCTACAACGCCGTGGCTGGCCGTGAAGGTCAGTTCAAGGGCCTGATCCCGCGGCTCGCCGAGCTGGCTTCGTCGTTGAATCGGCAGACCGATGACATCATCGCGACGGCCGAAGGGCTGAACCGATTCGCGTCGGTCCTCGCACGTAGCAAGGACAGTTTGGGCCGCGCCCTGGACACCCTGCCGGGAGCGTTGCGGGTACTCAACGAGAACCGCGCCAACATCGTCGACGCTTTCGCTGCACTGCAGCGCTTCGGCACCGTGGCGTCGCGCATGCTGTCCGAGACCAAGGACGACTTCGCCCAGGACATCATCGACGTGTACTCGGTGATCAAGCCGGTCAACGACGTCCGTTCGGATCTGGTAACCAGCCTGGACAGCTTCGCGACCTTCCCGTTCCCGGGTAAGAACTTGGCCCGGGTGGCCAGGGGTGACTACTTCAACGTCTTCTCGGTATTCGATCTGACGATCCGCCGCCTCGGCGAGACCATTTTCACGACGTCGTTCTTCGATCCGAATATGAAGCGTCTCGCCGAAGTCGTCAACCCGCCGGAATTCCTCACCGGGGAGATGGCGAACCTGTCGGGGCAGGCGGCAGATCCGTTCAAGATCCCGCCCGGCACCGCGTCGGGTCAGGAGGTGCCGCCGGAGTAATGTTCAATCGAACCGCGCGCATCCAGCTGTGGGCCTTCGTCGTCGTGACAGTCATCTCTGTCGGCGCGATCGCCGTGCTATACGTGCGTATTCCCGCCCGGCTGGGCATGGGTACGTATGAGGTCACTGCAAACTTCGTCGCAGGAGGGGGACTGTACGAGAACGCCAATGTCACCTACCGCGGTGTGCAAGCCGGGCGAGTCGAATCCGTACACCTGACCAACGACGGCGTCGCCGCGCGGATGCGGCTCAACAGCGATATCAAGATCCCGACGAACTCGACCGCCACCGTCAGGAGCGTCTCTGCGATTGGCGAGCAGTACGTTGATTTCGTTCCGCCCGCTGATCCCGCGCCGGGGGTCTTGCAGAATGGCGCGGTCATTCCGAAGGATCGGACGGGGATACCGCAGGACGTCGCTGAGATGTTGCGTGAGGCCGATCAATTGGTGAGCAGCCTCGACAACACCCGGCTCCAGGACCTCCTGCGCGAGACCTTCGATGCGTTCAACGGCTCCGGGCCCGAACTGGCGCGGCTGCTCCAGTCGGCACGGGTGTTGATCGACGAGGCCAACGCAAGCTGGCCGCAGACCTCGGCGCTGATCGACCAGGCTGGACCGCTGTTGGAAGCGCAAATTCGCAGCGGCGACGACATCCGGTCGTTGTCCGACGGCCTTGCGCGCTTGACCAGCGAAGTGGCCGGAGCCGATCCGCAGCTTCGTTCGCTGCTCGCGACGGCCCCAGGCGCGGCCGCCGAAGCAAGCGAGACGTTCGCGGGCATCCGTCCGTCGTTCCCCGTGCTCGCGGCCAATCTGGCCAACTTCGGCCGCGTCGGCGTCATCTACCACAAGTCGATCGAACAGGCCCTGGTCATTTTTCCCGCTCTGCAGGCGTCGCTGCTGACGATCGGGGGCCAACTTCCCGCGGACGAGGGCGGCAAACAGGACTTCAAGATCTCGATCAACGATCCGCCGCCGTGCAACACGGGCTTCTTGCCGCCGTCGGCGATCCGGACGCCTGGCGATACGACGCTGCGCGACCTGCCTACAGACCTGTACTGCAAAATCGCGCAGAACGATCCCATGGTGGTGCGTGGCGCCAGGAACTACCCGTGCCAGGAGTTCCCAGGAAAGCGTGCTCCGACTATCCAATTGTGCCGCGACCCGAAGGGCTACGTCCCGATCGGAAACAGCCCGTGGCGTGGTCCGCCGGTGCCGATCGGCACGCCGATGGATGTCATGGAGGACGACACACCCGAGGACGGGCGAAACGTCCTGCCGCCCAACAAGTTCCCCTATATCCCGCCGCAGAACGATCCGGATCCGGGATACCCCGTCGCGCCGGGTTTCCTGCCGCCCGGGGTGCAACCTGGCCCGGGGCCGGCGCCGCACCAGCCGTGGCCGTACATTCCTCCGCCGAACTCGGGCCCTCCACCGCCCCCGTACACGGCCTGGATCCCGCCTGCGCCGTATCCGAATGCGTGGCCGCCGCCGGCGTTCCCGCCGGGATGGGCGACCAATCCGCCGCTGTTCGCCGGCCCCTACTATGAGGGCCCTCAAGCTCCGCCGGCCCCGCCGGCTCCAGCACCGCCGCCGCCGGCGCCGGTGGCCCAGCCGCAAGCCACCGGGACCGCCTACGGCACCTACGATCAGAACACGGGCGTATTCGTCGACCCGGCCGGCGGTACCGGCGTGTACGCGCCAGGTGTCGCTGATGTGCGGCCACAAGAGAATTGGGTCGATCTGATGCTCTATCCGAGGCAAACCTGATGGAATCACCGAAACCACCGCGGCAGACTGTGCGGCGCCGCGCATCCCGGCCTGCCGGTCCGACCAGCGGTAGCGTCTCCGAGGTCAACGCCGTGCGCGTCCTCACGGCGGATGCGACGGTTGCCACCGCAGACCCTGCCCGCAAGCCGCGAAAGAGCGCGCCCCCGCCGCGCCGGGCGGCGCACCGTCGGCTTGTCGCAGTCGTTGCGTTGGTGTGCGGGCTGGTCGCGACCAGCGTGATCGGCGCTGGGGTGGCGGTGCTGATCGTCCAGAGGCACAACGCAGAAGCAACGCAGGCGCGCAACCAACGGTTCATCGATACCGCAACGCAGACCGTGGTGAACATGTTCAGCTTCAAGCAGGACACCATCGAGGACAGCGTCGACCGCTTTTACGACAGCACCAGCGGTCCGCTGCGTGACATGTTCAGCCAGAACAACAACGTCGAGAACCTGAAGGCGATTTTCCGGGATACCGGCGGAAGTTCGGAGACTGTGATCAACGGTGCCGCGCTGGAGAGCATCGACGATGTCAGCGGGAAGGCGTCGGTGTTGGTGTCGGCCCGAGTCACGGCCGCGGACATGAACGGAAACAACAGGCCGTCGCAACCGTACCGGCTGCGCATCGTCGTGCAGGAGGACGACGAGGGGAATATGACGGCCTACGACCTCAACTACCCCAACGGCGGCAACTGATGCGTTGGATTCTGAGCGGCATTGTCGGCCTGCTGGCCGTCGCCTTCGTCAGCTTGGCCGCGGTCGGTGGTGGCCTGTACTGGCAGCGAGTGGAGACGCGCGGCGAGCAAGCCGCCCGCGAAGAACTCGGACCGCTTGCGCAGAAACAGATCCCAACCGTGTTCACCTACGACTACAAGACCGTCGAGCGCACACTCACCGACGCATACCAACTACTCACTCCCGCCTACCGCAAGGAGTTCGAAGACCGCGCGAACTCCGACATCATTCCGCAGGCTCGGGCACGAGAATTGGTCAGTCAAGCCAATGTCGTTGGCGTCGGAGTGATGGACGCGCAGCGCAACTCGGCGGCGGTGATGGTGTACATCAACCGGACGGTGTCCGAGAAATCGAACCGCGACCAGCCAATCTACGACGGCGCGCGACTGCGGGTGGAGTACAAGCGTATCGACGGCAAGTGGCTGATCAACTACATCACTCCGATTTAGCCGCGTCCTTTCGAGTTTCGGCCAACGCTTCGAGAAACGACTTCGCCCACAGGTCGACGTCGTGCACGAGCACCTGGCGGCGAAGTGCGCGCATCCGCCGCCTGCCCTCCTCCGGCGTCTGGTTCAAGGCCTCCTCGATGGCATCCTTGATGCCTTCGAGGTGATGCGGATTCGCGAGGTAGGCCTGGCGGAGTTCGGCTGCGGCGCCGGTGAATTCGCTGAGAACCAACGCACCGCCGAGGTCGCTGCGACAGGCGACGTACTCCTTGGCCACCAGATTCATTCCATCCCGCAGCGGAGTGACCAGCATGACGTCGGCTGCAACGAAGAACGCGATCAACTCGTCGCGAGGTATCGGACGGTGCAGGTAATGCACGATCGGATGACCGATGTCGCCGTATTCACCGTTGATATGGCCGACCTGACGTTCGATGCTTTCGCGCATCGCGATGTAACTCTCGACGCGTTCCCGGCTCGGCGTCGCGAGCTGAACCAGCACGGTGTCATCGCGTTTCGCACGATCCTCGTCCAGCAGTTCCGAGAACGCCTTCAGTCGGACGTCGATGCCCTTGGTGTAGTCGAGCCGGTCGACGCCCAGCAGAATCTTCCGCGGATTTCCGAGCTCCTTGCGGATCTCCTTGGCCCGCTGCCTGATTGCACGCGAGCGCGACTGCTGGTCCAGCGCGGTCGAATCGATGGAGATCGGGAAGGCGCCGACCTTCACGGTGCGGAAGCCCACGTTGATCTCGCCGAAACGGGAACGCACGCCGATCGTCGCGCGAGAGGTGTTGGCGCCCACCAGTCGGCGGGCCAGAATCAGAAAGTTCTGCGCGCCGCCGGGCAGGTGGAAGCCGACCAGATCGGCGCCGAGCAAACCCTCGATGATCTCGGTGCGCCAAGGCATCTGCATGTACAGCTCGACCGGCGGGAACGGAATGTGAAGGAAGAAGCCGATCGTGAGGTCGGGCCGCAGCTGTCGCAGCATCTTAGGAACCAGTTGGAGCTGGTAATCCTGAACCCATACCGTGGCGCCTTCGGCCGCGGTCTTGGCTGTTGCTTCGGCGAAGCGCCGGTTGACCTCGACGTACCGGTCCCACCACTCGCGGTGGTAGATCGGCTTGACGATGACGTCGTGATACAGCGGCCACAGCGTTGCGTTCGAGAAGCCCTCGTAGTACTCGGCGACGTCTTCGGTGGACAGGCCGACTGGGCACAGCAGCATGTCGTCCTGCTCGATCGGGTCGTCGTCGGCGTCGGGAATGCCAGGCCAACCGATCCACGCGCCCCGTCGCCTGCGCAACAGCGGCTCCAACGCCGTCACGAGGCCACCAGGGCTTCGTTTCCACGTCGTGGTGCCGTCGGGCAGCCGCTCCATGTCGATCGGCAGCCGGTTGGCCACCACGACGAAGTCGGAATCCCCGGAGCTGACCTTCCGGCCGCTCCCCGGACTCACTTACGCCTCTAGCTTCGAGGGTCCAATGCCGAGCATCGACAGGAAGACCCGGCATTCGTCGGCGTCGTTTGCGTATGCGGCGACGACGCGCCTGGCCTGGCGTGCAGTGCTGTCGGCAAGTGGTTCGACGTCGCCGAGTTCGGCGGGATCAGATTTCGCAGGCATAAGACAACTCTAGGCGACGATGCCATCGCCCCTGTTCGGTAGGTTTCCGACGGCTAGTTGGTGACGGTCGGGCTGTGGCCGACCGTCGACTTGGGCACCGGCTGCGGTCCAGCGGCTTGCGACTCTTCGGCGAGGCCGATGCACTCACCGGCGTTGTTCCCGGTGCAGGGGATGGATCCGCCGCCGCCAGGCAGATTCACCGACGGCACATCCGGGTTGGCGGCATTCGTGGAGAACAACGGCGACGCACCCGAGTTGGGAACGGTGTGCGGGACGCAATTGCCGGTGAACTGGTCGGACTCTTCACCGCCCGGGCATCCCTGCGCAATCTGTGTGCCGTCGGCGGCCGGTATCGCGGATACGGCGATCACGGGGGCAGCAGCAACTGCGACCGCAAAGCCACCGGCAAGGATCAGTCGTCGAGCTGAGAGCTGGAACGTCGCCATCGTCACGCTTTCTGTTGGGTCGACCGTGTCGTCGGCATGGATTCTATGGAAACTGCGAGATTTCTGCACAGCTTCGGCGAGTTCCCTGGCTTTCGGCTATAGGGCGTACGGCTACGGGCTGGAACTGAAGGTCGAACGGGGCGTGACGTTCGGTAGGAGCGATTGGTCCTCCGCAAGACCGATGCACGCGCCCGAGTCGCCGCCGGTGCATGGAATGCCGTCGATCTCCGGGATATCCGGATTGGCCGCGGTCGTGGTGAAACCTGAGGGTCCGCTGTTCGGCACCAGGTACGGAACGCACGTTGTGGTGAACTGGTCTGACTCCTCACCGCTCTTGCATTGGGCCTGCGCGATACCGGGCTCGGGCACCGAGTACGCGGCGATCGCAGGCGCGGCGGCAGACGCGACGACGAAGGCGCCGATCAGAAGGTATCGCTGGATCGCAGACGTTGGAGTGACCATCCCGCGAGTTTAGACCGCTGATGCGATTCGGCGGATCCGTGCGCATGCAGCGATTCGCCCGGACTACGGACTGGAGCTCACTTCCGTGTCCTTCAGTTTGCTGAGCAAGCGGAGAGCACCGCTGAAATACGCCCGGGCCGTTGGTCCGTAAGGCTTCCTCGTTGGTTGCTGTGGAACCGCTGGGCGACCGCTCGGCGCGGCACCGTAATGTGCAAGCTGTCTAACAACGCGAGTGAGGTGGTCGGCTGTGGCTAGCCCTGATCTGACGAGTGCCGGACCGACCGGAGGCGAAGCGCACCAACAGGTCACTTACGAAACGCTGGACGACGGGCGCATCGCGCGCATCTGGCTCAACCGGCCCGAGGCCCAGAACGCCCAGTCGCGAACCCTGTTGGTGCAGCTGGACGAGGCCTTCGGCCGTGCCGAGGCCGATGACGAGGTTCGGGTGGTCATCCTTGCGGCTCGCGGCAAGAACTTCTCGGCAGGACATGATCTCGGTTCGGAGGAGGCGCTGTTGGAGCGCAAGCCCGGACCCGGCCAGCATCCGACGTTCTCGATCAACGGTGCGACACGCAACGCCGTAGCGGAGAAGACCTATCTGCAGGAATGGCATTACTTCTTCGAGAACACCCGTCGCTGGCGCGATCTGCGCAAGATCACCATCGCGCAGGTGCAGGGCAGCGCCATCTCGGCCGCGCTGATGCTCATCTGGGCGTGCGATCTGATCGTCGCCGCCGACGACGCCAAGTTCAGCGATGTCGTCGCGGTCAGAATGGGCATGCCGGGGGTGGAGTATTACGCCCACCCATGGGAATTCGGCGCGCGAAAGGCGAAAGAGCTTCTGCTGACCGGTGATTCGATCGATGCGGAAGAGGCCTACCGCCTCGGCATGGTTTCGAAGATCTTCCCCCGCGATGAACTCGAGGACAAGACGCTCGACTTCGCCCGACGTATCGCCGAGCGGCCCACGATGGCGGCGCTGTTGGTCAAGGATTCGGTCAACGCCGCAGCTGATGCGATGGGCTTCACCGAGGCGCTACGGCACGCGTTTCACATTCACGAGCTCGGCCACGCTCACTGGGCAGCCGCGAACGAGAACCGGTACCCGGTCGGCCTGCCGCCCGATGTGCCGGACTGGCGCACGCTGGGAGCGCCCAAGCCCGCCCGCCACGACGAGCCGTGACGTATAAGTAGAACCTGTTCTAGTTCACGGACGAAGGGGTCTGCGGTGCAGCTGTCATTGACGGGGCAAACGGTATTGGTCACCGGTGGTGGCAGTGGCATCGGCAAGGGGGTGGCCGCCGCGGTGGTGGCCGCCGGCGGCAACGCGATGCTCGTCGGCCGCAACGCCGACAAGCTGTCTGCGGCGGCCGACGAGATCGGCACGCAGGGCGGTCCGGGTTCGGTGCTGTACGAGCCGGCCGACGTCACGAACGAGGACGAGGTCGCCCGTGTGGTGGAGGCCGCCACGGCGTGGTCCGGCCGGTTGCAGGGCGTCGTGCACTGTGCGGGTGGAAGCGAGACCATCGGGCCGATCACCCAGATCGATTCCGAGGCGTGGCGGCGCACTGTCGATCTGAACATCAACGGCACCATGTACGTGCTCAAGCACGCGGCGCGGGAGATGGTTCGCGGTGGCGGCGGATCCTTCATCGGTATTTCGTCGATCGCGGCGAGCAATACGCATCGGTGGTTCGGCGCCTATGGCGTCTCCAAAGCGGGTATCGACCATCTGATGCAGCTGGCGGCCGACGAACTCGGCGCATCCTGGGTGCGGGTGAACTGCATCAGGCCCGGTCTCATCCGCACCGAACTCGTTGCGCCGGTGCTCGATTCGCCCGAGCTGAGTGCCGACTACGCGGATATTACGCCGCTGCCGCGACCCGGCGAGGTCGAGGACATCGCGAACTGCGCGTTGTTCTTGCTCAGCGACGCCGCGAGCTACATCACCGGCCAGGTGATCAATGTTGACGGTGGGGTGCTGGTGCGCCGCGGACCGGATTACTCGGCGATGCTCGAGCCGCTCTTCGGGGCCGACGGGCTGCGCGGGGTCGTCGCACAGTAGATCGCGGGGTTATCCCCACCGCCCGCCCCGGCGCCGAGTTATCCCCAATCGGGTTTTCATCCACAGGTTGGCGTTGAGGTTGCGGTTGACCTGGGCTTCCGCGTCGGCCCGCCGGGTAGTGTCGAATGCATGTTCGAAATGTTGGTGGGGACAGCTGAACGCAGCCGGAGTGCGGCTGCGGCCGTGGGGGCATGGGCGCGGGTGGAAAACGCGGCCTGTGCACGCCGGCTGTTCGCGATGGCCGACGAACTCGAGCGCCAGCTGGCCGCTGACGGCTCCGCGGAGCGCGAGCAGTGGTGTCTGGACAACTGGGATGCCGTCGCGGCGTCGGTGGCTGCGGAGCAAAGCGTCTCGTTAGGGGTGGCGGCGCATCAGCTGCTGATCGCCCACGCCTTACGCGAACGGCTATCGCGGGTGGCCGAAGTCTTCGCCGCCGGCGCCATCAGCTACCGCCTCGTCGCCGCGGTAGTGGCGCGGACCCGGTTGATCCGCGATCCCGATGCGATGGCCAAGGTCGATACCGAGATCGCCGCCCACGTTGTGGCGTGGGGGTCATTGTCGGCGGTCAAGACCCAGACCGAGATCGATTACTGGGTCGACCGTTACGATCCGGCCGCAGTACGGCGCACCGAAGACCGTGTGCGCGGCTGCCATGTCGATATCGGTAAACCCGACGACGGCTCGGGGACGGCCGATATCGATGCGCAGTTGTTGGCCACCGACGCCGAGGCTCTCGACCAACGGTTGGATGCGATGGCGGCCGCGGTGTGCGCCAACGACCCGCGCACCCCCGACCAACGCCGTGCCGCCGCCCTGGCGGCCTTCGGCCACGGCGCAGACCGAGTGGTGTGCGCCTGTGACAACAGCGACTGTGACGCCGCCGGCGTTCAGCCCAGCGCGGTGGTCGTGCACGTCATCACCCGTGAAGAGTCCCTCACTGATGACACCCCCGCCCGGTTGGACGGGGAGGAACCGCCGTCCACGCCGTGGCAGGCCGGAGTCTGCACCGCCGACGAACCCTCCGGCCCCGCGGCCACCCCGCCAGCGGCGCTGCTGGGTGGTGGGATGCTGCCCGCGCCGCTGTTGGCGGCCAAGATCGCCGGCACCGCCAAACTGGTGCCGATCGTGCACCCCGGCGACACGGCTCCCGAACCGCGCTACATCCCTACTGCGGCGCTGGCATGGTTTGTCCGCTGCCGCGATATGACGTGCCGGTTCCCGGGCTGTGATGAACCCGCCCACCACTGCGACATCGACCACACCATCGCGTACCCCGCCGGACCGACACAGGCGTCGAACCTGAAATGCCTTTGCCGAAAACACCACTTAATCAAGACTTTCTGGGGCTGGCGCGATCGACAAGAACCTGATGGCACCGTGGTGTGGACGTCACCGCGCGGCCAGACCTACACCACCCGCCCGGGCAGCCGACTACTGTTCCCCACCCTGTGCCGACCCACCGCTGCTGTCACAGCGTCGACCAATGTGCCTGATGCGCGACGTAACCGCACCCTGATGATGCCGCGACGCAGGGCAACTCGAGCGCAAGATCGCGCCGAACGCATCGATGCCGAACGGTCTCGCAATCAGGAACTGCGCGAGAGTCCGGGAAATGATTGGGAAGGCGGATATTTCGCCTCCCGGCCACGGCCGCCAAGCGACAACCCGCCGCCGTTCTGATGCATCAATTATTGCAGCGAATCGCCCTTGCGTGAACCGGCTTCCCACGAAGCGACCCTGCTGAGCGCGGACCAGTCGAGATGGGCGCCGCCGTTGGCGAGCAAGGTGAGGAAGCGGTCGCGTATCAGGCTGGCCACCGGCAGAGGCACCTGCAGCGACTCGCCCGCGGCGAGCACGAGGCGAACATCTTTCAAACCGAGCGACGCCGCGAACCCGGCCGGCTCGAACTCCTCGCGTGCCACCAGGCCGCCGTACGTCTTGTAGACCGGGGCGTCGAAGAGTGTGGACGTCAGCAACTCGAGGTACGCCAGCTTGTCGACGCCGGCCTTCTCGACCAGTGCCATCGCCTCACCGAGCGACTCGATGACCGACACGATGAGAAAGTTTCCGCTCAGCTTGACCAGGTTCGCTGCCTTCGGCTCCTCCGCCACGACGAATGTCCGCTGGCCGATCGCGTCGAATACGGGCGAAAGCGCTTGCACTGCAGCGGGTTCACCGGCAGCCACCACGAAAAGCTTCGCCGCCGCCGCCGCCTCCGGACGCCCGAAGACCGGGGCCGCGACGAACCGGTGACCCGCCGCGGCATGCGCATCGGTCAGCCGCTCGGCGAGTGCGACGCTGATCGTGCTCGACGATACGTGGGTAGCACCGGAGGGCAGGGCGGCGAGAATGCCCTCCTCGCCGAACGTCACCCCCGCCACCGCATCGTCGTTGGCCAGCATCGTGATGACGATGTCGCCGCCGCACGCCTCGGCGACCGTCCTCGCCGCCTGAGCGCCGCGCTGCACCAGTGCGTCGACTTTGTCCTGCGAGCGGTTGTACGCCGTCACCTCGTGCCCTGATTCGAGCAGGTTGGCGGCCATACCCGCGCCCATGTTTCCCAGTCCTACGAACCCGATCTTCATGGCATCCACCATGCCGGGTCTAACGGGCTGTGCCTAACTCAATTCCGCCGCACGATGTACCGCGTTGACTATGCCCTGGTAGCCCGTGCACCGGCAGAAGTTGCCCGACAGGCCCTCGCGGACCTCTTCGTCCGTCGGCTTGGGGTTGTCACGCAACAGTGCGGTGATCGACACGACGAACCCTGGCGTGCAGAACCCGCACTGCAGACCGTGGCACTCCCGCATCGTCGACTGGATCGGTGAGAGCTCACCGTCCGCACCGGCGATGCCTTCGACCGTGGTGACCTCGCTGCCGTCCGCCTGTACCGCGAACATCAGACATGCGCGGACCGCCTGACCGTCCACCAGGACCGTGCAAGCCCCGCACGCGCCGTGCTCGCACCCCAGATGCGTGCCCGTCAGCCCACAGTTCTCGCGCAGATAATCCGCAAGCGTCAGCCGCGGCTCAACGGTCCCCTCCGAAGGCACCCCGTTGACGGACATCCGGACTGGCCACTCATGCATTGCGCGCCTCCGTGGTCGCGGTCATCCAGGCGCGGGTCACCATGGTGGCGCCGACCTTGGCCCGGTAGGCGGCTGACCCCTGCAGGTCGGCCGGAATGTCTTCGAGCCCGTCGATCGCGAGCCGACCGACCTCGTCGGCCGAAAGCTCGTCGACCGCTCGGCCGAGGACGGCGTCCTCTGCCGCATCGCCGCGCAGTGGCGTCGACCCGAGCCCGAGTAGGCCTATCCCACAGCGCGCTATCCGGTCATCGGCGTCCAACTCGACCGCGACGGCGGCACCCGCGATCGCGAAATCACCGTGCCGACGCGCGAACTCCTCGACAGCGAAGCCCGACCGCTCGCCCCACACCGGGAATCTGGCGGCGGTGAGGATCTCGCCCGTCTCCAACGAGGTTGCCCAGAGACCGGTGAAGAACTCCGCCGCCGGAATCTCCCGGGTGCCGCTCGACGACACGGCCTCCATCTGGGCGTCCAGCGCCAGCGCTACGGCGGCGTACTCCGCGGCGGGATCCGCGTGTGCGATCGCGCCGCCGAGTGTGCCCCTCGTCCGGATCTGGAAGTGCCCGATATATGGCGTCGCCAATGTCAGCAGCGGCACTGAATCGGCGACCTCGTCGTCCATGCCGACGAACGCGTGCGGGGTGCCCGCGCCGATGCGGACTTCGTCATTCCGCAGATCGATGCTTCTGAGTTCGTCAATTCTCGAGATGTCGATCAGGTTCTCGAAATGCGTGAGGCGCATGGCGAGCATGGGGACAAGGCTCTGACCGCCGGCCAGGATCTTCGCGTCGTCGCCGAACTCGTCGAGCAGATCTGCGGCTTCCTTGACCGACTCCGGCCGGTGATAGGCGAAGGGTGCGGCTTTCATGGCCGGAGCCGCTCGGCCGGCGACATCGTGCCGAGCAGCCGCATCAACGCCGCCTGCAGATCCTCGGCGACCACCGCGGCGGGGGACTTGCGCTTGCGCCGTCCGAGCAGGAAACCTACTGCTGCACCCACGCCTACCGCGGCTACCACCGGCCCGTAACGCTTGGCGAGCGACGGCGCGACAGCCCTGACCAGAGTGAGGGAGTCGATAGCGTTGTCCGGTTGCGCTGCGGCGGTTGCGGTTTCAGCGGTCGGAGCCTGTGTCGCCGTAACCCCACCGAGCAGATCAGCCTCCAGGTTCTTGGCGAACTGCCCGATCAGACTGCTGGACACGTCGGCAAGCACGCCGCGGCCGAACTGGGCAGCCTTGCCGGAGATGGTCAGGTCCGTGGTGATGACAACGGTGGTGGCCTCACCCTCGTCCTTGAGCGCCGCGGTGACGACGGCGGCGGCGTTTCCACTACCGCGGGTCTCTTTGCCGTTGGCCTTGATCACGACACGCTGTGCCGCGCGATCCTTCTCCTGGAATGCGGCTTCGCCCTTGTAGGACACGGTGATCGGGCCGACCTTGACCTTGACCGCTCCGGTGAACTCGTCACCGTCGACGGACAGCAGCTGCGCGCCGGGAATGCAGGGGGCGACCCGCTCGACGTCGGTGAGCACTTCCCACGCCTTGGCCGCTGGCACCGCGACACGGAATTCGTTGTTAAGTTCCACTATTGGGCCTCCTCGATGAGGGCGACGATGGCTGACGGGCTGGCAGGCAAGCGGGTGAGCGTGACCCCTAGCGGCGCGAGAGCATCGTTGATGGCATTGATTACCGCCGGCGTCGACCCGATCGCGCCGCCTTCTCCGCAGCCCTTGTATCCGCCGACGCCCGGGCCGGGAATCTCGACGTGGCCGTACTCGATCGGGGGCACCTCGGTGGCTGTCGGCAGCAGATAGTCGACAAAGGTTGACGACAGCGGGTTTCCGTCGTCGTCGTAGACCATGTTCTCCAGCAGCGCACCGCCGATGCCCTGCACGGTTCCGCCCGCGATCTGGCCTTCGACCACGTTGGGGTTGATCATCGGGCCGACGTCCTCGCTGACGATGTAGCGCGTCAGCTTCACCTGCCCGGTCTGAACGTCGACCTCGCACGTGCATGCATGCGTCGCGTTGGCCCAGTGGATCATCGCGTCCGGCGGTGACACGAAGCGTGCTGTGGCCTCCAGCGTCGGCGACACGCCCCCGAGCAGCCCGGGTTCGTAGTACGAGCGATTGGCGATGTCGGCGAAGCTCACGCTCTTCGACGGGTCCTCCCGCACAGTCGCTTTCGAACCGCCCAGCTCGATGCCGTCGGCGTCGATGCCGAGCATCTGCGCGGCGATGGCGAGGATCTGCGTGCGCAGTATTCTGCCCGCCTCGTTGACAGCACCCGCCGTCATCGGTCCGGACCGGCTGCCCTGGGTGCCCGCGCCGTACGGCGTCACCGCCGTATCGCCCTGGATGGTCGACACGTCTTCGATCTTCGCGCCCAGCACATCGGCTGTCAGCTGGACGACGGTGGTCTCGATGCTGTTACCCGTGGAGCCGCCGTTCACGTACACGTTGATCTTGCCGGTCGGCTCCATCCGGATCGTGCAACCCTCGGTTCCGAGGTGGCCCGTCGCGGCGCCGGTCGGCTCGATGTAGGCGGAGAAGCCGAGACCGATGTAGCGACCCTCGGACAGTGCATCGGCCTGTTCCTTGCGAAAGCCTTCGTGGTCAAGGATTTTCACGGCCTGCTCGAAGGTTTCCACCGGCGCAACATGGTCATACGGCATGCCGTTGGCGTTGAAGTAGGGCATCTCGTCGCGGCGCAACAGGTTCTTGCGCCGAAGATCTACCGGGTCGACGTCCATCTCGCGCGCCGCCACATCGAGCAGGATCTCGCGGGCCAGCGTCTCGTACTGCCACGGTCCGCGGTACGCCGCGAGGCCCGCGGTGTTCGAGAACACCGTCTTGTAGTTGAAGCTGGACTTGGGCACCCGGTACGGGCCGGGGAAGAACATGCCGACGGCCGCGGTGGTCAACACCGGGTACGGCGTCGGATAGGCGCCGATGTCGTAGGTGAAGTCCACGTCGACGGCGAGGATGTTGCCGTCGTCGTCGAGGGCCATCCTGGCCCTACCGTCGACGTGTCTGGCCTGCCCGGCAGACATCAGATTCTCGCGGCGGTCCTCGATCCATTTCAGAGCCGTGGGCACCTTACGTGCGGCCAGCATGATGCACATGTCCTCACGCATCGGCACGACCTTCTGGCCGAACCCGCCGCCGGTGTCACGCATGATGACGCGTACGCCCTGGGCGGGAATGCCGAGCAGGCGGGCGCAGAACGCGCGCAGCTCGTGTGGCGTCTGCGTCGATGCCCAGAGCGTCAGTTCCTCGGTGGCCGCCGTCCATTCGACGACGAGGCCGCGCGTCTCAATGGGTACCGGCGCGTAGATCTGCTGATAGACATTCGCCACGGCAACGTGGGCCGCGGACGAGAACGTCTCCTCGTCCGGCGGCGCGCCGCCCATACCGCCCGCGACGTTGTCGGGGTACGCCTCGTGCACCACCACATCGGAACCCACGGCCTTGGTGAAGTCAGCGACCGCCGGCAATGGCTCGTAGTCGACGTCCACCAGCTCGACGGCGTCTTCGGCGATGTATCGGCTCTCGGCGACGACCAGGGCGACCGGATCGCCGACGAACTTCGCTTCGCCCTCGGCCAGCGGGGGACGGGGTGTGTCCGGGATGTCCTTTCCGGCGACCGCGTGCCAGGCCTCCTTGACCTCGGGGTTGAGGTCGGCGGCTGTGAACACGGCGCGCACACCGGGCAGCTGCAACGCGGCCGAGGGGTCGATGCCGTTGATGCGCGCCCGGGCGAACGGGCTGCGCACGAAGCAGGCGTGCAACATGCCGGGGCGGGTGATGTCGTCGACGAATGTGCCGTGGCCGGTGAGCAGCCGGGTGTCCTCGACACGCGCGACTCGGGTGCCTGCGTACGCCACGCTTATCGCTCCAATCCGGGAGACGGCTCGAAGAGCCTCGTTATCGTACAGCGGTAACAGCAATGGTTGAAGGTGAGAGCGACATTACCGCATGCTTTGTCTCATCCGTCGTGGTGAATCCGCCCGTCGGTTTCGCTCAGCGGGCGGCCACCGCCTCCCCAATATCGCGCGATGATCTCCGCGGCGATCGATACCGCGGTTTCTGCCGGGGTTCGTGCGCCGAGATCGAGGCCGATCGGGCTGGACAGCCTGCTCAGCTCGGCGTCGGTGAGCCCGGCCTCGCGCAGCCGGTCGATCCGGTCGTCGTGGGTGCGACGCGAGCCCATGACGCCGATGTAGCCGACCTGCGGTAGTCGCAGCGCAACCTGCAGGACGGGAACGTCGAACTTGGCGTCGTGGGTGAGCACGCATATCGCGGTGCGGGCGTCGATCTTGCCCGACGCGGCCTGCTCCGCCAGGTATCGGTCGGGCCAGGCCACGACGACGTCGTCGGCACCCGGGAACCGGGCCCTGGTGGCGAACACCGGTCTCGCGTCGCAGACCGTCACGCGATAGCCCAGAAACGCTCCCTGCTGGGCAAGCGCCGACGCGAAGTCGATCGCACCGAAGATCAGCATCCGGGGACGCGGGGCGTGGCTGGCGACGAAAACCTCCATACCGGATTCTTGGCGCTGTCCGTCCGGGCCGTAGGTGAGGGCCGTCGATTGTCCGGCGGCCAACAGCCCACGAGCGTCGTCGGCCACCGCGGCGTCGACGCGATCCGAACCCAGAGATCCGTCGACGGTGTGTTCCCCGACGACCAGTCTCCGCCCTATCCAGAGTCGGTCGGGGTGCGCGATCACGGTGGCGACTGCGGTCGGGCGATGCGCCGCGATGTCGTCGGCGAGCGCCTCCAATTGGGGGAAGGTGTCGCGCGACATCGGCTCGGCGAAGATGTCTATGATTCCGCCGCAGGTAAGGCCGACGGCGAAGGCGTCGTCGTCGCTGACGCCGTACCGCTGCAACTCCGCCCGTCCGGATGCGACGACGTCGTTGGCCAATTCGTAGACGGCCGCCTCCACGCAGCCGCCGGACACGGAACCGGTGACCGTGCCGTCGGGAGCGACGAACATCGTGGCCCCCGGTGGCCGCGGCGCGGATCGGATCGTGCGCACGACGGTGGCGACGCCGGCGGTGCCGCCCGTCCGCCATACCGACAGCAACTCGTCGAGAACGTCACGCACGGTCGAAGTGTAAGCCCGACCGGCGCCGCGGCTGGGCAGATGCTCAGCAGCGCCCGTGGGACCTGGAACGTTCGTCGAATTCGACGGGAAGCACCGCCGGTCCGGTGATACCGACCAGCGGCTTCCACTCGATGGGACCCGTCCGGCGCAGATTCGTCATCCGGCGGGTCATGACCACCAGCGCTTCGGCGAGCTCCCGGCGGGCCAGGTTCGCGCCAAGGCAGTAGTGCGCACCGGCACCGGACGTCTGCATGGGAGCGGCATCCTTCCTGGTGATATCCAGGCGGTGCGGCTCATCGAAGACTTCCGGGTCCCTATTGCCCGCGGCCGTGTTGACCAGCACGAAGGTGCCCGCCGGGATCGCCACACCCGCGTACTCCACGTCCTCGATGGTCGTCCGCATCGCACCGAACACGACGGGGACGAAGCGCATCAACTCCTCCACCGCGTTCATCGCCAGTTCCGGGTGTTCGGCGAGCATCTCCCACTGGTCGGGGTGGTCACACATGACTTCGATCGCCGCCGCGAGCTGGTTGCGGGTGGTGTCGGTACCCGCCATGAGGATTCCGGCGGCCAGCATGCGGAGCTCGGGGGTCGTCAGCCGGTCACCGTCGTGCTCGGCGCGGAACAGCTCCGAGAGCAGGTCATCGGTCATCGAATGGCGGCGTGCGGCGACCATCGGCCCACTCGGAGAACAGCTTCCAGTCCTCACTCGGAGCCCCGAGAAGTTCCGCGATCACGGGTGGTCGATCCGAGGCGTGGAGGCGGACTAGCGTAGGCGACTACCCCACCGGAGGAAGGACGTCACGTGCGGCATGCCATCGCTTCCCTTCTGGTCGTCGGCGGTCTGGCCGCCGGTTCATGCGGTGTGGCCATGGCATCCCCGGAACAGCCGATTCCGCCGGTGTCGGATGCGGCGCGGGTCGCCGGCCTGGTGGATGTTCGGACCGTTGTCCCCGACGCCGTCATCGACCTTCGGTACGCGACGCCCAACAACTTCGTCGGGGTGCCGATGTATCCCGCCGACGCCCGATGCCTCGTCGACGAGTCGATGGCGGCCGGCCTTGCGACTGCGGCGGATTCGCTGCGGCCCCAGGGCGACGTCCTAGTCTTCTGGGACTGCTATCGACCGCATGACGTCCAGGTGCGGATGTATGACACGGTGTCCGAGCCCGGCTGGGTGTCCCGGCCCGGGCCATACGCGCACAGCCATGAAGCCGGATTGTCGGTCGACGTGACACTGGAGCGCGACGGCGCACTGGTGGACATGGGTACGGGCTTCGACGAGTTCACACCCCGCGCCAACGCGTATGCCACCGACGGAGTCAGCCTGGTGGCGCAGGAGAACCGCGCGCGGTTGCGCGATGCCATGGCCGCTGGCGGGTTCACCGTCTACAAGGGGGAGTGGTGGCACTTCGACGCACCCGGCGCGTACTCCAACCACCCGATCCTCGATGTCCCTGTGAATTAGGGGACTTGGTTCCCGCCCCGACGTCGCCGAAGACGCCGGCTATGCGGCAACCATCGGTTCAGTAATCGGCAGGCAGAAGGCACAGACCGGCCGGCCGAGCGTCGGATAGCCACATCCGCCACACGCAGTAAGGAAAGTGGCTTCGTTCGCTTCAAGCATGCGGCGTTACTACCCCGTTCGATGCGAACCTAATCCCTTCGAGTCCAGAGACAGTCGCCACTCAGCTGCAGTTTGAACAGCCTCGGCTGGAATGTGACGTCGAGTCGTTCGCCTGCGGCCCCCTCGGTGACCTCGGGCGCAGCCAGTACGCCCGGCCCGAGAACGGTCACCTGTTCGGCGCGGCATCGGGTGTCCGCATTGCGCGGTGTTGCGGTCCAGTCGCCGGACTGCACGTCCGGGTTCTGCCGGCCGTCCCCGTGCAGCAGGATCGGCGGTCCGACACTGAGCCAGCGGTCGTTCGGGGGCTGCGGGGTCGTCACCGCCTGCCAACTGCCTCCCGCGCACACGAGCGGCATCTTCGCATCCGCGGGCCTCGTCGCCGCGCCGGCGGCGTCCGGCGGGCACGGTGTATTTACCTGCGGGGCAATGGGATCGGCGGCAGCAGTGCCGGACAGGAACATCATGGCGAAGGCTGCGGCGGCCACCGCGGACTTGCGGTACATAGTCATTTCACTTTGCTGAGGTCTGTCTTCATGAGCATGACGTTGTATTCGGACCATAGCGACAGGTTCCAGTACAGGTCCGTGCCGGTGCCCTGCGTCGACGGCGACCACGGATGCATCATCGGCGCATAGATTCCGCCGTTCTGCTGGGCCATCAAGACCGTCGGTTCTGACCAACCGCCCTCCGGCTTGTCGGAGGTTCGCATGACGATGTTGTTGTACCGGTCGCCGTGCAGTGCGACGTACTTCTGCAGCTGCTGGTTGTACTGGACCGACATCTCGCTGACTGCGCTGCCTTTATTGACGTTGACGGCTCCGCAGGCCCCGGGCGTCGTCGTCGACTGGCCGAAGAGCGGCGTGGCGGCCGCCGGATTGCCCTTGACCCATCCGGCCGGGGTGGCGCCCACGCCGTACCAGCCGCCGGCGCTGGCTGCGCGGTAGTACTCGTACTTGCTCAGGTCCAGGATGTCGCGCTCGGGGACGCGGGCAACATAGGCCGCACCCTGCCGACCGTTGGGTGTCCCGTACGCGTAGACGTAACCGTCGCCTGGCCTGACGAACGCCATCTGTTGGAAGTTCTGGTTGCCGGTGGCCGCGTTGTTGTAGCGGACGGTCTCCGGGGCCACCTGCCATACCTCGCCGTTGTCCTCGGAGTACGCGATCGCGGAGTAGTTCGTCGTCCACACCCCCGGAGCACCCCACTGGGTCACCGACATGAAGCTGATGTACTGCGTCACACCGTATTCGGTGCCCGGGGTCGGCACCGAGATTCCTGCGGTCGGGATCAGCGTGATCCCGGCAGGCAATCCCTCGGGGAAGATGATCTGCCGTGCCATGTACTCGTACGGCCTGTTCGGGGGAACGTAGGTCAACGGCGATCCGCCGAAGTCGCTGCCGGTGAACCATTCCGGGTCGGTGAAGTCGAGTCCGTCGAACAGATCGGCGTCGACGCTGCGGAACAGGACGTTTGAGCGCCAGTCGGTGCCCGCCGTCATGCCGCCGACGCCGAAGGTGTCGCCGAAGGCGATCAGGACCTGGTGTTCGTTGATCGGGGTGTTCGGGTCGTCGACCATGCCGTTGTCCCACATGATGCCGAGGTCGGTGCCGGTGACGCCGTAGTAGTACTGGGTGTTGTTCGCTGGATTGTTTCCGGTGATCCAGTCGACGAATTGTGTTGAGACGCTCAGGTATTGACCAGGCGCGGGGAACCCCGGCCGCGCCGTCGGCGGGGGTGCGGGTGCGGCAAGCGCGAGGCTCATGGTCTGCGCCGGGGCGAGGCTCATGTCCTCCTCCGTGCTGACGGTGAGCGCATCGACCAAGTCGTCCACCTCGCGGCGGGCGACGGCAAGGAGGCTCCACGCCAGCGGGGCGGCAGGATCGATCGGCACGTCTCCCGCAAGTGGATTGAGCAACGAATCGACGGCGTTCGACACGACGTCGACAATCTCGGTGAGCAGATCGGGATCGGTCTCCGGCGTGACGGTGACGTCTTCTGCCGTCTGCGCGGCCATCATCGGAGAGATGCTCAACGGTCCCGACGCAGCGAGGACACGCGCGTCGACGAACGTCGCACCGCCGACGACCTCCTCCTGCTTGGCGGAGCCGGGATCGGTCGACGATTGGCTGGTGAGCGTCGTTGTGATGGTGCCCGGCTGCGCAGGGGTACGCGATGCGGGAAGGTTCGAGGAATCCTTCTCGCCGGCCTTCTCGACGACCGTCTCGTCGGCCTTCTCGTCGGCCTTCTCGACGACCGTCTCGTCGGTGTCTTCCTCGGCGCCAGCCTCGTCAAGAGGCTGCTCCTCTGGTTTGACTTCGACAACGGGTTCTTCTGCGGCAGCTGGCTCCTGCTCTGGTTCCTCCGCTTCGGCGGTCGAGGGCCCTTCGTTCTCGGCGGCGGGCGCGGGGCTCGACGTTTTGAGCGTGCCGGTGTTGGTCTGGGCGCTCACCTGTCCGGGTTGTGCGGCGCCGCGCGTCACATTCTGCGTCGCGTCGGTGGCGTCGTCGTCGGTGCCTGACTTCGTGGTGTCGGGCGTTTTCGACGAGTCGACGGTCGACGTATCTGTTGTGGACGTCTTGGCGGTCGACGCGTTGGTTGTCGACGTATTTGTTGTCGACGTATCTGTTGTGGACGTCTTGGCGGTCGACGTATCTGTCGGTGGACGTCTTGGCGGTCGACGTATCTGTTGTGGATGTGTTGCCGGAATCGGACGAGGGGGCCGACGAGTCGGTCGTATCCGCGGTGGCGACACCGTGGCCCATCGCGATCGCCGAGCCGACGCCCAGGGCAACGGCCAGGCCACCCACGCGGCCGACATAACTGGCAGGTCCCATACCCGCACCTTTCACCTGGTGAAGTGGCCCCCCGACCCGACGTCGTCGTCAATTAGATAGCACACACCGCGTACGCGCAGCAAAACCGGCCGAACGTCCCAGAATTCACATTGGTCGCTATGGCCCTGATCTTGGTGGTGTTTTGCTGAAAAGTTAGGTCAGCGTGCTTTCTCCCGGCTAAGACATCAAGCCGGCGTCGCGCAGCGCGTCCTCGTACAGACCGAAGGCATAAGGCAGACCATCTCCGACCCAGGCCTCGATGATGTTGACGTGATCGGCGATGGCTTGCACCTGATGGGCATAGGTCTCGAATTGTTTGTCCTGACGCAGGCCGTCTATTTGCTGCCTGGTGCCCTGAATGAGAACGAATCCCCCTAATTCGTTGCTTTGCGGCTTGAGGATCGCGGCGTCGAATCGCTCGATCCGCCCGTCACGCTTGAGTTCTTCGAGATATCCGGTCAGCTTGTCCTTGAGGAACGCCAGGGCCTGCGTTTCACGTCCACGAGTGGGAATACCCCACACCACCCAGACACCCGCTTCTGCCATGGCTTTCTTCTACACCAGATGTCGCGTTCAGTCGCGTGACATGCAGAACGTGATCCGTGAAGCTTCGTCGACGTGGGTCTGCAGTACCACCTGGCGAGCCAACGCTTCATGCGCGAGATCGTCGAGCAGGTAGTTTCACGATCGTGGCCGAGCTGATGAACCGCCAGATCCTGTTGCGTCGCCGACCCACCGGGCTGGTCGCCCCGGAGGACACCGAGTTGGTCAGCAGTCCCGCGCCGCGGCCGGCTGAGGGGGAGGCGTTGATCCGCACCACCTACGTCGGAATCGACGCCGCGGCTCGGACGTGGCTGAACGACCAGCCGGGCTATCTGCCGCCGGTGCAGATCGGTGAGGTCATCCGCGCGGCGGGCATCGGTGAGGTCGTGGAATCGCGTTGCGATGCATTTGCCGTCGGCGACGTCGTCACGACGCTGACGTGTTTCCAGGAATATGTGATCTGCCGCGATGACATCTTCACGACGCCGGTGCCCGGACCGCAGGACAAGGTCGATCAGCTCGCGGTGATGTCGGTGTACGGCCCCACGGGCGCCACCGCGTACTTCGGGATGGTCGGCATCGGCAAGCCGAGGGAGGGGGAGACCGTGGTCGTCTCCGCCGCGGCGGGCGCGACCGGGTCGGTGGCCGGGCAGATCGCGAAGATCGCAGGCGCCCGGGTGGTCGGCATCGCCGGCGGACCCCAGAAGTGCAAGGCGGTGGTCGAGGACTTCGGGTTCGATGCGTGCATCGACTACCGGGAGGGCAACATCAAGGCCGCGCTCAAGGAGCACTGTCCCCGCGGGGTCGACGTCTATTTCGACAACGTCGGCGGGCCGATCCTGGACGCCGTGCTCGGCCGCCTCGCGCCCAAGGCGCGCGTCGTGCTGTGCGGCGTCATCTCCAGTTATCTGACGGGTGAGCACCCCGGCCCTGCCAACTACGTGAATTTGCTGGCCAAGACAGCGACGATGCAGGGGTTCAACGCCCTCGATGAATGGGGGCGGTTCGACGAAGCGTTCGGACCACTGCGCCAGTGGTCGGCCGAGGGCAAGCTCGTGCACCGCGAGACGATCTACGAAGGCATCGAATCATGCGTCGACGCCATGAACGGGCTGTTCACCGGTGCAAACATCGGCAAGATGCTGGTGAAGATCAGCGAACCGAAATTGGTCTGAATACCCCTAGAAGAAAGGGGGTACATACGGGCATGGTTTCCAATGTCCTCCGTTTGCTCGGCGTAGCCGTCACTTCCGCCGCAGCTCTGCTGATCGCACCACTGCCGTCAGCCACCGCACAGGGATGCCCCGATGTCGAGGTGGTTTTCGCGCGCGGCACGGGTGAGCCGCCGGGCGTCGGCGGGGTCGGCCAGGCCTTCGTCGATGCGCTGCGCGCGCAAGCCTTACCTCGGTCCGTGAATGTCTATCCCGTCAACTATCCCGCGAGCGGCGACTTCATGGATCGCATCGCCTTTGCCAGGACGGTCGTCGACGGTATCCGTGACGCCGGCCTTCACATCGAAGCGACCGCGGCGAACTGTCCCGACACTCGGATTGTGCTCGGTGGATTCTCTCAGGGCGCCGCCCTTGCCGGCTATGTGACCTCGGCCGAAATACCGCAGGAGGTGCCCGCCGAGTACCGCGAGTTCATTCCGAATCCGATGCCGTCGGAGGTGGCCGACCATGTCGCCGCAGTGGTGCTGATCGGACTGCCGTCGCCTGAGTTCCTCGGTAGCACTGGCGCGCCGCCCATCAGGATCGGCCCGTCGTACGTCGACAAGACCCTCAAGGTGTGCGCGCCCGATGACACGATCTGCAACGGAGCGCCCCCCGGACCGCCCAGTTTCGCCCACGCGATGTATGGCGTGAACGGCAGCACCAATGAAGCAGCGGCCTACGCGGTGGCGCGCCTCGGGCCGGCCCCGCCGGCCCCGGTGCCGGCGCCGCTGCCTCCGCCCGCGCCCGCGCCCGCGCAGTGACGGTGCTCACCAGGTGACGGGAAGTTCCTTCATTCCGTAGATGCCGGATTCGCCTTTGAAACTGAGTTCGTCAACGCCGACGGCCAATCGGAGTCCCGGCACCCGGCGCGCCAGCGTGGCGAAGGCGATCTGCATCTCCACCCTGGCGAGGTTCGCGCCGATGCACTGATGTACGCCGTACCCGAAACCCAAGTGGCCGCGAGCGTTTCGGTCACCGTCCAGCACCTCGGGGTCGTCGACGAAGTCCGGATCCCAGTTGCCTGCAGGCAGATTCATCACAAGCCAGTCGCCCGCACGGATTTGCTGTCCGCCGAGGGTGAGGTCCTCCGTGGCGATCCGGTCGACCTGGCTGTGGACGATGGCGAGGTAGCGCATCAGTTCTTCGACGAAGTTGGCGATGACGGATTGGTCCTCGGTGTGTCCGAGCAGCTCAAAGATCGCCCGATGTTCCATCAGCGCAACGGTCCCCAGAGCGATCATGTTGGCCGTGGTCTCGTGACCGGCCTGCATCATGATCGCCCCGGTGACGGTGGCGGTCTCAGGGCTGATGTCTCCGGTCAGCACGTGATCGGTGACGAGGCGACTGAGCAGATCGTCGGCGGGTTCATGCGCTTTGAGCTCGACCAGCTCGCCGATGTAGGTGAACATCGCGCCAAAGGCCTGCGCCTTCTCCTCGTCGGAGGTGCGCACGTCCAGTCCCACGGTCGTGTGATGGTGGAACAGTTCGAGGTCGTGGTCGGGCACTCCCAGGAGATGCGCGATGACGAGTGACGGCACCGGTAATGCGAAGGCGCGCACGAGATCGGTGGGAGGTCCACTTGTGAGCATCTCGTCGAGATATCGATCGACGATCTCCTGAATCTGCGGCCGCATAGCGTCGACCCGCCGGAAGGTGAAGTCCCGGGTCAACATTCGCCGGATGCGATGGTGCTCGGGGTCGTCGACGCGCGCGAACATCACGGGAGTGTTGTTGTCGCTGTCCTTCGGCAGCATCGACTCAGGGATGGTTTCTGCGGAGAGTCGCGGATCGACAAGTGCGGTCCTGATGTCTTCGTACCGGCTGACGACCCAGGTCGGCTTGCCCTGGTAGATCGCCTGCCGCAGGCCGGGCTCGTCGCGCCATTGGGCGAATTCGGGAGGCGGACGCAGTGGGCAGGTCGCCGACCGCGCAGCGGGAATGGCTGGGAGGTCGGAATCTGCGGTCTCGGAAGTCGTTGATGTCACCGGCGTTTCCTGTTAATTGTCAGAGACCTGTCAGTTATCCCGAGCGTAAGACCCGAGAGAACAGCAGTCAACTGTCAGTTAGAGTGGAATGCGATGACCGCGATAGCCGATCGGCCGTTGCGTGCCGATGCGGCGCGCAACGCCGAGCGCATTCTTCGCGCCGCGCGAGACGTGTACGGAGAGCTGGGCTCCGATGCGCCGATCGAGGCCATCGCTCGTAGAGCGGGAGTCGGCGAGCGGACGCTGTACCGACGGTTTCCGACCAAGGGCGATTTGATTTGCGCCGCGCTGGACCAGAGCATCGCCGAGGACCTCACTCCGGTGATTGAGAAGGCCCGCGCGGACAAGGACCCGATGCGCGGACTCTTCTCGTTGATCGAGGCGGCGATCTCGCTCGGGGCTCGCGAACATCATCTGTTGACTGCGGCACGGCGAGCGGGCTCGCTGAGATCCGATATCTCCGTTGAGCTGAACGACGCCCTCGCTGAGCTCACCGCACGAGGCAGGGAGGCGGGGGTCATCAGAGCCGACCTGGTCGCTGACGATCTGCCGCGCATCATCGCGATGCTCTACAGCGTGCTGGCGACGATGGATTCGGACAGCGACGGCTGGCGGCGCTACCTCACCCTGCTCATCGATTCGATATCCACCAAAGCGCCGCAACGGCTCCCACGCGCTGTGCCGCTGCGCTTCGAGCCCTCTTCGACCAGCTGGCTCTAGTGTGATCTGTCGCCGCTGTCGGCCAAGACATGCTGCGCCGCAAAGGTAGCGGCCTGGTCGGTCATCCGCGTGCGAAGACGACCTCCACGTCTGCGCACGATGCCGCGGATGCGGCCGGGGGCGACAAGGACGGATTGAGCAACGCCGATATCGCCAAACCCGCCACGATGACCAACCGATTGATGACCGGCATACCCACCCACCGCCTGTGATAGTTCTTGACTCTTTGGGGGCGCGCAACGCTGCGCTCCGCCCGATTTCCCCTCCCACGAGGGCGTAAACCTCGCCCTGTAACGGCTCGAGTGCGAGAATCGGCAAAAAGGAGAGAGCGTGGACCAAGACACCTACGACAAAGGCAGGGAGATACGGGCCGCGGTTCTGGGCGAGGCGTATGTTGCGCAGGCGACCGGAAATGCGGACGACTTCACGGGGCCTCTCCAAGATCTCGTGACCGAATATTGCTGGGGTGCGGTGTGGGGTCGCGACGGTCTGTCCCTCAAGACGCGCAGCATGCTGAACCTGGCGATGCTCGCGGTTCTCAATCGGCCGAACGAGCTACGGACACACATCAAGGGTGCGCTCACCAACGGCGTCACCCGCGACGAGATTCGCGAGATCCTCATGCAGGTAGCGGTTTACGGCGGGGTACCCGCGGCGGTGGACAGCTTTCGGATCGCGCGCGCTGCGTTCGACGACATCGAGCAGGGCTAGGCGCTCCGGGATGGACATCGGCTTCATCGGTCTGGGCAACATGGGTTTTCCGATCGCCTGCCGGCTGCTGGCGGCCGGACATCGCGTCGTCGTCTTCGACACCCGCGCCGCCGTCGTCGACGACGCCGTCCAACGGGGCGCTGAGGCCGCGGCGTCGGCAGCCGATGTCGCCGACCGTGTCGCGACCGTCATGGCCAGCCTGCCGACACCGGCGGCGTCCGTCGCCGTCGCGAGCGATGTCGCGGGTGGGTCCGGCATCCGTCGCTTCGTCGACTTCTCCACGGTGGGAAGTCAAACCGCGCAACGCAACAGCGCGATCCTGGCCGAGCATGGTGTGGCCGCGCTGGACAGTCCGGTCAGTGGAGGTGTGCACGGTGCCCAGTCGGGGACGCTTGCGCTGATGGTCTCCGGGCCGCGCGCCGACTTCGAAGCGTGCGCGCCGGCCTTCGACGCGATCGGACGCGTCACATTCATCGGTACGAGACCCGGTGCCGCGCAGACGATGAAGCTCGTCAACAACATGATCGCGGCGACATCATTGGCTGTCACCGCCGAAGTCATGGCGATGGGAGTCAAGGCCGGACTGGACGCCCAGACGATGATCGACGTGCTCAACGCGGGATCGGGTGCGACGCACGCGAGCCGGGACAAGTTCCCACGGGCGGTCCTGCCGCGATCCTTCGACTATGGCTTCGCTACCGGTCTGATGGTCAAGGACATTCGGCTGTATCTGGATGAGGCGAAGTCCTTGGGACTGCCGACCGAGATGGCCGATGCCGTTGCTCAGATGTGGGAGAGCACCTTGATCGCGGAGGGCCCCGAATCCGACTTCACGTCGATCGTCAAGCCGATCGAAGCCGCCGCCGGTGTCGTCATCGAGGCTCGAGCACCGTGAGCGGAACTTAGGACGGGTTGCCGCTCTCGCTCAGCGTCGCTCTACGCATCAGCGGCAGCGGTCCGAGCCGTAGGTGGCGTCCGATGTCCCGAATCTGCAGCATGATTACGGTGAGCATCTACCGGTGGGGTCGAGGGTTCGCCTTGATCGCTGTCCCTCCGGCTCGGTGACGAAAGTTGTTGCCCCGCAGTCGAGGTCCCAGTTGTAATCGCGTCCGATCAGGCAGCAGCCCAGATTCTGGTGGTCGCGCGCGGTCAGCACCCCGCCCCCGTTCTCACGGAACCGCACGATCGCCTGGACCTCGGCGTCGGTGCTGACCCGGTTGCGGGCGGTCACGCGGTGTCCTGCCGTGCGTAATTCGTCGGCCAGCAGCGAGAATCGGCTGATATCCCATTCGTCGGTGTGCTCGGCGATTGTGGTCTGCTACAGGATCTTCGACATTGGAATCCCTTGTTCACTCAGTCTTTGACAGCCGGAACGCGTCGATCCCGGCGCGCGAGCAGCTCGTCGTCGTCGACGAGCGTCAGCATCTGCTGACCCGGTGCGCACAGCATCGTGACGATGAAGCGGACCTTGATGTCGTTGCGGGCGTTGCCGTCGGAGTAGTGAATGGGGTCCCCACCCGGTTCCCAGAAGGTCTCACCGGCCTTGACGACGCGGGGCGGCCCGCCCTCGAGTTCGAACAGCATCTCGCCCTCCAGTACATAGCCGAACGCAGGTCCGCTGTGCCGATGCGGTGGGGTCCCGGGGTCGCCCGGACCGAACTCGACGAGGATGGTCATCGCGTGAGAACCCGCGGCCACATCGGGCGGCACAGCGTCCTGCAGCACGGTCACCGCGGTTTGCCACGCGTTGCTGGTCATCTGGGGCTCCTTCGGTCGCTGTTTGCGGACATATCTCTACGACCGAGCAGCATCGGATTTTGTGACAGGGCGGACCAGGGCGGACGAAGTTAGCCTGTAGTAGGGGTCAAGCCAGGGGTAGCCGGCTATGCGGGTCTAGTTGCGATCGTCGAGGACTCGGTGGCCGGCGTTGTATCCCGGAATGAACGTGATGCCCGGGCCTCCGTGGCATCCCGCACCGCCGAGATAGAGCCCGTCGATCGGGACCGGCATGTCGAGAAAGCCCTTGGGCCCGGGTCGATTCGGGCCCATCAGGTCGGGATGTAGCAGGCCGTGGCAGAAGTCGCCTGACGGTGCGGCGAACATCGTCTGCATGTGATACGGCGCGAAGGTGATGTGGCGGATCAGGATGTCGCGGAAGTTCGGGGCGTATCGGGTGATCTTGTCGATGACCTTCTCAGCCATCTCGTTCTTGAGGTGGCCGTGCTGGTCGCGACTCGTTTCCACAGGGAATGCGTAGGCGTACGCGCTGGCCGCGTGCATACCGGGCGGCGCCATGGCGGGGTCATGCACCGAGGGGATCTGCATCCCCATCGACGGGTTGTCGGGCACGACACCGCGCCGGCACTCGTCCCACTGGCGTTGTTGTTCCTCCGGTGAATTGAAGATTCCGATGGACCCTTGCATGCCGGGCTCGTTGAGAAACTCATAGGGCGGGGCGAACTCCGGGAGGCCGTCGAGCGCAAAGTGGAGCTGCACGAACGACGCGCGATGGTCACGCCCGCCCAGCCGGGTGACGAGGTCGGCGGGTAGGTGCTCCGCACCGACAAGGTCGACAAGCGTGTGGTCCGGCGACAGGTTCGAAATCACCACCGGTGCGCTGATTTCTGATCCGTCGCGCAGACGTACGCCGGTCACGCGGTCGTGGGTGACGAGTATCCGATCGACCTTGGCGCGGTATCTGATTTCCCCGCCGTTGGATACGAACAGCTCGAGCAGGTGATTGCAAAGGGCGCCAATTCCACCTTCCAGTTTCGTCATCATCGCGGTGGTGTCGTCGGGTACGGCTAGTGCGAACGCCAAACATGTTGCGCTGCCCGGAGTGTAGGGGCCGCGGTACGTGGAGTTGATGGCTAGGAAAGCGAGCATGCCACGCATGACCGCGTGCTTCTGCCGGTCGGGCAGGAACCGGTCGATGGCGTCCATCGCGGTGCCGAACAGGACATCGTGAATGGCCTGGCGCTCGGCTTCGTTGGCAGCACAGGCATACATCTCGTCGATGGTCTTCGGTGGTGTACGAACGTCGAAGCGGCCGAGCGCCTTTGACGGTCCCTGGCTCCAGCCGATCAGCCCGGCCATGCCGGTGACAGCATCGACACCGTGCTTCTCGGTGAGGTGGGTCATGAACTGCATCGGGTCGCGATAGAAGATCATCGCCTCGTCACCGTCGTCGCCGAGATTGACCGACATCACCTCCGAGTCGACGGTGGGCAGCGTGTCGAGCCCGAGCTCCTTGGCGATCTGTGGCGGCATGGGGAACTGCACCGAGCCGGCGATCTCGTAGTGGAACCCGTCGATCAGCTCGACGGTCGCCGCCATCCCGCCGGCGTACGTGTTGGCCTCGAGGCACACGGTGCGCATCCCCGCCTGTTGTAGGAGCGCGGCCGCAGTGAGCCCGTTGTGGCCGGCACCGACGATGATCGCGTCGTAGTCGCTCATGGCATCTCCTTAACGTCGGATCGCTTTGGAGCAGATTATGTCAGTACTGACATAAAATGTGTCAGTACTGACGAAATCGCGGGCCTGTGGGTTACGATCGCCGCGCTATGAGCGCCTCACCGAACCTGCATGAGCTGCGGCGACAGTCGACGCGTGAAGCGTTGCGGCGCGCCGCCCTGGCGAGCTTCGCTGCCCGGGGCTTTTCGAATGTCACGGTGACCGAGCTGGCCCGCGAAGCCGGTGTCACCGAGCGCACCTTCTTCCGCCACTTCCCTACCAAGGAAGCCGTGCTGTTCCAGGACTACGAGACGCAGGTGCAATGGCTGTCCGACGCCCTGGCGCGGCGGCCGGATTCGGAGTCTGTCTTCGATGCCGTGCTGGCTGCCGTTACGAGCTTTCCGCATGACTTCGAGGTGGTGCGCCAGGCGGCGAGCGCCCGGACGGAACTCATCAGTGCCGATCGGATCGCCGCCCACCTGCGGGTGGTGCAGGCGTCGTTCGCCCGGGTGATCACTGACTTCGTTGCCCAGCGGTATGCCGGTGCGGCGGAGATTTCTCTGCTCGCCGAGGTGGCCGGTGCGACATTGGCCGCGGCGTTGGTGACTGCGGTCGAGTCCTGGGGACGTAGTGGCTGTATGGACGATCTGAACGAGATCACGGCGACCTGTGTGAATCTCGTCAGATCGGGTCTGGCCCCGCTGACCTAAGTCTAATCCGGTTGGGCCGCAACCTCGCCCGCGAGGTCACCGAAGCGGTTCTCGCAGGATCAGCCCAGAACCGGGAATTTGCGTTCGCGGGCCAGCCGGTCCAGCGCGGTCTGCATCACGGAGCGCACGTATGAGTCGACTTCGTCGATGTCTGGCTGGTCTCCGAACCGGGCGACGACGTCGATAGGTTCCAGGACCTCGGTCACGATCTTCGACGGCAGTGGCAGATTGGCTGGAAAGAAGCTAGTGAGGCCGAACGGGACACCCACCGCAAGTGGAAGTATTTCCAACCGTATGCGCTTCAGGCCCAGGCTTCTTGCCAGTCGATTGCCACGGGTCAAGAACAGTTGGGTTTCCTGGCCCCCGATCGACACCATCGGCACGATCGGCACTTGGGCTTCGATCGCGGCCCTGATGTATCCAGTGCGGCCGTTGAAGTCGATGACATTCTGGGAGAACGTCGGCCGGAAGGAGTCGTAGTCCCCGCCCGGGAACACCAGCACGACCGCACCGGTGTGCAGTGCTTGCGAAGCGTTCTTCCGGTTGGCGTGGACGACGCCGACGCGGCCCAACCATCCCGCCAACGGTGTGATGAACACGCCATAATGGGCGAGCGTGTAGAGAGGGCGGTCATATCCAAAGTGGCCGTAGAAGTCTGGGGCGAATACCAGAACGTCGGGCGTCAGCACACCGCCGGAGTGATTGCAGACAATCAACGCGCCCCCGGTCCGCGGGAAGGCATCCAGGCCCCGCACTTCGGACCGGAACCAGAGCTTGACCAGCGGCGCCACCGCCTTGGCTGCCATTTCAGTAAAGGCCGGATCCCACTTGACCATCTCCGGCTGGTCAACATTGTTGCCGCTCAGTTGTTCCCACTGCATTGTTCTCAGCCCGCCAGGTTGAAGTTGCCAGTTGATCCGTAGATCGCCAGAGAGACAAGCAAAGTCACCGATACCACAGCGATGAGCGATGCGCGCACCGCGTGTCCCGTCGCGACACCGACACCCGACGGCCCACCGCTCGCGTGGTACCCAAAGTAGGTGTGCACCAACAGGATGGTGATGGCCATGGCAATGGCCTGGACGAAGGACCACAACAGGTCCATCGGGTTGAGGAAGGTCGAGAAGTAGTGGTCGTACAGACCGGGCGACTGCCCAAGGATTGTCACGGTCGTAAAGCGGCTCGCGACGAACGACAGGATGATGGCGATGGCGTACAACGGCGTAATGGCGATCATGCCGGCGACGATTCTGGTGCTGACCAGGAAGGAGATCGGGCGGATGGCCATGGCTTCGAGCGCGTCGATTTCCTCGTTGATTCGCATGGCACCCAACTGAGCGGTCACGCCTGCGCCAAAGGTGGCCGCCAGACCGATCCCGGCGACCACCGGGGCCGAGATGCGGACGTTGATGAACGCCGACAGAAAACCCGTCAACGCCTCGATGCCGATGTCCCCTAGGGAGCTGTGCCCTTGGACGGCTAGCGTCCCACCGGTCGCCAGCGTCAGGAATCCCACGATGGCGACGGTTCCACCGATCATCGCCAAGGTGCCTGCACCCATGCTGATTACCGCGATTTGGCGGACAATGTCACGCCGGTAGCTGATCATCGCGAACGGGATGCCCGCGAGCGCCTTGCCGAAAAACACTGCCTGGTCGCCCAGGTGGACCAGAACGGCGACCGGACGCTCGAGTTCACGCCTGACTCGAAGGTTGGTGGCATGTAGCGTCACGGCGTCGCCCTTTCAGCCGGCCGTCAACTGGACGCCGATTGCAGTGACCACGACGTTCACGACGAATAGCGAAATGAACGCAAAGACGACCGTTTCGTTTACGGCGTTGCCGACAGCCTGCGCGCCGCCGCCGACGATCGTCAATCCCCGGTAGCACGCGACCAGGCCAGCGATGAGGCCGAACAATCCGGCCTTGACGCCCGAGATGATCAGCTCGGGTACGCCGGTCAGCAACGTGATACCGGATGCGAACGCACCAGGATTGACGTCCTGAACGAACACCGAGAATACGTAGCCGCCCACGATGCCGATGGTGCAGACAAGGCCGTTCAGCAACACAGCCACCAAAGCCGAAGCGAGCATGCGCGGCGTCACCAACCGCTGAACGGGGTTGATGCCCAAGACCTCCAGTGCGGCGATCTCGTCGCGGATGGTGCGTGAGCCAAGGTCGGCGCACATCGACGTGGCGCCGGCGCCGGCCACGATCAACACGGTCACCAGCGGACCGATCTGCGTGACCGCGCCGAACGCCGCACCCGCACCGCTGAGGTCTGCCGCACCGAGTTCGCGCAGCAGAATGTTCAACGTGAAGCTGACCAGAACCGTGAACGGGATCGCTACGAGCAGTGTCGGTACGAGTGAGACGCGGACGATGAACCAGGATTGCTCCACGAACTCTCGACCTTGAAAGGGGCGGCGAAACAGGAACCTCACCGCGTCGGCCGACATTACGAACAAGCCCCCGACACCCTGCAACGGTCGGCTCAAGGCCGGAGCATCTGACGGGCCAGCGCTCTCTCCGGAGGAACGCGCGGGAGCCTCGGCAGCCATGACGCCCTCCTCGGTCCGGGGCGACCGCGCCACTCGCAGCTCCCGATGTTGAGTTCTTGCAGTTACGGTCCGCTGTCCGGTCATCCTTCAGAAGGGTCTTTCGGCCCTCAGAGACGCGACGCAGTGCCTATTCCGCTGAGATGATGGGTGGCCGGCAGGCAACGGGTGGCCGGACACATGGGTCAGCGCCGGACGGATCACCGTGCCGCAGAATCCACCATGCGGGCCGACCGAAGCGTCGGCCACTGCTCGGAAAGCGGGTCGTTACGTGATGTGCTGCATCGACGTTCGCTCGCGGTCGGCCCGCGGCTTCACGTTACAACATCACCTGAACAGTTGGACAGGTATTTCCGTCGGCGGCCCCCGCACTCGGATGGCCAGATGATGACGTTCCACGACGGGCAATGTGCGTTCCGCGGAGCAGGAGGGAGAGGCGGACCTATGGGCGGCGGTGGCGAATCCGTCCAAAGATAGCTGTCCATCACGTTTCCATTGACGTCGAACAACGGCACGTTGCCCTTGCTGCACGGGATGGTGACGAACGTGTGGCAGACGTTCATGTCCCAGCCCAAGCCCTGCATCGGCGACGGTTGGCTGGGACACCAGGTGTAGCCGCCCTCTGCGGTCCCTTCCCGCCGCACCGATTCCAGGCCGACCTCTGTCACGGCGGCTGGCGCAATGTCCGCTGCCGATCCCAACAACGGGCGTAGGCTCGGAGTATGCGGTTATGCGGATTGATCCTCGGCGGCTTGTGTGCCGCCGCGATCGCCTCAGCACCCGCCGCGTTTGCCGACCCTGTCACGTATCCCCCCGTCGACGCCAATGGCGTCCCGACCAATCAGTCCGGCGGTCCCGTCACGACCATCAACGGCGTGCCCTGCACGGCCGGCAACTACGGCATCTGCTTCTCCTTCGCGCAGAATCAACCGGGTCGTGCGAGCCCCCGCGTGACCGTCGGCGGCAGCCCCACGGTCACGAATTAGCCTGGGCCCCTTCGGCGGACGCCCGGCCATACAAAGATCGACCCGCCACCTGAGAATCTCTGATGGCGGGCCGACGCGTGCTGCTAACGCAGCGAGCCTGGCGGCCATTCGTTGCCGATTTCGTCGCAGATCGGCGGAATGATGATCAGCGATCCGCGCGGACTGCAGGACCGAGGTGGACCGACCGGGGCCGGCGGCGGCGCAACAGGATGCGGCGAGCCGGACCACGGGTACCTGGTTTTCGTCGTGACGTCCACGATGCCCTCGGAGTTCCAGTACCGGTCGTGAGTGGGGATCCAGTCCAAACTCAGCACCTGACCGCCAGGAGGCGAGGGTTCACCCGGAAACCAGTGGGTGCACGTGACGCCGGCCGGACAGTTCCCGCCTCGGTAGCTCGGGCCTTGGGCAGATGATGTAGCCAACCCCAAACCGGCCAGCCCCAGACCGGTGGACAAGGCCACCGCGGTCGCGAGCTTCGACAACCGGTTGATGATCGTTCTCCTTCGTCGGGCGGCGCCCCAGCTACAGGCCGTGGAGTTAGCTACCAATCCCAATTATCATGCCCCAGCAAACCATCGTCGGGGTCAATTCCGCGCGAAAACTCAATACAACATCGCCGACAACTCGATCGTCATCACGCGACCGCCGTAGGCGGGGCTAATACGACTGCCCGTTTTCGCAAGCGCGGTCGGATCGCCGTCGATGTACACGTTGGCTCCACCGCAGATCGCGCAGCAGCCCGACTGAGCATCGAAAAGGTATTGGCGTATGTAGTGACGGCCGCGGCCTGCCGGTCCGCACGCCTGGCAGGCGTTACTGCAGAAAGACCTTCTGGCTGCGCTTCGAGAGTTCGGAGCCGCAGCCGCGGCACTGTCTCATGTTTGCGAAGCTACGGCGCGCGACCGACAACAGCAGCCGCGGTTATGGAGCCTCCTGTCAGGATTGAACTGACGACCTTTCGCTTACAAGGCGAGTGCTCTACCACTGAGCTAAGGAGGCCTGCGGGGCCTGAGTTTATCGGGTCGGTCATCGGGGCATCCCGCAGCCCGTGAGCGTCAAAGACGATCTGCTCGACGACTTCCCGCACGTGTACCCGGGGCTGTCGCGTTCGGAGGTCCAGCGGTTGTTGACTCTGCTCGACCAGAGTGCCAGCACCGAGGCCGCGATGGGCATGTCCATTGCGACCGCTCTCAAGCCGTTGGTGCCCGAAGTCGCAGACCGAATCGAGTCATACAGCGCCGGCGAGGTCGACGAGTACGTGCGGATGCTACGCGGAGCGACGGTTCTGCTGATTCAGAACTGGCAGGCCGAAGGTCAGCCCCCGGCCCCGGACAGCATCTCCAAGATGGTCGATGCGGTCGAGGCGGAAAGCTGACGTCACTCGTCGGCGTCTACGACCCGCTGTGACCTCACCGGCTGCACCGCCGTACGTGCCCGGGGGCGTCGGCCCGGGAACGGAATCCGGTCGGCGATATTGCTCAGGGGGTTGACCACCTGGCTCAGGGTGATGACGGCTTCATGCAGCGCATCGATGGTCGGCGCCAACGCCTCCAACCCCGGAGTCAACCGGTTCAATGTGTCTGCGACATCCGCGAGTTTCAGCAGCGGTCCGTTCTCATCGGTCAGGGTGTCGAGCAGACCGCCCTCGGCCAGTAACCGGTCGGCCACCCCGTCCTCGCGCAACACCCGCTCGACCAGGCCGTCGTTGGCCAGCAGTTGATCGGCGAGCCCACCCGGGGCGATGACCCGCGACACCGCGCCGTCGTCAGTGGTCATGCGGTCCAGCAGCCCGCCTTCGCCGGTCACCTGGTCGACGATGCCGCCCGGCTCGAGCGCTCGGGACAGGGCGCCGTTCTCGGCGGTCAGTCGGTCCAGCAGCCCGCCCTCGGCGGTCACCTGATCCACCACCCCGCCGGGCCGCAGCAGCCGGTCGAGCGGACCGTTGGGCGCTAGTGCCCTGCCCAGCGGTGCGTCGTCGTCCATCAGCCTGGCCAGCCGGTTTGCTCGCTCGACGGCCTCATCCAGACCCAGCATGTGTGCAAACGAGGGCGCCCCGGCGCTGTTGGCAGAATCCGTGTCACCGAGCGTCCGCTGTGCGATGCCGAGCGCGCCGCTGGCCATCGAAAGCCCTGCTTCAGCCATTGCCAACCCGACGCGTACCGGTGCTGTGGCCAGGTCCGTCGCGGCTTTGCCCAGGTTCATTTCCCCAGTCTATGGACCGCGCAAGCGAAAACTCACAGGAAGTACACAGGCAACAAGCAGGGTCCTTACCAGCCAACAGGGGGAAGGTAGCGAGATGGCGATGGCTGCTGCACCCGAGAACACACCGGAAGCCACGGTCCTTGTTGTCGACGATGAGACGAACATCGTCGAGCTTCTGTCGGTGAGCCTGAAGTTCCAGGGATTCGAGGTCTACACGGCGTCCAACGGTTCGTCCGCCCTGGACAAGGCGCGCGAAGTGAAGCCGGACGCGGTGATCCTCGACGTGATGATGCCCGGCATGGACGGTTTCGGCGTGCTGCGCCGGCTGCGTGCCGACGGCATCGACGCGCCCGCCCTGTTCCTCACGGCCCGCGACTCGCTGCAGGACAAGATCGCCGGCCTCACCCTCGGCGGCGATGACTACGTGACCAAACCGTTCAGCCTGGAAGAGGTGGTCGCCCGCCTGCGGGTTATCCTGCGGCGTTCGGGCCGCGGCGCGGTTGAGGAAGTTCGCAGTTCCCGGCTGACGTTTGCCGACATCGAACTCGACGAGGACACCCACGAGGTGTGGAAGGCCGGCGAGCCGGTGTCGCTGTCACCGACGGAATTCACCCTGCTGCGGTACTTCATCATCAACGCCGGCACCGTGTTGTCGAAGCCGAAGATCCTCGACCACGTATGGCGTTATGACTTCGGCGGTGACGTCAACGTCGTCGAGTCGTACGTTTCGTACCTTCGCCGCAAGATCGACACGGGCGAGCAACGTCTTCTGCACACGCTGCGCGGCGTCGGCTACGTTCTGCGTGAGCCGCGATGAGCGCTGGCGCGAAGAGGGGACCCCAGCCCGAAGGGCTAGGGGACAGACCTCGAAGCTGAACAATGGGAGTGTGGGAGTACTGACCGGACGGGGGATCCCGCTAAGGGTTGGGCTCGTGGTCGCCACGCTGGTATTGGTGGCGTGTGGTCTGCTTGCGGGCGATGTCGCGGTGACGTCGATCCTGCGGCACACCTTGAGCAATCGTGTGGATCAGGAGTTGCTCGACGCGTCCCGCAGCTGGGCTCAAGCGCCGCGCCACCTGCCGGCGCTGCCGATGGAAGGACCCAACCCGGCACGCCCGCCGTCGAATTTCTACGTACGCGGCATCGATCCCGACGGCCATATGTGGATGGCGGTCAACGACCGCGACGCCGAGCCGCAGTTGCCGGCGAACAACGATGTGGGCCCGGTCCCTGTCACCATCGGCTCGATCGGGAACTCGCGAATCGAATGGCGCGCGATGACCGTACGCGGCCCGGCGGGCGAGCTGACGACCGTGGCCATCGACCTGTCCGACGTCCAAACGACGGTCCGGGCACTGACATACGCGCAACTGGGCATCGGCCTGGCGGTACTTCTGGTGCTTGGCGTGGCGGTGTTCTGGGTCGTGCACCGCAGCCTCCGGCCCCTGGTAGAAGTCGAACGGACCGCGGCGGCTATCGCGGCGGGTCAGCTGGACCGTCGTGTTCCGACGCGTGATCCGCGCACCGAGGTCGGTCGACTGTCGTTGGCGCTCAACGGCATGCTCGCCCAGATACAAACTGCAATGGCGGCGTCGGAGTCATCCGCGGAGAAGGCACGCGGGTCCGAGGACCGGATGCGCCGCTTCATCACCGACGCCAGCCACGAGCTGCGCACGCCGTTGACCACCATCCGCGGCTTCGCCGAGTTGTACCGCCAGGGCGCCGCCAACGACGTCGAAATGCTGATGAGCCGAATCGAGAGCGAATCCAGCCGGATGGGTCTGCTGGTCGAGGATCTGCTGCTGCTGGCTCGGCTCGACGCACAACGTCCGCTGGAGCGGCGCAGGGTCGACCTGTTGGTGCTGGCCAGCGATGCCGTGCATGACGCGCGCTCGATCGCACCGAAACGCCAGATCACGATGGAGGTGTTCGACGGTCCGGGAACCCCCGAGGTGCTCGGCGACGAACCGCGGCTCCGTCAGGTGCTCTCCAACCTGATGACCAATGCGCTGCAGCACACCCCCGACAGCACCGACGTCACGGTGCGGGTGGGAACGCTAGATGACACCGCGGTCATCGAGGTCTGCGACAAGGGGCCGGGGATGAACGTGGAGGACGCGCATCGCGTGTTCGAGCGGTTCTACCGCGCCGACTCGTCGCGCGCGCGGGCCAGCGGTGGCACCGGACTCGGGCTCTCGATCGTCGACTCGCTGGTGTATGCGCACGGCGGCACGGTCAGCGTCACCACCGCCCCCGGCGAGGGCTGCCGGTTCAAAGTCACGCTGCCGCGGATCGCCGACGTACCGGCTCACGTCGGCTGACTGTCAGCGCAATTCGGCGAGCGCAGCCTTGATCTTTGCCTGTGCGTCGTCGAGGGATTGCTGTGACGGATTCTGATCGGCGTTCGCGAAACCGAAGTCCGCAAGGTTGTTCGTCGGGAAGACGTGGACGTGAAGGTGCGGAACCTCCAGTCCGGCGATGATCACGCCGGCACGCTCGGCGGGAAAGGCCTTGACCACGGCCTTGCCGATCAGCTGCGACACCTCCATCACGCGAGCGAACACGGCGGGGTCGACGTCCTGCCAGTTGTCGATCTCGGCACGCGGGACCACCAGCGTGTGGCCGACCGTGATGGGTGCGATCGTCAGGAACGCGACGATGTCGTCGTCTTCGTAGACGAACCGACCGGGTAGCTCTCCGTTGATGATCTTGGTGAACACGCTCGCCATGTCCGTCAGCATTCCAGGAGGCGGGGCGCGGGTGCGACGGGGGTGGCTTCGGCAGTGCCATCCCCCGAGTCATCCCCAATCGGCAATTCATCCACAGGCCGATGCGGAGAGGGAAATGGCGTGTCCGTTCTGTCCGGCGTGGCACATATGGTTCAGACATGTTCGATGGTTCCCTGCCTGAAATCGGCGAACTCGCCGCGCTGAGTGATGCGGCGCTGGTCGATGCTGCCGGTGGCTGGGGCCGGGCCGAGGCGGCGGCGTGCGCGCGCAAGCAGGCCGCGATGGCCGAGATCTTGGTTCGGCGAACCGGTTTGGACGCCGATGAGCGTGAGCTGTGGTGGGTCGACCCCGAAGCTGCCGTGGCCGCCGAACTGGCCGCCGTCTTGAATGTCAGCGTTGGCATGGCGTTGCACCAGACGCATCGCGGCGTGGCGCTGCGCGACCGACTGCCAAAGGTCGCCGCATTGTTTGAACGCGGTTTGATCAGTGACCTGGTGGTGCGCGCCATCGTGTGGCGCACCTATCTGATCGAGGATCCCGACGCGATGGCGAACACGGATGCCGCACTCGCTGAGCAGGTCATGACGTGGGGACCCTTGTCGGCGAGGAAGACCGAACAAGCCATCGACGCCCTCGTCGAACGATTCGACCCGGGCGCGCTGCGGCGCAGCCACGACAGCACTCAGTACCGTGACGTCAAGTTCGGCTCGCCATCCGACGAGGCCGGGCACACCAGCATGTGGGCTCGGCTGTTGACCGGTGATGCCAAGGTGTTGGAACAGCGGGTCAACGAAATCGCCGGCAGTGTCTGCGAGGCCGACCCACGAAGCCTCGGCGAACGACGTAGCGAGGCGCTGACGGCGCTGGCCGCCGGCCATACCGAACTGGCCTGCCAATGCGGCGACGCTGAGTGCGCGGCGGCCGGCGGTGGGCGCACACCAACGACGTCCACGGTGGTTCATGTGGTCGCCGACGCCGATACCCTCGCCGCGGCCGCGGACCCAGCGGCCGCGACGTCGCGCCGCGCCGCGCCGGCGTTCGTCATCGGTGGCGGAATTCTGCCCACCTCGCTGCTGGCCGCGACACTCGAACGCGCCACCTCGCGCCAGGTTCGTCACCCCGGTGTCGACGCTTGCCCCGAGACTCGGTATCGCCCATCGGCCGGACTGGCTTCGTTCGTGCGCTGCCGGGATCTGACGTGTCGCTGGCCCGGCTGCGACAAACCCGCCGACGTCTGCGATCTGGACCATACCGTGCCCTACCCGCTAGGCCCGACTCATGCGTCAAACCTGAAGTGCTTATGCAGGTTTCACCATCTGATGAAAACGTTCTGCGGTTGGCTTGATCAACAGTCGCCCGATGGAAACGTCGTATGGACGGCACCTACCGGGCACACGTACACCACCAGACCCGGCAGCGCCGAACTGTTTCCGAGCCTCTGCAGGTCGACTGGGGTGCTCGTTTTGCCCAAACCGGGCACGATAGCCGAATCGACCGGAGATCGGGGCGCGATGATGCCCAAGCGTCGCCACACCCGCGCCCAGAACCGCGCAAAAGCCATCACAGCCGAACGCCGACTCAATGATCCATTCGTCGCCGAACGGAATCGTCCGCCGCCGTTCTAACCGCACCGCTTCGCTATTTGACCATCGTATGAAGCTCGGCCACTGTCCATGGCGGTGAGTCGCTGTGGTCTCGGTAGGCGAGAATGGTCGGTGTCGGGCGGTCGAAGCGACCTACGAAACCACCTGCGGCAATGAAGATCTGGCCCGTCACATCCTTGGCGTGATCACCGGCGAGGTAGGCGTAGGTCGAAGCGGCGTACTCGGGTGGGGGAGCATCCAGCGCGGCCTGGGTGCTGACGTCGTCCAGCAGACCGCGGCGGTTCAGGTCGGCAATGTGGGCCTCGTACTCCGAGCCGGTCGACAGTCGGGTCTTGGCGCCGGGGCACACCACATTGGCCCGCACCCCGTGTTCCTCGAGCTCCGCGGCGATGGCCAGCGTCAGCCCGTTGACCCCGCCCTTGCCCGCCGGATAACCAGTGCCGCCATAATCGCCGAGATAAGCGAACGAACTGGTGTTGATGATCGAACCACCGCCCTGCTCGACCATTTTCGGCGCCGCGGCCCGGCACGTCTCGAACGTCGTCACCAAGTGTGCGTCGATCAGATCGCGGAACAGCTCGCTCGTGACGTTGAGGATCGACTCGGCGGCCAGTCCCGGCGTGCCGGCGCAGTTGACGAGGATGTCGATTCGGCCGAACTCGTCGATGCACCTCTCGATCAGCGCGTCGGCGACGCCGGGGTCCGCTGGTGAACCCGAATGTGCGACCGCCCCGGGAATCCGTTGGGCGGCGTTGCTCGCAGTCTCGGGGTCGCGTCCATTGAGCACGACCCCTGCGCCCTGCTCGGCGAGCAGTTCGGCGACCGCGAGTCCGATGCCACGGGTGCCGCCGACGATGACGGCGCCGCGGCCCTGCAGCGGGTACCGATCGCCCGATGGGCCCACGCGCGCAGCGCAGGGGACGGGGAGACGGTGCGCTAACTGCCCTCGTCCTCCTGGGCGAACTCCATGGCGTCCATGTTCCAGTACCCGCGAAGGTTGGTGATCAGCCCGGCGTCGTTGACCTTGTAGGTGAACACCCCGCGCACGGTGGCGGTGAAGCCGTTGGGAAACCTGGTGCGCAGCACCAGGATGTACGCGATCTCCGACGGAGAGCTGGAGGGGAACGTCGCCTCACGAGTGATGGTCAACTGATTGGGGCCGATGTTGGCGTCGTAGAACGCGCCTACCGCTTCCTTGCCTCGAATCCCGTTGCCGTCCGGGTTGGTAACAGACTCGCCGATCGGATCCTCGACGAGGACATCGTCGGCCATCAGCGCCAGCCAGCCCTCTCGATCGCCGGATTGCACACACCGCCACGAGGACTCGGACGCGGTGACTACCGGCGTCTTCTCAACAGTCTCTTGAGACATGGCTCACGACCGATCGTCGTCGGTATACCGGATGACGCCGCGAATGTTGCGGCCCTGCAGCATGTCCTGGTAGCCATCGTTGATCTGCTCCAGCTTGTACTGCCGGGTGACCATGTCGTCGAGGTTGAGCTTGCCCGCCTTGTACATCGACAGCAGCTGCGGAATGTCGAAGTGCGGGTTGCCGCCGCCGAAGATGGTGCCCTGCAGGTTCTTCTGCATCAGGGTCAGCAGGGAGAGGTTCAGCTTCACATCGGACTCGGCCATGTTGGCGACGGCGGTCACCACGCACGTGCCGCCCTTGGACGTGCAGTTGAGGTAGTTGTCGATCTCCTCGCCCTTCAGCTCACCGGTCGTGATGATGGTCTTGCGCGCCATGCCGCCCGCGGTGACCTCCGCGATTCCGGCCATGGCGGAGAAGACGTCCGGATAGACGTGCGTGGCGCCGAACTTCAACGCCTGGTCGCGCTTCCACTCGACGGGATCGATCGCGAAGATGTTGCGCGCGCCCGCGGTCACCGCGCCCTGCAACGCGCCCATGCCGACGCCGCCGATACCGAAGATCGCGACGTCCTCCCCGGGACGGATGTCGGCGCTGCGCACCGCCGAGCCATATCCGGTGGTGACACCGCAGCCGACGAGGCAGGCCACCTCGAATGGGATGGAGGGGTCGATCTTCACGACCGAGCTCTTGTGCACGACCATGTACGGGCTGAAGGTGCCGAGCAGAGTCATCGGGATGACCGGCTTGCCGTCGGCGGTGTGAACCCGGTTGGTGCCGTCGGACACCGCGGTACCCGTAAGCAGCAGCGCGCCGAGGTCGCAGAGATTGCGCTGGCCGCTCTGACAGGTCGGACACTCACCGCACGACGGGATGAACGACAGGACGACGTGGTCGCCGGGAGCGACGTTCTCCACGCCGGGCCCGACCTCGGTGACGATGCCTGCGCCCTCGTGGCCGCCCAGGACGGGGAATCCGGCCATCGGGATATCCCCGGTGACCAGGTGGTGGTCGGAGTGGCACATCCCCGACGCTTCCATCTGAATCTTGACCTCGTCCTTGACGGGGTCTCCGATCACGATCTCCTCGATCGACCACGGCTGGTTGAACTCATAGATGAGAGCGCCCTTTGTCTTCATCCGTACTCGCCTTCCGCTAGTCCCCTTTTGGCCACACTAGAGCCATTAGTTAGATGCGTCACTGGCACCCCCAAGCAACTGCTTGGCCGGGCGTCACCAGATCTTTGCCGGTGCCTGCCCGAGTGGGTAGTAGCCGGGCAGCTTCTCACCGGCCACCGACCGCTCGATTCGCCGCTGCATACCCTCGCTGAGGTCACCCGACTCGATGAGCTTGCCGAACATGTAGGCGACGTGGCCGAAGTCGAAGAAGTCCCGCTGCCACTCAATCTTGAGGTTGCTATCTAGGCGGAACCAGCTGCCGCCGATCCCGTAGATCTCGTCCCGGGTGCCGTCGCTCTTGTTGACGATCTGCTTCCAGAAGCCGACGATCTCGCCCTGCTTCTCGTCGACGAGAACCTTCTGATACTCGTAGACCCAGTTCTCCAGGCCTTCCATCTCCAGGCCGAGGGCGACGTCGCGGATCTCGTCGCGGCCGATGCACATCACGTCTTCCTTGGGGCCGATGTTCCAGCCGTAAGTGGCGTCGTCGGTGTAGAAGTCGGCGAGCGGCTTCCAGTCGCCGGCCTTTTCGCAGTCCTGGTTGGCCTTGAGCCAGCGGGCTACCCAGTCGTCGAGTTGTTCGCGTGACGCCTTCGAATCGCTCACGGTCAGTCTTCTTTCTCTTTGATGAACAGCGCTTGGGTGGGGCACATGTCGACCGCGTTCTGCACTTCATCGCGGGCGTCGTCGGGCGGCTCGGAGTCGAGGATCTCGACCTTGCCACGTTTGGGAACCTTGAAGACGTCGGGTGCCTCGAGCTCGCACATGGCGTGGCCCTGGCACAGATCCAGGTCGACTTCGAACTGTGTAGCCTCGATTGTCCATGTCGTTCCTCCCTAGAGCTGCGCCTGCGGTACCGGGCCTTCGCAGGCCTGGCCAGCTGGACGACCATCTTCGAATGATCGTTGCGGTAGCTGTCGGCGGGCTGGGCCATCTCGAACTCGTACTCCCGCAACAGAACCGAGAAGATCGCCTTGATCTGCATCTGCGCGAACGCGGCGCCGACGCAGCGGTGCCTGCCGGCGCCGAAGGGAATCCACGTCCAACGGTTGACGATGTCGGCCTGCTCGGGTTTGTTGTAGCGGTCCGGGTTGAACCCGTCGGGGTCGGGGAAGTCCTCGGCAATCCGATTGGAGATCGCCGGCGAGGCCGCCACGAAGTCACCCTTGTGGATCGGAAAGCCCTTGACCTCGAACTCACCCTGCGCGACGCGCATCAGGATGATCAGCGGGGGATGCAGGCGCAGCGTCTCCTTGACGACATTGTCCAGCTTCGGAATCTGGCGCAGCGCATGGAAACTCACCTCCTGACCGTCGGAATAGAGCTCAGCGAGTTCCTGTGCAGCACCTCGGCGTAGATCTCGGGGTGGCGGATCAACTCGATGAGTGTCCACGCCGACGTGCCCGAGCTGGTGTGGTGGCCGGCGAACATCAGCGAGATGAACATGCCGGTGACCTCGTCGGCCGAGAATCGCGGCTTGCCCTCGTCGTCGCGGATCGACACCAGCACGTCGAGCATGTCGCGGTCGGCCTTGTCGGCCGGCGGGTTGGCCAATCGTTGGTTCATGATCTCCTGCACCAGCGCAACGAGTTTGACGCGCGACTCGTCGCGTAGCCGGAAGCTCTCGATGTCGAGGTAGGGATCGACGTAGCACAGCGGGTCGGTCCCGCGCTCCAGGTCGTGGTAGTACTCGGCGAACCGATGGTCGAGCTGCTCGCGGAACTTCAGCCCGATCAGGCAGGCGGTGGAGGTGTAGATGGTCAGCTCGGCGAAGAAGTCGAGCAGTTCGATCTCGCCTTCGTCGCCCCAGTCGGCGATCATCTTCTTGACTTCGCCCTCGATGGTGGCCGCGTGACCCTTCATCTGCTCACCACGTAGTGCGGAGTTGTGCAGCATCTCCTTGCGACGCTCGGGGCTGGCGTCGAAAACCACACCCTTGCCGAAGATCGGCGTCATGAACGGATACGCCTCGGCCTGGTCGAGATCCTCGTCGGCGGAACGGAAGAAGAACTCGTTGGCCTCCGCGCCAGACAGGAAGATGACGTGTTTGTCCACCAGTTGGAACCAGCCGACGTCACCGCATTCCTGGCGGACCCGGTTCATCAGGCCGATCGGGTCGGTGCGGAACTCCTCGAGGTGTCCGTGTTCTTCCTCGCCGCCGGATACCCGTGGCACCACGGCTGCCGTCGTTGCATTGGATTCAGTCATGAGTTCAGGTTCTCCTCGTTCAAGATCAGCTTCTGACGCTCCGCAGGCGCACTGGCCAACGGGGCCTCGGGCTGGAGTTCCATGTTGGCGACGTATCCGCCGCGCGGTGTCTCCGCAACGAAGGTGATCGCGCGCGCGAGATCGGAGGCGCGCAGGAAGTAGTCGTGGCGGGCCTGTCCCCACTTCGCCCAATCCTCAAGTGCCGGACCGATCTTCTCGGCGGGCAGACTCCATCCCATGCTGGTCTTCGTCGGTCCCGGATGCACGATCGAGGCGCGAACACCGGTGCCCTCCAGTTCCATCTGGAGGTTGGTGACCATCGCGACCAACGCCGCCTTGGCCGCCCCGTAGGCGCCCATATGCGGGCGCTGGCGGAGTGCGACGTCGGAGCCGACGAAGATCAGGTCGCCGCGCTGACGTTCCAGCATGCCCGGCAGCACCGCGGTAGCCAAACGGTTGGCTCCGACCAGATGGATCTGTAGCTGCGAGTCGAATTCGTCCGTGCTGATCTCGGCCAGCTTCCCGAAGTAGGTGTCCCCGGCCCCGGCGACCAGCACCTCGATCTCGCCGAGAGCGTCAACGGCATTGGCCACGAACGACTTAACCGAGTTGGGATCGGTCACGTCGAGGTGGAACCCGACCGCCTCACCGCCTTCAGCGCGGATCTTGCCGACGAGATCGCTGAGCTTCTCGACGCGCCGGGCTCCGAGTGCGACGGGAAATCCGCGCGATGCCAGCTCGATGGCGGTGGCTTCCCCGATGCCTGCCGAAGCGCCGGCGACGATGGCCGGTCTGACGGTCGGGAAGTGGTGCAAAACGTGGCATGGTGGCGGCCTTCAGTTGATCCTGAGAGTCATGGGTAGGTGGGCGAACCCGCGGACATTACTGGAGTGGACGCGGACGGCGTTGGCCTCGTCGACCTCGAATCCGCGGATTCGCTTGAACATCTCGGTGAGCGCAACCCGGGCCTCCATGCGGGCCAGGTGCGCACCGAGGCAGAAGTGAGCACCGCTGCCGAAACTCTGCAGTTTGGCGCCGATCTCGCGGCCGATCACGAAATCATCGGGGTTCTCGAAGACCCGCTCGTCGCGGTGGGCCGAACCGGGAAGCAGCAGGAGGACCTCACCGTCGGGAATGGTCGTGTCGTACAGCGTCAGCTCGCCCTCGACGGTTCGCGCGAGGATCTGGCTGGACGTGTCGTAGCGCAGCGTCTCCTCGACCCACAGCGGCACACGGTCCAGGTCGCTGTAAACCGGGGCGAGTTGATCGGGGTTCCTATGACCCCAGAACGCGGCATTGGCAAGCAGTTTGGTGGTGGTCTCGTTGCCGGCGATCACCATCAGGAACATGAAGCCCAGGATCTCGTCGTCGGTCAGCCGATCGCCGTCGATCTCGGCCTCGAGCAGGGCCGAGGTCAGATCGTCGGTGAGCTTCTTACGCCGCTCGGCGACCATCTCCTGGTAGTAGACGATCAAGTTGAGGGAGGCCTCGATGGCCGCGGGCGGGACATCGGTCACGCCCTCGTCGCGGTGCATCACCCCGTCGGCCCACGCGCGCACCTGGTCGCGGTCCTCGACGGGAACACCCATCAGTTCGGAGATGACGTCCATCGGGAGCTTGCCGGCGAACTCGTTGACGTAGTCGACGGTGCCAGCAGCAGAGGAGCCCGCCTTCTCCAACATCGTGTCGAGATGCTGGATCGCGATCTCGGTGACCCGGGGTTCCAATTCGCGGATGCGGCGCGGCGTGAAACCCTTTGACACCAAGGTGCGTAGCCGCAAGTGCGCTGGATCGTCCATCGCCAGAAACGACATGGTCTTCGATGCGTGTGGACCGCGCGAGGCGGGGTCCAGCGACACTCCGAACTTGTTGGACAGCGTGGTGCTGTTGCGGAATCCCTGTAGCACGTCCTGGTGCCGCGACAACGCCCAGAAGCCGAGGTCGGAGTTGTGATACAGCGGTGCCTCGTCGCGCAGACGCTTGTAATACGGGTACGGGTCCTCGTGGAAGTCGTAGTCGTACGGGTCGAGAAGCAGGCCGCTGGTCTCAACGGACTTAGCTGTCACTGGTCGTCTCCCAAGATGAGGCCGACCACATAGCTGAGTCGGTCGGCGATCTGGTGATAGGTGAACGCACCGCTTCCGGCGTTGACCAACGCGCCGAAGAAGGTCATCTCCAATGCGGCAAGTGTGCGTGGGTCCGCGTCGGGGCCGACGGCCGCGCGAATGCGGCGGTGGATCTCTGCGCCGATGCGATCGCGGACCGAGCGCACTGCGTCGTCGTTTCCGCTCAGCAGGGCGGTCGTGCATGCCGCGGCCACCTCCGGCTCGTCGGCGACCGTGAGTGCCATGTTGCGCAGTGTCTTCTCGACGCGCATCACGCGGCTGTCGTTGACGTCGGTGAAGTAGGGCACCTGGCGGATCAGGTTCAGGTAGACCTCGGCAATCAGGTGGTTCTTCGACGAGAAGTAGGTGTACGCGGTGGCCGGTGCGACCTTGGCCCGTGCCGCGACGGCACGGACCGTCAGATCCGCATACGACGACTCGCGCAACATCTCCACGCCGGCGGAGAGCACCTTGTTGAAGGTCTCTTCCTGCCTGCGGTTGCGCGGCGTCTCCCCTGGCTGCGGGGGAGGTGGTTGCGTGATCGCAACCACGGGATCGCTGGACACATGTCCAACTTATCCGACGGTGACGCAATGAAGCAAGTGCACAGGTAAAACGCGGCAGCCTTGCTTCACGCCGCACAGTGAGGTTAAGGTTCGAGGTAACACTGTCGGACAGTTGTCCAGTAACGCGAACACAGGAGTTCGGATGGGAATCCTCGCCGATCGCGAGAGTCGGTTGCTCATCGACGGCAAGCTCGTCGCCGGGAGCGCGGGCACGTTTCAGACCGTCAATCCGGCCACCGAGGAAGTTCTCGGCGTCGCCGCCGACGCGAGCACCGACGATATGGGCCGGGCGATCGAGGCGGCACGGCGTGCTTTCGACGACACCGCCTGGTCGACCGACATCGAGCTGCGGGTGCGCGGCATTCGCCAACTCCAGCAGGCGATGCGGGACGCGGCGGAGGAATTGCGGGAGCTGACGATCAGCGAAGTCGGGGCGCCCCGGATGTTGACGTCGGCTGCCCAGCTCGAAGGCCCCGTCGAGGACCTGAGCTTCTGCGCGGACACCGCGGAGTCGTATGCGTGGACCACCGATCTCGGAATCGCGTCGCCGATGGGCATCAAGACCCACCGCACCGTCGCGCGCGAGGCGATCGGCGTCGTGGGAGCGATCACACCGTGGAACTTCCCCCACCAGATCAACCTCGCCAAGCTGGGTCCCGCGCTGGCGGCGGGCAACACCGTCGTGCTCAAGCCGGCGCCCGATACACCTTGGTGTGCAGCGGTTCTGGGCGAGCTGATCCTCGAGCACACCGACATCCCGGCCGGCGTGGTCAACATCGTCACCTCCAGCGACCACGGCGTCGGTGCGCTGCTGTCGAAGGATCCACGCGTGGACATGGTGTCGTTCACCGGGTCGACGAACACCGGTCGCGCCGTGATGGCCGACGGCGCGGCCACCCTGAAGAAGGTGTTCCTGGAACTCGGTGGCAAGTCGGCGTTCCTGGTGCTCGACGATGCCGACCTCGCCGGCGCATGCTCGATGTCGGCGTTCACGGCGTCGATGCACGCGGGTCAAGGGTGTGCGATCACCACCCGGTTGGTAGTGCCCCGGGCCCGCTACGACGAAGCCGTCGAGGCGGCGGCAGCCACGATGGCGGGGCTGAGGCCCGGCGACCCCAACGATGCCGGCACCATCTGCGGGCCGCTGATATCGGAGCGGCAGCGCGAGCGCGTGCAGGCCTATCTCGATTCGGCGACCGATGAGGGTGGCAAATTCGCTTGCGGCGGAGGGCGTCCCGCCGACCGTGATACCGGCTTCTTCATTGAGCCGACTGTCATCGCGGGTCTGGACAACAATGCGAAGGTAGCCCGCGAGGAGATCTTCGGACCGGTGCTCACCGTCATCGCCCACGACGGCGACGACGATGCGGTGCGCATCGCCAACGACTCGCCCTACGGGCTGTCGGGCACGGTGTTCTCACCGGACCTCGACCGCGCCAACGCAGTGGCCGCGCGGATGCGCGTCGGCACCGTGAACATCAACGGAGGTGTCTGGTACTCGGCGGACATGCCGTTCGGGGGATACAAGCAATCCGGCATCGGCCGGGAGATGGGGCTCGCCGGTTTCGAGGAGTACCTGGAAATCAAAGCCATTGCAACGGCAGCGAGTTGATCGCTTCGCCGAGTGTCCGACTTATTCGACGGGAAACCGCGAAAAGCGTGTCATAACTGGACACTCGGCGGCTAGAAAGGATTGGGATGGGTATGTACGGAGATCAGTTCAAAGAGAAGGTCGCCATTGTCACCGGTGCGGGCGGCGGCATCGGCCAGGCGTACGCCGAGGCGCTGGCCCGCGAAGGCGCGGCCGTGGTGGTCGCCGATATCAACGTCGAGGGCGCACAGAAGGTCGCTGACGGCATCAAGGGCGAGGGCGGGAACGCGCTGGCGGTTCGCGTCGACGTGTCGGATCCTGACTCGGCCAAAGAGATGGCAGCACAGACCCTTTCGGAGTTCGAAGGAATCGACTACCTGGTCAACAATGCCGCGATCTTCGGTGGCATGAAGCTCGACTTCCTCATCACCGTCGACTGGGACTACTACAAGAAGTTCATGAGTGTGAACCTCGACGGAGCGCTGGTGTGCACCCGCGCGGTCTACCGCAAGATGGCCAGGCGCGGCGGCGGAGCGATCGTCAACCAATCCTCTACCGCGGCATGGTTGTACTCGAACTTCTACGGACTGGCCAAGGTGGGCATCAACGGCCTCACCCAGCAGCTGGCGACCGAACTCGGCGGTCAGAACATCCGCGTCAACGCCATCGCGCCGGGACCCATCGACACCGAGGCCAATCGCACCACCACGCCGCAGGAGATGGTCGCCGAGATCGTCAAGAACATCCCGCTGTCGCGAATGGGCGAGCCCGAGGATCTCGTCGGCATGTGCCTGTTCCTGCTGTCGGATCAGGCCAAGTGGATCACCGGCCAGATCTTCAACGTCGACGGCGGACAGATCATCCGCTCATGAGTGAGCTCAAGCTCGGTTACATCGGCCTCGGCAATCAGGGCGCGCCGATGGCGAAGCGCCTCGTCGACTGGCCTGGCGGGCTGACGGTCTTCGACGTCCGCACCGAGGCGATGACCCCGCTGGTGGAACTCGGAGCGACGGTGGCTGACAGTGTGGCCGATGTGGCCCGGGCGGACGTCATCAGCGTGACCGTCCTCAACGACGCGCAGGTGCGCGACGTCGTAAGTGAACTCGGCGCTCACGCCAAGCCCGGCACGGTCATCGCGATCCACTCGACCATCGAGCCAGATACCGCCGCCGAGCTGTCGGAGCAACTGAAGCCCAACGGAATTCACGTCGTCGACGCCCCGGTCAGCGGTGGCGCAGGCGCGGCCGACAAGGGCGAGCTGGCCGTCATGGTCGGGGCCGACGACGATGCGTACGAAATCGTCAAGCCGGTTTTCAAGACAGTGGGCGTCGATGGTGGTGCGCGCCGGTGATCCTGGCGCGGGTACCCGGATGAAGATCGCCCGCAACATGCTGACCTTCATCGGATTCGCTGCTGCATGTGAAGCGCAGCGAGCTGGCGGAGGCGGCGGGGATCGACCTGCAGAAACTCGGCGCGTAGTACGTCACAGCGATGCGCAGAGCGGCGGCCCTGGGGCGATCATGTTCCGCGACGACACGAAACCCCTGCAGCCCGACCACTTCCTGCATGACATGTTCGTGCACACCCGCGGGCTGGCCGAGAAGGACCTGAAGCTTGGCGCTCGCGCTCGGCGAATCGGCGGGGGTGAACTTGCCCTTGGCCGAGATCGCACTGCGCGACCTAGCCGCCGGACTCGGCGTTCCGCACACGAAGGAGTAACGATGGACGAGAAGCGCCGCAAGGGCCTCGAGAAGATGAACGAGGTCTACGGCTGGGAGATGCCGGATATCGAGGGCGATGCCTTCTTCGACCTGACCGTCGACCACCTCTTCGGCACCATCTGGACGCGACCCGGATTGTCGATGCGCGACAAGCGGATCATGACGCTGACCGTGGTCACCGCCGTCGGTAACGCCGACCTCGCCGAGATCCAGGCCAATGCCGCGCTGGCCAACGGCGAAATGACCGAGACCGAGCTCAAGGAGATGGCGATCTTCCTCACGCACTACCTGGGATTCCCGTTGGGCTCCAAGCTCGATGGCGTCGTCTCCTCGGTGATCAAGAAGCGTAAGAAGGCCGCGGAACGGGGTCAGGGCGAGGACAAGAAGGCCAACGTGAACGCCGCGGTCAAGATGCACTCCGGGGGCGCGGTCCATGATGAGTAGGTACGCCGCGCTGTCGCGCGAGGAGCTGGCCACACTTGTGCCGGAGCTGCTGTTGATCGGTCAGCTCATCGATCGCTCCGGTATGGCGCACTGCATCAGCGCGTGGGGACGCGAGGAGATGCTGCAGATCGCCATCGAGGAGTGGGCTGCGTCCAGCCCGCTCTACACCAAGCGGATGCAGAAGGCGCTGAAGTATGAGGGCGTCGACATCTTCACGCTTTTCAAGGGCCTGCAGCTCGACATCGGTGCTCCGCCGCAGTTCATGGATTTCCGCTACATCGTGCACGACCGTTGGCATGGCGAGTTCTACCTGAATCACTGTGGCGCCCTGCTTGATGTCGAGCCGATGGGGCCCGACTACGTCAAGGGGATGTGCCACGACATCGAGGATCCGACCTTCGATGCCACCGCGTTGGCCACCAACCCCAAGGCGCAAGTCAGGCCCATTCATCGGCCGCCGCGCATGCCGGCCGACCAGCATCCGCACTGCAGGTGGACGGTGATCATCGACGAGTCCTACCCCGATGTGCCGTTCATCCCGGCGATGGACGTCGTCGGCGCCACTCGCGCCTACCACACCGAGCTCGATCCGATCGATCCGAACGACGAAGGTATGGCGGACTATTCGGGAGAGTTGCTCGCCGATGTCGACTTCGGTGCGTTCTCACATTCGGCGCTGGTCCGGATCGCCGACGAGGTCTGTCTGCAGATGCACCTGCTGGTGAAGTCGTTCACGATCGCGGTCGAGAAGCGCGCGAAAGACGATGCAGGCGCTGGCGCGGTCGATACGCACCAAGCAGCTCATCGGCATTGCGGGCGTGGCCGCTGAGCGAATTCACAAGGCGCTCAAGCTATCGGGTGATCCGAAGGGTGCGCTGCGTGTCCTCGAGTTGCACCCGCTGCTCAATCCGGCGGCCTACGTGTACGCCGACATCGATCCCGACTTCGTCCACGTGCGGCGCTCCCCTGCATACGAGGACGGGTCGTGGATATCGCTGGTATCGCCCGTGGCCGACGTGCCGCTGCAGGCGATCGTGCAGGCCGTCGACCCGCATTTGCGCGCCGAGGTGTCGGGTACCGAGTCGGACTGGACCGTGCGGGTCATCGAATCCGACACCGCGGCGAAGAAACTGTCCGAGGTCGAGGTGACCGAGTTCAGCGCGGGTGCGTCATGGGTGTTCGAGGAGCGGAAGTCGCTTCCGCTGACGGTCGTCTGATTGTCGGCTCCGCCGACGGCTGTCTGATTGTCGGCTCGCGCCGATCGGCTCGTGATAGCCCCACCCACCCACCGCCGCAGGTAGCCCCGGAGTTCGGCGCCCTGACGCGGCGGGCGGCCGGGGTCGATGACGAACGACTGGATGATCCGCAGCAGATGCTCGACCAGTTCACCGAGATCGGCGTCGGTGTAACCGAGTCCCGCCCAGTCCACGTCGAACCTGCGCACCAGCGAGTGGCCGAAATCAAGGGCGACATCCGAGGTCACCGACTCAGCGTGTGGACTCGGCTGGCCGGGCATGATCAGCAGGCCGATGTGCTTGTCTTCGGGCAACCACTCGAGTGCGGTGGCGACCGCCTCGGCGACGGCGTCGGCCGGATCGGTGATTCCCCGTATATGCGCGGCCAACCTGTCCAGGAACCCGCTGGCCGCGTGCACGGCGGCGGCGATCAGGAGCGCATCGGTGCTGGGGAAGTAGCGGTACACCGTCTGGCGGGTGACGCCGAGCGTGCGCGCGACATCGCTGATCGAGAAATCCGCGCCACGTTCGTCGATCGCCCTGCTCGCAGCATCGAGGATGCGGCTGATGGCCTCCTCATCGGTCGCGGGCGCCGATCCGGACCAGCCATGGGTGCGCATGCCCGGATAGTACTCAGCCTCGGTAAGAGACGGGCAGTGCCTTGACCCCGTTGATCCACCCCGACCTAAGCCGTTGCGGTTCACCCAGTTTGGCGATGTTGGGGATCTGATCGGCGAGTTCGTCGAATATCAGCTTGATCTCCATGCGAGCGAGGTTCGCGCCGATACAGAAGTGCGCGCCGTTTCCGCCGAAGGAGAGGTGCGGGTTGGGGTTGCGCAGGATGTCGAACTTGAAGGGGGACTCGAACACGTCCTCGTCGAAATTGGCCGAACTGTAGAACAGCCCGACTCGCTGCCCTTCGCGGACGGTCACGCCGCCGATCTCGGTGTCGGTCAACGCCGTTCGCTGGAAACAGTGCACGGGTGTGGCCCAGCGGATGATCTCGTCGACTGCGGTCTCGGGGCGCTCCCGCCTGAACAGCTCCCACTGGTCGGGGTTCTCGAAGAAGGCGTTGATGCCGTGGGTCATCGCGTTGCGGGTGGTCTCGTTGCCGGCGACGGCCAGCAGGATGACGAAGAACGCGAACTCGACATCGCCGAGTGATTCCCCGTCGCCATGTCGGCCTGGATCAGGCGCGTGACGATGTCGTCGGCCGGACAAGCGCGCCGCTCTTCGGCCATGGTGTACGCGTAGCCCATCAGCTCGGCGTTGGCCGTCGTCGGATCGGAGTCGAAGTCCGGATCGTCGGTGTTCATGATCGAGTTGGTCCAGTCGAAGAGCTTCTCGCGGTCCGCCTCGGGCACGCCGATCAGGTCGGCGATGGCCAGCAGCGGCAGGTTCATCGCGATGTCGTCGACGAAGTCCCCGGTCTCCTTCTGCTTCGCCGCGTCGACGATCTCACGTGCGGCGACGGCGAGCTTCTCCTCGAGTGCCGCGACGGCGCGTGGGGTGAACAGCCGCGAGACGATCTTGCGCAACCGGGTGTGTTCGGGGGCGTCGTGGTTGATCAACAGCGCCTTGGTCAATTCGAGCTGCTCTCCGGTGACACCGTCGGGCAGTCGCATCACGGCGCCTTTGCGGTTGGTGGACCACGCCTCACCGTTGCGGGAGATCGACTTGATGTCCTCGTGGCGGGTGATCACCCAGTACCCGCCGTCGTCGAAGATCGACTCCTGCTGGTCGTTCCACCACACCGGCGCTGTCTTGCGCAGCTCGGCGAACTCGGTGACCGGGATTCCCTGCAGCAGGACATCCGGGTCGGTGAAGTCATACCCGGGCTGGGGGTACCTCCCGCTTGCGGGGGAGCGCAACGCGCCTTGGGGATCAACACCGCCGGCTCCGAAGGGGCATGTGCTCTGCGTCATATCTCGACCATACACTGCAGAGTCAAGTGTATGGCCGAAGGCCTCCGTAGGATCGCACAATGCACGGCAAGAGGGCATTGGTGCGCAGGCCGAGTCCGCGCCTGGCCGAGGGGTTGCTCACCCATCTCGAGCGATCGCCCGTCGACGCCGACCTTGCGAGGGCCCAGTGGGACGGCTATGTGCGGGCCCTCATCGACGCCGGCTGGCAAGTGATCGAGGTCGAGCCCGCACCGGACAGCCCCGACAGCGGGTTCGTCGAGGACACGATGGTGGTCTACGGGGATCTGGCGGTCATCGCGCGGTCGGGTGCGGTCGAGCGCCGAGAAGAGACGGCCGCCGCGGAGCAGGCCGTCGCCGACGCCGGTTACCGCGTTGCACATATCGGGGCGCCCGGCGTGCTCGACGGCGGCGACGTGTTGAAGCACGGCGGAACCGTCTACGTCGGTCAGTCCGCGCGCTCCAACGCCGAGGGTATCCGTCAGCTGGCGGAGTATCTGACACCTTTCGGCGCACGGGTGGTCGCCGTCCCGCTTACCAAGGCGCTGCACCTCAAGTCGGCCGTGACGGCACTGCCCGACGGCACCGTCATCGGATACCCGCCTGTCGTCGACGATCCGTCGATCTTCGGCGAGTTCCTGCCGGTTCCGGAGGAACCGGGGGCGCACGTCGTTCTGCTTGGCGATGGAAAACTGCTGATGTCCTCGAGTGCCCCCGACTCCGCGTCGTTGCTGCGGGAGCGCGGCTACGAACCGGTGCTCGTCGACATCGGTGAGTTCGAGAAGCTCGAAGGATGCGTCACGTGTCTTTCTGTTCGGCTGCGGGGTGTTTGAGCGGGTTGATCGCGGTTAGCCCATCGGCACCGGCGTCGGAGCACCTTCCTTCACCAGGCGTTCGCCGAGGTTGTAGTCCTCGTCGGCATTGAGGGTGAGCACGCCGACGGTCGCGCCGTCGCGGTCGTACCAGACAGTGAATCCGTCGTCGCGCAGCAGCAGCCGGCTGGACTCGTAGCCGTCGCCCCATGCGTGGTATTTGACGTCTTTGTCGCCGATGGTGGTCCAGAAGCCCGGTACGCCATCCCATTCGGCGTCGACGCCGGCGGCGGCGGCTCCCGCGATCGCGCCCTGGTCGGCGGCATCCTGCCAGTGCTCGGTAGCGATTCGGCGACCCGCCGACATGTTGTAGGCCAGCGCGACGTCGCCCGCGGCGAAGATGTTGGAAGCCGACCCACCTACCGCAGCCATGTCTGCCCCGACGACCACCCGTGATTGTTCGATGTTCAGCCCGGCGGCCTCGGCCGTCCCGCTATTCGGGACTATGCCGGTCGCCGCCAGCACAAGGTCGCAGCGGATGGTGACGCCGTTGTCCAGCTGTACCTCGCTTTCGTCGTGTATGGCATCGACAGAGACACCGCCCATGTAGCGGACCCCGGCGTCTTCGACAAGCTTCAAGAGCTGCATCCCGGCGTCCCTTCCGAGTCGCTTTTCCTGCGGAACCTCCTGCGGGGCAACGAGAGTCACCGATATGCCGCGTTTGGACAGCGACGCGGCGGCCTCGCAGCCGATGAAGCCGGCACCGACGACGACCGCGGATTGCGCCCTCGCGCTCACCGTACGCAGTCGCTGGGCATCCGAGAGCGAGCGCAGCTGCAGCGCCCGGTCGCCGCCGGCAATGGGTAATGGAGACGGTGTACCGCCGGTGGCGAGCACGAGGGACGTGTAGGGGTGCCTGTCGCCATCGATGACGACGAATCCGGCCCCGGGGTCAATCCCGTCCAACTCGACCCCGCGCACGAGTTCGATGTCGCGCTCGGCGAACCAGGACGGCGGATGCAGAGCGACATCGTCGGTTTCCCCGCGCAGAAAGTCCTTGCTCAACGGCGGGCGTTCGTACGGAATCGCGGGGTCTGCGCTGATGAGGCGAGCGGGCAGCGTGCTGTTGTGCGTGCGGAACGCTTCGGCGGCAGCGATGCCCGCGGGCCCGCTGCCGATGACGATGAGTCCGGGTTCGGTCATCGCGGTCGGATACCCGAAGGGTCGTCGGCGTAAGCGATTAAGGTGTGCGGTTGTGCGCGTCCTGGTGATCGGATCCGGTGCCCGTGAACATGCGTTGCTGCTCGCCTTGCGCAGGGACCCCGAGGTCGAGGAGCTGGCCGTCGCGCCGGGCAATGCCGGGACCGCGATCATCGCGGACCAGTACGACGTCGACATCACCTCGGGCGACGCCGTCGTCAAGCTCGCCCAGCGCCTCGGCTCCGATCTGGTGGTGGTCGGACCCGAGGTCCCGCTCGTCCTCGGCGTCGCCGACGCGGTGCGCGGCGCGGGTATCGCCTGCTTCGGGCCCACGAAGGACGCCGCCCGGATCGAAGGCTCGAAATCGTTCGCCAAGGACGTCATGGCCGCGGCCGGCGTGCGCACCGCGACCAGCGAGATTGTCGACAACCCCGCCAACCTCGATGCGGCGCTCGACCGCTTCGGCCCGCCGTGCGGCGACCCGTCGTGGGTGGTCAAAGACGACGGCCTGGCCGCGGGCAAAGGGGTAGTCGTGACCGCGGACCGCGATGCGGCGCGGGCGCACGCCGCCAGCCTGCTCGACTCCGGACACCCGGTGCTGCTCGAGTCGTTCCTCGACGGTCCCGAGGTGTCGCTGTTCTGCGTCGTCGATGGCGAAACCGTGGTGCCGCTGCTGGCCGCACAGGACTTCAAGCGCGTCGGCGACGGCGACACGGGTCCCAACACCGGCGGCATGGGCGCGTATGCCCCGCTGCCCTGGCTGCCCGACGATGTGGTTGCGTCGATCGTCGACGATGTCGTGAAACCCGTTGCGGCCGAGCTTGTCAGGCGCGGGAGCTCCTTCTCCGGCCTGCTCTACGCGGGGCTGGCGATCACATCGCGGGGGCCTGCGGTGGTCGAATTCAATTGCCGTTTCGGAGATCCCGAGACGCAGTCGGTGCTGGCGCTATTGGACAGCCCGCTCGGTGAACTGCTGCACGCCGCGGCGACCGGCAGCCTCGCCGAACAACCACCGCTGCGTTGGCGCGACGGGGCCGCGGTGACGGTCGTGGTGGCCGCCGAGAACTACCCCGGGCGGCCGCGCGTCGGCGACGTGATCACCGGTTCGGAAGCCGACGGCGTGCTGCATGCGGGTACGACGCGTCGCGACGACGGCGCGATCGTGTCGTCCGGCGGCAGGGTGCTCTCAGTGGTGGGAACGGGTGCCGACCTGAATGCGGCACGCGAGGCGGCATACACGCTCACCGGATCGATTCGCCTGCCGGGCAGCCACTTTCGTAAGGATATCGGGCAGGCCGCAGCTGAGGGGCGGGTGTCGGTCTCCTAGGCGACGAGCAACGGCGCCATCCACGCCACTTCGCCCGGCAGCTGCGAGCTCCAGTAGCCGCCGTCGTGTCCGCCCGGGGAGAAGCCGCCGGCGGGCGGATTGGCCAGCTGCGCGACGAATGCCTTCGTCGCCGAGTAGAACGGATCGCTGTTACCGCAATCGATCCGGATGGGAATCGAGTTCAGTGCGGGCAGACCCCAGACGCTGTTGGCCGCGTAATCCTCGGCGCTGTCGAATGCGCCCGGCGCCGCCGCGCCGGCAGACGTCCACAGGGCCGGGCTGACCGCGGTGATCGCTGCGGTGCGGGGGGCGCCGAGCCGCGCGCCCAGGAGCAGTGCGCCGTACCCACCCATCGACCAACCCATGAAGGCGACGCGCGATGTGTCCAGGCCTTGGTCGCCGAGCATCGGGATGAGTTCGTCGAGCACCATCGCTCCCGAATCATCACCGGACGCCCGCTTGTGCCAGTAACCGCCGCCGCCGTCGACGGCGACGACCGCGACCGGCGGGATACCCGCGTCGACCGCCTCCGCCAGTCCCTGCTCGACACCGCCCGCCATCACGCCTGCGGCATCCTGGCCCTTGCCGTGCAGCGCGATGATCGGACGCAGCGGGGCCGACTGACCGGGTGGGCGGGCGATCGCCCAGTTGGTGGTCACTCCACCACGAGCCGCCGAGACGAATGAGCCGTCGACATATGTGGGGGCGGCCGCGGACGCTGGTGGCGACAAACGCAGCGCCGTTGCTCCGGCCGCCGCGCCGACACCGAGACGCAGAAGGGCGCGTCGACTCAGTTCGGGCATGGCGGACATCATGCCATCGGCGCCGCAGGGCGCGCGGCGCGCATCATCGCTTTGGGCGGCGCTGAGCAGAAGTGCGGACTTCTCTGGGTAAAGCCTGATGATTAGCCGAAAGTCCGATGCCGCGCCGTCCCGACTGGCAGCATGCTAAACGTGACGGCAGCGGTCACTCCGAAGGGGGAACGTCGGCGCTATGCGTTGGTTAGCGCCGCTGCGGACTTGCTGTGCGAAGGCGGGTTCGACGCGGTGCGACACCGGGCCGTAGCCCGTCGCGCCGGCCTGCCTCTTGCCTCGACGACCTACTACTTTTCCTCGCTCGAGGATCTGATCGCGAAGGCCGTCGAATACGCGGGTGCGCGTGAGGCCGAGCAGTTGAAACTGAGGGTTGCCACCCTGTCGAAGCGGCGCCGCGGCGCCGAGTCGACGGCCGATATCTTGGTCGACCTTCTGGTCGGCGAGGCGAACGGGCTGCGAGTCACCGAACAGTTGATCTCCCGCTATGAGCGCTATATCGCGTGCGCGCGCCAACCCGGACTCCGCGATATCGAGCGGCGCATTCTGCAGCAGCGCACCGACGCGGTCGTCGAGGTCGTCGAGCGTTCTGGCCGCTCGGTGCGGGTGGAACTGCTGACAGCGTTGGTGTGCGCGGTCGATGGCGCGGTGGTCGCTGCCCTGGTGGGCGACGGTGACGGACCGCGCGCGACCGCTCGCGCGACACTGATCGACGTGATCGACGTGCTGGCGCCGATCGACGAACGCGTCGCCCAGGTGTGACCGACGTTTGCGCACTTCGCATCCTGGATAACTAGGTCTGGGTGAGTTTCACCAGGGTTTTCGACGCGGCGCTGGACCGCTCGGTCGTGCTCGGCTACACCAAGATCGGCTCCCGATTGCGACAGCTGTGGTGGCCGGCCGACCCTGGCCCAAAGGCCATGGCGGGGAAGCGCGTTGTCGTCACCGGGGCGACTGCGGGTATCGGGGAGGGGATCGCCTGCTCTTTCGCCGAACTCGATGCGACCGTCCACTTGCTGGGCCGCAACGCGGACAAGGTCAGACATTCGGCGGGTGCGATCCGCCGCAGCGGTCCCCGGTGCGATCGTGATCGAGGAGGTCTGCGATGTCTCCGATCTCGATGCGGTGCGTGCGTGGTGTGAAGACCTCTCGGGGCGTATCGACGAACTCCACGCCGTTGTGCACAACGCAGGTGCGATGCCAAAGGAACGCATCGAGACGCCACAGGGGCACGAGACGCAACTGGCGTGCCATGTCCTTGGACCGCACCTGATGACCGAACGACTGCTGCCGTTGCTTCGTGACGCGCACGGCGCCTCGGTGGTGTTCATGTCATCCGGGGGCATGTACACCGCCCCGCTGTCGGTCGACGACATGGAGTCGAAATCCGGTGATTACGACGGTGTTCGAGTGTACGCACGGACGAAGCGAATGCAGGTGGTGCTCGCCGATGCGTGGGCGCACAGGCTGTCGGGCGACGACATCCGCGTCGAGAGTATGCACCCGGGATGGGTCGAGACGCCTGGTGTCGCCGACGCATTGCCGTTGTTCCGAGTGGTGACACGGCCATTTCTGCGCGATACCGCGGACGGCGCGGACACTGCGGTGTGGCTGGTTGCCACGCGGCCCGAGTCGGACGCAGGCCACTTCTGGCACGACAGGGCGCAGCGGCCAACGACGTTCGGGTGGCAACGCCGACAGGATCCCGAACTGGTTGCCCAATTTCTCGACGCGGTATCCGCGATGACCGGAACGGCACGGTTCAGGGCCGACTCATAGGAGGCGCGCCATGAGTAAGCGGGACTCTGTGGAGGAACAGCGGCCTGAACTGAAAAGGGTGATGGGACCTGGACTGCTCCTGTTGTTCGTCGTCGGCGACATCCTGGGCACCACGACACACCTGGCGGAGACCCCGGACTGAGTCATAGCCGGTACAGTCGCTCGCGGATTGTCTTCAATTCGAGTTGCGCCTCGGCGAGAAGCGTGTCGACACGCGTAAGACGTTCGTGGAGTTCGTCATTCGGCGGCGGCACGACGCGACGGCGAGGTGCCGGTGTCTGATCTGGGCGCAGGCTGGGGGTGACGATGTAGCCCGTGTCGGCGTCTCCGTAGATGCTCATGTCGTCGGGCCTGCTATACCAGTACAGCGCGATATACGCGCACATCACGGCGTCGACGGGATCCTCGTCGCGGTCGAGCTGCGCCGCCTTGGTCGCGGCCTCCACTCGCCTGCGTAGCTCCACCCACGCCACACTGCGGTTCGGCCGCAGTCGCGGCGTCGCATCGTCGAGCCCCTCGATGAGGGTCATCAACTTCAGCAATTCACGCTGGCGGTCGCCGAACGGGCCCTTCTTGTACTTGAGCGTCTTCTCGAGCCCGAACAGCACGACGGTGGCGGGATGCGGGTATACCTCGATGGCACGGCGGTTCGACGTCGAGGCGGGATTCGGGTCGAGGTCCAGCGCCGCGGCGAGCGTGGCGGCCCGGGGCGGATTGAACAGCGGATTGCCGGTATGCGCCGGATAGGCGCCCGCATCGAATTTCTGGAAGTCGCGGTTGTACGCGGTCTCGGCGGGCCGGAATCCGCTGGGCGTGGTCACGATCAGCGGCGCGTCGAAACCCACCACGCAGTCGCCACTGGCGAACGGCGCCACCGCGTCGATGATGTCGGCGTCGTCCTGGGCGATGCCGACATGCAGTAGGCGTCCGCTGAGTTCGATGGCTGCGACGCCGGTCTGTTTCTTCTCACCCCACGCAAGATCGAGCCCAACGAAGTGCATACCGCAAGAGTGCCCTATGCGAGTCGTAAGCTGTGTGTTTGTGACGATCCCGAATGTGCTGGCCAACCGATACGCCAGCGACGAGATGGTGGCCATCTGGTCGCCGGAGGCCAAGGTCGTCGCCGAGCGCCGGCTCTGGCTGGCGGTGCTGCGCGCACAGACCGAGCTGGGCATGACGGTGCACTGCGGTGCCTTCGTCAGTTCTCGAGGACTACGAGCGGGTGCTCGACGACGTCGATCTGTCGTCCATCGCGGCGCGCGAGCGGGTGCTGCGCCACGACGTCAAGGCGCGCATCGAGGAATTCAACTGGCTGGCCGGCCACGAGCACGTGCACAAGGGCATGACGAGCCGCGACCTCACCGAGAACGTCGAGCAGCTGCAGATACGTCGGTCGTTGGAGCTGGTCTTCTCGCATGGCGTCGCGGTGGTGGCGCGGCTTGCCGAGCGGGCCGTGGTCTATCGCGACCTGGTGATGGCGGGCCGCAGTCACAACGTCGCCGCACAGGCCACCACGTTGGGTAAGCGGTTCGCCTCGGCCGCCGAAGAGCTGCTGATCGCGTTGACCAGACTGCGTTCGTTGATCGACCGCTATCCGTTGCGCGGCATCAAAGGGCCCGATGGGTACCGCGCAGGACATGCTCGACCTGTTCGACGGTGACACCGGCCGGCTTGCCCAACTCGAGGCGACGGATCGCCGAATTCCTGGGCTTCACAGAGGTTTTCACCAGTGTCGGGCAGGTATATCCGCGGTCGCTGGACCACGACGTGGTCTCCGCCCTGGTGCAGGTCGGCGCGGGACCGTCGTCGCTGGCGCACACGATCAGGCTGATGGCGGGCCACGAATTGGTGACCGAGGGTTTCGCGCCGGGCCAGGTCGGCTCGTCGGCGATGCCGCACAAGATGAACACCCGCTCGTGCGAGCGCGTCAACGGCCTGCAGGTGGTACTGCGCGGCTACGCATCGATGGCCGCCGAGCTCGCGGGCGCCCAGTGGAACGAGGGCGACGTGTTCTGCTCGGTGGTGCGGCGGGTGGCGTTGCCCGACGCGTTCTTCGCGATCGACGGCCAGACCGAGACATTCCTGACGGTGCTCGACGAGTTCGGCGCCTATCCGGCGGTGATCCAGCGGGAGCTGGACCGCTACCTGCCGTTCCTGGCGACGACCCGGATCCTGATCGCCGCGGTGCGCGCGGGTGTTGGTCGCGAGACCGCACACGAGGTGATCAAGGAACACGCCGTCGCGGTGGCGTTGGCGATGCGTGAGAAGGGTCAGGAGCCCGATCTGCTGGACCGGCTGGCCGCCGACTCGCGGCTGCCGCTGGACCGTGCGGCGCTGGATGCGGCACTGGCGGACAAACAGGCGTTCACCGGCGCGGCGGGTGACCAGGTAGACCGTGTCGTCGGCGCCGTCGACGAGCTGGTCGGCCGCTATCCCGAGGCGGCGAAGTACACGTCGGGCGCGATCCTGTGACCTCGTCGGCGGGGGCACTCGCCGAGATCGACTTCACCGATCTCGATAACTTCGCCGACGGCTTTCCGCACGCGCTGTTTGCGGTCCACCGTCGCGAGGCGCCCGTCTACTGGCACGAGCCGACGGCGAACACACCCGACGGCGAGGGTTTCTGGTCCGTCGCGACGCACGCCGAAACCCTTGCGGTGTTTCGAGATCCGGTCACGTACTCGTCGGTGACGGGTGGTTCGCGTCCCTTCGGCGGCACGCTGCTGCAGGATCTGGCGGTCGCCGGGCAGGTGCTGAACATGATGGACGATCCGCGGCATTCGCACATTCGCCGGCTCGTCAGTTCGGGTCTGACACCGCGGATGATCGCGCCGCGTCGAGGATGATCTGCGATCCCGCGCCCGCCGACTGCTTGACGAGGTGACGCCGGGGGAGCCGTTTGATTTTCTGGTCGACGTGGCCGCCGAGCTGCCGATGCAGATGATCTGCATCCTGTTGGGAGTTCCTGAGTCCGAACGGCATTGGCTGTTCGAGGCCATCGAGCCGCAGTTCGACTTCGGCAAGGCCCGAAGGGCTGAAATAGGGCAAGTCGGGCAGTTGACCCCAGAAGAGGCCGGCTCCCGGATGTACGCCTACGGACAGGAGCTGATCGCGTCGAAGCGCGCCCGGCCGACCGACGACATGCTGTCGGTGGTCGCGAACGCGACGGTGCAGGACGAGAGCCTCTCGGATCTCGAGCTTTACCTGTTCTTCAGCCTGCTGTTCAGCGCGGGCGCGGAGACGACACGCAACTCCGTCGCGGGCGGGCTGTTGGCGTTGATCGACCATCCGGACCAATTCCAGGCGCTGCGTTCCGACCTGGATCACCTACCGACCGCTATCGAGGAGATGGTGCGGTGGACGTCACCGTCACCGTCGAAGCGGCGCACCGCGACACGTGACGTGGAGCTTGCCGGCGCGACGATCAGCGCCGGCCAGAAGGTACAGATCTGGGAGGGGTCGGCCAACCGCGACCCGTTGGTGTTCGACGATGCAGACACATTCGACATCATGCGTAAACCGAACCCGCACTTGGGTTTCGGTCAGGGAGTGCACTATTGCCTTGGCGCGAACCTGGCGCGCCTGGAGTTGCGGGTGCTCTATCGAAGAGCTGCTGACGAGGTTCGGGTCCGCACGGCTGGTCAAGCCTGTGGAGTGGACGCGCAGCAACCGGCACACGGGAATTCGTCATCTGGTGGTCGAACTAAGGCCGTGAGACCCGACGTTTTCGCGGCGGTGACGTTGCCCGGTGTTGATGGTTGTCGTCGCCAGGGGCCCCAGACGGCCGCGCGCATTCGCGCAGCATCGGTGAACGCTCGGTCAGCGGCGAAGTACGCCTGGCGAGAGCACCTCGTCCATTTTCCGTTGATCACTCAGCGGCGGAGCCGCTGAACCCCCGCGGCGCGTAGTTCCAGCGCCGCCAGCCCATGTATGGCCGTGGCATCGTGGCCACGCCATGCGCCCACGGGGTCGGGGTGTACCGCCAGTAGCTTGCCCAACGGCCGGTTGGCCAGCGCTCGCATCGCCAGCAGCTGCTCGCCCGCCGGCGTTCGCGCCAGCGTGATCGCAATCCACTTGCGGCGGAAGAACCGGATGCGCAGGAACAGCCACGGCATCGCGACGAACAGTATCGGCGGCGCGGCCACCGCCAACGCCAGCACCCACGCCAGCCACGACGCGGTCGAGTCGAGGCTGTGCCCGGCACTGGCGATGTCCAGCGCGGCCTCGGCGGCCGCCCGCAGCGGCTTGGCCAGCGAGTCCCCGATGAGCGGGAAGTCGTCTGTGCTGTCGCCTGCCGAATTGAGGTTGTCCGCGACGCCGTTGGCGCCGGTCTGCACCCGGCGGCCCACCTCGGCGATCGTGGACACGGCGGCATGAACCGCCATTCCGACCAGTACCCAGATCACAGTCCAGGTGATCACGACGATGTCGCTGATCAGCTGGCCCAGCAGGCGGGACGGCGTGGTGGCGTAGGGAAGAAACCGCGAACTCATGGATCAGATGCTGCCCGATAAGCTGGCGCGATGCGTCCAGCTCTGTCCGACTATCAGCATCTGGCCAGCGGTAAGGTCCGCGAGTTGTATCGGATCGACGACGGGCACCTGCTGTTTGTCGCCACCGATCGCATCTCGGCCTTCGACTACATCCTCGACAGCCAGATTCCCGACAAGGGTCGCATTCTGACCGCGATGAGTGTGTTCTTCTTCGACTACTTGAACCGATCGGGGCACGCGCCGAACCACCTTGCGGGCCCACCCGACGACGGGCGCATCCCCGCGGAGGTGCTTGGACGTGCGCTGGTGGTCGAGGAACTCGAGATGATGCCCGTCGAGGCGGTGGCACGTGGCTACCTGACCGGATCCGGGCTGATCGACTACCAGAAGACGGGATCGTTGTGCGGTATTCGCGCTGCCGACAGGTCTGGTCGAGGCCAGCAAGTTCACCGAGCCGTTGTTCACCCCGGCGACCAAAGCCGAACTGGGCGCCCACGATGAGAACATCTCGTTCGACGACGTCATCGAGATGGTGGGCGCCGTGCGCGCCAACCAACTGCGTGAGCGCACGCTGCGACCTACATCCAGGGCTGCCGATCACGCGCTGACGAAGGGCATCATCGTCGCCGACACCAAATTCGAGTTCGGCGTCGACAAGCACGGCAACCTGCGCCTGGCCGACGAGATCTTCACACCCGACTCGTCGCGGTACTGGCGCGCCGACGACTATCAGGAAGGTGTCGTGCAGAACAGCTTCGACAAACAGTTCGTCCGCAACTGGCTGATCGGTCCGGAATCCGGCTGGGACCGGCACGGAGACGAACCGCCGCCACCTCTTCCCGCCGCCATCGTCGACGCGACCCGAGCGCGCTATATCGAAGCCTACGAACGTATTTCGGGTCTGAAGTTCGATGACTGGATCGGTGCGAACGCGTGAAGCCGCCCATCGCGAAACGGGTCGACCATCGTCGGGAACACCACGGCGATGTCTTCGTCGACCCCTACGAGTGGCTGCGCGACAAGTCGAGCGCCGAGGTGATCGACTACCTCGAGGCCGAGAACGACTACACCGACCATGCCACCGCGGACCTCGCCGACTTGCGGCAGAAGATCTTCGACGAGATCAAGGCCCGCACCAAGGAAACCGATCTTTCGGTGCCGACCCGCCGGGGCGACTGGTGGTACTACGGCCGCAGCTTCGAGGGCAAGCAGTACAGCGTGCATTGCCGTTGCCCGGTAACCGATTTCGATGATTGGGTTCCCGCCGGAACTCGACGAGCACACCGAGATTCCCGGTGAGCAGGTTCTGATCGACGAGAACCTCGAGGCCGAGGGCCACGACTTCTTCACGTTGGGCGCCGCGGCGGTGAGCCTGGACGGAAACATCCTGGCGTACTCGGTCGATACCAAGGGCGACGAGCGATACACGTTGCGGTTCAAGGACTTGCGCACCGGTGCGCTGTACGACGACGAGATCGTCGGCATCGGAGCGGGCGTGACGTGGGCCGCCGACAACCGCACCGTCTATTACACGACGCTGGACGACGCGTGGCGTCCCGACACTGTGTGGCGGCACCGCATCGGATCCGGACTGCCCGCTGAACGCGTTTACCACGAACCCGACGAGAAGTTCTGGCTCGCGGTCGGGCGCACACGCAGCGACAAGTTCGTCATGATCGCAGCGGGTAGCGCCGTCACCACCGAGGTCCGCTACGGCGACGCCGCCGACTCGCAGACGGAGTTCACCGCGGTGCTGGCCGCGCCGCGAACTGGTCGAGTACTCGGTGGAGCACGCCGTCGTCGGCGGTGAGGACCGATTCCTGATCCTGCACAACGACGGCGCCGAGAACTTCACGCTCGTCGAGGCGCCGGTGGTCGACCCCACCGCTTTCCGCACGCTGATCGAGCACCGCGACGACGTGCGACTGGACGCCGTCGACGCGTTCGAGGGGCACCTCGTCGTCGGCTACCGCAGCGAGGCGTTGCCGCAAGATCCAGCTCTGGCCCATCTGACCGCCAACGGCACCTACGGCCACCCCGAGGAGCTCACCTTCGAATCCGAGCTGATGTCGGCGGGCCTGGGCGGAAACCCGAACTGGAGCTCGCCCAAGCTGCGGATCGGCGCCACGTCCTTCGTCATCCCCGTGCGGATCTATGACGTCGACCTGGCATCCGGCGAGCGGACGCTGCTGCGCGAGCAGCCGGTGCTCGGCGACTACCGGCCACGAGGACTACGTCGAGCGCCGCGACTGGGCAGTCGCCCCCGACGGCGCCCGGGTGCCGATCTCGATCGTCCACCGCATCGGTCTGCAGTATCCGGCGCCGACGCTGTTGTACGGCTACGGGGCCTACGAGGCGTGCGAGGATCCGCGATTCTCCATCGCCCGGCTTTCGCTGCTCGACCGCGGGATGATCTTCGCGGTCGCGCACGTGCGCGGCGGCGGTGAGCTCGGCCGGCCGTGGTACGAGCACGGCAAGCTGCTCGAGAAGAAGAACACCTTCACCGACTTCATCGCCGTCGCACAGCATCTCGTCGACACCGATATCACCCGGCCCGAGAATCTCGTCGCCTACGGCGGCAGCGCCGGCGGTCTGCTGGTCGGGGCGGTCGCCAACATGGCGCCCGACCTGTTCGCCGGCGTCCTCGCCCTGGTGCCGTTCGTCGACCCGCTCACCACCATCCTCGACCCGTCGCTGCCGCTGACTGTCACCGAATGGGACGAGTGGGGAAACCCGTTGCAGGACAGGGACGTCTACGACTACATGAAGTCCTACTCGCCGTACGAGAACGTCGAGGCCAAGAACTATCCGCCGATCCTTGCCATGACGTCGTTGAACGACACCCGGGTGCTCTACGTCGAACCGGCGAAATGGGTTGCCGCGCTCAGGCACAACGAGGCTGGCGCCCCCTCGGTACTGCTCAAGACCGAGATGAACGCCGGCCACGGCGGCATCAGCGGGCGCTACGAACGGTGGAAGGAAGCGGCGTTCCAGTACGCGTGGCTATTGGATGCCGCCAAGGCCGACAACGACGGCAGCGCCTAGCCACATACCACCGACAATCTAGGCACTGTCAAGATTCCACGCTATGATGGCGGCCATGAGCAGGGATTCCTATCACCACGGCGACCTGAAGGCCGTCATCCTCGCGCAGGCCGCCGACCTGGTGGCCCAGCGCGGAGCCGACGGGATTTCGCTGCGGGAGCTGGCCCGGGAAGCCGGGGTCTCGCATGCGGCGCCTGCGCATCATTTCACCGACCGCCGGGGCCTGTTCACGGCATTGGCCGCAGAGGGCTGGCGACTGCTGGCCGACGCGCTGAAGGGAGCCAGACGGAGATTTCGTCGAGGCGGCGCTGGCCTACGTGCGGTTCGCGCTCGAGCATCCCGGGCACTACGCCGTGATGTTCGACCGATCGCTCGTCGATCCCGAGAACCCGGAGCTGGTCGCGGCGCAGGATGCGGCCGGTGCGGAACTGACTCAGGGGTCGGAACGCTCGACGATGCGCGCGCCGAGAACGATCCCGAGGGCGCAGCGCTGGCGGCATGGTCTCTGGTGCACGGCTTTTCGCTGTTGTGGCTCAACGGCAACATTCCAGCCATCGGTGTCGACGGCGATCCGATGGAAACCGTGCACCGGGTCGCGGGCATGCTGTTCAAGACACGGTAGCGTGCCAGTCATGACCGAGACACCGCTCACCGATATCGCACTGACCACGCTCGACGGCCAACCGACCACGCTCGGCGAGCTCGCCGAGGGCGCCGCGCTGGTGGTGAACGTCGCCTCCAAATGTGGCCTCACGCCGCAGTACGCGGCACTCGAGAAGCTCGCGAAGGACTACCGCGACCGTGGTCTGACGGTGATCGGTGTGCCGTGCAATCAATTCATGGGGCAGGAGCCGGGTTCGGCCGACGAGATCGCCGAATTCTGCTCGACGACCTACGGGGTCACGTTTCCGCTGCTGGCCAAGACCGACGTCAACGGCGACGACCGGCATCCGCTGTACGCCCAGTTGACCAAGACACCCGACGACGCGGGCGAAGCGGGCGACATCCAGTGGAACTTCGAGAAGTTCCTTCTCGCGCCGGGTGGGAAGGTGGTCAAGCGGATCCGGCCGCGGACCGAACCGGATGCCCCCGAGGTGATCGCGGCTATCGAAGGAGTCCTGCCGCGGTAGCCGAAAAGACAACTTCAGTGCGGGTGTTGGACACCGTCACGACACCTGACGTTGCCACAATGGGGGCGTGGCTGGACAACTGATCGTCTCGATTTCCGGGATCAGCGACCGCACATTGACCGACGTCGAGGACTTCTGCGGTCACCTCGACTCGCGGAACGTGCCGGTGTCGTTCCTGGTGGCACCGCGGATAAAGGGTGGCTACCGGCTCGACGAGGACGCTCCCACCGTCGGGTGGCTGGCCGGGCGTCGGCGACGCAGGCGACGCCATCGTGCTGCACGGCTTCGACGAGGCGGCCACCAAGAAGCGGCGTGGCGAATTCGCGTCTCTGCCTGCGCACGAGGCGAACCTGCGACTGATGGCCGCGGACCGCGTGATGGAACATGTCGGCCTGCGCACCCGCCTGTTCGCGGCACCCGGCTGGACGGTGTCGCCGGGAACCGTAACAGCGCTGCCCCGCAACGGCTTTCGGATGCTCGCGGCGTCTGACCGAGATCACCGATCTGGTGCGCCAGACGACGGTTCGCGCCCGGGTGCTCGGCATCGGCGAGGGTTTTCTGAGTGAACCCTGGTGGTGCCGCACACTCGTGCTGTCGGCCGAGCGCACGGCGCGGCGTGACGGCATCGTCCGGGTCGCCGTCGCCGCCCGTCACCTGCGCAGGCCCGGTCCTCGCCAGGCGATGCTCGACGCCGTCGACCTCGCGCTGATGCACCACTGCAAGCCCTCGGTGTACCGGTGGACTCCATACAGCGCATTGACAGACGCGGCATAGGCGCCGCCCGCTAACGTGGCGGCTATGGCAGACGCTGATGTCATCGTCGTCGGGGCGGGTCTCGCGGGTCTGGTCGCCGCGTGTGAACTGGCCGAACGCGGCCGCCGGGTCCTGATCGTCGACCAGGAGAACGCCAACAACATCGGAGGCCAGGCGTACTGGTCGTTCGGCGGGCTGTTCTTCGTCGACAGCCCCGAACAGCGCCGGCTGGGCATCCGCGACAGCCACGAGCTTGCGCTGCAGGACTGGCTGGGCTCGGCCGGATTCGACCGGCCCGAGGACCACTGGCCGCGGCAGTGGGCGCACGCCTACGTCGACTTCGCCGCAGGCGAGAAGCGCGGCTGGCTGCGTGAGCGCGGGTTGCAGACATTCCCGGCTGGTCGGCTGGGCCGAGCGCGGAGGCTACGACGCTCGCGGGCACGGCAACTCGGTGCCGCGATTCCACATCACGTGGGGGACCGGCCCGGCGATCGTCGACGTCTTCGCCCGCCGACTGCGCGATAACGCGAAGGTGCGATTCGCGCACCGCCGTCGCGTCGACGAGCTCATCGTCGAGGACGGCGCCGTGGTCGGGGTGCGCGGTGCGGTACTCGAGCCGTCGAGCGCAGCCGCGCGGTGTGGCGTCGTCGCGAAACGCCGTCGGCGAGTTCGAGTTCCGCGCGCAGGCGGTGATCGTCGCCAGCGGGGGGATCGGCGGCAACCACGATCTGGTCCGGAAGAACTGGCCCAAGCGGATGGGCCGGGTGCCCGACCAGTTGTTGAGCGGAGTACCCGCGCACGTCGACGGGCGGATGATCGGCATCTCCGAGTCGGCCGGGGCGCGAGTGATCAACAGCGACAGGATGTGGCACTACACCGAGGGCATCACCAACTACGACCCGATCTGGCCGCTGCACGGCATCCGGATCATTCCCGGTCCGTCGTCGCTGTGGCTCGACGCCACCGGAAAGCGACTGCCGCCGCCGTTGTTCCCCGGCTTCGACACGCTCGGCACGCTTGGAGTACATCGCCCGAACCGGCCACGACTACACGTGGTATGTCCTGAATGCCCGCATCATCGAGAAGGAATTCGGTCTGTCGGGCCAGGAGCAGAACCCCGATCTGACCGGGCGCAGCGTGCGTCAGGTCCTTGGCCGCGTGAGGCCGGGCGCGCCCGGCCCGGTGCAGGCGTTCATCGACAGAGGCGTCGACTTCGTGACGGCGAACTCGTTGCGCGAGTTGGTATCCAAGATGAACGAGGTGCCCGACGTCGAGCCACTGGACTATGACGTCGTGGAGGCGGAGGTCACCGCCCGCGACCGCGAGATCGTCAACAAGTTCACCAAGGACAGCCAGATCACCGCGATCCGAGGAGCGCGTGCGTTCTTGTCCGACCGGATCAGCCGCGTCGTGGCCCCGCACCGGATCACCGACCCCAAGGCTGGACCGCTGATCGCGGTCAAGCTGCACATTCTCACGCGAAAGTCGTTGGGCGGCTTGGAAACCGACCTCGACTCCAGAGCGCTCAAGCCCGACGGCGCCGTGTTCGATGGGCTGTATGCGGCGGGAGAGGCCGCCGGATTCGGCGGCGGCGGCGTACACGGTTACCGCTCGCTGGAGGGCACGTTCCTCGGCGGGTGTGTGTTCTCCGGCCGTGCGGCGGGGCGCGCCGCCGCGAGGGACACGGCCTAGGGCAGGTCGATGGTCGTGGTGACGGACACGAGCTGCGGCGTCGACGGTGCCGACGAGAAGCCGAACCGCACCGGCGGGTGCAACGCCGTCACTCCGCCGAGATGCATCCCGCGATAGACCGCGTCGACGGCGTCGATTCTGTGCGTGCTCGTAACACCGTAGTACTCGCGGCGGCCATGGCCCGCGCTGCCTGCGGTGCGCACGCCGGGCACCAGTCGCGCCGCAACCGGATCGATTACCCGTAGCCACGCCGGGGCGGATGCCAGGCGCGACGGCACCAGCCGCAGCAGCTTGTCGAATGGCGCGGGGCCGCCGACTCGGCCCGAGATCTCGAGATCCGGGCCGGCGAGGGTGAAGCTGTCCCGCGATACATCCGAAGTCACATCGCCCAGTGATACCCGGTCAAATGTGTAAGTAGTTGAGACGAATTCGGCGATCTCGGTGCTCGGTGCGACAAGCACACGCTCACCGTCAGGCGTCTCGATCATTACGTCGGCGAATCGACCGAACGGCGACTGCAGCCACGACCCGACGACCATCCGGACTCCAGCCTCGGTGCCGAATCCCGCGATGTGTCCGGTGAATCGCAGCCGGGTCAGAAGTCGGTTCCGTTCTCCTCTTCGAGCACCTGGAAGTCGGTATCGGTCATCTCTTCGAGCCTGCCGTAGAAGATCCCGCGCGCGCTGGGATCGACGATGCCCTGGTGGATGGGCACTGCGCGCGTGGGCGCCACCGCGCGAAGGTAGTCGACGGCCTCGGAGATCTTCATCCACGGAGCGGCAGCGGGTGTCGCGAGCACGTCGACCGGCTCACCGGGAAGGTACAAGGCGTCGCCGGGATGCATCAGCCGCGCGGCATGATCGCCGTCACCGATGAGATACGAAATATTGTCTATCACAGGGATTTCGGGGTGAATCACCGCGTGCCGCCCGCCCGTTCCGCGCACGGTGAGATGTCCGATGCTGAACTCGTCGCCGACATTCACCGCCTTCCACGAACCACCGAGTTGTGTGGCGGTCTGCGGGTCGGCGTACAGGGCGGCCTGCGGGTTGGCGTCGAGCAGGGCGGGTAGACGCGACGTATCGGCGTGGTCGGGATGCTGATGGGTGATCAGGATGGCGGACAGCCCGGTGATGCCCTCGAAGCCGTGGGAAAACGTACCCGGATCGAACAGAATCGTCGTCTCGTTCGACGAATCGTCCCGAAAGTTTGCGAGTAGGCACGAATGGCCGAAATGCGTCAGTTGCATACCTATATTGTGGCGCGCAAGGGTTAACCGGGGGGAACTTCAGACGTGCGATTGTTGTTGGCGCTGGCCGCCGCCACGTGCGGGTTGGTCATCGCCCCGAGCGCGCCGGCCGTCGCCGTACCCGGCGTCTGCCCGCCGATCTGCGACTCCATCCCCGATCCGGCCTGGCTCTCGCCCGGCGCTGTGCCGCTGGATTCGGTCTACCACTGGCCCGGACTCGCCGGTCTCGCCGTCAGGACGCCCGCACCACGGTTCACCTTCGAGGAGGTGTGCGCGTCGCCGCCGATCATCGGCGATGCCCGCAACTATGCCGTGGCCTCGCTGGTGACCGTGATGAATCCGCCCGGCCAGTGGCAGCTGCGCGTGCAGATCATCCACTGGCGCGGGGACACCGCACATTTCGGGCCGACGGCCACGAACGCCCTTGACCTGGCCAGGACCCGGCTGCGTGACTGCCAGGTCACCGCGCCGCTGGCATCGCCGTCGATCACCACCAGCGATCCCGTTGCGGCTGGCCGCGGTGATCAGCGTCGCCGGTCAACGGGTGATCCACGAGTACCTGCTCGCCCACCCGTCCAGCAGCACAATCGTCGAACTGGCGATGTGGTCGACCCTGCCGCCGCTCGTCCCCTGGCCTGCGGTACCCGACCCGCAGGTCCTCGACGCCATGGCCGCCCCGCTGTGCGATGCGTATCTCGGATCGTGCCGGTGAGGCGGTCCGGCGGAACCCGCAGGTAGAGTGATCGCCGTGGCAAGGGTGGTGGTACATGTGATGCCCAAGGCCGAGATCCTCGACCCGCAAGGGCAGGCGATCGTCGGTGCGCTGGGCCGTCTCGGCTTCGGCGGGGTCTCAGATGTCCGGCAAGGCAAGCGGTTTGAGCTCGAAGTCGACGACAGCATCGACGACGAGACACTTGCCGAGATCGCCGAGTCGCTGCTGGCGAACACCGTCATCGAGGACTGGTCGGTGAGCAGGGAACAATCGTGACGGCCCGGGTGGGCGTCATCACCTTCCCCGGCACGCTCGACGACGTCGATGCCGCGCGGGCGGTGCGGGCCGCGGGCGCCGAATCCGTCAGCCTCTGGCACGCCGACGCCGACCTCAAGGGGGTCGACGCCGTGGTGGTGCCCGGCGGCTTCTCGTATGGCGACTATCTGCGCACCGGTGCGATCGCGAAGTTCGCTCCCGTGATGGGTGAGGTGATCCGCGCCGCCGCACAAGGCCTGCCGGTGTTGGGTATTTGCAACGGGTTTCAGATCCTGTGCGAGGCCGGCCTGCTGCCCGGCGCATTGACGCGCAACGCCGGGTTGCATTTCGTCTGCCGCGATCTGTGGCTCGAGGTGGTGTCGAACTCGACGGCGTGGACGTCGCGCTACGAACTGGGCGCCGATCTGCTCGTCCCGCTGAAATCGGGCGAGGGCCGGTACGTCGCCAGCGAGGACGTGCTCGACAAGCTCGAGGGTGACGGCCGGGTCGTCTTTCGCTATCGGGACAACCCGAACGGGTCGATGCGCGACATCGCAGGCATCTCGTCGGCCAACGGCCGCGTCGTCGGCCTGATGCCGCATCCCGAGCACGCCACCGAAGCGTTGACCGGCCCGTCCGACGACGGTCTCGGCCTGTTCTACTCGGCGCTGGACCTGGTGCTGGCCGCTTAGCTCGTCTTCTCCGCGTTAGCTCGCCCTCTCCGCGACCGTGTGTGTCAACACACGACACGCCGTCGATCTTCCCGATTTTGCACACGCTCAGCGGCCGGTAAACGTGCTCAAATTGGTGCGCTGAGGCTCCCGGGGTCGGTGTTAGGTTCGAGACGTGCTAGTAGATCCAGAAGTGTTGCGCGCGTTTGCTGCGCAGGTGGACACCGCTTCGTCGACCATCAAGGGCGCCGACGTCGGGCACCAGGCGACGACGGCCGCGGACACCCTTCCCGCGTCGACCACGCAGTGGGCGGTGCGACTCGTCGGCGAGCACCTGGCACAGCGAGCCGACGACATCGCCGCGAACATCACCAACATGGGTGCCGCGGTGCGCGGCGCCGGCAACAGGTACGAGGTGGAGGACGACGCCCTCGCGCGGCGCGTTCGACGGGGTGTTCTGACCGATGCTGCCCACCCGTTCACGGCTGCAGAGCTGGAACCCAGAATCACTCGAGCCGGCCGCAGCGGCGCTCAGCGATTCGGGACTTGCGGTGTACATGGCGGTGCGCAATCTCGCCGACGGTTGTGACCGGATGCCCGAGGCGCGCGCATGGGACGGGCCCGCGCACAGGGCCGCGACCGAGATGTTCCGCCGTGCCACGGACGCGAGTTCTGAGCTCAGCCACTACACCGAAGGTGTGGCGGCCGCTCTGTCGAAGGGCGCAGTCACCATTGCGGCCACACGAACCGCGCTGCTGAACCACGCCGAAGAAGTGGATCGCGGTGAACTCTGCGTCAACGACATGTGGGTGGTGCTCATCAAACCGGCCCGCGTTTCGGCGGAGAAAGCCGCTGAGCTGACAGCGCGGGCCAAGACGGAGCAGGCGGAAATCAACCGGTTGCTGACCGCTGTCGGTGACGCCGACGCCAGCGCTGCAGCCCAGGTACAAGCCGCCGCAAAGGGTTTCGGCTTCTCACTGCCTCCTGGCCGGTGATCCCGCCAGTCTGTTCCTCGGCCCGGGTATGGCTCCGCCCGCCGACGAGGTTCCCAACCCGATGACGATGATCGGGCTCGTCCAGCAGGGAGTCGTCAGCGACAACGACATGGCGCAGACGGTCCGCGAGGGCAAGGAGTGGGTGACCGCGGACGGTCAGGTGCGCACGACGTTGCTGATGATGGACGGCAGCCGCCATGAGATCTACGAGTGGAACGAAACCCTGCCGTGCGTCGAGGACACCTACTACGACAAGAACGGAAACGAGGTGTCCAGTGTGTTCTCCCAGGACAGGACGAACTTCGACGGCGCGCAATTCACATCCATCAGATTCGCCGACGGCACCGAGGTCACGATGACGCGCACTGCGGACGGCACGTGCACGGGCGGCGTTACGGCGGCTGACGGCCGCCACGGTGTACTCCCCGACGAATTCTTCTCCCACCCCGTGCTGACCACCGTCGGTGGTGCCCTCACCGGCATCGAGGAGCAGGCCAAGCGGGGGATCCCGATGCTGTCACCGCCATCTGTGGAGAATCTCGGCAAGGTCGGCAAGTACGGCGGCCCGACGGTGGGCGTGGCGGCGGCGCTGTACGACACCGTGACGGCGAAGACGTTCGAAGATGCCTGCGTTGCGGCGATTTCCGGTGGTGCCGGAGGCGCGGGTGCAATGGCGACCGGGGCTGCGTTCGCGGCGGGAGCGAGCGCATTGACCTTGCCAGAACTGGCCCCGGCAGCCGCGATCATCGGCGACGTCGCCGGCGGATGGACCTTCGGTTATGCCGGCGGCATCATCGGCAATATTGTGTGCCGCTGATGAAATTCCCTATGACCGCAATCCTCGGTGGGCTGTTCAGTGGCGGCTTCGGCGTTTTTACCGCGGCGTGGACTGTCGTCTTCATTGTCCGCGGTGAGATCGTCAACGCTGTCGTAGCGCTCGGGCTTTCGGTGTTCTGCTTCGGGTTCATAATTCCGTTCTTCACGGTCGTTCCCGGGAAGGTCGCTCCGCGTGTGAACGTGGACGACGGGGGAACGACATTCTGGCCCGATCGCAGTATTGAAGTACCGATGCAGATCGCGTTGCTAGGCGGCGTGATGGCCAGTGCTGTTTATACGATTTTCGCGCCGGCCGGGAAAGTCAGTATTCCGATACCGCCCGCCATGCGGTACTCGCTCCCAGTCACGTCCGCGGTGTTCTTGTTGATCGTTGTACCGCTCGCGGTGCGAAACTTCCGGCGGGGCAGCATGAAGTACCTACGCCTGAGCCCGAGCGGATTCGAACTCGAAGAAGGTTGGCGGTCGGAGTCCGGCGGCTGGGAACAGGTGAAGGATGTCACCGACGCAGCGCCCGGCCAACAGACGTCCACGTCGGGTCCCGTCGTCTTCGTCATGTCCGACGGCAGTGCACCGACGATTGCGGCCGGCGCCATCACACCAAACGGAATGGCGTTGCGAGAGCTCGTCCGGTTCTACTGGCGGCATCCCGAATCGCGCGACGAACTCACCGACGGCGCAGCAGTCAAGCGGCTCGCGCGGAGTCTGGCTTAGCGCTACTTCGTCAGCGCAACCGAGGCCTCGGCGGTGTAGCAGAGGAACGTCAACGTCTCCTGGAGGTAAAGCTCGACGGTTTCGGCGTTGTGCGACAGGTAGCCGATCGACACATCGGTGCCCAGCTGCAGATCGAAATCACCTCCGCGGGTGGACAACACGAATGCGCCGTCGATGGCGGGCGCCCAGATGATGTCGCCGTCCACCAACCGGTTGAGGTGTTCTCGGATCGGATAGCCGTGTTCGGTGGTCTCGCTCACCTCGGTGTAGACGTCGGCCGAGAGCAGCACCGAGTACGGTCCGTCGACGCCGGCCAGCCGAAGTTCGGACAGCGCCTGCGAGATGACGTCGGGGATCTCGCGAACATCCCCGGGCAGCGCCAGAGCAGGGTTGCTGCTGCAGGCCCGGATGCCCTCGATCGACGCTGCCTCATAGCCCTCGAAGATCGCCCGGTCCTCGACGAACGCCAGCTTCTTGGCGGCATCCTTGACCGGGTCCCAGTCCGAGTCCTGCGAGCCCCGCTCGACGTCGTCGATGGCGGTCCTGCCGACGGTGAACGGCACCCGCAGCCGCACCAGCGGCTTGCTCTCCCTCAGGTGCGCCACCACGCCCTCTGCCGGTGGGGGTACGTCGCCGAGATGGCCCGTGCTGATCGCCGCGGTCACCGGCCCGCCTGGCTCGCTGACGTCGACGACACGGCGTCCGGCGATGTGGCGTTTGAAGGTCCGCGTCGCCTCCAGTTCGATTTCTTCCCAAGCGGCTTCGGTGACCGGAGCGAGTTCGCGGTACAGGTTGTTCATCAACGGGTTCCTTTCAGGCTGCCGATACGCAACGAGCCGTCCCGGACGGGCACGCCGGTGACGGCCGGCTGGTCTTCCTCCGGCGCTGAATCCGGAAGCGGCGGCGGGTCGTTGAGGAAATCGACGATCGGCGTGAAGAACTTCCCGCCGGTGATCGCGGTCGAGAATTCCAGGATGTGGTCGGTGTTGCCGGGCGGATCGCCGATGAACATGTTGGACAGCATCTGCTCGGTGACCGCGGCCGTGCGGGAGTAGCGATGAAATACGTTCCGTATTCGTCCTTTCCGATCTCGCCGAACGGCATGTTGTGCCGCACGATCTTGAGTTCGGTGCCGTCCTCGTCCTCGATGACGTTCAGCGCGATGTGGGAGTTGGGCGGTTTGACGTCGTCGGCCATCTCGATGTCTTCGAGCTTGCTGCGGCCGATCACGAGTTCCTGCTCGGTGACGGACAGCGAATCCCACGACGACATGTCGTGAACGTACTTCTGCACGTGTACGTAGCAGCCGCCGGCGAAGTCGGGGTCCTCGTCGCCGATCTCGGTGGCGGACACCGCAAGTGGTCCCTCGGGGTTCTCGGTTCCGTCGACGAATCCGAGCAGGTCGCGGTTGTCGAAGAATCGGAAACCGTGGGTCTCGTCGACGACGGTGACGGCGTCGAGCGCCTTGACGATCCGGCCGGCCAATTCGAAGCACATGTCCAGCGAGGCCGCCTTGATGTGGAACAACAGATCGCCCGGCGTTGCCGGCGCGTGGTGGCGTCCGCCCTTCAACTCGATGAAGGGCGTCAGCTCGGCGGGCCGCGGACCGGAGAACAACCGGTCCCAGGCCTCGCGATCCGATCGACGTCACCACGGACAGGTGCTTGTCGGGATAGCGGAAACCGACTGCGCGCACGAGCCCCGAGATGTCGGCCAGCCCGTCGTGGACCGCCGCTTCGCCGCCCTCGTCGATCGTCACCACGAGGAAGATGGCCGCAGGCTGTCAGCGGCGCTGTCACCGGCTGCGGCAATGGTGCGGGCACCGTTGCACCCTAAATCAAGATCGCGAGCGATGATCGGAGAAGATGAAGAACCATGTCGGCAAGTGCAGCGGGCCTGTGTGAGTTCATCGACGCATCGCCGTCGCCATTTCACGTCTGCGAGACGGTCGCCGACCGACTGCGCGCCGGCGGCTTCACCGAAGTGTCGGAGGGCGATCCCTGGTCTTCCGCGGCGAGCCGCGGGTCCGCCGACGGACGGTTCTTCACCGTGCGCGCGGGCTCACTCGTGGCCTGGAACGCCGCCGACCCCGAGGCGGGCTTCCGCATCGTCGGCGGCCACACCGACAGCCCGAATCTGCGGGTCAAACAGCACCCCGACCGGTTCGTGTCGGGCTGGCGGGTGGTGGCTCTGCAGCCGTATGGCGGGGCATGGCTCAACTCATGGCTCGACCGTGATCTCGGGATCAGCGGACGGCTGTCCGTCCGCACCGGGACCATGCTCGACCACCGGCTGATCCGGATCGACGAGCCGATCCTGCGAGTACCGCAACTGGCCATCCACCTCGCCGAGGACCGCAAATCGGTGTCGCTGGACCCGCAGCGACACGTCAATGCCGTATGGGGCGTCGGCAGCGGGATCCGGTCGTTCCTCGGCTATGTGGCCGAGCGGGCAGGCGTCGACGTCGCCGACATCTTGGGTGCGGATCTGATGACCCATGACCTCGCCCCGTCGACGACTCGCCGGCGCCGGACATCGAGCTGCTCAGCGCACCTCGGCTGGACAACCAGGCCACCTGCTACGCCGGCCTTGAGGCATTTCTGGCCGCCGAGCCTTCGCAGCCATACGCCCGTGCTGGCGCTGTTCGACCACGAGGAGGTCGGTTCGCAGTCCGACCACGGCGCGCAGTCCGACCTGCTGCTCACGGTGCTCGAGCGCATCACGCTGGCCGCAGGCGGTGGCCGCGAGGAATTCCTGCGCCGGCTGTCGGGCTCGATGGTGGCCTCAGGCGATATGGCGCACGCGACGCATCCGAACTATCCCGAGCGCCACGAGCCCGGCCACCTCATCGAGGTGAACGGGGGCCCGGTGCTGAAGGTGCAGCCGAATCTGCGCTACGCCACCGACGGTCGGACCGCGGCGGCGTTCGCGCTGGCGTGCGCCCAGGCCGGTGTCGCGCTGCAGCGCTACGAGCACCGGGCCGATCTGCCGTGCGGGTCCACCATTGGACCGATGACCTCGGCGCGCACCGGCATCCCGACGGTAGACGTGGGCGCGGCCCAATTGGCCATGCATTCGGCGCGCGAAGTGATGGGTGCCGACGATGTGGCGGCGTACTCTGGCGCACTCGGCGCGTTCCTGTCACCGCACTAGGACTCGTAGCGCAGGTACACCAGTTGTTCGCCGACGGCGCTGCCATCCACGGTGGCGCTGTCGACGAGCTCCAGCCGCAGGTCAGGAACTTCGGTGGGGTTTGGGTTTCAGTCATGCACCCAGCGTGGCGGTGTCTACGTGGTCGTTCAATTACGCCGGACGTAGGCGATCTTGTCACCGGGCTGCCCTAGCCTAAGCTCATGGCGCTCAAGACCGCGAACATAACCTTTGACAGCACTGACCCGGAGCGGCTCGCCGACTGGTGGGCCCGCGCGCTCGACGGGCAGGTAAATCCCGTCGCACCACCGTTTTTCGTGACCGTGTCCCGGCCGGAGGGTCCAGGGCTGGCGTTCCAGAAGGTCGATGACCCGACGCCGGGCAAGAACCGCGTGCACATCGACTTCGGCACGCCCGACGTGGAGGCTGAGGTCAAGCGGCTGGTCGAGCTGGGCGCCAGCGAGACCGGGCGCGGCAACTTCGGCGACTTCGAGTGGGTGGTGCTCGCCGATCCGGACGGCAACGCATTCTGCGTTGCCCCCACCGGCTGACCGGTCTGACGCAGAAACCGCCCCGCTCGCGATCCGCCTGCAAAGATCAGGGCCGTGCTGATGGCGCTGAGTTCGGTGGCGGTCGTGCTTGTCGCGTGGTCGTTGCTCGCCGGGCGTCTTGAGCGGTGGCGCCTCACCGCGCCGATGCTGATCGTGCTCGTCGGCGTCCTCATCGGGGTGCTCACCGACGACGCGTTGTTGGATGCACTGGACACCGAGGTGGCCCAGCATGCCGTCGAGATCGTCCTGGCGGTGCTGCTGTTCGTCGACGCGATGGAAGTCCGCGGCGGCTTTTTCGGTTCCGAACCCCGGGCTGCTATGCGGGTGTTGTTCGTTGCCCTGCCGATGAGCCTGGCGCTGTCGGTGCTGCTCGGGATTTGGCTGCTGCCCGGCCTGGACTGGGCAGTGCTGCTGGTCATCGCCTGCGTGGTGGTGCCCATCGATTTCGCGCCGGCCGCCTCGATCCTTCGGGACGTGAGGGTGCCCGAACGGGTCCGCGATCTGCTCAACGTCGAAGGTGGCTACAACGACGGGATCATCTCGCCGGTGTTCATCTGCGCGGTGGCGCTCGCCGGGGGCCACTCGCATGCCGAATCGCCGTTACAGGCGCTGGGTTCGGCTGTGCCGCAGGCAATCAAGGCCATCGCCGTAGGTGTCTGCATCGGGCTGGTCCTCGCCGCCGCGGCCAACGTCGCCGAATCGCGCGGGCTGATGACCGACCAATCGAAGCGGATGATCCTGGTCGCCGCCCCGCTGCTGTCGTTCGCGGTGAGCGTCGCCATTGCGGGCAACGGCTTTGTATCGGCGTTCGTGTGCGGTATCGCCTTCAATTTTCTGCGGCGGTCGGAGAGTGGATCTGATCTCGAACTGATCGACGACGTCGGGTTTCTGCTGGCGGTATTGATGTGGTTCCTGTTCGGCGGTGCGGTAGTCGCGGCACTCGCGTTCGGTGTGCCGGCCGCGACGGTGTTGTTCTGCCTGCTGGCGCTCACCCTGGTGCGCATCCTGCCCGTGGTGGTCGCGATGATCGGGTCCAGCTATTCGTGGGGGGAACGATTGCTGGTCGGCTGGCTCGGACCCCGCGGCACCACGTCGATCGTGTTCGGCCTGCTGGCCTTCAACATGTTGCACGGTGGCCCCGAGGATCAGGTGCTGCTGATGACGGTCGTGGTGGTGCTGGGCAGCGTGGCGATCCACGGGATCGGCGCGCCCGTGGCGGCGCACGCCTACGCGCGATCGCAAACTAAACTGTCGTCGTGATGTCTGGGCCTAACCACGAGGTCGATTCCGTTGAACGGGCCGCCGCCACCCCCGATACGCCGCAGCCGCACCGCGAACTGGGGCTTAAGGACGACGAGTACCAGAGGATCCGCGAGATCCTCGGGCGTCGCCCCACCGACGCCGAACTGGCGATGTATTCGGTGATGTGGAGCGAGCACTGCTCCTACAAATCGTCGAAGGTCCACCTGCGCTACTTCGGTGAGACCACCACCGAGGCGATGCGCGCTGCGATGCTGGCGGGCATCGGCGAGAACGCGGGTGTGGTGGATATCGGCGACGGGTGGGCCGCCACCTTCAAGGTCGAGTCCCACAACCACCCGTCCTACATCGAGCCGTACCAGGGCGCAGCCACCGGCGTCGGCGGCATCGTGCGCGACATCATGGCCATGGGCGCACGCCCCGTCGCGGTGATGGACCAGCTGCGGTTCGGCGCGGCGGACGCAACCGATACCCGCCGCGTCGTCGACGGCGTCGTCCGCGGTATCGGCGGGTACGGCAATTCGCTCGGTCTGCCGAACATCGGCGGTGAAACCGTGTTCGACGCCTCCTATGCGGGCAACCCACTGGTCAATGCACTCTGCGTGGGGGTCCTCCGCAAGGAGGATCTGCACCTGGCGTTCGCGTCGGGCTCCGGAAACAAGATCATCCTGTTCGGCGCACGCACCGGGCTCGACGGCATCGGCGGGGTGTCGGTGCTGGCGTCGGACACGTTCGGCGGCGACGAGGAAGGACACGGAGCCGAAGGCGGAGCTGGACCATCGAGAAGTGCGCCTGGGCGCAAAAAGCTGCCCTCGGTTCAGGTGGGCGACCCGTTCATGGAGAAGGTGCTCATCGAGTGCTGCCTCGAGCTGTACGCCGAGAAGCTCGTCATCGGCATCCAGGATCTCGGCGGTGCCGGATTGTCCTGCGCCACATCTGAACTCGCATCGGCCGGTGACGGTGGTATGCGGATCGAGCTGGACACCGTGCCGCTGCGTGCAGAGAACATGGCACCGGCGGAGATCCTGTCGAGCGAGTCGCAGGAGCGCATGTGTGCAGTCGTCGCGCCGGAGAACGTCGACGCGTTCATGGCGGTGTGCCGCAAGTGGGAGGTGCTGGCCACCGTCATCGGTGAGGTCACGGACGGGGACCGGCTCGTGATCACCTGGCACGGTCAGACCGTCGTCGACGTGCCACCGCGCACCGTGGCGCACGAGGGCCCGGTGTACGAACGGCCGGTGGAGCGGCCCGAGAGCCAGGACGCGCTGAACGCCGATACGTCGGCCAAGCTGCCACGGCCCTCCACCGGCGACGAACTTCGCGCAACTCTCTTTGCGCTGCTTGGCAGCCCGCATCTGTGCAGCCGTGCGTACATCACCGAGCAGTACGACCGCTATGTCCGGGGCAACACGGTGCTGGCTGAGAACGCCGACGGTTCCGTGTTGCGCATCGACGAGACGACCGGCCGTGGCATCGCCGTATCGACCGACGCCTCGGGCCGCTACACCGCGCTCGATCCGTATGTGGGTGCGCAACTCGCACTGGCAGAGGCGTACCGCAATGTCGCGGTCACCGGCGCCACCCCGGTGGCGGTCACCAACTGCCTCAACTTCGGTTCGCCCGAGGACCCCGCTGTCATGTGGCAGTTCAGTCAGGCTGTCCGCGGGCTCGCCGATGGGTGTGCCGCACTTGGCATTCCGGTCACCGGCGGCAACGTGAGCTTTTACAACCAGACCGGGACCACGCCGATTCTGCCGACCCCGGTCGTCGGTGTGCTCGGGGTCATCGACGACGTGAAGCGTCGCATCCCGACCGGACTGGGCACCGAACCGGGCGAAACGCTGATTCTGCTGGGAGACACCCGCGACGAATTCGACGGCTCGATCTGGGCGCAGGTCACCGGCGAGCACCTGGGCGGCATGCCGCCGACAGTCGATCTGAACCGCGAGAAGCTCCTCGCCGACGTGCTGTCGGCCGGATCGCGCGACGGGTTGGTGTCGGCCGCACACGATTTGTCGGAGGGTGGACTCATCCAGGCCGTCGTCGAGGCCGCCCTGACCGGCGAAACCGGCTGTCGCATTGTCATTCCTGAACATGCCGATCCCTTCGTCGCGCTGTTCTCAGAGTCGACGGGCCGGGTTCTGGTCGCGGTGCCCCGGACCGAGGAGAGCCGATTCGTCGCGATGTGCGAGGCGCGCGGATTGCCCGCCACTCGTATCGGTGTCGTCGACCCGGGTCCGCAGTGGCGGCGACGCCGCTGTCGAGGTGCAGGGCCTGTTCACCGCCAGTTTGGAGGACCTGCGAAGCACGTCGGAGGGCGTGCTTCCCGGGTTGTTCGGGTGAGTGCGCCGATCCGCGAACGACACCCGCTGTATGTCTGGGCATGGCGCCTGGTCCGACTCGATTTCGTCGGGATCGCCTTCGGCGCGCTGTTTTTCTGCCTGTCCCTGACACCGTCCCTGCTACCGAGGGACTGGCTGTTTCAAGGGCTCATCGGCGGGTTGAACGCGGCGATCGGCTACGGCATCGGCGTGTTCGCGTGGAGACTGTTGCGCCGCTTCGTGATTCGCCGGCGCACGTGGTGGCCGCCGCCGAAGCGGGTGCAGTACGTGATGAAGACCGCGACCGTGGTGTTGGCCGTCGGGGCGAGCGTGCTGATGCTGATCCCGGCCGCCGCGTGGCAGCGCCAAGTGTCCGCCGTGGTGGGTATCGAGGGCCCGACCACGCTTGGATACCTGAGAACATTGATCATCGCGGTGCTGGCAGGCGGCGCGTGTGTCGGCGTCGCACGGGTGTTGATCGATCTGATCAAGGCGATGGCGCGCCTCCTCATCCGGCGCTGGCACCTGAACGACGAGGTGGCCCTGTTCATCGGCACGGCGATCGTCGTGGTACTCGCGATCATGCTGATCAACGGCGTCCTGGTCCGTGGCTTCCTCGCCGGTGCCAACCGGGTGTTCCAGCCCCAGAACTTCACCACGCGGCCCGGCATCGTCCAGCCGCTCGAACCCGAGAGGTCGGGCAGCCCGATGTCGTTCGCGCCCTGGGACACACTGGGATATCAGGGCCGCAATTTCGTGGCGACCGGGCCGGACGCACAGGAACTGACGCGTCTCAACGGCAGGCCCGCCAAGGAGCCCATCCGTGCGTATGTCGGATTGCAGACCGCGGACACCGACGAACAGCGGATGGCGGTGCTACTCAGTGAACTCGAGCGCACCGGAGCGTTCGAGCGCAAGCTCCTGGTGATCATCCCGACCACCGGCACCGGGTGGATCAATCCCGTCGCGGCGCGGTCCCTGGAAATGATGTACAACGGCGACACCGCACTCGTCGGCGCACAGTATTCGTATCTGCCGAGCTGGATCTCATTCCTCGGCGACCGGCAGAAGTCCATGGAATCGGGCCGCATGATGATCGACGCGATCCACGAGCGGTGGGAGAAGCTGCCGCCCGATCGGCGACCGAAGTTAGTGCTCTACGGCGAGAGCCTGGGTTCGATGGCCGGCCAGGCCGCGTTCGCTTGGTTGCCCGACATCGCCGACATGGGCTTCTCATCGGTGTTGTGGGTGGGCCCGCCGAACGCGAGTCCCCTGTGGAGCGCCATCACCGAGCGCCGCGACCCCGGCACCCCGGAGGTCAGGCCGCGCTATGACAACGGCCGCACCGTACGGTTCTCCGAGGCCACCGACGTCCACGAGATCGCCGAGCAGGCGAGCGCACCGTGGGAGGGCACGCGCGTGCTGTTCATGCAGCACCCCTCCGATCCGGTCGTGTGGTGGTCGCAGGACCTGGTATTCAGCAGGCCCGACTGGCTGAGGGAGCCGCCGGGGCGCGACCGCACGGCGTCGATGCGTTGGTATCCGATCATCACGTTCTGGCAGGTCGCCGTCGACATGACCAACGCCGGTTCCGTGCCGGCCGGGCACGGCCACAACTACGGTGATTATGTGCTCGACGGCTGGGTCGCCGTCGCGCCGCCCGAGGGCTGGACACCCGACGACACCCAGCGGATCCGCGCTGCGCTCGCGAAGACGGAAGCGGAAGACGGTCCCGAATACTAGTGCTGATCAAGAGGATTCGGGCGCTCGGCCTGGCGGCGGTACTTGTCGCGTGGAGTCTGGTGGCGCCCCGGTTACCGTCCCGCTGGCATCCGGTCCCACACGCCGTCGCCGGCGCGGCTCTGGCCGCGTTCACGCGGGCCCCGCTCGGACTTGGACACCCGGGATCTGGAGTGCGGTTCGGCCTTGCCGCCGGCGTCCCTGTCGTGCTGGGTGTCGCCGTCGGCACGGCATTGCCGCGGGTGCGAGAGGAGATGGCCGAGCGCGACCTGCCCGACAGCGCGCTTCAGTGGCTCCTGATCGGTATCCCGTTGGGAACCGTCTGGTCGGAGGAGGCGGCCTACCGGGGTGCGCTGGGCACCGTCGCCGCCGACGCCTTCGGGCCTGCGGGTGGCCGCCTCGTGCAGGCGGCGGCGTTCGGGTTGTCGCATATCGCCGGAGCCGCTCGGCCGGCGACATCAAATCCGGACGCGCGCAGCACGGACGAGCCCGTCGTGCCCACGGTGCTCGTCACCGGGGTGGCTGGCTGGGTGTTCGGCTGGCTCTATGAACGTTCGGGCAGTCTGATCGCCCCGATGCTGGCGCATCTGGCCGTCAACGAGGCGGGCGCCGTCGCGGCACTTGCCGTGCAGCGCATAAGGTCTGCGCATGGTTAGTGCTGACAGATCCGCATCCCGCACGTTCGTCGTCACCGGCGCGGCCTCGGGCATAGGCCTGGCGACGGCGCGGCGGCTGTTGGCCGAGGGTGGCACCGTGGTCGGGACGGACCTCGCCGCCCCCGACGACAACCTCGGCGCGCGGTTCGAGTTCGTCGCGGCCGACATCGCCGACGAAGCGGCGGTCGCCGACGTGTTCGCCGCGGTTCCAGATCGGCTCGACGGCGTGGTTCACTCCGGCGGCGTCGCGGGCGGCGGCCCGGTGCACCTGCTCCCTAGAGACGAATGGGAGCGGGTGATCTCGATCAACCTCACCGGCACCTTCTTGGTGGCCAAAGCGGCACTGGCCAAGATGATCGAGCAGCCAAGGGTCGACGGCGAACGCGGCTCGATCGTGACCCTCGCCAGCGTCGAGGGCCTGGAAGGCACGGCGGGCGGCAGCGCCTACAACGCGTCCAAGGGCGGCGTCGTGCTGCTGACCAAGAACATTGCGCTCGACTACGGTCCGAGCGGCATCCGCGCCAACGCCATCTGCCCCGGCTTCATCGACACACCGATGCTCACCAGCGTCATGGGGCTCGAGGGCATGGAAGGCCCGCTGCAGTCCATCACCGAAGAACACGCCCTGCAGCGCAGAGGCCGACCCGACGAGATCGCCGCGATGGCTGCATTTCTGGTGTCAACCGACGCGTCGTTCGTCACCGGGCAGGCGATCGCGGTGGACGGCGGCTATACGGCTGGACGCGATCACGGGGTCGTCAAGATGTTCGGTTTCCCCGACTGACGGGCGCGACCACACGTCCCGGATATCGTTGATGTCAACGCTCACGGGTTGATGGTCAGCTCGCCGACCTGGCGACCCCATACGTAATCGATGAGTATCGGCTGGCCGAGTTCGGCGTGGTTGTAGGGCGCGATGCTGGCCCCGGTGTCCATCACCAGATACGGCGCGGGCCACAACTCGCGGGAGATCTTCTGCCAGCAGCCGGGGCGGCCCTCGGGACCTCCTCTGGCGTTCACCCTCGGCAGGTTGTCGGGGTAGATGTACGGGTTGCCCGCACCCGCGAACGTGCCCGACGACGTGGCGAGCGAGTAGCCGTTTCCGCCGAGCGTCTCGGCGACCTTCTTCTCGATCTCGGCGTAGTTCCGGAGCGTGCAGAAGAGCTGGGGGCTGTAGTAATCGAACAGCTTGGACGTCGGCACCAGATCCGCGGCGGCACGCACGAAATACGGTCCGCCGCGGTTCAAGCTGTCGGTCGCGGTGTCGGCGAAGCCCAGCGCCGCCATCAATGCCGCGTCGATGTCGGGCCATTGCGCGTTGAACGTGCGCGCGGTGGTCACCGCGTTCTCCAGGCCATCCCACAGATCCGGTGATGCGTCGGCGTACACGTCGGCAAGTTCTGCCACCAGCCGGGTGTCCTCGCGAATCTGCGGCATCTGCGCGTTGAGGTCGTCGAGGATGGTGTTGCCGTTGGTCAGCGATTCACCGAATCGGTCGCCAAGCCCCGTCAACGCCTCGGCGGTGGCGGTCAGCGTCTGGTTCAACTTGATCGGGTCGACCTGTTGGGCCAGTGACAGCACCGTCTCGAAGAGCGTGTTGAACTCCGTACTCACCGACGACACATCGATTTCGCTTCTGCTCGAAATACGTTCCGCCGTCGGATCATCCGGTGAACGCAGAGATATGTACTTGTTTCCGAACACGGTGGTGGCCTGGATATCGGCGATCACGTTCGACGGGATGAACTTGAGGTAGTCCGGGTCGACGTCCAGGGACAGTCGAGCCCTGGGCGCGCCGTCCACCTCGACGGCGTCGATGCCGGCCACTCGGCCGATTTCCACCCCGTTGTAGGTCACCTTCGCGCCCGGCTCGACGACGAGTCCGGCGCGCGGCGACAGCAGCGTGAGTTCTGTGGAGCGGATGAAGTCGCCGCGGAACTGCATGTAGATGAACGCCGCCACGACCGCGGCGATGACCACCAACACCGCCCCGGCCGTCCGGTAGGGCGGATTGTGGCGGTCGACAGACACTTTGAGAATCTAAGGTATGGCCACCTCTCGTAGGGCCGATCCGGCAATGACGCGTGCCGCGGTTTCGGCGATTGCCGCGTGGTTGCGCGACGAGAGCGTCCCGGATCCTGCGCGCGCCGAGCTCGCCGAGGCGGTGCGGTTGACCGCCCGCACGCTCGCCGCGGTCGCGCCGGGGTCGACGGTCGAGTTACGTGTCCCACCGTTTGTTGCGGTGCAATGTATTTCAGGTCCCGCGCACCGGCGCGGCAATCCGCCCAATGTGGTGGAGGCCGACCCGCGGACCTGGCTGCTACTCGCGACCGGCCTACTGGATGCTGGCGGTCGCGGCAGAGAGCGGTGCGCTGCAGTTGTCCGGCGCACGCGCCGGCGAGGTGGCTGCGTGGCTGCCGTTGATCCGCCTGGACGGTTAACTTCGCCACACCCTCGCCGGCGAGTGCGCCCGGGGTCGCGGTGCGCGGTGACCTGGAACGTCGCCGAGGACGTGGGCTTATCGCGGAATTGCCGGACCCTCGCGATTGTTCGTTATTCATGACGACATCAGCTCGGTGTATTCACTGATTGACCAGTGATGACCGTAGGATGAACACGTCTACCCACCCCGCCCTGGGAGCAGCCATATCGTGACCGGCCAGCAGACCGACTCGACCGATTCTCTTCGCGCAAGCGGCTCATCGGACGAACCCCGCGAAGAGTGCGGCGTATTCGGCGTCTGGGCGCCGGGTGAAGAGGTCGCCAAGCTCACCTACTACGGCCTCTACGCGCTGCAGCACCGCGGCCAGGAGGCGGCGGGCATCGCCGTCGCCGACGGCTCCCAAGTGCTGGTTTTCAAGGATTTGGGCCTGGTCAGCCAGGTCTTCGACGAGCAGACGCTGGCGGCCATGGAAGGCCACGTCGCTGTCGGACATTGCCGCTATTCGACCAGCGGATCCACCACGTGGGAAAACGCCCAGCCGGTGTTCCGCAACACCGCCGCAGGTACCGGTGTCGCGCTGGGCCACAACGGCAACCTGGTCAATGCCGCCGACCTGGCCACCCGTGCGCGTGAGGCGGGTCTGATCGGCACCCGGGGCGCGCCTGCGGCCACCACGGATTCCGACATCCTGGGCGCACTGCTGGCCCACGGCGCCGCCGACGCGACGCTCGAGCAGGCCGCACTCGAACTGCTGCCGACCGTGCGCGGTGCGTTCTGCCTGACCTTCATGGACGAGAACACCCTCTATGCGGCGCGCGACCCCTACGGCGTGCGGCCGCTGTCGTTGGGGCGGCTGGACCGCGGATGGGTCGTGGCCTCGGAGACGGCCGCCCTCGACATCGTCGGCGCCTCGTTCGTCCGCGATATCGAGCCCGGCGAACTGCTGGCCATCGATGCCGACGGGGTGCGCTCGACCCGCTTCGCCAATCCCGAACCCAAGGCCTGTGTCTTCGAGTACGTGTATCTGGCCCGGCCCGACAGCACCATCGCCGGCCGCTCGGTACATGCCACCCGCGTGGACATCGGGCGCCGGCTGGCCCGGGAGAAGCCCGTCGACGCCGACCTGGTGATCGGTGTGCCGGAGTCGGGCACTCCCGCCGCGGTCGGCTACGCGCAGGAATCGGGCATCCCGTACGGGCAGGGCTTGATGAAGAACGCCTACGTCGGGCGCACGTTCATCCAACCGTCGCAGACCATCCGGCAGCTCGGTATCCGGCTCAAGCTCAATCCGCTCAAGGAAGTGATCCGCGGCAAACGGCTGATCGTCGTCGACGACTCCATCGTCCGCGGCAACACGCAGCGGGCACTGATCCGGATGCTGCGCGAGGCCGGTGCCGTCGAGGTGCACGTGCGCATCGCGTCGCCACCGGTGAAGTGGCCGTGTTTCTACGGCATCGACTTCGCGACACCTGCGGAGCTGATCGCCAATGCCGCGAGCACCGGAGACGATGTGACTGAAATGCTCGAGGGTGTGCGGCACGCCATCGGCGCCGACACTCTGGGCTACATCTCGCAGCGCGGCATGATCGCCGCCACCGAACAGCCCGCGACGCGGTTGTGCTCGGCGTGTTTCGACGGCAACTATCCGATCGAGCTGCCCGGCGAAACGGCGTTGGGCAAGAACGTGATCGAGCACATGTTGGCCACCGCCGCCCGTACCGGGGTCCCGCTTCAGGCCGACAACGACAACGTCTCGGCGCTGCGCAGACCCTAGCCGCAGACCCTAGGACGACTCAGCCCGCGCGCCACCTCACGGCGCGTCCAGCACCAGCTTGCCGATCACCTCACGGTTCGCCAACCGTTGCAGCGCCTTCGGTAATTCGTCGAATGCCACGTGCTCGGTGACTGTGCAGCGCAGCCGTCCTGCGGTACGAAGGCGGCCGGGCAGGAGTTCGGGCCACGTGGCATCCGCGTCAACGCGATCGTGTGCGGCACGTTCCACACCGACAGCCTGCACAAATCGATGCCGACCGAGCAGGCCAGACATTCCAGCGATGCCAGCTCGTACCTGAACGGGGAGCTCATCGTGCTCGACGGAGGCTGACGGGCCTCAAGCCCGGCCGACGTGTGCCCAGTGCGGATCGTTGGGCAGCGGACCGTTTTTCAGCGCGTTGGCCACAGCCTTGCGATAGCCGGTGAGGCCGCCCGGCGGTGCCCCGATGACGGCGTCGATGTCGTGCTCCTTCATCACCGCATCGACCTCCAACGATTCGATCAACGGTCGCGCCAGACCCGGCGGCATGGGTGTGACGAGACCGATCCATAGGCTCGCGATCGTCGGTGTCAGGAACGGAAGCGCGATGATGATCCGTCGTCGCAGGCCGGCCTCCTGCGCAAGGACCTGCATGGCGTCGCCGTACTCGAGCGAGTCGGGGCCACCGATGTCCCAGGCGCGGGACGTGGGGATGTCGGCCGTGGCCGATTCGACAAGGTAGTGCAGCACGTCGTCGATCGCGATCGGCTGGATCTTGTTGTGCACCCATTTCGGGGTCGTCATCGCCGGCAGGCGGTTGGTGATGTGGCGCATCATCTCGAACGACGCCGAGCCGGAACCGACCACGATCCCGGCCTGCAGCACGACCGTCTCGATGCCGGAGTCCAGCAGGACCTCGCCGACCGCGACCCGTGAGCGCAGATGGGGTGACAGATCCGCGCCCGACGGGTGCAGCCCGCCGAGGTACACCAGCCGTTTCACGCCGGTGGCACGCGCGGCGGCCACAGCGTTGCGGGCGGACTCCGCCTCTGCCGCGACGAAATCTTTCGAGGTGCCCATCGAGTGCACCAGGTAGTAGACGACGTCGATGCCGTCGAACGCTTCGCGCAACGAGTCGGGGTCGGCGAGGTCGCCGCGGGCGACCTCGACTCGATCGCGCCACGCCACATCGGCGAGTTTGTCGGGATTGCGTGCCAACACCCGCACCGTATAACCGCGTTCCAGGAGCGGGGGCACCAGTCGACCACCGATGTAGCCGGTCGCGCCGGTCACCAGGCAATGAATCGTGTCAGACGGCATCCACGCCGGATCACCGTTCTCGGCGCTGGGCAAACCTAGACCGCGCAGCCCGGCGGCGGGGGGACGTCCACCGCGAGGGGAGCTCCCGCCGGCTGGATGTAATCCACCCACAGCACCACTGGAACGGGGCCCAGGTTGCGGCCGTTGTGCGCGTGGTCCGCCCCGCTGCCTTCGGTGACCGCGGCGCCCGCCGGGTCGACGACGTCCTTGCAGTCCGCCATGGTGCGGGTGAGAGTGCCTTCTCTGACGACGCCGAACACCCGGCCGTCGTGGTAGTGCCAGCCGGTGCTGCCGCCGGGCCGATCGTGATTCGCTTGGTGATGTAGTCGATGCCGTCGACGGTCGACTGATTGATGACCACCGAATCGATGTTGATCGCTGCGGTCGCCATCGCGGAGGAGGGCGCCACCACCGCGGCGGCGGCAGTCAGTACGACGGGCAAAGCTGGTACACACCAGCGAACAAGTTTCATGGTCGGACACATTCTCACACCCGAAGGGCCGTTCGCGACGGATCGGAGGCAAGACGATCTCCCAGACGATCTCCCAGGAGCAATTACCTAGCGTCGCCATCACCGGTAGCCTTGTGCGCGATGACCGAACGCGCCGAACCTGCCGGCATCTCCTACGCGTCGGCCGGGGTCGACATCGAAGCCGGTGACCGCGCCGTCGAACTCCTCAAGCCGCTGGCCAAGAAGGCCACCAGACCTGAAGTGCGGGGAGGACTCGGCGGATTCGCCGGGCTCTTCGCGCTGCGCAGCTATCGGGAGCCGGTGCTGGCGTCCTCGACCGACGGGGTCGGCACCAAGCTCGCGGTCGCCCAGGCGATGGACAAGCACGACACCGTCGGCATCGACCTCGTCGCGATGGTCGTCGACGATCTCGTGGTCTGCGGCGCCGAACCGCTGTTCCTGCAGGACTACATCGCGGTGGGGCGTACGGTTCCCGAGCGGATCTCCGAGCTGGTCGCGGGCATCGCCAACGGCTGCGTGATGGCCGGTTGCGCGCTGCTGGGCGGGGAGACCGCCGAGCACCCCGGCCTGATGGCGCCCGACCACTACGACATCTCCGCCACCGGCGTCGGCGTCGTGGAGGCCGACGACGTGCTGGGGCCGGACCGGGTCAAGCCCGGCGACGTGCTCATCGGGATGTCGTCGACGGGCCTGCACTCCAACGGATACTCGCTGGCCCGCAAGGTCCTGCTGGAGATCGACCGGATGAACCTCGCCGGGCACGTCGAGGAGTTCGGCCGCACACTCGGCGAAGAGCTGCTGGAGCCGACGCGCATCTACGCCAAGGACTGCCTCGCGCTGATCGCCGAGACCCAGGTCCGCACCTTCTGCCACGTCACCGGTGGCGGGCTGGCCGGCAACCTCGAACGGGTCATCCCGCCCGGCCTCACGGCCGAGATCGACCGTGGCACATGGACTCCCGCGCCGGTATTCGCGATGATCGCGCAGCGCGGCCGCGTCGAGCGCGCCGAGATGGAAAAGACGTTCAACCTGGGTGTCGGCATGGTCGCCGTCGTCGCGCCGGAGGACACCGATCGCGCATTGGCTGTCCTGACGGCGCGCCATCTCGAACTGCTGGACCCTGGGTACCGTCACCAAGGGCGGGAAGGACAGCCCACGAGCCAAGCTCGTGGGCCAGCACCCGCGGTTCTAGGGGTTATCGACGCCAGTCGTCATCGTCGGCCAAATCGTCGTCGGCCAGCGTGTCGGCGCCGTTGAGATCATCAGCGCCCGCCAGTTCGCGCTGAAGCCGCTCGAAATCGGTCTGCGGTGAGCTGTACTTGAGCTCACGAGCAACCTTGGTCTGCTTTGCCTTTGCCCGGCCGCGGCCCATTGGGGGTACCCCCTCGCGCAATAACGGAGCGGCCCAAAGTTCGAGGCGGCTCCGATCTGAGTGTCATTTATCGTCCTGCCAACACTTTACCGTGCCGCCGTGCAGTGCGCTGGCAGGCCCGTCCGGAGCGGCAGGAGCCGCGGCCGGGCGAATATCGGGCCCTAGCGCGAGCCGCCGCGCAGCCGTTCCACCGCGAGCCGTCCGGCGCCGGTGGCGTCCGGCGGCGGCATCGAGTCGGCATCGATCACCGCGGCCACCTGCGATTCCCCGCCGGTGGTCAGTTCGGTGTCAGCGGGCAGACCCCGCTTGAGCAGCGCCAGGGCGATCGGGCCCTGGTCGACGTGGTCGACCACGGTGCCAAGCCGGCCGACGGTGCGTCCACCGGCGAGCACGGGATCACCGGTCGACGGCCGATCCCCAGAGCCGTCGAGGTGCAGCAGAACCAGCATCCGGGGTGGTTTACCCAGGTTGTGGACGCGCGCGACGGTCTCCTGGCCGCGATAGCAGCCCTTGTCCAGGTGAACTGCGGAGCCGATCCAGCCGACCTCGTGCGGGATCGTGCGCTCGTCGGTGTCGACACCGAGCCTCGGTCGCAGAGAGGTGACCCGGTGCGCCTCGTAGGCCCAGACGCCCGCAGGGCGCACCCCGGCCGATACGAGTCGATCGCGCCACGATGCGGCCTGACCACTGGGAACCACAAGGTCCAGCTCGACGCCGGGACCGGCCATCCTGCGCAGGAAGCCGCCGTCGGGAAGCTGGACCGCCGTCAGTTCAGCCGGCAGCGAAGCCACGCCCAGCGCCTCGAGCACGGGCGGGTCGACCAGCCGCGGGCCGAGCAGCGACAGGACCGCCAGATCGGCGGGTTCGACGACCACGTCGGCCCAGAAGACCATCCTGCGCAGATAGGCCAGCAGCGGTTCGCCGCGAGCCGGTTCCGTATCGAGATACGTCACGTCGGACAGCTCCGTCTGCACCCAGTGATCTTCGACACGGCCCTGGCCGTCGAGGCTCAGATTCTGTGTCACAGTGCCAGGTGACAGGGCACTGACGTGCTGGGTGGAGATGCTGTGCAGCCAGGTGTTGCGGTCCGTGCCCGTCAGGGCGATCACGGCGCGATGTGAACGGTCCACCACGACGGCCACATCGGCCGCTGAGCGCTGTTCTCCCAGCGGATCGCCGTGATGCCAGACCGCACCGGCGTCGGGTCCGGCGTCGGGGGCGGGCACTGCAGACATAGGTCAACTCTACGGACACGGCTCTTCGCTGACGCTCATCGACGAGCGTTACAGTTCTTGGCCATGGCGAGCCAACCCGCGATCGTGGTCACGCTCGACGGTGATTTGCACGACCCGGGTGCGCCGCTGCTGTACGCCGACGACCTTGCCGCCGTCCGCGGCGACGGCATCTTCGAGACGCTCCTGGTTCGCGACGGCCTGCCGTGTCTCTTGGAGTCCCATCTGGGCCGGCTCACGCAATCGGCGCGCGATGATGGACCTGCCCGCGCCGGATCTGGCGCGGTGGCGTGCGGCGGTGGGAGTTGCGGTCGAACGCTGGCTCGCCGACGGCGGAGGTGAAGGAGTGCTGCGGCTGGTGTACAGCCGTGGGCGCGAAGGCGGGTCACCGCCGGCCGGAGCCGAAGGGTCGGCGACATCGTGCACCGCGTTCGCGACCGTCGGCGCGGTGCCTGCCCGGGTGGCCGACGCGCGCAGCGCCGGCGTCGCCGCGGTGATACTTCGCCCGCGGGCTGGCGGCCGAAGGCGCCACCGAGATGCCGTGGCTGCTCGCGGGCGCCAAGACGCTGTCGTACGCGGTGAACATGGCCGCGCTGCGGCACGCCGAGCGGAACGGGCGCGGGCGACGTGATCTTCGTCGGCTCCGACGGCCTGATCCTGGAGGGCCCGCGTTCGACGGTGGTGATCGCCACCGAGGTCGGCGGCACTCCGACGCTGCTGACTCCGCCGCCGTGGTATCCGATCCTGCGCGGAACCACGCAGCAGGCGCTGTTCGAAGTAGCGCGCAACAAAGGATACGACTGCGACTACCGGCCATTGCGACCGGCTGATCTGTTTGCGGCGCAAGGGGTTTGGCTTGTGTCGAGCATCACGCTCGCCGCGCGGGTGCACACCCTGGACGGAAAGGCGTTGCCCTCCGCCCCGGTGGCGGATGACATCGCCGAACTCGTCGACGCCGCGATCATCAGTGATCGCTGAGCGCTGAAGCGACGAAAATCGGTTGTCGCCCGCACTGACCGCGAGTAGCGTCGCGAGTACACAGGGAAGGAGGTGGTCCGACAAATTGATTGACTTATGGACTTGTGAGGTGGCTGCGAGCTAGCAGCGCCAGGGGCTGAGCTGACGCTCTTCGCGCAAGCGCTCATCGCACCTGCGCGCGCTGGCGAATTCCCCGCAGTCACCCGGCCCCCGAGCCTCTTGGTTTTGTCCAACCAGAAACACATGGCTCGGGGGCCGCACCATATCTGGAGTCCCTAGCTGTGGCGCGTACTGGCAGAAGTGCGCGATGATCCGGCTATGGGCAACATGTGGAGACGGGCAGCGGCCACGACCGCCCTCGCCGTCGTGACCGCGTGCGCGCCGATTGCCGACAACGCCGCCCCGGAGCCGCGGAAGTGCACGAAGGGCGAGCTGTCGACGTTGTATCCCGGGATCTTCACCGTCGGCACCGATGAACCCGCCTATCCGCCCTGGTACGTAGGCGACGACCCGGCCAACGGCGAGGGCTTCGAGAGTGCGCTCGCCTACGCCGTCGCGGGCCATCTCGGCTATGGCAGCGACGAGGTGCGCTGGGTGCGGGTGCCGTTCAACGGAGCCCTGGAGCCCGGCCCGAAGACGTTCGATGCCAATCTTTCTCAGTTCTCGATCACGGATCAACGCAAGGCCGCCGTCGACTTCTCGTCGCCGTACTTCGACGTCACCCAGATCGTCGTCACGACGAAAACCTCGCCTGCGGCGAGGGTGCACAGCATGGCCGACCTGAAGAAGCTGCAACTCGGCGTGCAGGTCGGGACGACCAGTCACACCGCCGCGATCGAAGTCGACAGCGAAGCCCCCGTCGAGGTCTACAGCACCAACGCGGACGCCAAGGTCGCGCTGACCAACGGTGAGATCGACGCATTGGTCGCCGACCTGCCGACCGCCTTTGCGGTCGCCGGGGAGCTGCGCAGCGGGACGATCATCGGGCAGCTGCCCGCCAACACCGACGACGTCGAACAGTTCGGGATCGTGCTCGACAAGGACAGCTCCCTGACCCGCTGTGTGTCCTCGGTCGTCGACTCACTGCGCGCGGACGGCACGTTGACACGCCTGGAACGCGAATGGCTGGCCGAAGCCGGTAAAGCGCCGGTATTGAACTAACCGGCCGGCCCGGGCGCCAGGGACGAGCAGGTCTGCATCGCCTGATGCCACGTATCGGGGTCCACGCCCGGCGGTGGTCCGGTCGCCGGGCCCGGTGCCGTGGGCACCCCGTGCTCGCTGAGGCACTGCGCCAACGAGCCGTGCTCGGTCGGCGCGACGTCCGACTCTGTGGTGGGGGACTGTTGGGGATCCGAGGAACACCCGGCCAGGATGCCCGCCGCAGCGGCGGTCGCGGCCAACCATGACATGCGCATCAGCCGACGTACCTCGACAGGCGCGCGGACAGGTGCGGCACCAGGCCGCCGTCGGCGTCGACGCGTTCCTCGACGTAGGCCAGATCGCCACCCTCGACGATGCCGTAGAGCCGCTTGGCGCCACCGACGAGCATCCCGGACTTGGTGCGCGCGAGCGCATCGGTGGCCAATTCCCACGACGACTGATTCAGCGGACGGCCGTAGAACAGCTCGACGTAACCGGCCGAATGGGCCAGCAGAAGCTCGATCGCCTGGGATTCGGAGGGGTCGGCGGGGTCGTCGACGAACCGCCAGAATCCGGATTCGCGCAACGACGTGCCTCTCGTACTCGCCGGTTTCGGTGAGCCGCCAGGATCGGGCCTCCCAGATCAGGTAGTCGCCGCCGTCGTGGGAGACCACGATCTGCTGGCCGAATCGGTAGTCGCCGTCGGGTCCGCGGCCCTCACCCTCGCCGCGCCACACGCCGACGAGCGGCAGCAGCGCAAGCAGCGCGTCGTTGAGGTTGGCGCCCTCGCGCAGATTCGCGGTATCCGGCGGCGCCGGGAGGTCGGCGAAGACCGGAATGTTGCGGGCGGCGGTCATTTTCGCGCGTTCTGCCGCAGCCGCGACCGCGTCGTCGCCTGAGGTCACGACTCGTCGGTGATGAGGCGGTAGAGCGTGTACAGCGCGAACCAGGTGATGACCACCACCGCGGCGATCAGCAGGATCTCGAAGAGCAGCACCACGGCAGAAAGTCTAGCGGTGTGCCGGTCTGACGACGATCCCGGCCGCTCCGGTGTCAGGTCGCCTCAGGCGACCTTGACGTCGACCTCGTGGATACCCGCGCCGGACGGCGCGATGCTGGCGTCGCCGTTGCCCGCCGGAGACAGCGCACGCAGGGTCCAGGTGCCCGGGGCGGCGAAGAACCGGAAATCGCCGGTGGCCGACGCGACGACCTCAGCGGTGAACTCGTCAGAGCCGTCCAGCAGCCGGACGAACGCGCCGCCGACCGCCTGGCCCGCGCCGTCGACGACGCGGCCGGTGATCACGGTTTCCTTCTCGAGGTCGACGCTGGAGGGCAACGTCAGTCCTTGCTTCGGTGCAGAGCACATATCAACTTCCCAACTCGATCGGGGCTCCCACGAGAGAGCCGTATTCCGTCCAACTTCCGTCGTAGTTCTTGACGTTCTGGTGTCCCAACAATTCCTGCAGCACGAACCAGGTGTGCGACGAACGTTCACCGATTCGGCAGTAGGCGATGGTCTCCTTCTGACCGTCGAGTCCGGCCTCGGCGTACAGCTTGGCCAGATCGTCGTCGGACTTGAAGGTCCCGTCCTCGTTGGCCGCCTTGCTCCACGGAACATTGATGGCGCCGGGGATATGCCCGGGCCGCTGGCTCTGTTCCTGGGGCAGGTGCGCCGGGGCGAGGATCTTGCCCGAGAACTCGTCGGGCGACCGCACGTCCACCAGGTTCTTGTTGTTGATGGCGGCGATGACCTCGTCGCGGAAGGCCCGGATGGTGTTGTCCGGTGCCTTGGCGCTATACGACGTCGATGCGCGCTCGGGCACATCCTTGACCAGCGGACGACCGTCCAGCTCCCACTTCTTCCGGCCACCGTCGAGCAGCTTGACGTCTTCGTGGCCGTACAGCTTGAAGTACCAGTAGGCATAGGCGGCGAACCAGTTGTTGTTGCCGCCGTAGAGGATCACCGTGTCGTCGTTGCTGATGCCCTTGTCCGACAACAGTTTCGAGAACTGCTGAGCATCGACGAAGTCGCGCTTGACCTGGTCCTGCAGCTCGGTCTTCCAGTCCAGCCTGACGGCGCCGGCGATGTGGCCGCCCTCGTAGGCGGAGGTGTCCTCGTCGACCTCGACGAAGACGGTGTTCGGCGCGTCGAGATTGCTCTCGGCCCAGTCGGTCGTGACCAGGACGTCGGAGCGTGCCATGTAGGAAATCCTTTCGGTTGCTTGCGATTTGAAGTGCTACGCAGGGTGCGGGCGGGGTGGCGGGAACTTGTGTGGCGTACGGCGAAACCGTGCGACGAGTGGATAGATCTGGCAGCCGAGGCAGATGCCGAATGCCGCGTTGAGAAAGGCCGCCACGAGCGCGAAGCCGGTGGCGATCAGGCCGAGCAGGCCGACACCCGCAGCGAAGCCGATGACGCCGACGACCGCGAAAACGAAACCGACGAGCTGGGCGAACTTCAGCGGAGGCGCCGGCTCCTTCTCGGTGACCGGTCCGAGCCGGGGAGCCACCACAGTTCGAAAGATCAGGCCGTACGGATGCTGCCGCGGCCCGCGCCATGCGCCGAGCGCGAACACCACGGCCTGCACACCGAGGATCACGGCCGCAGCGACCGGACTGACGGCCGACAGCAGCAGCACCGCGATGATCACGACGGTGGTGACCCACGCCGCGAAGCGTGGACCGCGCACGTCTACCTGGTCCGGTGCGGCGCTGGTACTCGTGATGGTCGACATAAACGTGCTCCTGTTGCAGGGATGGACTGGCTGGCGGGGGAGGGCAGGCCACATGGGCCCGCTCCCGAGTGCGGCGCGAACGTGAAGGCGCGGCTACTCAGCAGCTACAACAACAACAGCAACAACCCGCGACGCGGCACAGATCCACTGCACGGCGCTTGGTGAGCATCGGCTCGAGGCGGGCGGACACGAGCGACAGCTTACCCAATGACATGGGTGATCAAGCCAACAGCGGTTCCAGCGCCGACCGCAGGTCAGCGGGCGTGGGAACACCGTGGGTCCGGAAACGGGGACGCCCGTCGGCGTCGAAGATGATCGTCGTGGGCAATGACAGCACCGAAAGTCGCCTGGCCACTTCCGGATTGGCGTCCATGTCGATCTCGACGTGGGCAACACCCGGCAGTTCGGCGCACACCTGATCGACGACCTTTCGCACCCCTGCGCACGGCCCGCACCACTCTGCGCTGAAATGCAGCACGGTCGGCCCCGTCTCGGAGAGTCCCAGGTCGCTGGTGTCCACATCGGCGGCCTTCTCACTCGCCTTGACGAGGCCGGCGCGCAGCGTGACCAGCCTGGCGATCACATAGGCCAGCCCGAGCGCGCCGACGAGCACGCTGATCGCCAGCGTCCATGACGTACTCACGACAGGTTGAACTCGGCTAGGGCCACCGTTACTCCCTCGGCGATGCCTTCGATGATGAGGTCCGAGCCACGTGCCCCCTCGGCGGTGGGCGAGAGTCCGAACGGCAACTTCTGGCCGGGCATGCTGGTGGAGAACGCGGCCAGCACGTCAGCCTTCTTGTCGTCGGGAACCGGCTGATCAGCGGTGCCCGCGCCGGTGAGCACGTCGGTGGCGGTGAGGACCAGGGTGGTCTGATCCGGTCCGACGATCGACAGATCGACCGCGATGCTCACCTTCTCGTCGAAACCGGCTGACTTCGGCGTCCCGGTGAACACCAGCCCGCGGCTGCTGGATATCCCCGATTCGGTGGTGCCACCGGTCGAGTCGTTGCTTTCCCGCGTCGGCGCCTCGACCAGCAGATCCGGGATACCCATGAACCGGCCGACGTGCGTCGAGTCGATGATGATGCGGCTCTCCGCCTTGCCCACCCTCAGCGTGGCCTCCGGGCTGACCAGCCATGACGAGTCCACGAGGTCGATCGAATGAAGGGTCGCCTCTAGCGAGGCCTTGCCGACCACGGGGCGGCTGACGCCTGCGGCCCTGATCTCGACCTCGTCGTAATGGCGGTTGATGGCCTGCGGAATAAACGGGAAGCCGAGGATCGCCACCGATGGGTCCCAGGCCAGGTCCGCGGCGCTTCGCACGCTTCTGGCCAGGCGATACTCGGCATAGATCGCCGCACCGAAATCAGCGCCGACGGCGCAAACCGCCACGGCGGTCGCGGTCGCCAGCGCACCGATCAGCAGCCTTCGCACCCGGACATTCTCGCCCACCGGCACGCCGTTCGACGGCGTTGGCTCAGCTGACCAGGAGGTGTCGCGCTATCGTTAGGGAACCTATCGGCCGGGTAACGGCCATATGACAGGCATGAATCTGGGAAGTCACCGACCGACATTGTTGTCCAGGCGAGGTCCCCATGGCTGCTGGAGGGCCAGTTGGATCTATTGCTACTGACCGTCGATCCTCACCCTGAGTCCGTCCTGCCATCGTTGTCGCTCCTCGCTCACACCGTGCGGACCGCGCCAACCGAGGTTTCCTCGCTTCTGGAGGCCGGCAACGCGGATGTGGCGATCGTCGATGCGCGCTCGGATCTGGCCGCCGCTCGCGGCCTCTGTCGCCTGCTCGGCACGACCGGTACCTCGGTGCCGGTGGTGGCCGTCGTCAACGAGGGTGGCCTGGTGGCCGTCAACGTCGAATGGGGCCTCGACGAGATTCTGCTCCCGAGCACCGGGCCCGCGGAGATCGATGCGCGGTTGCGGTTGTTGGTCGGGCGTCGCGGCGGTGTCGCGAACCAGGAGAATGTCGGCAAGATCAGCCTGGGCGAGCTGGTGATCGACGAGGGCACCTACACCGCGCGGCTTCGGGGTCGGCCGCTGGACCTCACCTACAAGGAGTTCGAACTCCTCAAGTATCTCGCGCAGCATGCGGGCCGGGTGTTCACCCGCGCGCAGCTGCTGCAGGAGGTCTGGGGCTACGACTTCTTCGGCGGCACCCGCACCGTCGACGTGCACGTGCGGCGCCTGCGGGCCAAGCTCGGTACCGAGTACGAGTCGCTGATCGGCACCGTGCGCAACGTCGGCTACAAGGCGGTACGCCCGGCGCGGGGGCGGACACCGGCACCGGATGCCGACGTATCCGAGGACTCCGGAGTTGTCGGTGACGTCGACGCTTACGACGCGATGCCGGAGCCGCTTGCCGATCCGCTGCGCAGTCAGTGACACGTCCTGACATCGCCTGGCGGACCGGTCTGTCCGACGACGAGCAGGCCGCATCCGTGAGCTCGTCGCTGCGGCCAAGGCACACGACGGTGTCGCGCCCGTCGGCGATCAGGTGCTGCGCGAACTGAGCCACGACCGCACCCGGCACCTGGTCGCCGGCGTTGGTCCGCGAGATCGTCGGCTATCTCAATCTCGCGCCTGCCGACGCAGCGGCTCCGGCCATGGCCGAACTGGTCGTACATCCGTCGGCGCGACGTCGCGGCATCGGTTCGGCGATGGCACGGCAGGGGCTGGCCGAGGGCGGCGACGGCGCCCGCATCTGGGCGCACGGCAACATCGAGGCCGCGCGGGCCACCGCCGCGGCGCTGCGCCTGGTCACCGTGCGGGAGCTGCTGCAGATGCGACGCCCGCTCGTCGATCTGCCCACCGTGACCGTTCCCGACGGCGTGCGCATCGCCACCTATTCCGGGCCTGCCGACGACGCCGAGCTGCTGCGGGTCAACAACGCCGCGTTCGCCTGGCATCCCGAGCAGGGCGGCTGGACCGAGGCCGACATCGCGGAGCGCCGCGGCGAACCGTGGTTCGACCCCGACGGGCTGTTCCTGGCCGTCGACGAGACGACCGGAACGCTGCTGGGCTTCCACTGGACCAAAGTCCATGCCGCGTCCCGCGGCGAAGTACACAAGCTCCGATCTCGGCGAGGTGTACGTCGTCGGCGTCGACCCCGCCGCGCAGGGCCGGGGAGTTGGCGCGCACTCACGCTCGTCGGCCTGCACTCATCTCGCCGGGGCCTTTCGGCAAGTTCACAGTCTGCGGTGATGCTTTACGTCGAGGCAGATAACTCCGCGGCGGTGAAGACCTACCAGCGACTGGGTTTCGAGGTGTCGTCGGTCGACACCGCGTACGGTCGGTGAGCTGCGCAGGCAACCTTCTCGAAACGGTGCCCGACTAACTGCAGCAATTCGGGTCGAGCACAGCGCACAGTGCGACGAGCGAGTCGCGCCGAGCATGGTGATAGACGTTCATGCCGCGACGATCCGAATCGACCAGTCCTGCCTTGCGTAGCTGTGTCAGGTGATGGCTCACCGTCGACTCGCCCAACGCCACCGCAGCGGCCAGTTCACTGCTGTTGAGTTCGCCGGCGGAGGCGCTCAGAAGCAACGACATCAGCTTCACGCGCGCCGGGTCGGCGAGCGCCTTGAGTCGCAGAGCCACTTCGAGCGCCGCGGCGTCGTCAACCGGGCCGGCAGCGACCGGCGCGCAACACACTGGGGCGGAGATGTCGATCACGGGCAAGCTCTTCGGCATGTCCTCCATCTTGCCAGGAGTGTTGACATATATCAAAAAGGTGGGCATCCTGGCGATGTCGGAAGTTCGATATATGTCGTATTCAAGGAGGCACAATGTCCCGCGCTCAGCTCGCCCTCAACGTCGATGACCTCGATGAGGCGGTGACGTTCTACTCGAAGCTGTTCAATGCACAGCCTGCCAAGCGCAAGCCCGGCTATGCGAACTTCGCGATCGCCGAGCCCCCTCTCAAGCTCGTTCTCATCGAGAACCCGGGCCACGGCGGCACGCTCAACCACCTGGGAGTCGAGGTCGAGACCAGTGATCAGGTGCACCAGGAGATCGCCCGGCTGTCCGACGAAGGGCTCTTCACCGACGAAGAAATCGGCACCACGTGTTGCTTCGCGACGCAGGACAAGGTTTGGGTGTCTGGCCCGGGTGGGGAGCGATGGGAGGTCTATACCGTGCTCGCAGATTCTGAGACGTTCGGAAGCGCCCCGCAGGCTGCAGGCTCGGAAGCTGAGTGCTCGTGCGGTACTGCCGAGGCGCAGGCCAAGGAAGACCCGGTGAGGGCCGATACCGGCTGTTGCTGAGGCCGCGGGGCCGGAGTTCATCGCCGTCATTTGCGCACTGATTCGATATAGGTCAATATCGATGCATGTCGAATCAGCGCTCGGTCTGCTGAGATCTGCTGCCCTGTTGAGCCGTTGGTGCGGGAACCGTTGACAACGGCCGCAGCGACGGAAATGGCGATCAAATTCAAGGCGTTGTCCGATCCGGTGCGGCTGCGCCTTCTCAGCTCGGTGGCGAGCCACGCAGGCGGAGAGGCGTGCGTGTGCGACATCTCGCCCGGCGTCGAGGTGTCGCAGCCGACTATCTCGCACCACCTCAAGGTTCTGCGTGACGCGGGGCTGCTGACGTCGGAGCGGCGCGCTTCCTGGGTGTACTACGCGGTCGTGCCCGAGGTCCTCGCGTCGTTATCGTCGTTGTTGAGTGTGGGTGCCGATGTCGCGCCCGTGGCGGGGGCGTCGGCATGACCGACGGGGTTCAGCAGCGTGATCTAGACGCGCCGCCCGTCGTGGCCAAGTTGTCGACGTTGGATCGGTTCTTGCCCGTCTGGATCGGCATCGCGATGGCCGCCGGCCTGCTGCTGGGCCGCTGGATTCCGGGACTCAATACGGCGTTGGACAAAGTGCAGATAGACGGAATCTCGCTGCCTATCGCGCTCGGCCTACTGATCATGATGTACCCGGTGCTGGCGAAGGTCCGCTACGACAGGCTTGACACCGTCACCGGCGACCGGAAACTTCTGATCAGCTCGCTGCTTCTCAACTGGGTGCTCGGCCCGGCGTTGATGTTTACGCTGGCGTGGCTGCTGCTGCCGGACCTTCCCGAATACCGCACGGGCTTGATCATCGTCGGCCTGGCTCGCTGCATCGCCATGGTCATCATCTGGAATGACCTCGCTTGCGGAGACCGCGAAGCCGCCGCAGTGCTGGTCGCGCTCAACTCGATTTTCCAGGTCCTGATGTTCGCGGTGTTGGGTTGGTTCTACCTGTCGGTCCTGCCCGGTTGGCTGGGGTTGGAACAGACAACGATCGCCACCTCACCCTGGCAGATCGCCAAGTCGGTACTCATCTTCCTCGGCATTCCTCTGCTCGCCGGCTATCTATCACGACGGCTCGGTGAGAGAACCAAGGGACGCGAATGGTACGAGTCGAAGTTCCTACCGACAGTCGGGCCGTGGGCACTTTACGGATTGCTCTTCACGATCGTCATTCTCTTTGCGCTACAAGGAGATCAGATCACAAACCGTCCGCTTGACGTTGTGCGCATCGCGCTGCCGCTACTGGCGTACTTCGCCATCATGTGGGGTGGCGGTTACTTGCTGGGTGCACTCCTGCGCCTCGGATATGAACGCACCACAACGCTGGCCTTTACGGCTGCGGGCAACAACTTTGAACTTGCGATCGCAGTGGCGATCGCCACCTACGGTGCGACGTCCGGCCAAGCCCTCGCCGGAGTGGTCGGCCCGCTCATCGAGGTTCCCGTCTTGGTCGCTCTGGTCTACGTATCTCTGGCGTTGCGAAAGCATTTCGGTCGCAACCGAACTGCGGCCATCGCGCCGTCGACTGCTGCCACCGCCGAAAGCTGAGAGCATTGAGCAAAGGGACGAAGCCATAGGCTCTTTCGGGTGATGGACAGCGTCACTAGCATTCAGCGCGGCCACTGCTTGGCGACTCGGCCGTTCAGCTTAGGGGTCGCTGCCGGGAACTGATGGCCGCACCCACCTTGCGCACGTCCGCTGGTGTGTGCAATCGGCCGGTGACCTTGCTGATGGACCCCAACGGGTTTCCGCTCATTTGCAGTCAACCGGTCACCGGCACGCCGAGTTCGGCGAGAAGGGTGCGGACACGGCGTTCGATTTCGTCGCGAATTGGGCGCACGGCAGCTACCCCCATTCCAGCGGGGTCGTCGAGGTTCCAGTCTTCATAGCGGCGTCCCGGAAAGATCGGACAAGCGTCGCCGCAGCCCATCGTGATGACGACGTCCGCGGCCTGCACGATCTCATCGGTCCACGGCTTCGGGTATTCGTGCGAGATGTCGATACCCCGTTCGGACATCGCGGCGACCGCTGCCGGATTGATCTCGTTGCCCGGCTCGGAGCCGCCGGACCAGGCGACCGCAGCATCGCCGGCCAAATGTGTGAAGTATCCGATCGCCATCTGCGACCGTCCGGCATTGTGGGTGCACAGGAACAGCACAGTTGGTTTGCCGTCTTGATGCTTACCCTCGACGCGCGCGAGCGCGCGCAATCGTTGGCGCGCAAACCGTTCGGCCAACAACGGCAGGAAACGGGGCATCGTTGCCCGGCCTGCAAACTGATCGTACGAAGAGTGTAGGAAGCGTTCGATCGTCTCGCGTACCGAACATGTCGGCGAACTCTGCGCGCAAGTTCGACGCCGCCGTCTTCATTGCCAGCCGCTGATCAATCGAAAGCTCTTGGCGTAGTGGGTGTGCGGCGACGGTGTCGTCAGTCACGGGTGATCTCCTTGCTAGATGGCTGCAGTGTCGGGGCGAGCCGGACAATTCGGGCGGTCAGAGCGTCGATCGTGTGGTCGAACGCCATCCGGGTGGCCATTCGGCCTGGATCCGGTATCGACCAGTGGATCCGCGCGGAGTCCCCAGGCAGTTCCTCGTGTGCGTTGTCGCAGACGGCAACGACCAGGTCTCCCCGCGCGAGGACGTGGTCGATATGGGCCGGCGTCGAGGGGCGCAACGGCAACGCGTGGCGGTTTGCAGCGGCGACAGCGCCGGGGTGAATCGCATTGACCGGATGGGTGCCCGCAGATGCCGATGGCACAGAGCTGTGCCGATTCCAGATGGCAACCGCCAGCTGGCTGCGGGCGGAGTTATGCGTGCATACGAAGAGGACTCGGCGGGCGCGGCTCGAGGCCGTCGGCACCAGTGCGTCGAGCGCTTCGGCGTTCAGGCTGATGTAAGTGCGGCGCCCGTCGGCCTCGGATGGTGTTCGGCGTACCAGGCCAGCTGATTCCAGCGTCTTCACGTGGTGGGACAGGAGGTTCGAGGGCATGGACAGCAACAGCCGAAGTTCTGAGGGAGACGCGTCACCTTGCAACAGCCGATCCACGATGGCGAGGCGCCCCGGATCGGCCAAGGCAGCGTGGATAGCTGAGCGATAGCTGGCAGAGCCCCATGCCTCAATAATCATTGACTCAATCAATACTGAGCTATCGCGGAAAGGTCAAGCTGGGCTGCGGATTTGTTTGCCTAGGCCTCTGTTCGGTTCATCTTCCGTTCACTATCAGGTCGGGGGAAGTTCACGGCATGCACTTAGGTTTTGTGCCGAGCAGCAATGGTTCTGCTCGGCGGAATCGACTTCCGCCATATGCCCTGACTCGGGCGGCGGTGCTTTCGTCGTCCCAGACTTCAAAGGAGCTACGTGAAGGCCAAACGAACTGGTGCCGCTCTGAGCCTGCTTGCCGCCGGTGCCCTGATGCTGTCGGCGTGCGGTAGCGATAACAACACCGGCGCGAGCGGCGGCGGAACCGGCGGTTCGGCTACTGGGGATATCGCGTGCGGTGGCAAGAAGTCCCTGAAGGCCAGCGGCTCGTCGGCACAGGCGAACGCGATGACCCGCTTCGTCACCGCCTACGAGACCGCCTGCCCCGGCTTCACCCTGAACTACACCTCCAGCGGATCCGGCGCGGGCGTGTCCGAGTTCATTGGCGGCGCAAACCGATTTCGGTGGCTCCGACTCGCCGCTGAACGCCGAGAAGGGCGAGGTCGACAAGGCCAAGGAGCGCTGCGGCGGCAACGACGGCTGGAACCTGCCTGCCGTGTTCGGTCCGATCGCCGTCACCTACAACGTGGCGGGGGTCGACGGGCTCGTGCTCGACGGGCCGACGCTGGCCAAGATCTTCAACGGCGCCGTGACGACCTGGAACGCCCCGGAGATCGCGGCGCTCAACGAGGGCAAGGCGCTGCCCGCCGAGCCGATCAACGTCCTGTTCCGCAGCGACGAGTCGGGCACCACCGACAACTTCCAGAAGTACCTCGATGCCGCTTCCGACGGCGCGTGGGGCAAGGGCGCCGGCAAGTCGTTCGTCGGCGGCGTCGGCGAGGGCGCCAAGGGCAACGAGGGCACGTCGGCGGCGATCAAGAACACGCCCGGTTCGATCACCTACAACGAGTGGTCCTACGCGAAGAGCCAGGGCCTGCAGGTCGCGAAGATCATCACCTCCGCCGGCCCGGAGCCGGTCGAGCTGACCACCGAGTCGGCCGGAATGTCGATCGACGCGTCAAGGTCAAGGGCGAGGGCAACGACCTGGTGCTGGACACCTCCTCGTTCTACATGCCGACCGAGCCGGGCTCGTACCCGATCATGCTGGCCACCTACGAGATCGTCTGCTCGAAGTACCCGGAGGCCGACGTGGCCACCGCAGTCAAGGCGTTCCTGCACCGTCGCGCTCGGCGACGGGCCAGAACGGGCTGGAGGACAACGGATACATCCCGATCCCGGAGACGTTCAAGGAGCGGCTGATCGGCGCAGTCGATGCAATCTCGTCAACGGCCTAGGGACGCAAATGACCGTGATACCAGACTCGACCGTCCGTGGGCTCGTCGACAACACCGGCGAGCCCACAGCGAGGGCGGAGATACTGGCGAAGATGGAAACCACGCCGACGCGGATCCGGGCTGCGAAAGCAGTGACGGCCGGCTGGGGCGACACGGATCTTCAAGTCGCTCGCCGTCGCCGCCGGCGCAACCATCATCGGTGCGATCGCGCTGATGGGGCTGTTCCTGCTGATCCGCGCCTGCCCGTCGCTGCAGGCCAACAACGCCAACTTCATCACCAGCTCGGAGTTCGTCACCACCGACTCCGAACAACCTGCGGTTCGGCATCGCCGACCTCTTTCAGGTCACGGTGCTCAGTTCGGTGTTCGCGCTGGTGATCGCGGTGCCGATCGCCATCGGCATCGCCGCGTTCCTGACCAACTACGCGCCGCGCCGACTCGCCAAGCCGTTCGCCATGCTGGTCGACCTGCTGGCCGCGGTGCCGTCGATCGTCTTCGGCCTGTGGGGCATCTTCGTGCTCGCTCCCTGGCTGGAGCCGGTCGCGCGATTCCTCAACGACAATCTGGGCTGGTTCTTCCTGTTCGCCGACGGCAACGTCTCGCTCGCCGGCGGCGGCACCATCTTCACCGCGGGAATCGTGCTCGCGGTGATGATCCTGCCGATCATCACGTCGGTCACCCGGGAAGTGTTCAGCCTGACCCCGCAAGGGTCACGTCGAGGCCGCGCAGGCTCTCGGGCGACCAAATGGGAAGTCATCCGGATGACGGTCTTTCCCGTACGGCCGCAGCGGCATGATCGCCGGAGTCGATGCTGGGTCTCGGGCGCGCGCTCGGTGAGACCGTCGCGGTGCTGATCATCCTGCGCACGGCCGCGCAGGCCGGCCATTGGTCGCTGTTCGACGGCGGCTACACCTTCGCGTCGAAGATCGCCTCGGCCGCCGCCGAGTTCAGCGCGCCGCTGCCGACCGGCGCCTACATCGCGGCCGGCTTCGTGCTGTTCGCTGCTGACATTCGTGGTCAACGCGCTCGCCCGCGCTGGCGGCCGGAGGAAGGGTGAGCGGAGGATGACCGGCAACACTTGGACTCCCCGCTGAAGGGGCCGACGTTTCACCCGATCAGCACCAGCCGCAAGGTCAAGAACAGGGTCGCGACGGTGCCTGTTCGTCGGCGCGTTCGCTGATCGCGATGGTGCCGCTGGTGTGGCTGCTGTACACGGTGTTGCTCGCAGGGCTTCACGCGCGGTCATCTCGTCCGACTGGTGGAGCATGTCGCTCTGCGGAGTGCTTCCGGAGCAATTCGCCGGCGGCGTCTACCACGCGATCTACGGCACCCTCATCCAGGCCGCGATCGCGGCGCTGCTCGCCGTGCCGCTCGGCATCATGGTCGCGCGTCTACCTGGTCGAGTACGGCAGCGGGTGGTTCGCGCAGGACAACCACCTTCATGGTCGACATCCTCGCCGGCGTGCCGTCGATCGTGGCCGCGCTGTTCATCTTCGCGCTGTGGATCGCGACGATGGGCTTCCCGCAGAGCGCGTTCGCGGTGTCGCTGGCGCTGGTGCTGCTGATGCTGCCGGTGGTGGTGCGCAACACCGAGGAGATGCTCAAGCTGGTTCCCGACGAACTGCGCGAGGCCTCCTACGCGCTCGGCGTTCCGAAGTGGAAGACCATCGTCCGGATCGTCGTCCCCACGGCGCTGCCCGGCATGCATCAGCGGCATCCTGCTTGGCGCTGGCCCGGGTGATGGGCGAGACCGCCCCGGTGCTGATCCTGGTGGGCTACAGCACGGTCGATCAACTTCGACCTCGCTGGACGGCAACATGGCCTCGCTGCCGCTGCTGATCTACACCGAACTGATCAACCCCGAAGCAGCCGGCCGGATGCGGGTGTGGGGTGCGGCGCTGACCCTGATCCTGATCGTGGCTGCGCTCTATCTCGCTGCGGCGTTCGTGATCCGGTTCCTCAACCGAAACCGAGTCTGACCCATAGGAGAGAGCCGTCATGGCCAAGCGCCTGGACATCAAAGATCTCAACATCTACTACGGGTCGTTCCACGCGGTCGCCGACGTGGCACTGTCGGTTCCGCCGCGCAGCGTGACCGCGTTCATCGGTCCGTCGGGCTGCGGCAAGTCGACGGTGCTGCGCACCCTGAACCGCATGCACGAGGTGCATTCCCGGTGCGCGGGTCGAGGGCTCGGTGCTGCTCGACGGCGAGGACATCTACGGCGCCGGCATCGATCCGGTGAGCGTCCGCAAGACCATCGGGATGGTGTTCCAGCGGCCGAATCCGTTCCCCACCATGTCGATTCGCGACAACGTCGTAGCCGGCCTGAAGCTTCAGGGGGTACGCAACAAGCAAGACCCTCGACGAGGTGGCCGAGCGTTCGCTCAAGGGTGCCAACCTCTGGAACGAGGTCAAGGACCGGCTGGACAAGCCCGGCGGCGGCCTGTCGGGCGGTCAGCAGCAGCGGCTGTGCATCGCCCGCGCGATCGCGGTGCAGCCCGACGTGCTGCTGATGGACGAGCCGTGCTCGGCGCTGGACCCGATCTCGACGCTGGCCATCGAGGACCTGATCTCCGAGCTCAAGCAGGACTACACCATCGTCATCGTCACGCACAACATGCAGCAGGCCGCCCGGGTCAGCGATCAGACGGCGTTCTTCAACCTGGAGGCCACCGGCAAGCCGGGCAGGCTCGTCGAGATCGACGACACCGAGAAGATCTTCTCCAATCCCGACGCAGAAGGCCACCGAGGACTACATCTCCGGTCGCTTCGGCTAACGCGCACGTTCACACGCAAAAGCCCCCGATCGCTCGGGGGCTTTTGGCTTAGGGCCTGGCGTCACCGTGCTGCCAGCTCGTCCTCTTCTGGAAGGTTGCCGGTGGCCTGGAAGATGACCCGCCGGGCGATCTCGACCGCGTGGTCGGCGAAGCGCTCGTAGAACCGGGACAGCAGCGTCACATCGACCGCGGCGGTGACGCCGTGCTTCCACTCGCGGTCCATCAGCACGGTGAACAGGTGGCGATGCAGATCGTCCATCGCATCGTCTTCTTCACTGATCCGCGCCGCCTTCTCTGGATCTCGAGTGACCAGCACCTCCTGCGCGCTGTTACCCAATTCGACTGCCACCCTGCCCATTTCGGCGAAATAGCCATTGACCTCTTCGGGCAGGGCGTGCTGGGGATGGCGGCGGCGGGCGATCTTGGCGACGTGCAGGGCCAGGGCGCCCATCCGATCGACGTCGGCGACGATCTGGATTGCTGTGACGATTGAGCGGAGATCTCCGGCCACCGGCGCCTGCAGGGCGAGCAGCACGAACGCGGCCTCCTCGGCGCGCGCGCTCATCGCGATGATCTGCTCGTGGTCGCTGATCACCTGCTCGGCCATCACCAGGTCGGCCTGCAGCAGGGCCTGGGTCGCACGCTCCATGGCCGCGCCTGCCAGCCCGCACATGTCGCCGAGCTGTCCAGTTAGCTGATCCAACTGCTCGTGGTACGCGGTTCGCATGCATCCACCCTACGGTCTGGACTGTCGGAACGTCACGACGTGCGGGGTGAACGCCAGGTGAATGAAGCATGCCCAAAGGCCGACATTGCCACGCGGCCGGGACTATTCGCAGGTGGTATCGGCTGCGTTGGTGACCGTGAGATCCTCGGGCAGGTCGGTCGGGGTGCTGCTGGCTCCGTGGACCACGTGGACCTGCACTGGAGATCCGCTCGAGGGCGGTGAGCTAACGGAGTAGAAGTCGCTGCCGAGCACCACCTGGACGACGTCGCCGAGGTTGCTGTCCCGTTCGATGTTGGCGTCGGGGAACGCCGATGCGACGGTCGCGGCGGCCTGTTCGTTTCCGGGAGAAAAGAACACCGTCGTCGTGTCCAGCGTGTCGGGGTAGTCATCGGGCGTGATGACGTTGAAACCGTGCGTTTGGAGTTCGTCGGCGGCGGTCGCACCCAGCCCGTCCTCGCCGGTCGAGTTCGATACCTGCACGGTGATGTCGCTTGGGTTGGTCGTGATCGTGTCGACGAGTTCAGTTGCCGCAGCGGCATCCTGATTTGGTGTCTGCGTCTGGCTTTCGGGAGTGCCCGGCACCGGGGTGTTGTCGGCGCTCTTCTCCTCGGGCAACGGATCATCGTTGATGATCGCGTCGAAGATGGCCCGGGTGTCTTCTTCGCGAAGATGTTCGTTGCCGTACTCGTCCATATAACCCGTCGTCGGCACGGTCAGGAAGGTGATACGGCCCGCGGTGATGCCCTGAACCGACTGGCCAAGGGTGACGAGGTCCTTGGTGTCCATGTTGTCGACAGAGCTGTCGTTGATGAACATGTTGACGACGTTGTTGAGCTTGGACAGCGAGAAGAACACTTCCTTGGAGATCATCGAGCGCAACAGCGACGACAGGAACAGCTGCTGACGCTTGATGCGGCCATAATCGCCGTTGGACTCGGTCGTGACCTGCCGGGCCCGCACGTACTGGAGCGCGGTGTGACCGTCTACGATCTGACGTCCCGCGGTGGGCAACACCGTGCCCAGCTCGTAGTCTTCCAGCGGAGTGGTGCTGCACACCTCGACACCGCCGAGTGCGTCGACCATTTTCGAGAAGCCTGCGAAATCCACTGCCATGAAACGGTTTATGTACAGCCCCGACATCTTCTGGATGACCTTCACCAGGCACTTCGGTCCACCGACGGCGTACGCGGAATTCAGCTTGGACTCGGTGTAGACCTTGTCGGCTCCGTACATCGGTGATTCTGGATCGGTGATCGGTCCGTATTCGCCGGTCTTGGGATCCCACGGTTCGCATTGCATCGGCTTGATCGCGAGATCGCGCGGAAAGGACACCGCCACAACACGTTCGCGGTTCGCGGGAATATTGACCAGCATCACGGTGTCGGATCTCGCACCGGCTGCCTCGTCGGTGGTGCCCGCCCCCATTTCGACGTTTTCGCCCATGCGGCTGTCCACGCCGACGATCAAGAAGTTCTCGTCGCCGAACTGGGCGTTCGGGTCGACGATGTCGCGGGAATCGGGGTCGAGCGCCGAGATCCGGTTGAGCATGTTGTTCTTCGACGATTGCCACTGCCATGCCCCACCGGTGAGCGCAAGCGCCAGGACCGCGATCAACGCGGTGATCGCGCGGCCGGCGATCATCGACTTGCGGCGGCCTCGGCGCCGGGAATGCTGATCGGGTCGTCGACGGCCGGGGCCGACGTGTGACGGTGGGCGGCGATCCCGCCGGTGGGCCAGCGCCAGATCGGGCAGATCGGGAGCCTGTGCTGCGATGACGGGGATGATCTCGGTGTCCGCGCCGTCGGCGTCCGATTCGTCGGGACGCTCATGACGTGCGGGTACCGGCACGGCATCGATGATCTCGGCGGGCGGCGGTGCAGGAGCAGGAGCGTCGATTTCCGACCGGTGCCGCCTCAGCTCCGACGGGACGGCGTGATCACCATTGAGCTTGGCGATCAGGTCGGCGACCGTGACCCCGTCGGTGTGGTTGCCGGACGTCGAGCTGGGCCTGGGGTCCGACGCTGCGGCCTCATCGGCTACGCCGGCGCGCTCCCACGGCGCGGCGCCTGGCGATGGCGAAGCGCTTGGGGTATTCCATTCATAGGGATCGGGCGGACCGTCTGGTGACGACGAGCCATCCCGGCCATGGCGGCTGGGAGTGGCGTTGTCGCCGTCACTCATGCTTCGTCCGGCCTCCGAACTCTTCCACCGTCGTGCGCACGCTGCGCACCAATCAAGTGCGGTGCTGCCTTACAGGTCACAGCACCTGCCGGGCTCCGACGCTGCAGCCCGTTACGAACGAGACTCATATCGTACTGAGACATCCTGAGAGATGTGATGTCGAGTGCGTCTCAGGTTAGAGACGACATCGCTGAACGATTCGACCGGTTAGCCTCCCGAGTTCATCACCTCGGCGCCCGAGGGGACAGTGCAGTCGTCCGGGTCGGTAAGCCAGCCGTCGGGCAGTGCCACCGCGGCGGGCGATCCCTGCCGCCCGCGCGGCCCCGTCGCCGCGGCCGGAAACGGGGCCTCCCGATCGAGGCGCTCGAGTAGGCTCCGCAGCTCGGCCAGCGTCTTGACCAGCGCCAATGCCCGCCGCAGGTCGGCGCCTGCGGGGAAGCCGTGCAGGTACCAGGCGACGTGCTTGCGGATGTCGCGCATCCCCTTGTCCTCGCCGAAATGGGCGGCGAGCAGTTCGCCGTGGCGCAGGATGATCGTCGCGACCTCACCCAGAGTCGGCGGGGTGGCCACAGCCGTGCCGGTGAAGGCCGCGGAGAGTTCGGCGAACAGCCACGGGCGACCGAGGCAACCCCGGCCGATGACCACTCCGTCGCAACCGGTGGCGTCCATCATCGCCAGCGCGTCGTCGGCCTCGAAGATATCGCCGTTGCCCAGCACCGGAACCGCGTTGACGTGCTGTTTCAGCGCAGCGATCTGCTCCCAGTCGGCCTCGCCGGAGTAGCGCTGTGCGGCGGTGCGGGCATGCAACGCGACGGCGGCCGCGCCTTCTTCCTGGGCGATCCGGCCGGCATCGAGGTGGGTGTGATGAGCATCATCGATTCCGATCCGGAACTTCACCGTCACGGGTATGTCGGTGCCCTCGGTCGCGCGCACCGCGGCGGCGACGATCTGACCGAACAGTCTGCGCTTGAACGGCAGCGCCGCGCCGCCGCCGCGGCGGGTGACCTTGGGGACCGGGCAGCCGAAGTTCATGTCGATGTGGTCGGCCAGGCCCTCGTCGGCGATCATTCGCGCCGCGGCGAAGGTGTTCTCCGGGTCGACGGAGTAGAGCTGAAGCGAGCGTGGCGTCTCGTCGTCGGCGAAGGTGACCATGTGCATGGTCGCGGGATGGCGCTCGACCAGCGCACGCGCGGTCACCATCTCGCAGACGTAGAGCCCGCTGACCGTGCCGGCCCTGGCCAGCTCCAGTTCGCGGCACAGGGTGCGGAAGGCGACGTTGGTGACGCCCGCCATCGGCGCCAGCACGACCGGACTTCGTAGTGCGATGGGACCGATCTGCAACGCGGTCGTTTGCTCTTCGCGCAGCGGCCTGCTTCGGGCGGAGTGCTCGAACCGCGGCGAGCGTCGGTTAGGACGCTGATGACCCCACCAGAAGGTTCTTGGCGGCCTTCTTCTCGGCCACCTTGGCGATCGCGCTCGAGCCGGCGCTGCTTGGCGACCTCGAACTTCACGCAGGTGTCCTCGAGCTCCTTGACGTGCACGGCCAGTTCGTCGCGCATTCGTGCGGCCTCGCCGGTGAAGTCGTCGCGCTCGAAGATGCGCCACTTCTTCAGCACCGGCATCACGACGTCATCGAGGTGGATGCGTGGGTCGTAGACACCGCCGGAGGCGATGATGACGGCCTTGCGCCGGAAGTCCGGAATCGTGTAGCCGGGCATCTGGAAGTTGCGTCAGCACCTTGTGAAGTGACTGCATCGCCTGGTTGGGCGCGATATCGAACCCAGCAGCCGAGACGTCTCTGTAGAAGATCATGTGCAGGTTCTCGTCGGCCGAGACGCGCTGCAGCAGCTGATCGGCGACGGTCTCGTTGCAGGCCCTACCGGTATTGCGGTGCGAGACACGGGTGGCCAGCTCCTGGAACGTCACATAGATGACGGAGTCGAACAGGGTTTCGGCGAACAGGTCGGCGTCGCCCTCGAGCTGCTGATTCTGGCCGGGGGAGAAGCCGCGGGTCACCTGCTCGATGCGCAGCTTCTCGAGCTCGACCGGATCGATCGCGCGGGTGACGACGAGGTAGTCGCGCAGCGCGATGCCGTGGCGGTTCTCCTCGGCGGTCCACCGGTTCACCCAGAAGCCCCATGGCCCGTCCATGCTGAAGTTCATCGCGATCTCGCGGTGATAGGACGGCAGGTTGTCCTCGGTCAGCAGGTTGGTCAGCATCGCTACCTGGGCGACCTCGGAGAGCTTGGACTCCTCGGGATCCCAGTCCTTGCCGCCGAGGGCGTAGTAGTTCTTGCCGTCGGACCATGGGATGTAGTCGTGCGGGTTCCAGTCCTTGCACATCGCTCATGTGCCGGTTGATGTTCTCTTCGACCACTGGCTCGAGTTCGCGGAGCAGCTGCAGGTCGGTCAGATCCTTCGACATGGCCCTCCCAGAAATTATCTGTACCTATTGGTTGCACTCAATATATCTGTGTACCCCGGTGACATTCAAGTCGCCATGCGACACATAAGCATCACGAACAGCATCACAAACCTCACTGGTGATAGAACTCCCCCTCGCGGTCCACCTGGACGAGGAGTTCGCGACCAGTGGCGGCGCACGCTACGACGCAATAGGCTGTGGCCATCAACGTCAGGTACTCGGACTGTGGAGGTCGGGCGCACGTGAAGAAGCTCATCGTTGTCGGGGCGGGCCCGCTGGTCGCCGCCGCTTCGGCGCTGCTGTTCGGAGCCGGCACTGCGGCAGCTGCCCCGGATGTCGTGGGTGACACGTACGCGGATGCTGAGGCGGCGATTAGCGACAGCGGCGGTACCGCTGTCGTCGCGTCGCGGTTCGGCGACAAGCTCGACCAGAGCGACTGCATCGTCACCAACGCATATGACGCGTCGTTCCTGCGCGACGGCTCTGATGACGGTGGTCAGGTCAACGTCGTGCTGAACTGCAGCGGCGCCTATGCCACGGCCAAGAATCCCGGTATGTCAGTTCAGCACCCGCTCGGCCGGCAGGCCAAGAAACAGGCCGAGTCCGACGAAGAGTCGACGCTCGAACAGGTTTCCACGCCCGACGAATAAGGCTCAATAGCTCGACACCCGCGACATCAGCATCTCCACGCAGTAATCGATGAACTGCTCGCGTGTCGCTGCGAGCCTGCCGTTCAGGTAGGCGGTGAACAACGCCGTCAGCGCGCCGATCAATCCGGTGGCGACCATAGTCGCCTGGTCGGGATCTCCGATGCGAGTCAGCTTGCGCTGCAACAGTTCTATGAAGCTCGGCATCCATTCGGCGCCCGACCGGGTCAGCACGGGCTCCTTCGTAGGCGCCAACAGCAGCACCCGGCCGCGCGCTGGATCGTCGACCATCAGCGCGACGAACTGCTCCACCGCGTCCCGGGGAGTCTTCGCCGTTGTCAGCGCCGACATCGCCCGCGCGCAGACGTCGTCGTAGACCGCGCGGACGAACTCGTCGCGGTCGGTGAAACTCTCATAGAAGTAGCGCTCCGTCAGTCCGGCCGAACGGCACACCGCGCGCACCGTCAGGTCAGGCCCGGTTTCGCCACCCAGGCAGGCGACGCCGGCGGCGATGAGTTCGCCGCGGCGCAACGCCTGACGGGCCGGCAGCGGCATACCGGACCATCGGCCCCGTCGTTGACCCACGGGCACATCACTCCTAGACTTCACTGTGACAACGTCTGTAGTCAGAATAGGTGATTCTGGCTGGATGGGAAGCTTCGTCAGTGAATCAAGATACGTCTGCGGCGTGCCCGATGAACACGGAAGACGCCGCACCCGTTGCGTCGGGGTGCCCGGTTTCGTCGGGTGGGTATGACGCCCCGCCCGAACCGCTGGGGCCCGACTCGCTGACCTGGAAGTACTTCGGCAAGTGGACCGGAATGCTGCAAGGCCCGTGGGCCGGTTCGATGCAGAACATGCATCCGCAGTTGGGCGCGGCCGTACAGCAGCACTCGATCTTCTTCATGGAGCGCATGCCGCGGCTCTACCGTTCCGTCTACCCGATCGGGGGGGTGGTCTTCGACGGTGACCGCGCGCCCAAAACCGGGGCACAAGTCCGCGACTACCACATCGGGATCAAGGGCGTCGACGATCAGGGTCGCCGGTACAGCGCGCTGAACCCGGACGTCTTCTACTGGGCACACGCGACGTTCTTCAAATCGACGCTGCTGGCCGCGGAATGGCTTGGCGGCGGCCTCACCGAGGCGCAGCGGCGGCAGCTCTTCGACGAACACATCACGTGGTACCGGATGTACGGGATGAGCATGCGGCCCGTGCCGAATTCGTGGGAGGAATTCCAGGAGTACTGGGATCACATGTGCCACAACGTGTTGGAGAACAACTGGGCCGCGCGTGAGGTGCTCGATCTGTCATCGATGACCAAGCATCCCTCGCTGGAGTGGCTGCCGGATTGGCTGTGGCGTCTGAACGTCGCGGGAATGCAGAAGTTCTTCAACTTCACCACCGTCGGCCTTTTCGACCCAGCGGTACGTGAGCTGATGGGCTACAAGTGGTCGCCACGTAAAGCAACGATTGCACCGACTGTTCGGCAAGGTGGTGCACCGCATCGTTCAGCTGCTGCCCAAACGCATGATGATGCACCCGCGGAAGCGCTCTGCGTGGGACCGTGCCACGGGCCGGCTACCCGCAGACTCGCCACTGGTCGAAACCCCGGCACGCAATCTGCCGCCCGTCGAGTACCGCGACAACCCGCACTATTACAGCCCGAAGGTCTGATCGGCGCTACCGCCACACGGTGTGGTGGGTCCAGAGTGCGCCGTCGAAATAGCCCATCCGACAAACGTTCTGCGGATCGCGGAACCAGCCCGCCTGCATCGGGGGATACCGGCCGAACGCGCCTCTCTGATCGCCGGCCAGGCTCAGCCGGAACTCGTAGTCCGCGCGGGCGCGGAGACCGGCGACGCGCACGGCGTGCGCTTTCCTACGGCCATTGACGACCAGGAGCAGGCCGACGATCGCCGTGACGGCGACGGCTTCGTACCAGCCGTTCGCGAGCCACCAGAACGTCATGAGCGCAGCGGTGCCGGTGACGACGGGATGACGTCGCCAGAACGGCCGTCGGACATGCCGGTAGAGCACATCGTGAGATTACTTCGCCCGCGGTGCCGATGCCGCTCGTCGCGAGAACCGGCGCATCCGGCCCTGCCGCCGGTGGCACGATCTTGAACAGCACGGAGGGCGTGGGCATTTCGGCTGTGAATCTGGCTCGGGTTACGCGGTGAGAGTGACGCCGAGATCGGCGAGGAGGCGGCGCACACGCTCTTCGATGTCGTCACGGATCGGACGGACGGCGTCGACGGTCTGCCCGGCGGGATCAGGCAGTACCCACTCCTCATAGCGTTTTCCAGGGAAGACGGGGCAGGCGTCGCCGCATCCCATCGTGACGACGACATCGGCGGCCTGGACGATCTCGTCGGTCCAGGGCTTGGGGAACTCGCCGGTGATGTCGATGCCAACCTCGGCCATCGCCTGCACCGCCGAAGGGTTGATCTCATTGCCGGGTTCGGAGCCGCCCGACCACGCGACACGCCTGATCGCCTGCGAGATGGTTGAAGAACCCGAGGGCCATCTGGGACCGGCCCGCGTTGTGGGTGCACAGGAACAGCACGGTGGGCTTCATATCCGTGACCTTGCCTTCCACGCGGGCCAGCGCGGTGAGTCGTTGACGTGCCCAGCGTTCGGCGAGCAGCGGCAGGAAGTTGGGAATGGTGGCGCGCCCTGCGAACTGGTCGTAGGACGCGTGCAGAAACCGCTCGATGGTATCCACGCTGAAGTGCTCACCGAACTCGGTATGCAGTCGTGTGGCAGCCGTTCTCAGAGCATGCTGTTGATCAATGGATAGGCCGCGCCTGAAGTGTTGGTCTAGTGAGGCAGGGCTGTCAGTCATCATGCGCTCCGATTCGTGATCGATGGTGCCGGGTTGTGAGCCGAAAATCGGCGTCGCAGGGCCAAGGAGACGTAGACCAGGGCGACGAGGACGGGGACTTCGATGAGCGGGCCGACGACACCGGCGAGGGCCTGGCCGGAGGTTGCCCCGTAGGTGGCGATAGCGACGGCGATGGCCAATTCGAAGTTGTTGCCTGCTGCGGTGAAAGCCAATGTGGTGGTGCGCTCATACCCGAGGCCGAGCACAGCGCCCAGGAGGTAGCCGCCGCCCCACATGATGGCGAAGTACGCCAGCAGCGGCAGGGCGATGCGGACGACGTCGAGGGGTCGGCTAGTGATCTGATCGCCTTGCAGGGCAAAGAGAATGACGATGGTGAACAGCAGGCCGTAGAGCGCCCACGGGCCCGATCTTCGGGCAGGAACGCGGACTCGTACCAGAGCGCGGCCCTTGGCCTTCTCGCCGAGCCGTCGGGACAGATACCCAGCCAGCAGCGGGATGCCCAGGAAGATCAGCACGGACTTGGCGATCTGCCACGGAGAGGTGCTGATGGTGGTCTGTTCCAAGCCCGAGCCAGCCGGGTAGCACCGAGAGATAAAACCAGCCGAGTACGGCGAACATGATCACCTGGAAAACCGAGTTGAATGCGACGAGCACGGCGGCGGCTTCTCGGTCGCCGCAGGCGAGGTCGTTCCAGATGATCACCATGGCGATGCAGCGCGCCAGTCCGACGATGATCAGGCCCGTGCGGTATTCGGGCAGATCGGGCAGCAGCAGCCAAGCCAGCGCGAACATCAGCGCCGGGCCGAGCACCCAGTTGAGTACCAACGAGCTGACCAGCAACCTCCGGTCGCCGGTGACGGTGTCGAGTCGGTCGTAGCGGACCTTGGCCAGAACCGGATACATCATGATCAGCAGGCCGAGTGCGATGGGCAACGAGATGCCGTCGACCTGAACGTGGTTCAGCGCTGTGTTCAAGCCGGGAATCGAGGCGTCCGAGGAGCAGCCCGGCGGCCATCGCGATGCCGATCCACACCGGCAGGAACCGGTCGAGCGCGGACAGCTTGCTCGACGACGGTCGGGGGCGCGTCGAGTAATGGTGTCGGTCATGCTGGAGCTCCTGCCGCGAACGTCGGCGTCGGCTGACGCTCAGCACTGACGACAGGTTCCTGCAGCGCCTCCGGGACGACGGAGTAGTACACCCAGGACGCCCGGCGCTCGGATGCGAGAAGCCCGGCGTCGCTTGAGCACCTTCAGGTGGTGGGAGATGGTGGGCTGGGTGACGTCGAAGTCGCCGGAGATGTCGCAGACGCAGGCTTCCCCACCGGCGTGACTGGCGACCGAGGCTGAACAGGCGCAGGCGCACCGGATCGGATAGGGCTTTGAGTTGGGCTGCCAGCTCGATGGCAGCTTCCGCGGACAGGGGTTGTCGGGCGAGGGGGGCGATGACGCAGCCAGTGGCGGCGGTGAGCTGAAGGTCTGACTTCGACATCCATCGATATTGACAAACATCAAATCAAGTCACAAGCGAACTGACGGTGAACGTGTCACCGATTTTCGATAAGCGTGAGCTGGTGAGCGTGGAAGTCGAAGTGCCGTCCTGGATAGAGATACAGATCTTCCAACGTCATGAAATCGCCGAAGAACGGATCCCACCGGGGCGGGTAGCGCATACCGTGAACGAAGTCGGCTTCATTCTCTCGGGCAAGCGTGCGCTGCAGCGCCGCGATTACCCGGTCCAGTTTTGCGCCCATTCTGCGCCGGTTGTAGAACAGTGCCGCTGCACACGAGCCGTAGTAGTTGATGATGTGGAACGGCTTGGTCGCGGCATCAAGGATGTTGGCGAAGGTGCGGCTCACTGGATCAGGCAAGCGGCTGAAGATCCGCACAAGAACGAGTAGACGTTGTACGACCATGTAGCCGAACACCATGTGGAACAGCAGTTGCTCATTGGTCCACCGTGTTCCGGAAGTTGCCCTGCTCCAATCCTCGGGGCCGGCTAGGTCTACGAGCCGGTGGAACTCGATACGTGCCCGCTCCAAGTCTTCGGCGATGTCATCGCGATCAAACTCTGCGTGCTCATCGGCCACTCCTCGATGATGCGCCTGATGCGGACCGCTGTGCACGGGCCGCATCAGGTTGCGAGGCGGGTTCAGCAGCAGGATGATCCTGCAGCCACGTTGGCATCGTCGGACGCGCCACCTCCGCAGCAGACGCCGCCCTCGGTGTTGCCGTCTTCGTCCAAGTGCTGCGGGCTGGTACCGAACGTGTCGGAGTCGGCCAGGACGGTGTAGACCTCCCACTTCTCACCCGCTGGGCCGATGACCCAGACCTTGTCCTGAGTGGCGAAGCAGCAGGTAGTGCCGATTTCCTCGTCGGTGAACAGGCCTTCACCAGTGAGCCGGGCGATCTCGGCGTGCACGATGTCGCTGGACTCGACCTCGACGCCGAGGTGGTTGATGGTGCCGCCCTTGCCGCGGTTCTCCAGGAGCACCAACTTCAACGGCGGTTCGGCGACGGCGAAGTTGGCGTAGCCCTCTTTGACCTTGTTCGGGTGGGGTGTTGAACAACTTCGAGTAGAACGCGACGGCCTCGTCGAGGTTGTCGACATTGAGTGCGAGCTGTACACGGGACATGGGAACCTTCCGTTAGATATGTGACTTATGTCGAAGTAGCCGGCTGTCCTCATGATGCATACCTCTTTGACTTATGTCAATGTTTTCGGCAATATTGATGTCGTGCCCAAGACCCTTCCGATGATCGACATGTCCGCGCCGGTGTGCTGCGCCCCCGTGGCAGCCGGACCCATGAGCGACGACGATGCGCTCCAGGTGGCGTTGCGGCTCAAGGCGCTCGCCGACCCGGCGCGGGTGAAGATCATGTCGTATCTGTTCAGCTCCGCCAAGGGCGAGGAGAACAGTGGTGATCTGGCGTCGGTACTCGGATTGACCGAGTCGACCGTCAGTCACCATCTGAGCCAGCTCCGTCGCGCCGGACTCGTTGAGTCTGACCGGCGGGGCATGAACGTCTATCACCGGCCACACCGCGATGCCGTCCTGGCGCTGTGCGCCGTGCTGGACCCCAGCTGCTGCACGTAAGCATCGACGGCGCAGGACGGGACGCGCGCATGTTTTCGCGGGGCGGTCGTCGAGCGTCCGTAGATGCCACGAGCATGCGGCGTGGCGATCGGGTCGTCGATGGTGCCGCCGAAGTTTGCGTTCGGTGTCCGGAGCCATCCCGTACAGCTAGGCGGCGTACGAGTAGTCCGGTAGGTCGTCGCTCGTCGTCACCCCGTCCAAACCAAGTCCAAAAGCCGGAACAACCGCGTCAGCCGTGTTGTGAGCAGTCGGCTGCCATCGCCAATCGTGATTGTTTGACCTGTTCCATCCACTGATGGCGTGCGTGCTTGATGTTGAGAGGCGGTTGCAGCTGAACAATCACAGCCGTCTCAATATCCGTAAGCGGGATCGCGACCCTCGGCATCTCCCAGTAGGTCGCGATCAAGTTCGCCCGCATCCATTCGCTTAACACGGCGTCGTGGTCGCGGGATAGCCCGAAATTGGATGGCCGTTCCGGCTTGGCCGGATTGCGGTACTGCCCTCTCAAGCCAAGCGTCGTTCGCAGCATCGCCGACAGGGACCGCCGAAGGGTTGACGATCCAGTAATGCTATTGCCGCCTCCAGCAACGAACCCGAAGTGTGTACCAACATCTCGGCTGCACAATGATCGTTCTGCCTTACCAACGTAGAGAGGTCGGGGATCCGGAGGGTCACCAAGCTTCAGCGTTCGCCAGACCTCGAGGCAGCCGTAGACGGCATACAGGCCCGGTTTGGACGGCCAAGACGCGACCGATTCCGCTGTGATGGGGGCTTGCCCGATGCCGAGATGCTCGACGGCGTCAGCAGCGAGGATGGCAACGGTCGTCATGACAGTCGAGTCTGGCCAGAGCAAACGGCTGAACTTATCCGTTCTGAGCAACAGCGCTCACCGCAAGTTCGTATTGCGGGCACCACATCGTCACGGAGTCCCAAACGATACCGGCTGCTTCGTGGGCCGAAAACCCCTGACCTTTGATGTAGCTGCCCATGGCTTTCAAGACCGGAAGCGTGACGGTGCCGGCTCTATCGAGCCTGTCGCACACTACCGACGGACCTTGCTGATAAACGTAGTCGTCGACGGCATCGGCGTGCGCTGGCGCAGCAGCCAACCCGAATGCAACACAGCTGGTCACGGCAGCTGTCACCGCCCCCACCGCGTACTTCATCGTGAGCCTTCCCATTTTGCGGCCAGATTTGTGTTGTGTAATCGCAACGGCAGCATCGTGCGTTACCGCGTCGCTGCATCGACTCGTCACGTCGGGTTTTTGACGAGGGGCGATGCTGTCAGCGGCGCTGTCACGGTGCCCGTTTGGGTGCTGGGTAGCGGCCGCGGCAGAAAGTGCCGTTGACTTGGAACTTCGATGTTGTGCCCCCACCAGGGCTCGAACCTGGGACCTGCGGATTAAAAGTCCGTAGCTCTACCAACTGAGCTATAGGGGCGCGAGGGATCAGGATACTGGGTGCCGTCGGGCGCTTCGTTTGAGGATTGGGGTGCCGGTACCCTAAGCTATCGAGGCTCCCAGCGTCACAGCGTTGTGAGTACCCCGGAGAGATTCGGCTGGCCCCCTTCGTCTAGCGGCCTAGGACGCCGCCCTTTCAAGGCGGTAGCGCGGGTTCGAATCCCGTAGGGGGTACGCGCGGCACCGTACGATAGGAAGCCGCACAGCGTAAAAGCAAGGCCCTGTGGCGCAGTTGGTTAGCGCGCCGCCCTGTCACGGCGGAGGTCGCGGGTTCGAGTCCCGTCAGGGTCGCCAGTATTGCCGAGGCACTTCGGTTCTCGACATGACCGGTGCCTTCCGGCCAGGTAGCTCAGTTGGTACGAGCGTCCGCCTGAAAAGCGGAAGGTCGCCGGTTCGATCCCGGCCCTGGCCACGTCAGAGGCTATTCTGCCTCGATTCTTGATCGCCGGATTATCACCGCATTTGCGCGCACCTACCCACTGCCTTCCGTTGGTACTATCGTGTACCAACGGAGGTATTTCATGGCTGAGCTGACTACTGACCCGGTGCGCTTGCCGCCGGCGCCGCGCATACCCAAGCTCCTGCAGGGTCTGGGGTTCATCCTCGCCAGGGAGAAGGCCGTCGCTGCCCTGGCCAAACGGCATGGCCCCGCATTCACCCTCAACCTGCCGATATTCGGCCCGACCGTGGTCGTCGGTGATCCGGCACTGGTCAAGGAGCTGTTCACGGCCAAGTCCGACATGGTCGCCCGGGGCGGCGTGCTCGGCGAGATCTTCGGCCCAGGTTCGACGTTCAGCCTCGACGGCGCCGAGCACCGGGAACGGCGCAAACTTCTGGTCCCGCCGTTCCACGGCAAGCGGATGGCCGGGTACGAGGCGATCGTCGAGGAAGAGGTCATGCGTGAGATCGAGTCCTGGCCTGAAGGTCAGGAGTTCGAAACGATGCCCTCGATGATGCGCATTACGCTCAACGCGATTCTGCGCACGGTGTTCGGCGCGAAGGGGTCGGCGCTGGACGAACTGCGTGACCTTCTGCCTGGCATGGTGTTGTACGCGTCGAGGCTGGCCGTCATGCCGCCGCTGGTGCGCAGGGACTTCGGCCGGCGCAGCCCCGGCCGGAGACTGGCCGACTATCGCAGGCGCTACGACGACATCGTCGGCCGCCTGATCGCCGGTATCCGGAGCGATCCGGCGTTCGAAGAGCGCAATGACGTCCTTTCGCTGCTGTTGCGGGCACGGTACGAGGACGGCTCACCGATAGCCGACGACCATGTGGCCGATGAGTTGCTCACGCTGCTTGCCGCCGGTCATGAAACCACGGCCACGACGTTGGCATGGGCGGTCGAGCGGTTGCGCAGGCATCCGCGGCTGCTGTCGGCGCTGACCGCTGAGGTCGACGGGGGCGGATCCGAACTCGTTCAGGCCACCATCTGGGAGGTCCAGCGGACCCGCCCCGTGATCAACGGCACCGCACGCATCACCAAGAAGCGAATACGCCTCGGGGAGTGGGTCATTCCCGAACGTCATGCGGTACTGGCCAGCATCTCGCTGGCACACGCCGCAGAGGGAAGCTTTCCCGATGCCGGTGCCTTCGACCCCGATCGGTTCATCGGTAACCCGCCGGACAACTATGCGTGGATTCCCTACGGCGGCGGGATCAGACGCTGCATCGGGGCCGCGTTCGCGAACATGGAGATGACCGTGACATTGCGAACGCTGCTGCGCGAGTTCGAATTCGGCACCGCCAACAGCGCGGGTGAGCGCCGCCACTCGCGCGGCGTGGCGACCGCGCCGCGGCAGGGCGGTCGGGCAGTTGTGTACCGTCGCCGTGCCCAGGCTCCGCGGACGAGTGCGCCCGACGCCGCACTCGCGTCGTCCTAGACGATCAGGGGACCAGCACCACCTTGCCGACATTCTCGCGCGCGGCCAGCATGCGATGTGCCTCTGCGCGCGTTGTCGAAAGGCACCGCGGCGTGCACAACCGGGGACACGATACCGTCGGCCAGGGCCGTCGCCAGCGGTCCGATCCACGGTTCGAGGGTGCCGCGGTCATCCCACAGCGCCAGCATGTTGAGGCCGATGACGGCCTTGGACTCCGAGAGCTGTGTGGTCAAGTTGAACCCACGCAGCATCGGCAGCAGCTGTGGCAATACGGTACGCAAGGAACGCTTTTCACCCTGTTGCAACGCCGAGATGCCATACGCGACCAGCCGGCCGCCCGGGCGGAGCAGGCGGTAGGAGCGGCGCAGTGACGCACCGCCGATCGCGTCGAGCACGATGTCGTACTGCGGCAGATCCTTCCACCAGCCGCCGCGGCGGTAGTCGATCGTGCGATCCACGCCCATCTCACGCAGCGCTTGATGTTTACCGGGTGACGCGGTCCCGTGAATCTCGACTCCGGCGGGTTTGGCGAGCTGGATGGCTGCGATGCCGACGCCGCCCGCCGCCGCGTGGATGAGCACGCGGTCACCCGCCCGCAGCGATCCGTACCCGTACAGCGCCGCCCACGCGGTGGCGTAATTGACCGGAACTGCGGCGCCCTGCTCAAAGGTCAGGGCATCCGGTAAGGGCACCGTGTCGGCGGACTTGACGTTCACGATCTCGGCGTAACCGCCGAAACGTGTTCCCGCCAAGACCCGTTGGCCGATGCGTGACGCGTCGACGCCCTCGCCGACGGCATCTATTGTGCCCGCCACTTCGTAGCCCACCACGCACGGCGGCTTGGGAGCGTCGGGGTAGAGGCCGACGCGGGCGAGATGGTCGGCGAAGTTCACTCCCGCGGCGCGCACTGCAACGCGCACCTGGCCGGGGCCGGGGGGTGGCGGATCCGGCCGCTGCTGCACCTTCAGTACCGAAAGATCGCCGTGCTTGGTGATGACGACAGCGCGCACGGCTACGCCGTCGCCTTCGCATGTTCGAACGAGGTCGCGTCATGTGCGCAGACCATCAAGAGGTCAGGCTCCTGACGTCGGTACAACTCGGTGAGGCGAGCGTGGTTGTCTGCCACCTTCTTTCGATCGAATGCGAGCAGGGGCTCGATGATCGCCATCGGGCGCGGGACCTTCGACCGTCCGTCCAGGGTGCCCGGATGGTAATAGGCATCCCCGCAGTGCAGCACCCAGCGGTGCCCGGCGTCGACGGCGATGCACGCGTGTCCTCGGGTGTGGCCGGGCAGCGACACCAGCACGATTCCCGGTGCGATCTCGTCGAGTTCCTTGGCGGCGGCGAAACCCCGCCATTTCTCACCTGCCGGGTCGTGCTCGACGAGGTTGGGTCCGTGTGCCCATTGGGCGGCGCGGAAGCGGGTCTTCTCCTTCAACGTCGGTTCTCGCACAGCGCCGAGTACTTCGGCGGAGGTCACGTGGATCTGTGCGTCCGGAAAGTCGGAGATCCCGCCGATGTGGTCCATGTCGAAATGCGTGACGACGATGTGCCGGACATCGGCGCGGGTGAATCCGAGTCGCTCCACCTGCCGCAGTGCCGTTTCGTCCTCGTCGAACGTCGGGTTGAAAATGTGGCGGGTGAATCCGACCCGACTGTGGTCGGCACAGTCGTGGGAGCCGAACCCGGTGTCAACGAGAACGAGGCCGTTGTCGGTCTCGACGAGCAGGACGTGGCAGACGATCCTCGGTGTTCCGTACGGGTTCATCGTCCCGCAGTTGAGGTGGTGGACCTTCACGGCTCTCCCGTCCCGACCAGGGCCAGCAGTTCACCGCGCCCGATCTGTGTGACCAGGCTGGCCGAATCGAAGTAGATGCGCTCGTTGACGATGCGGTCGTCCTCGAAGTAGAACACGGCGATGATCGGCACCCTGAAGGCCTTACCCGTCGGCGGCAGACCGTAGAACTCACCGAGATTGGTTCCGAGCAGGTCGAATTCGACGATGACGGCATCATCGGCGACGTGGAATCGGGCGTTGTCGTGTCGCTGGTCCGGGAACGCCGTTCGGGTGGTCCGGTAGTACCCCATGACCTCGTCGTCGCCGTCGAAGACTTGGCCGGTGGCCATGATCTCGTAGTGCGGGCGGCCCCCAGAATCGTTCTTGAACGTCGCCAGGGTGCGGTCGAATTCCTTGGTCACCTCGGTGTCCATGTGTTCTCGGATCACTGCGAGGCGACGGTCACGCAGATCGTCGGAGATCATCCGTGAACTGTATGCCGCCGCGGTGGTGTTAGGCCGCGGATTGCAGGGGCGCCCCGAGCTGCTGATGCCTGTGCTGGCGCTCGATGGTGGCCAGATAGGCCGCCCACGCGAACGCCGAGCTTGCGAACAGAATGAACCCGCAGAAAAGCCAGGCATGCTTGATCCCGCGCCGGCGTCCGTCGACGATCGACCAGATGGGGAACAGCAGCAGGCTCATGATGGTGTAGTCCTGGCTGGCCGAACTCGCGGCGGGGTTTGCATACCCCAGCGTGATGAACTCCCACCAGCTTCCGGGACCCCAGATGAAGTTGTGCAGGCCGCCCGGCGGCGCGTACTCGGCCACGTACTGGTTGTTGAAGTAGTAGCCGAGGATGACTGATGCGATACCGGCGACCCAGTAGAAGAGTTCGAGCGCCGATACCGACGGGCCGGACGAGTAGCGCGCAAACAACGCTGAATTCGTCTTGACGATGGCGGCCATCGTCGCGAATCCCAGGACGAGGTGGACGATCAGCGAAACCATAGGCAGGAGTCTCGAACAGCATCCGAAGTTTTGTCAATATTGACATAACTTTGTGCGGTATTTTCTCCCCATGGTCCGGCCCGCCCAAACGGCACGAAGTGAGCGCACGCGCGAGGCGCTGCGCCAGGCGGCGGTGGTGCGATTCCTCGCCCAGGGCGTAGAGGACACGTCGGCCGATCAGATCGCTGCCGACGCCGGGGTATCACTGCGGACGTTCTATCGGCACTTCGCGTCCAAGCACGATCTGCTCTTCGCCGACTATGCAGGTCTGCAGTGGTTCAGGGCGGCGTTGGCGGCGCGCAATCCCGATGAGTCCATCATCGAGTCGGTGCACTCGGCGATCATGGCGCGGCCGTACGACGATTGGGCCGTCGCGCAGACCGCCGCCCTGCGGGCCCAGGAAATCGAACCCGACCGGATCGTGCGGCACATGCGGCAGGTCGAGGCCGACTTCGCCGAGGCGATCGAGCAGCATCTCACCGCGGAGGATCCGCCGGAACCGGGCACCGACGAACGCATGCACATCGCCGTCACCGCGCGGTGCATAGCGGCGGCGGTCTTCGGTGCGATGGAGGTGTGGATGCTCGGCACCCAACGCTCGCTGCCCGAGTTGTCGCGGCTGACCCGGGAGGCATTGAACACGTTGGAGAAGGGGATCAGCTGAAAGTTTTGTCAATATTGACAAAACGTGGAGCACGTGCCAGCCTCAGCGCATGGTGGACTTTGACGCGATTGTCGTCGGCGCGGGACACAACGGATTGACCGCTGCCGCACTGCTTCAGAAGGCGGGGCTGCGCACGCTCTGCCTCGATTCCAAGCTCTATGCGGGGGGCATGGCCTCCACGGTCGAATTGTTCGACGGCTTCAAGTTCGAGATCGCCGGGTCGGTTCAGATACCGACCTCGGCCGTGGTCAGCCGGGAACTCGGACTGGACCAGCTGCCGACCGTGGACCTCGAGGTGATGTCGGTGTCGCTCCGCGGTGTCGGCGACGAACCGCTGGTCTACTACACCGACCCGATGAAGCTGATGACACACATCAACGAGGTGCACGGCGCCGAGGCCGTCAATGGGATGGCCGGCTTGATGGCCTGGTGCCAAGCGCCGACCCGGGCGCTGGGGCGGTTTGACGCAGGCCAGCCGCCGAAGACGCTCGATGAGATGTATGCCTGTGCGACAAACGAATTCGAACGGTCGACGATCACCGACCTGCTGTTCGGCTCGGTCACCGACGTGATCGACCGCTACCTGCCGGACAAGGAGAAGCACGGCGCGCTGCGGGGCATGCTGTCGCTGCTGGCGTGCAACACCACCTATCGTGGGCCCGCGACCCCCGGCACCGCCGCGGCGCTGGCCTACGGATTCGCGGTTCCCGACGAGAACGCGCTTCTGGTCAAGAAACTCAAGGGCGGCATCGGCGCGCTGACCAGCCATCTGTGCGACCTGTTCACGTCCGGCGGCGGCGAATTGAGGCTGCGCAGCAAGGTCGAGGAGATACAGGTCGCCGAGGGACGGGTGAGCGGCGTCCGGTTGGAGGACGGCTCCGTTATCACCGCGCCCATCGTGATCTCCGGCATCGCGCCGGATCTCACCGTCAACGGAATGGTCGACCCCGCCGCGTTGCCCGCCGACGTCCGGGAACGCTTCTCGGGTCAGGACCACCGCGGCAGCTACCTGCAGATGCACTTCGCGCTCGACGGTATCCCGGAATTCGCGTCGCCCTACGAATTGCTCAACGATCCTGCGCTGCAGTCGAATATCGGGATCTTCTCCACCCCTGAGGAATTGCAGCAGCAGTGGGAGGAGTGCCGGCACGGCGTCGTGCCCGCCGACCCGTCCATCGCGTTGCAGATACCGTCGGTGAACGACCCGGGCCTCGCACCGTCAGGCAAGCACGCGGCGTCGGCGTTCTCGCTGTGGTTCCCGATCGAGGATTCGGAGTCGAGCTATGGCGAGATGAAGGCCGAGATGGGACAGCGGGTGATCGACAAGCTCACGCGACTCGCCCCCAACTTCGAGAGCCTGATTCTCAAGCACACCACCTTCACTCCCAAACACATGGGCACGATGTTCGGTGCTCCCGGCGGCGACTACTGCCATGGGCTCATTCATCCGGACCAGATCGGTCCCAACCGGCCGGGGCCGAAAGGCTATGTCGATCAACCGATCCCGATCGACGGACTCTATCTCGGCAGCGCCGGATGCCACGGCGGGCCCGGGATCACGTTCGTACCCGGCTACAACGCGGCCAAGCAGGCACTCGCCGACGCTTAGTTTGGCCGGCTCAGCCGGCGACTGTGCGGTTTCGTTCGCAACACGCCGGGTGGAGAAATCCGCACACTCAAGCTCGAGTAGGCCGCCTGGCCGCGACGGTTTCGATCCTGCAGGGGGCGGGCATCCATGACGGCATGGGACTCACGGTGGCCATCACCGGCCCGACGGGCGAAATCGGGATATCGGCTGTCACCGCGCTAGACCGTGACCCCGTCGTGGACCGGATCATCGGGATGGCCCGTCGGCCGTTCGACCCGGCGGGTCAGGGCTGGACGAAGGCCGAGTACCGCCAAGGCGACATCACCGATCGCAAGGCCGTCGACGGCCTGGTCGCGGACGCAGACGTCGTTGTGCATCTGGCCTTCATCATCATGGGCACGCGCGAGGAGAGCGCCCGGGTGAACCTCGCTGGTACCCGCAACGTGTTCGAGGCGACCGTGGCGGCGCGACGCCCGCGACGCCTGGTCTACACCTCCTCGGTGGCCGCCTACGGCTACCACTCCGACAACCCCGCACCGATCACCGAGGATGTACCGCCGCGGGGGTCACCCGAGCACTACTACTCCCAACAAAAAGCGGCCTGCGAAACCGCGCTTCAGGAAATAACCGAGGGGGCCGACCTCGAGGTGTACGTGTTGCGACCCTGCATCGTCGCCGGGCCGAAGGCGCCCGCGCTGGCCGAGGTCATGCCGTGGAACCAACTGCCGGGGCCCATCAAGCGGGTGACGCAGATGCTTCCGGTGTTGAAACCGCCCTTGCCCGATCCCGGCACGCCGATGCAGCTGGTGCATCACGACGACGTGGCAGCCGCTATCGCGCTGGCCGCGACGACGTCGGCCCCACCCGGTGCCTACAACCTGGCGGGTGACGGCGTGGTGTCGATATCGGCAGTCGCCGAGGAACTCGGCGCCCGTTCCATCCGGGTGCCAAGGCTCGCCGCGACCGTGGCATCGGAGGTGATGGCCCGGCTCCCGTTCGTCCCGTCATCACTGGAATGGCTGCACGCCGGACGAACAGCGGTCGTCATGGACACATCCAAGGCGAAGACAGCAACTGGGCTGGACGCCGAAATACACTGGCGCCGAGACATTGTCGGCGCTCGGGCAGTCGCTTTAGCTCACTGCGTATGCTCGCCGGTATCGGCCGGCCCGCTGGGCGTCGCGCCGCCCTCGTCGGACCAGTCGGCGGCCTCCTCGTCGCCCTTGGCCGGGTCGCTCTCTACGTCATCGTCCGCACCGCTGGGACCGGAGTCGGTCTCGGCGGTGTCGGGCTTGTCCGGGTTCGTCTCACTCATGCCCGTTCGAATACCCAAACTCAGTCGCGCCGACTCTGAAGCCGGGCCATCCAGTCCTTGGGGACACGATCCGCAGGCCCGGGAGCCGGCTGGTCTTCGGGATGGCATTCGGGTGCCGCGAGTTCCGGTCCGTCGTAATACCGGTTGCTGTCGTAGTTCCAGAACCAGTCCTCGCCCGGTTCGAACGACCGGATGATGGGATGCCCGGTCGCACGCCAGTGTGCCGATGCGTGGCGCCCCAGCGAGTCGTCACAGCAGCCGATGTGGCCACACGCGGCGCAGCGGCGAAGGTGCACCCACCACCCGCCGCACTCATCGCACTCCACACATCCGGTCCCGCTCGGCGGGACGGCCGGATCGACGGCATCGCTCATGGTCGATGAGCCTACCGATTTTCGCCCTAACCGGCCATGGTCGAGTTCGGCGCATGCCAGTCGGTCGAGACGAACCGGTGCTGTATCAGCCACTCGCCATCTACTGGGCCGACGGGGACGAACACGTCGCGATAGCGGCCGTAGTGGTCTAGGCCGATCTCGGTGAAAACGGTGAAGTAGCAGGCGACCCGGGCGCGTTGTGGCGTCATCTCGGTGAACCGGATGTTCGTCACGTTGTGGCGAACGATGCGCCGCACCCCGGATTCATGAGCGACTGCATTCGGTGATGCGACTGCGCCACCGAGGAACTCGACGATGGCCCCGCGGCCCTGAACCGGCGCACCGCCGCGCAGCTCGAGCTCGCCGTTCTCGCAGAAGGATTCGGCGAGCTCGGGCAGTCGCATCGCGTCACCGGACCAGTTGTAGCGGGCCAGGGTGTCCCTGATGCGCTCGCGCGCCGAAAGCTCCCAAAGTTCCATGTGGTCAACCGTATCGGGCTATGGTCGCGCCATGGCTACCAGCGATTCCCGCGAGGTCGTGATCGAGGCGAGTCCTGACGAGATCCTCGACGTCGTCGCCGACGTCGAATCGACACCCGACTGGTCGTCGCAGTATCAGAGTGCCGAGGTCCTGGAGGCCCACAGCGACGGGAGACCGCGGCGGGTCAAGATGAAGGTGAAATCCGCCGGCATCACAGACGAACAGGTCATCGAATACACCTGGACCGACAACAAGGTGAGCTGGACTCTCATCAGTGCCAGCGCGCTGAAGTCCCAGGACGCGTCGTACACGCTGACGCCCGACGGCGACAAGACCAAGGTGCGTTTCGACATCGCGATCGACCTGTCGGTGCCGATGCCCGGGTTCGTGCTCAAGCGGGTGATGAAGGGTGCGGTGGAAACGGCCACCGACGGCCTGCGCAAGCAGGTGCTGAAAGTGAAAAAGGGCGGCTGACGGGTTTCGCCGGAGCGCACCGGAGGAACTGAGCCCGCATGGCTGTCACCGAAACGCGCGAAGTCGTCATCGAGGCGACCCCCGCCGAGATCATGGACGTTCTGACTGATCTGGAAACGTTGATCGACTGGTCACCGACACATCGGAAGGTGGAGGTGCTCGAGCGCGACGCGGCCGGACGCCCGAGCAAGTGCAAGCAGGTCGTCAAGATCCTCGGCATCACCGACGAGCTAGTGCTCGACTACACCGTGTACGACGACGGTGTCGGCTCGACTCTCATCAGCTCCAAGCAGCAGCGTGCCCAGACCGGTCGCTACACGCTGACGCCCGACGGTGACTCGACGCAGGTGCGCTTCGAATTGACCGTGGAACCAACGGTTCCCGTACCCGGGTTCGTCCTCAAACGGGCGCTGAAGGGTGCGATGGAGATCGCCACCGACGGCTTACGCAACCAGGTGTTGAAGGTGAAGAAAGGCGGCTACAGCTGACCGTCCAACTCGTCGGGTTCGGCGATGGTCAGGACGGCGTCCACAATGTACGGGTCGGCCTGCAACTGAGTTTCCAGCCGCCGGAGCGTGCTGGCGACCCGTGACTCCGCGGCGTCACCTTCCAGATCCACGCTGGCGACCAGGAACAGCTGTTTCGGTCCGACGAACACCAATCGGATGAAGCGCACTGCTGTCACGTCCGGCAGCTGCAGGATTCGTGAGGTGGCGGCATCACGCAGCCACGGGCTGGCGGGCTCCCCGACGATGAAGCGGCGATTGCGGTCGATGAGAACCACCGCGATGACGCCGAGAAGGAGGCCGACGGAGATCGACCCGATGGCGTCCCAGGCGGAGTTGCCGGTCAGCTGATGCAGGCCAATTCCCAGTGCGGCCAGAATGATTCCGATCAGAGCCGCGGCATCTTCGGCGAACACCGCACGCGTCGTGGGGTCAGACGTCTCGAGCACGTGATCGAGCAGGTCGCGGTCGAACCGGTGCGCTTCACGACGCAACTGCCGCACCGCCTGCAACAGTGACACCGACTCCAGTGCGAACGCGACGGCCAGCACGATGTACGCGACGAGGTAGTCCTGGTCCTTCGACTCGCCATGCAGCAGTTCGGTGACGCCGTGCCACACCGACAGCGAACCGCCGACGACGAAAAGGCCCACCGCGGCCAACAACGACCAGACGTACGCCTCGCGGCCGTACCCGAACGGCCGGTCGGCGTCCGGCGGGCGCTTACTCCTGCGGTTGGCGATGGCCAGCAGCCCTTGATTGCCGGCGTCGGCCCACGAATGCGCGGACTCGGCGGCCATCGAGGCTGAGCCCGTCAAGATCGCCGCGACGGTCTTGGCGACGGCCACGGCCAGGTTGGCGCCGAACGCGATGAGGACGGTCAGCGTGCTTTCACCGGACGAGCCGGCGTCGGGACTTTCAGTTTCGGCCACGTTCCTAATGTCGGCTTTTCGTGTCGGGGACAAACGACCGGGCTGAGTTACGTTTCTTCGGTGACGAATACGGGACCCCTCGCCGGGGTGAAGGTCATCGAGCTCGGCGGAATCGGGCCGGGACCGCACGCCGGGATGGTGCTCGCCGATCTGGGCGCCGACGTCGTGCGGGTGCGTCGGCCGGGCGGGCTGCAAATGCCGCCTGAGGACAGAGACCTGATGCATCGTGGAAAGCGAACGGTCGACCTCGACGTCAAGAGCCGGCCCCAGGCACTGCTGGACCTCGCCGCCAGGGCCGACGTGCTGATCGACTGCTTCCGCCCCGGCACCTGCGAGCGCCTCGGCATCGGGCCTGACGAATGCGCTGCGGTCAACCCGCGACTGATCTTCGCGCGGATCACCGGCTGGGGGCAGGACGGCCCGCTGGCGATGACCGCCGGCCACGACATCAACTACCTGTCACAGACAGGTGCGCTGTCGTCGATCGGATTCCGTGACCGCCCGCCCGTCGCACCGCTGAACCTGGTGGCCGACTTCGGGGGTGGGTCGATGCTCGTGCTGCTGGGCATCGTCACCGCGCTTTACGAACGAGAGCGGTCGGGCAGGGGCCAGGTCATCGATGCCGCGATGGTCGACGGCGTCAGCATCCTGGCGCAGATGATGTGGACGATAAAGGCCGGGGGCACACTGAAAGACGAGCGCGAATCGTTCATGCTCGACGGCGGCGCACCGTTCTACCGAACCTACGAAACCGCCGACGGCGGCTACATGGCCGTCGGTTCGATCGAGCCGCAGTTCTTCGCGCAACTGCTCGACGGTCTCGGCCTGTCGCCCGACGAGGTGCCCAACCAGTTCGACGTCGCCGCCTACCCCGAGATGCGCAAGGTCTTCACCGACCGGTTCGCGAGCAAGACCCGCGACGAGTGGACCGCCGTCTTCGCGGGCACCGATGCATGCGTCACACCAGTGCTCACCTGGACCGAAGCCGCGCGCAACGAGCACCTCCTTGCGCGCTCGACGGTGCTGTCGGCCCACGGCGTGGAGCAGGCGGCGCCCGCACCGCGGTTCTCCCGCACGCCGGCAGGCCCCGTGGGAACCCCGCCGAAACAGGCCACACCCATCGCCGAGATCGGCTGGTAGACGAGGTTAGCTGTAAAAACCATTACATGAGGCAAAAGAGGTGTGTATGATTTGCCACTATGGCTGTCCGCGCTTCCAGAGAGGTAGTCTTCGACGCCTCGCCTGAGGCGATCCTGGATGCGCTCGCCGACATCGAAGACGTGCCGTCCTGGTCGCCGCTGCACAAGCACACCGAAGTCCTTGACCGCTATCCGGACGGCAGGCCGCACCACGTCAAGGCGACGTTTCGGATCATGGGTATCACCGACAAAGAGCTCCTCGAGTATCACTGGGGTGAGAACTGGATGCTCTGGGACGCGACGGAAACCGTTCAGCAGCGCGGTCAGCATGCCGAGTACAACCTCACCTCGGAGGGCGAAGGCAGGACGCGGGTGCGGTTCGACATCATTCTCGATCTCGCGGCGCCTGTTCCCCGCTTCCTCATCCGGCGGGCCAAGAAGATGGTTCTCGACATCGCGACGGAGTGTCTGCGCAAGCGCGTCGTGGCCGGCGTACGCCTAGTTCGGTGGAGGTGCGGGTGCCTATCGTCGCTGCAGCACGCCCAGCCGCCGGATCGCCTCCTCGAGAGTGTCATCGCGCTTGCAGAACGCGAAGCGCACCAGGTGGTTCCACGCGCGATGTGCGGACTCCGGGGTCGCAGAACGCCGCCATCGGGATGGCCGCCACACCCGCCTTCTCCGGCAGCTCGGCGCAGAACGCGGTGCTGTCGTCGTAGCCGAGGGGACGGGGGTCGGCGCACAGGAAGTAGGTGCCGAAGCTGTCGTGCACCTCGAACCCGATTTCGTCGAGCGCGGCGCCCAGCCGGTCCCGCTTGGCCTGCAGCGAATCGCGCAACGCTGCGACCCACGCGTCCTCGGTGTTGAGTGCATAGGCGACCGCGGGCTGAAAGGGTGCGCCGCCGACGTAGGACAAATACTGCTTGGCGGCGCGAACGCCTGCGATGAGTTCGGCTGGGCCACAGGCCCATCCGATCTTCCAGCCGGTGACGTTGAACATCTTCGCCGCGCTCGAGATGGTGATCGTGCGCTCGGCCATTCCTGGATAGTTCGCGAGCGGTCGGTGCCGACGGTCGGGAAAATCGGAGTACACCAGGTGCTCGTAGACCTCGTCGGTGATCACCAGGAGGTCGGCCTCGACGGCGAGTTCGGCCAGCGCCTTCAGTTCGGCGTCGCTGGCAACCATCCCCGTCGGGTTGTGCGGCGAATTGACGATCAGCGCCCTGGTCTTCGGCGTCACGGCGCGGCGCAGGCCGTCGACATCGATCGCGAAGCCGCCGCCGGTGGAGCCGGCAATCCCACGTGAGCCGTTCTGGACCAGCGGCACCGCGCGCCGCTCGCACCCCGCCATCGCGATCACCGGGGAGTAGGAGTCGTAGAACGGCTCGATCAACAGCACCTCCGAGCCCGGTTCCACAAGACCCAAAACCGAAGCGGCGATCGCCTCGGTGGCGCCGACGGTCACCAGCACCTCGGTGTCCGGGTCGTACTCGGTTCCGAAGTTCCGCTTGCGCTGTGCGGCGATCGCCTCGCGCAGCGGCGCGATGCCCAGGCCGGGCGGGTACTGATTGACGCCCCCGGCGATCGCGTTCTCGGCGACCTTCAGCATCGCCGGCGGGCCATCCTCGTCGGGGAAGCCCTGGCCCAGGTTCACCGCGCCGATGCGTGCGGCAAGCGCGGACATCTCGGCGAAGATCGTGACCGCATAGGGCTGCAGTCGTCTGACTGTCACGGCTTCGAGCTTATGGCCAGGAATGAAAGCGCGGTTCCACAGCGCTTACTGCGGCGTGGCCTTCAAATTCGATCCCGATGCTTCCCTGCTGAAACCGGTGCAAATCGGCGACTTCGCTCGCCCCCAACCGGATTTTCATGGCGCCGCTGACCAGATCCCGTGCACACGCCGACGGCACGCCGTCCGACCTGGCAACCGTGTACTACGCGCAGCGCGCGGCCGCAGGCCTCATCATCAGCGAGGCGACCGCGGTGTCCGAGGCGGCCAACGGCGCATATGCGAACACTCCCGGCATGTACACCGACCGCCATCAAGAGCAGTGGACAGAGATCGCCGACGCCGTGCACGAGGCGGACGGCCGGATCTTCGTCCAGTTGTGGCACGTCGGCCGAATGGGACATCCCGACATCAGCGGGGTCGAGACCGTCGCCCCGTCCGCGATCGCCGCCAACATGGCAGCGCACACGCCCGACGGGCAAGAGCCCGCTTCCGGTGCCGCGTGCCCTGCGCACCGACGAGATCGCCGGCGTCGTCGCCGATTTCCGTGCCGCCGCACGTCGCGCCGTCGATGCGGGGATGGATGGCGTCGAGATTCACTCGGCCAACGGCTACCTGCTGCACGAGTTCTTGTCCGATGTGACCAACCGCCGTGACCGACGCCTACGGCGGAGAGCCGCAGAACCGTGCTCGTTTGACCGCCGAAGTGGTCGAAGCCGTCGTCGACGAGATCGGCGCGGGACGCGTCGGCCTGCGCATCTCGCCGGGAGGCTCCGCGGGCGACATGCGTGAGGTGGATGAGGTGTCGGCGTACGAGGCGCTGCTGAATCGGATCGCGCCGCTGGGCATCGCCTACCTGCACGTGCTCATCGATCCGACGACAACCACCTTCGGCGTGCTCCGCGCGCTGTGGTCGGACCCGTTCGTGCTGAACACCGGCAGGGAGACCGACACCGACTTCTGCCAGCTGGAGAGTTTCGCGGAGTGGGGGGCGATCAGCGCGGCCACGGTCGGCCGCGCCTTCCTGGCCAATCCCGACCTGCTTGATCGTCTGCTGCTGGGCGCCGAATTGAACGAACCGGACGTCGCCAACGTTCTATGCGCCCGGCCCGGCGGGTTACATCGACTATCCGACGTTGACCGAGTTGGAAGAGCCGCAATCGGCCTGATGAGCCGCGCGAGGTACTTAGACCGCCCAACCAGCCGGTTGGGTGGGGCTGTTAGGCTGGCAGGCAGAGGACGATCGCCCATGTGGGCAGGTCTCCCAACAACCCCATCTGAACAGGAAATGTCTTCATGTCTGAAGAAGCCTTCATCTACGAGGCCATTCGCACCCCTCGCGGCAAGAACAAGAACGGCGCCCTCAATGAGGTCAAACCGGTCAACCTGGTCGTCGGCCTGATCGACGAGCTGCGCACGCGCTTTCCCGACTTGGACGAGAACCTGATCAGCGACGTCATCCTCGGCGTCGTGTCGCCCGTCGGCGATCAGGGCGGCGACATCGCCCGCACGGCGGCGATGGTGGCCAAGCTGCCCGAGACCACCGGCGGATTCCAGCTCAACCGCTTCTGCGCCTCGGGCCTGGAGGCTGTGAACACCGCGGCGCAGAAGGTCCGCTCCGGCTGGGACGACCTGGTGCTGGCCGGCGGCGTCGAATCGATGAGCCGCGTCCCGATGGGTTCCGACGGCGGTGCCTGGGCCACCGACCCCGAGACCAACTACCGCCTCGGCTTCGTCCCACAGGGCATCGGCGCCGACCTGATCGCCACGATCGAGGGCTTCTCCCGCGAGGACGTCGACCGTTACGCGCTGCGCAGCCAGGAGAAGGCGGCCGCGGCATGGTCGGGCGGCTACTTCGCGAAGTCCGTCGTCCCGGTCCGTGATCAGAACGGTCTGGTCATCCTCGACCACGACGAGCACATGCGCGCCGACACGACGCTCGAAGGTCTCGGCAAGCTGAAGACCGCGTTCGACGGCGTCGGCGCGATGGGCGGCTTCGACGACGTCGCGCTGCAGAAATACCACAACGTGGAGCGGATCAACCACGTTCACACCGGTGGCAACAGCTCCGGCATCGTCGACGGCGCCGCCCTGGTGCTCGTCGGCTCAGAAAGCGCAGGCAAGTCGCAGGGCCTCACCCCGCGCGCACGCATCGTGGCAACCGCCACCAGCGGCGCCGACCCGGTGATCATGCTGACCGGCCCGACGCCGGCGACCAAGAAGGTGCTGGATCGCGCGGGCCTGACCGTCGACGACATCGACCTGTTCGAACTGAACGAGGCGTTCGCGTCGGTGGTGTTGAAGTTCCAGAAGGACCTGAACATCCCCGATGAGAAGCTCAACGTCAACGGTGGCGCCATCGCGATGGGCCACCCGCTGGGCGCCACCGGCGCCATGATCACCGGAACCATGGTCGACGAGCTCGAGCGTCGCAACGCGCGCCGGGCGCTCGTCACGCTGTGCATCGGCGGCGGCATGGGTGTCGCGACCATCATCGAGCGGGTCTAGGAGTAACCATGGCAGAGAACACCATTCAGTGGGACAAGGATGCCGACGGCATCGTCACCCTGACGCTGGACGACCCGACCGGTTCGGCCAACGTGATGAACGAGCATTATCAGGAGTCCATGCACAACGCCGTAGAAAAGTTAGTAGGGCTTCTGGCGGAGGACCCAGATTCGATCTCCGGCGTCGTTATCGCCAGCGCCAAGAAGACCTTCTTCGCCGGCGGTGACCTCAAGGGCATGATCAAGCTGGGCCCGGAGGACGCGGGCGAGGCCTTCAGCATGGTCGAAGCCGTCAAGGCCGACCTGCGCAAGCTCGAGACGCTCGGCAAGCCGGTCGTCGCCGCCATCAACGGTGCGGCTCTTGGCGGTGGCCTGGAGATCGCGCTCGCGTGCCACCACCGGATCATCGCCGACGTTCCCGGCGCGGTCGTCGGCTTCCCCGAAGTGACGCTGGGCCTGCTGCCCGGCGGCGGTGGCGTCGCTCGGTCCGTGCGGATGTTCGGTATCCAGAAGGCGTTCATGGAGGTGCTGAGCCAGGGGACGCGCTTCAAGCCGGGCAAGGCAAAAGAGGTCGGCCTCGTCGACGAGGTGCTGCCGACCGTGGACGAGTTGGTTCCTGCCGCGAAGGCCTGGATCAAGGCCAACCCAGACGCACATACCCAGCCGTGGGATGCCAAGGGCTACAAGATGCCCGGCGGCACGCCGAGCAGCCCCGGACTGGCAGGCATCCTGCCGTCGTTCCCCGCGCTGCTGCGCAAGCAACTCAAGGGTGCGCCGATGCCCGCGCCGCGCGCCATCCTGGACGCGGCGGTCGAGGGCGCGCAGGTGGACTTCGACACGGCCAGCCGGATCGAGAGCCGCTACTTCACCTATCTGGTCACCGGTCAGACCGCCAAGAACATGATCCAGGCGTTCTTCCTCGACCTGCAGCACATCACCGGCGGCGGCTCACGACCGGACGGCATCAAGCCCGTCAAGATCAACAAGATCGGCGTGCTCGGTGCCGGAATGATGGGCGCCGGAATCGCCTACGTCTCGGCCAAGGCCGGATTCGACGTCGTCCTCAAGGATGTCTCGATCGAGGCCGCGCAGAAGGGCAAGGGCTACTCCGAGAAGCTGGAAGCCAAGGCGCTGGAGCGGGGCAAGACCACGCAGGAGAAATCCGACGCATTGCTGGCCCGCATCACCCCGACGGCCGACCCCGCCGACTTCAAGGGCGTCGACTTCGTCATCGAGGCGGTCTTCGAAAGCCAGGACCTGAAGCACAAGGTCTTCAGTGAGATCGAGGACATCGTCGAGCCCAACGCGCTGCTCGGCTCGAACACCTCCACGTTGCCGATCACCGGTCTGGCGACCGGCGTGAAGCGCCAGGAGGATTTCATCGGCATCCACTTCTTCTCACCTGTCGACAAGATGCCGCTGGTGGAGATCATCAAGGGCGAGAAGACCTCTGACGAGGCGCTGGCCCGGGTGTTCGACTACACGCTGGCCATCGGCAAGACGCCGATCGTCGTCAACGACAGCCGCGGTTTCTTCACCAGCCGCGTCATCGGCACGTTCGTCAACGAGGCCCTCGCCATGCTCGGCGAGGGTGTCGCGCCTGCCAGCATCGAGCAGGCGGGGTCACAGGCGGGTTACCCCGCGCCGCCGCTGCAGCTGTCCGACGAGCTCAACCTCGAGCTGATGCACAAGATCGCTGTCGCCAGCCGAAAGGGTGTCGAAGACGAGGGCGGCACGTACGTGCCACACCCGGCCGAAGCCGTCGTCGAGAAGATGATCGAACTCGACCGCCCGTCACGCCTGAAGGGTGCCGGCTTCTATGAGTACGTCGACGGCAAGCGCGCTGGGCTATGGCCCGGGCTCGCCGACACCTTCAACTCCGGCAGCACGGAGATCCCGTTCCAGGACATGATCGACCGGATGCTGTTCGCCGAGGCGCTCGAGACCCAGAAGTGCCTCGACGAGGGTGTGCTCACCTCGACGGCCGACGCCAACATCGGCTCGATCATGGGTATCGGCTTCCCGCCCTACACCGGTGGGTCGGCGCAGTTCATTGTCGGCTATGAAGGTCCTGGCGGTGTCGGCAAGGAAGCCTTCGTGGCCCGCGCGAAGGAGCTGGCCGCCAAGTACGGCGACCGGTTCAACCCGCCGAAATCACTCCTTTAGATCGCTTCGCGTACGCCCCCGGGACAAAGGTGTCCCGGGGGCGTTCGTGTCACTCGCTAGATTGACTGGGTGGCCGAGAGCTTCACCGAATCGTTCGCAGCGGGGCTGGCGAGCTACGGCGATCGCCCCTGCATCCAGTTCGAGGATCGGTGGTACTCCGGCAGCGAGGTCGCCGCGTACGGCACCGCCGTCGCCGACGTGCTGCGTGGCGCCGGCGTGGCCGACGGTGCCCCCGTCGGTCTCGTGGTCCGCAACCGCCTGCCGCACGCCGCGGCGATCATCGGATTCCTCGCCGCGGGCCGTCCGGTCTCGATGATCTATTCCTTCCAGTCGCCCGAGGCCATCGCGCGCGACATCGAGACGCTGGAGTTGTCGGCGATCGTCGCCGATCGCAACGACTGGGCTGACGAAGTCATCGCCGCATGCGCACGTGCCGGCTGTGCGGGCGTGGCCATCTCGCTGTCCGATCCCAACGTTGCGCCGGTTCAGGGACTGGAGCGCCGCGACCGGTCTCGGCGGCATGCGGCGGTGGAACCCGGTGTGGCACTGCAGATCCTGACCAGCGGCACAACCGGTCCGCCGAAGCGGCAGGCGATCAAGACGTCGGTGCTGGAGCGGACAGTGTTCAGCGTGACCAGCGGCGAGACCGCACCGTCGGACGCACCACCGGAACTGGCCTACTGGCAGTTCGGTGGCATCGGGGTCTGCCAGCTGGTCGCGGGTGTGCACAACGCCAGGCGGATAGTGATGCTCGAGCGATTTTCCGTCGACGGATTCGTGGACGTGATCAAGACCCACGGCATCAAACGTTCCGGCGTGCAGCCCGCAGTCGTGCGGATGTTGCTCGACGCGGGAGTGGCCAAAGAGGATCTGGCCTCGCTGGAGTTTCTGATCAGCGCCTCAGGTCCGCTCGACCCCGCGACCCGCGACGAATTCGAGAGCCACTTCGATATCCCGATCCGATTGGCTTATGGCGCAACCGAGTTCGCGGGCTCGCTGTGTGCATGGACACCGGATCTCGTCGAGGAGTTCGGCGAGTCCAAACGCGACAGCGTCGGCAGGCCGTTGCCCGACACCCAGGTGCGCATCGTCGACCCGGACACCGGCGATGAGGTGCCCACCGGCCGGCAGGGTCTGCTCGAGGCGAAGGTGGGGCCGATCAGCCCCGACTGGATCCGCACCACGGACATCGCCTCGATGGACTCCGACGGCTTCGTCACACTACACGGCCGCGCCGACGGCGCGATCAACCGCGGCGGTTTCAAGATCATGCCGGAAACTGTTCGGCGCGTGTTGATCTCACATCCCGCTGTGCGCGACGCCTGTGTGGTCGGCGTACCCGATCCGCGGCTGGGCGAGGTGCCCTTCGCGGCGATCGAGGTTCCGCGGGGGAGCGAGGTGCCTGCCGACGAAGAACTCGCCGAACTCGTCCGCCGGGAGCTGCCCGTCTACAACGTGCCGGTGGCCTTCACCGCTGTCGACGAGCTGCCACGCAATCCGGCGCTGAAGGTCAGCCTGCCCGCGGTGGCCGCGCTCTACTCGCCGCGCTAGACCGCTCCCAGGTCGGCCGACAGCCAGTGCTGCGGTTTCATGTAGATGACGACGCCCTCGCCGTGCTCGCGGCGCGCGAACTCTAGGTAGCCGTCGACCTTGTCGGGCGGCAGATAGCGCTTGACCATTTCGACGAGTTGTTCGTCGGTGGCGGGCTCCATGCGGCTCACCGGGCCGTCGACCGCCACGTAGCGAACCGTCGGCTCGAGGCGCTGGGCCATCAGTGTGAACTCTCCCTGCGACTCGATGAGGCGATGCTTGCGCGAGCCTGCGCCGGTATGCACCCACGGTTCACCGCCGGGAATGTACTGATACCAGATCGGCACGGTCAGAGGTCCGCGCTTGTCGCCCGCGCTCACCGAGAGCGCGCCGATGTGTGGCTCGGCCAGAAATTGTTCGCGTTCTTCCTTGGAGAGGGCCATGCCGCCAGGCTAGCCGCGACCTCCGTCAGGCCGGCAGGACTGCGTCAGCAGCCGATGCGAGAGAAGAACGCGACGGCGACGAGCCCGATGATGAAGGCGACCTGTGGCTGCCCCATCGCCATAGTGCTGATGATGCCGGCGATCGCCGCTATCGCGATGACGGTAAGCAGCAGGACCATGTACCAGCGAACGTGGATGGCCCCGGGGTGACGCATGTGGTGGGACTTCAGCTCCGTCATGGAGTCACGCCGTCCGAACATCAATCGCTCCTCTGTGGCTTGCGTCACACGAGTAGTGCTTTGTGAGCCACACCATATAACAACTGCATGCGATCAGCGATGCCGACTTGATGATGTCGCCGTTGCAGCCTGATAACGGCCCCGACCACCACGTTCTGGTGGAAACTGCGACGTGGAACCTGCAGATCGTGGCACGGCCGTTTCGCGATGCGACGGGACGGCGCCCGCGGTGGCGGGTCGGCTGGAAGCGGCCCCGGGAGGATGGCGCCGCCCACCGCCGGTTGCATACAGTCGGAAGCCATGCGCTTTGGACTGTTCATCCCGCAGGGCTGGCGACTCGATCTCATTGACATTCCTCCCGATCGGCAATGGCCGGTCATGCGTGACCTCGCCGCGTATGCCGACGGCGGCGCGTGGGACTCGTTGTGGGTGTATGACCACTTCCACACCGTTCCGATGCCGACGGACGAGGCGACCCACGAGGCGTGGTCGCTGATGTCGGCGTATGCCGCGGCCACATCGCGGATCAAGCTCGGCCAGATGTGTACGGCGATGGGCTACCGCAACCCGGTCTATCTGGCGAAGGTCGCGGCGACCGCGGACATCATCTCCGGCGGCCGGGTGCAGATGGGGATCGGCGGCGGGTGGTACCAACACGAGTGGGAGGCGTACGGCTACGGATTCCCCTCAGCCGGTGTCCGGCTGGGCATGCTCGACGAGGGTGTGCAGATCATGCGTGACGCATGGCGCGACGGTCGAGTCACCTTCGGTGGCAAGCACTACCAGGTCGATGGCGCCATCGTCGCACCGAAGCCGTTGCAGGAGGGCGGACTTCCGCTCTGGATCGCAGGTGGCGGCGAAAAGGTGACGCTGAAGATCGCCGCCAAGTATGCGCAGTACACGAACTTCACCTCCGAGCCCGAGGGTTTCGCCCACAAGTCGCAGGTACTCGCCGATCACTGCCGCACTGTCGGCACCGACTACGACGCTATCGTCCGGTCGGCCAACTTCAACTCCGTGATCGGTACGTCGGAGGCCGACGTCGCCGACCGCATCGCGCGGATTCGCGACAAGCAGGTCTCCAAGGCCAACGAGCAGGCCGTCGACTCGATGCTCAACATGGTCAAGAGCCCTGACTCTGCCAGTGGCACAACAGAACAGGTCATCGAAAAGCTCACGCGCATGCGCGACCTGGGCTGCGAGTACGCCATCCTGTACTTCCCGGAGGCGGCCTATGACCGCACGGGCATCGAGCTGTTCGAGCGTGAGGTCATCCCCGCACTGGCGTAGTCAGCGTCGTCAGGGCCTCGGTGCGATGGGCCCGGCGGGCGGCAGCGCATTCGGATCGACGGGCTGTTGCACGTTCGGATCCGGCGGCGGATCGAAGTATCCGGGCGGTGGCGGCCCGGTGAGCGGGTAGTACCCCTCGGGAAGCGGCGGCCCGCCCTCGTAGACCTTCGTCGAGATTGGGCCGCTGGACGCCGGATCGGTCAGCGACTGGTATCCGGGTGGCAGCGGCGGCGCCGGACCGGCTCCCGGCGGGGGCACCGGCGGTTTGATGTCGCCGGGTTGCATGGTGCCGGTGAAGCCAGCCGGATCCTGGGCCATGTGCCAGGCATCCCGCAGGAAGCCCAACGGTCCCGAGGTGTTGCCCTGCCCATACTGCTGGTTGGCGATCTCCGGCACGGGTGGCGCGCCGATCGGTGGCGGCGCAGGCGCGGCGACCGACTCGGCCCCGGGTGCCTCCACGACGGGCTGGCCCGGCGGCGCGGGTTGGCCAGGCGCGGGCGGCGGCGGAACCGGCTGCGCGCTGGCCTGGCCAGCAGCGGCCAGCGCGCCGAAGCCGATGACGGCAGCGGCGGCCGCGATCCTGGCGACCTGCCTGAGTGAGGAGGTGTATCCGCTCATGTGTGGCGTGTGCGCTTCCTGCTAAAGCCCGATGGGCTGCTGCCGACCCGTGACGAGGCTAGCGCTTTTGCGCGCTCCGCGCGCCGCCAGGGCGATTTTGGCGCGTACATCGGAACGGCCAACTGCTGGTCAGCCGATTCGACGGGGGATCGGTCTTGCCGGGGCCGCCGAGAACGATAATGGTGGAGGCTGCACGGTCAAGTCGAGAAGTCACCACCCACGAATCGATACGGCCGAAGGCCCACACACATATCTGATCGTCCGGAAGGCGTATCGACGATGGAGAAGGTCTCACTCACCGCACTCGCACGTGAGCATCTGGAAACCGCCAGGGCGGCCACCAGCGGCCGCAGCGCGCACACGATTTACGGTGGCCACGAGCATTCGTTGCGTCAGACGGTGATGGCGTTGACCGCGGGCAGCAAGCTCGACGATCACGAGAGTCCCGGCGAGGCCACGCTTCAGGTGTTGCAAGGCAAGGTGCGGGTTACCAACTCGTCGGCGGGATGGGACGGCTCACCCGGTGACCACATCATCCTGCCCCGCGAACGACACGCCCTGAACGCGATCGAAGACTCGGTTGTCCTACTCACCGTATCGAAACCCGTTGGGCCACATACCTAGATCGCAGGGCCAAGCAGATCGTCGGCGTCCTTGATGATGTAGCCGTAGCCCTGCTCGGCCAGGAATCGTTGACGGTGCGCGGCGTACTCGGCGTCGAGGCTGTCACGCGAGACCACTGAGTAAAAGATCGCGCCGCCGCCGTCGGCTTTAGGCCTCAGCAGGCGGCCGAGCCGCTGTGCCTCCTCCTGTCGCGAGCCAAAGGTGCCCGAAACCTGCACGGCCACATTGGCTTCCGGAAGGTCGATGGAGAAGTTGGCGACCTTGGACACCACCAGTGTGGGAATCTCGCCCCGACGGAACTCGTCGAACAGTGCCTCGCGCTCGGCGGTCTTGGTCGATCCCTGGATCACCGGTGCGTTCAGCTCCTGGCCGAGCTCGTCGAGCTGGTCGAGGTATGCGCCGATCACCAGAGTCTGGTCGCCCGTGTGCTTTTCCAGAATCGATTTCACCACCGCGATCTTGGAGTGCACCGTCGAGCAGAGCTTGTACCGTTCCTCGGGCTCGGCGACGGCGTAGAGCATGCGCTCGTTGTCGGTCATCGTGACCCGCACCTCGACGCATTCGGCGGGCGCGATCCAGCCCTGTGCCTCGATGTCCTTCCACGGTGCGTCGTACCGCTTCGGCCCGATCAGCGAGAACACGTCGCCCTCGCGTCCGTCCTCCCGGATCAACGTAGCGGTCAGACCGAGCCGCCGGCGCGACTGCAGGTCCGCTGTCATCCGGAACACGGGCGCGGGCAGCAGGTGCACCTCGTCGTAGATGATCAGCCCCCAGTCGCGGCTGTCGAACAGCTCCAGGTGCTTGTATTCGCCCTTGGTGCGTCGGGTGATCACCTGGTAGGTGGCGATGGTGACCGGGCGGATCTCTTTCTTCTCGCCCGAGTACTCGCCGATCTCCTCCTCGGTCAACGAGGTCCGGTTGATCAGTTCGCGCTTCCACTGCCTGCCCGCCACCGTATTGGTCACCAGGATCAACGTCGTCGCGGATGCCTTGGCCATCGCTGCCGCACCGACGAGGGTCTTACCCGCTCCGCACGGCAGTACCACGACTCCGGATCCGCCCTCCCAGAACGAGTCGGTGGCCATTTCCTGATAGTCGCGCAGATGCCAGCCATCCTGGGCGAGGCTGATCGGGTGCTTCTCCCCGTCCACGTATCCCGCGAGATCCTCTGCAGGCCAACCGATCTTGAGCAGCATCTGCTTGACGCGCCCGCGCTCGCTGTTGTGCACCTGGACGGTGTCGTCGTCGATGCGCGCACCCAGCATCGGGGCGATCTTCTTGTTCCGCAGCACCTCCTCGAGCACCGCGCGATCAAGGCTGACCAGGCTCAGGCCGTGCGCCGGATGTTTGACCAGCTGCAGGCGGCCGTAGCGCGCCATGGTGTCGACGATGTCGACGAGCAGCGGCTGAGGCACCGCGTACCGCGAGAACGACACCAGCGCGTCGACGACCTGCTCGGCGTCGTGGCCCGCGGCCCGGGCGTTCCACAGCGCCAGCGGAGTGATGCGGTAGGTGTGGATGTGTTCGGGCGCACGTTCGAGTTCGGCGAACGGGGCGATCGCGGCGCGCGCCGCGCCGGCCTGCTCATGGTCGACTTCGAGCAGCACCGTCTTGTCGGACTGCACGATCAGGGGGCCGTCGGTCATTTTGTCTATTATCCCGACCGGGCCGACGTGCATTGCAACGAACGTGCGTGAACTGCGGTTATGGCGCGGCGTGTCGGCCGCAAACACGCACAGGCGCCGAAGTTGGGGGTCAGCCCGGATCGGCGGACACCACCGACGTGACGCGGTGGATGGCGAACTCGCGCACCCGTCCGGACGCCGGATCGTATGCGGTCAGCTGGCCGCCACGGACATTGATGGGCGCCACCACCCGCTGGGTGGCGACGCCGGCCGGATCGACGTAGCCGATCACGACGGATGCCTGCAGGTGGGCAGCTTCCTGGAGTTGCGTGATCGCGACAGCCGGGTCGAGGCGCGAGCCGCTGGACGGCGCGGCGGCCACCTTGCGTAGCACCGCGACGATCGCGCCCAACGTCTGGCTCGTCGGACGCGTCGGTCGGTGCGCGCGGCGGCGCGGCGGGGCGGCCACCCTGGCGCCTCGGGTCCGGACGTCGACGATGGCGCCGGTCGAGTCCTCGGCCGCGGGCGCGAAGCCGGCCTCCCGCAATGCGGCGAGCACCTCGGAGATCGGTGCCTGCGACACCGCGACCGTCGGTGCGAGCAGCCTCATCTCCAACTGTTGGGCCGCAGGTGCGGTAATCGCCTGTGCCAGCAGCGCGGCGTCCTCGCAACGCACGAACGAGGCAGCCATGCCGACCCGCAACTGCCCGTGTCGCCGGGCCACGTCGTCGATCAGGTAGGTCAGCCCCTGCGGCACAGGAGTTTTCGAGTGCCGTGCGAAGAACGCGTGCAGCTCGCCTGCGGTGCGTCCAGTATCGAGCGCGCGTCGGATGGACGCTTCGCTGATGCGGTACACCATCGCCGCGCCGGCCGACTCGACGCTCGCCACGGCTCCCAACTGCTCGGCCAGTTCGCGTTCCAGCGGACCCGGCACCACGACCGTCAAGTCGGCCTGCAGCAGGAAATGGTCGATCGGCTGCGGCAGCACCTTGTCCATCGCCTGGGCGACGTCGTCGGGTGGTGCGTCGGCCAGCAGGGCTCGGGTCGGGGTGGTGATTGCGCCGCGTCCGACCACGCCGATCGTGTGCGCCTCGGTGAGCAGGGCGCCGACGGGTCCCGGCTGCAGCCGAGCCGCCCAGCGGGGCCTTCGCCAGATCATCGCCCTCGACGCCTCGGTCGCGTTCACTCCCGCGCCCGGCGCAAGGTCGGCGAGCATGTCGAGCAGCAGTCGCCGGTCCAGCGGCGCGGCCGTGGAGAACAGCGAATCCGACAGTGCCGCATACGGTTTACCGTCAGGTCCGCGACTGCCGACCAGGCTTGGCCGGCCCGGCAGGTCCAGCCACGTCGACGCCAGCAGGTGCCATTTGTGCGCCGTCGGGGTTTCGAGGAATCGATCGGCTGGCCACCGTTGGCGCCCAGTACGGACCCGCGCCGTCGTGCGGTTCGGGCTCGGGCATGCCCGCCGCGATCAGGCCGGCCGCCGCGGTCACCTCGAGAATCAGCCCGAGCCGACCTTCCTCGATCCCGGTCACCTTCGTCAGCCGCTTGACGTCGCGCACCCCGAGTCCGCCGCTGCGCAGCTCGGGAACCGGTGCGGCGCCGAGAGTTTCGAGCACGACCTCGACTTCGCGCAGCAGGTCGATCACCGCGCCGGCGGCCACCGCGTCGACATCGGCGGTGGTGGTGGTGGACACCACGGGGTCGGGGGCCGTCAGCCCGACGGGTCCGGGTAATTCGCCGCGCAGCGCCTGGCCGACCAGCCTCGGCAGGATCACCGTTTCGGCGTCCACCTGTCGCAGCAGCCCCGTCGCCAGCAGCCGCTGCACCGGGCGGTCTGGCGGGGTGCCCGCCGCGGCGTCGCGGGTGCGGCCCACCGGCGAGCCCTCCAGCAGCCTCTGCAGCAGGTCGGACTGCGCCTCGTCCAGTCCGGCGAGGCGCTCGTCGATATCGGTCAGCTCAGCGTCTTCCACAGTGGCCTGGCCGGGGTACCAGGGCAGGCCCGTCGCGGCCTCCGGCGTCACCCGCACCGATGCGTCGCCCCACACCAGCGCGCGCTCGCGGAGATCGTCGACGGCCGCGGTGACGTCCGCCTCGGCGCTGCGGTGGCCGATCAGCGCCACGCAGTTTGGACAGCGGGACGGCGGTGGTGTCGGCGTGCAGGACCAGCAGCGCGTCGATCACCGCGAGGTGAAGAAAGTCCAGGTCATCGGTGGCGGCCTTGACCGATTGCCGTGCCTGAGCACGCGCGGCGAGCGCCGCGATGGTCCCCGGCGGAGGCTGTGTCAGGTCGGGCCGCAACTCCAGCAGCCGGATCAGCCGCTCATCGCCGAGTTCGGCCAGCCAGGCGCCCAGAGGAATGCCCGGCGCGTTTTCGGTCATTGCTGACCAGGGTAAAGCAGCTGATCGGTGTCGCCACTGCTCACGGTGCCTGCCACAATGTCCTACGTGGCTGACAACAAACGGCAGAAGAAGCAGTATGTCGACCCGGGCTGGCCTGCAACCGACGGCGAGGACGATCATGCCGTCAGCGAGCTGGCGACCGACCGAACCGGCGCACTGTCGCCGTTCGGAGACCTCGACCTTCCCGCTGCCGGTCGACGACGTCCCGTACCTGCACCCGGTCACGGTCGTCAACAAGTAGTGACTGATCCGGCTGGGGCCGCATCGCCGCGCTCCGCCCGGCCCGCGCTTTCGCACATCGACGAGGCAGGCGCGGCGCACATGGTCGACGTCACGGCCAAGGACGCGACCACGCGCATCGCCGTCGCCGCGGGTGCCCTGCACACCACCACCGACGTCGTCGAGATGATCGCAGCGGGCGGGCTGCCCAAGGGCGACGCGCTTGGCGACCGCACGAGTCGCCGGCGATCCTGGCGGCCAAGCGCACCAGCGACCTGATTCCGCTCTGCCACCAGCTGGCGCTGACCGGGGTCGACGTCGACTTCATCGTGGACGGTGCGCAGGTGACCATTGCCGCGACGGTGCGGACCACCGACCGTACGGGTGTGGAGATGGAGGCGCTGACAGCGGTGAGCGTCGCCGCGCTGACGCTCTACGACATGATCAAGGCGGTGGACCCCGCCGCGCGTATCGACGACATCCGGGTGTTGCGCAAAGAAGGCGGCAAGACCGGGACCTGGACGAGATGACGAGATGAGGTCAGGCCGGGTCGTCATCGCCTCCACACGCGCCGCGGCAGGCGTCTACGAGGACCGCTGCGGACCGATCATCGTCGACTGGCTCAATCGACGCGACATCGGCGCGCCTGCGCCCTCGGTCGTCGCCGACGGCATCGGAGTCAACCGAGCGCTGTTCGCCGCGGTCGGTGAAAAGGTCGACGTGATCATCACATCCGGCGGGACCGGGATATCGCCGACCGACGGCACCGCCGAGGCCACCGCGAACATCGTCGACTACCAGATCCCAGGTCTGGCCGACGCGATCCGCCGAGCAGGTGAGGACAAGGTGCCGACCTCGGTGCTGTCCCGCGGCGTCTGCGGCGTCAGAGGGCGCACCCTGATCGTGAACCTGCCCGGCTCGCCCGGAGGCGTCAAGGACGGTTTGGCGGTACTCGACAAGGTGCTCGAGCATGCGCTGGATCAGCTTGCGGGAGGGGACCATCCACGATGACCGTCGTCCTGCGGGCCGAACTCACCGAGCACACGATCGAGCTTGTCGAGCACGAGGCGCTCGTCGCGCATGAGGCCGCGGGAGCGGTGGTGGGTTTCGCCGGCGTCGTGCGCGACCACGACGGCGGTCGCACGGTGACGAGGCTCGAGTATTCGGCGCACCCCACAGCGCAGCAGACGTTGGCCGATGTGGCCGCCGAGATCGCCGCCGAGAGCCACGGGGTACGGGCCATCGCCGTGAGTCACCGCATCGGCGCCCTGAACATCGGCGACGCCGCGCTCGTTGCAGCTGTGGCCGCTGACCACCGAGGCGCAGCTTTCGAAACCTGCCAACGGCTGGTGGACACCGTCAAGGCCCGGCTACCGGTGTGGAAGCACCAGTTCTTTTCCGACGGCTCCGAGGAGTGGGTCGGCTCCGCTTGAGACGAGCAGGCTCAGGCCGGCGGCAAGGGTGCCGGTGGCGGCGGAGATGCGAGTGCCGGGTCCGGAGTCAGCTGCCCCGGCATGTTCGGCACCTGACCACCCGCACGCGCATCCGGCGTCGTCAGCGGCCGCTGAGTCAGCGCCAGCAGCGCATCCTTACCGGTGACATCCTGAGTCTGGATCGCGTGCCAGATCTCCTTGAGATACGAGACGTTCGGGCTTTCGCCTGGAACAGCACTGCGGTCGGCCGTCGTGCCCGGATTCAGGTTCTCCGGTGACGACAGGTGCGGAACCGCGGCGGACGCGGGAAGCTCACCCGACACGACCTGGTTGGCGGCGTCGAATGCCGGCTGCGGGATGTCGATGTTGTTGATGGGTGCCAGCGGGTCGGGCGCGGGCGCCGCGAGGGGCGCCGGCTGAGCCGGGGGAGCCGGCGGCAGCGCCGGGGCGGGCTGAAGCGGCGCATCCGCGTGCAGCGCCCACACCGGTGGGTGATCGCCGGGCGCCGAACCCTCGGCACCCTCGGCGACGTCCCAGTTCGCCACGGGCTGCACGACGGGAGGCGGCGGCGGTACCGGGGCGGCCAGCGGGTCGATCGGCGGGGCCGCAGGGGGCAGCGGGGCCGATGGCGCCTCGGGTAGCGGTGCGGCCAACGCGTCGACCGGCGGCGCAACTGGCGGCGGCGGTGGCGGCGGCGCGAGCGGGACCGGGGCGGCCTGGGCGATGGCGGCTGCGGCGGCCCCCTGGACGGGCGGCGGCGGTGCAGGCATCGGGGCAGGCGGTGGCGGAGGCAGCGGTGCGGCCAGCGCGTCGGCGGGTGGCGGTGGCGGTGGCGGAGCCAGCGGGTCGCCAGGCGGCGGCGGAGGCAGCGGTGCGGCCAGCGCGTCGGCCGGCGGCGGTGGCGGTGGCGGGCCAGCGGGTCGCAGGCGGCGGCGGAGGCAGCGGTGCGGCCAGCGCGTCGGCGGGGCGGCGGTGGTGGCGGAGCCAGCGGGTCGCCAGGCGGCGGCGGAGGCACCGGTGCGGCCAGCGCGTCGAACGGCGCGGGCGGTGGCGGAGGCGGCGGAGCGAATGGGTTGACCGGCGGCGGAGGCGGCAGCGCGTTGTCCAAGTCGGCGAGCGCATCGTCGACCACGTTGCGCGGGGTGGGTCCGGACAGCGGGCCGCCGCAGGACGGCCAGGCACCCTTGCCCTGACCCGCAAGCACGCGCTCGGCGACGGCGATCTGCTCTTCCTTGGTGGCGAGATAGGCAGCGGGCGCAAACTCGCCGCCGCCGTTGCCAGTCCAGGTGCTCGGCGAGAACTGAAGTCCACCGTGGTATCCGTTGCCGGTGTTGATGGCCCAGTTGCCGCCGGATTCGCATCTGGCGACCTGATCCCATTCACCGTCGGTGGCGGCGTTCGCCTGTCCGGCGAGGGCGAGGCCTCCGGTGCCGATGACCGCGCCCGTGAAGGCGACCTTCGCGACGTTTACGGCCGATGCAGTGGGCTTTCGATGCCGTCCACTCATAGGTGCGCTGATGTCCTCTCTTCTGCGCCCGCGAGGTCAGCTGTCGGGTTCGGGCTGGAGAGGTTGCCCGGCCGGCGGCGTCGAAACGACGCCGGCTTCACCCCAAGGAACCGAATCGGCTCCAAGTCCGCTAGTTCGGCGGACCGGTGGGTCCCCCGCCTCCGTCCAAATTGTTCGTCGTTGGCTGCGGCCCGACTGGACGGAGCTCGGCGCGATCGGGACACAGCGGGTCACCCGATTGAGGTCGAGGGACTTGGGTAGTGACCGTAATGGCTGTGTTTCGAAGCGTCACCTTTTGCAGATCACGGCGATTTCCCTTGCGGCAAATACTAATAAAGCTCTAAACCCGCAGGAGATCTCGACGTTGTCGCAGGTGCTTGCGGCGCGCCACCAGCTCGTAGCCAGTTTGTGATCATTTCGTTATGTGATGTATATCACCATTATCCGCCGGCGAACGGCGGAAGAACATCGATGGTCTGGGCGTCGGTGAGCGTCACGTCCGCGTCGCGGACCGCGACGCCGTCGCACAGAAACGAGCAGCGCATCAACACTTTTGCGAATTTCGCGTCGCGATTGCCGAGTTGATCGACCAGTCCGGCGAGCGTCGTGCCCGGCTGAATCCGGATCGTCTCTGCTTCGTTACCCGCTGCTGCCCTTGCGGCGGCGAAAAACCGAACGGTTACCTCCACGCTGGTGGTCGTCGTCACGCCTCACCCACCGATTGCGCTCATCGGGCGGTCCGGCTGGACGAAGCCGGGGTCGTTGATGCCGTGCCCGGCGGCCTTGGCCCACATCGCGGCGCGCCACGCCGCCTCGAGGGCGTCGTCATCGCCGCCCGTACGCATCAGGCGGCGCAGATCCGTCTCCTCGCCGAGCGAACAGGCAGTTGCGAACCTGACCGTCCGCGGTCAGGCGGGTGCGATCGCACGCCGAGCAGAATGCGTGCGATACCGAGGCGATGATGCCAACTGTTCCCGAAAGGCCCGGACCGCCGTCGACCCGCCACAGTTCCGCAGGCGCCGAACCCCGCGGCGCCGAGTCCGGGGTGAGGTCGAAATGGCGGCGCAGCACCGCGAGTACATCGTCGGCGCTGACCGCTCTGCCGCGCTCCCACTGATGACCCGCGTCGAGCGGCATCTGCTCGATGATGCGCAGCTGGTATCCGTGCCTGCGACACAGAACCGCAGCAGTTCGACGGCGTCGTCCAGCCCGGTGACCGGATCCAGCACCGCATTCACCTTGACCGGATTCAGACCGGCGGCCTTGGCGGCATTCAGACCGGCGAGCACATCGTCCAGCCGGTCGCGGCGGGTGATCTGGGCGAACCGAGCGGCGTCGACGGTGTCCAGCGAAACGTTGATCCGGTCCAGCCCCGCGCGTTTCAGGTTCGCCGCGCGGTTGGCGAGTCCAATCCCGTTGGTGGTCAGGGTGATTTCGGGCCGAGGTCGCAGTGCTGCGGTGGCCGCGATCACCTCGTCGAGATTCTTGGCGACCAACGGCTCGCCGCCGGTGAAGCGCACGCTGGTGATTCCGAGCCGGGTCACGGCGATGCGCAGCAGCCGGATCAGTTCCTCAGGTGCCAGCAGGTCTTCGCCGGGCAGCCAGTCCAGTCCGTCGGCAGGCATGCAGTAGGTGCAGCGCAGGTTGCACCGGTCGGTCAGCGACACCCGCAGGTCGGTGGCGATACGGCCGAAGGTGTCGACGAGGGGACCGTCGGCGGGCGCCGGGTCAGCCGGGCCCAGCGATGGCACGCCCAGGTCGATGACCGTCATGCCAAGGCTCCGACTGGCCTGTTGATGTCATCGACCGGAACGATCTCCTTGCCCAACGGCAACAGCGACACCGGGATCAGCTTGAGGTTGGCCAGCGCCAGCGGAATGCCGATGATCGTGACGGCCATCGCGACCGCGGTGACGACGTGGCCGATCGCCAGCCAGATTCCGAACAGGATGACCCAGATGATGTTGCCGATGAGGGCGCCGGGCCGGGTCCCGGGCTTGTCGACGACCGTCCGGCCGAATGGCCACAACGCGTAGGACGCGATGCGCAACGCGGCGAATCCGAATGGAATCGTGATGATCAGGACGAAGCAGATCAGGGCCGCCAGCAGGTAGCCGAGAGCCAGCCACAGGCCGCCGAAGACCAACCATATGACGTTCAGGATCAGGCGCATCTTCCCTCCAGCGGTCGTTCCAGCCTACCGAGTAAAGGGGGTGAGCGACGGGTGGAGGTCCGAGTAGGATCCCCCAGAGACGCGTCCCTGCGCACGGGACGCTTTCGTTATGTTGAGCGCTTTAGCAGACAAGCAGGTGAGACCAGTGCCGACCGGCCGGGTTAAGTGGTACGACGCCGAAAAGGGTTTCGGCTTTCTGTCGCAGGAGGAGGGCGAGGACGTCTACGTCCGTTCGTCCGCGCTGCCGTCGGGCGTCGAGGGACTCAAGGCGGGACAGAAGGTCGAGTTCGGCATGGCCGCCGGTCGTCGCGGCCCGCAGGCGTTGAGCGTCAAGATCATCGACTCGCCGCCGAGCCTGACGCGCACCCGTCGCGAGGCCGCCGCCGCCGAGCACAAGCACACGCCCGACGAATTGCACGGCATGGTCGAGGACATGATCACGCTGCTGGAAGGCGCCGTGCAGCCGGAGCTGCGCAAGGGCCGGTACCCCGACCGCAAGGTCGCGCGACGGGTCTCCGAAGTGGTCCGCGCCGTCGCAAGCGAACTCGACGCCTAAGTCTTCGCGCTGGGGGCATGCTGGACGCATGAGCTATGTCGCCAGCGGAGGCGAGTTCAACCGCGACACGAACTACATCACCACGCGAATCACCGCCGACGGACGCGATGGGTATCCCGTCGAAGCCGGCCGGTACCGGCTGGTCGTCGCCCGAGCCTGCCCGTGGGCCAACCGGACGATCATCGTCCGTCGGCTGCTCGGCCTCGAAGACACTCTCTCCATTGGCTTTTGCGGTCCCACGCACGACCAGGACAGCTGGACGTTCGACCTCGACCCCGGAGGCGTCGACCCGGTCCTGAAGATTCCGCGGCTGCAAGGACGCCTACCTCAAGCGGTTCCCGGACTACCCGAAGGGCATCACCGTGCCCGCCATCGTCGACGTGCCGACAGGCGAGGTCGTCACCAATGACTTCGCCCAGATGACGCTGGACTTCTCCGAAGAATGGACCGAATTCCACCGCGACGGCGCGCCGCAGCTGTATCCCGAACCGCTGCGCGACGAGATCAACGACGTGGCCCAGCGCATCTACACCGAGGTCAACAATGGTGTGTACCGGTGCGGGTTCGCCGGCTCCCAGGATGCCTACGAGAAGGCCTACGACCGGTTGTTCACCGCGCTGGATTGGTTGTCCGAACGGCTGCAGACTCGGCGATATCTGGTCGGCGACACCATCACCGAAGCCGATGTGCGGTTGTTCACGACGCTGGCCCGATTCGACCCCGTCTACCACGGCCATTTCAAGTGCAACCGGACCAAGCTCTCCGAGTCACCGGTGCTGTGGGCCTATGCCCGGGACCTGTTCCAGACCCCCGGCTTCGGCGACACCACCGATTTCGTGCAGATCAAGCAGCACTACTACATCGTGCACTCCGACATCAACCCGACGCAGATCGTGCCGAAGGGGCCGGACCTGTCGAATTGGCTCACCCCGCACGGCCGGGAGGCGTTGGGCGGCAGGCCATTCGGCGACGGCACCCCGCCGGGGCCGCCGCGCGAGTTCGAACGAGTGCCCGCCGGTCACGGCGCGGACTGAGGCCACACCGTTCGCACCGACCACTCCGCGTGCCATGACGGAAACTCGTTGCCCTGCTGGTCGACGACGAGCGTGGGCAGCTGCACCACGAAGGCGGTCAGTTTTCCCCGCTGCGGGTCGACGGTCGGAATGGTGACCGCAAGGGTGCTGTCGGGCCGGAACTCCTCGAGCACATCGGCATCCTCGTATTTGCGACCGAGTAACCAGGGCGCGCCGGCAATCGCGGGTGGCACGGACAACTGCACCGGATGCCGCCCGTCGACAGCGAGTTCGCCTACCGTCTCGGGGTTTTCGCAGTCGTTGAGGTTCACCACGTCGCAGTAGCTGTAGGGTCCGACCCGCACCAACTGGCCGTCCGAGTAGGCGCTGATCTCCGGATGCTTCGGTGGCGGATGCTGCGCAAGCCGCCAGATCAACACCCCGGTCGCAGACGACGCAACGATTACCACGACCGCCCACGCGGCCACGACGCGTTTCACTCCGGAGCCACCGCCGCGTTGTCCGGGCGGCGTCCGCCCTCCTGCTCGGCCAGCACGGGACGGTTGCCGCCGAGGCCTGGTATCAGCGAGTCGCCGCGATAGCTCACGATCGTCTGGGCCAGGCCGACGATCAAGACCGCGCTGACACCCGTGAACCCGACCCACAGCTGGGTGTAGATCAGCACGCCGATCGCCCCGCCCGCGACCCAGGCCAACTGCAGCAACGACTCTGAACGTCCGAAGGCCGACGCTCGCGACTGCTCGGGCAGGTCATCCTGCAACGACGCGTCGAGCGAGGCCTTGGCGATCGCGCTTGCGCCGGAGGTGATCAGGGTGCCGATCGCGGCCACCAGCAGATTGCCGGTGACGGCGGTGGCCAGTGCGCTCGCGGTGACCGCGACCGTGCAGCGCACGACCACCTGCGCGGGGTGGCCGAGCTTCATGCGGGCGCTGGTGAAGTTGCCCGCGAAGTTGCCGATCGCGGCTGCCGCGCCGATCAGGCCGAGGATGCGCAGTTGTTCCCAGCCGCTGGCGTCGTGCGACTTGGCGTAGAAGGCCGGGTAGAGGAACAGGAAGCCCACCATCACCTTGATGGTGCAGTTGCCCCACAGTGCGGTGATGATGTTGCGGCCCAGCGGTTGTCGGGCGCGTCGATCGCCGCTCGGGATGGCGGCGCAATTCACCGGTGCGCGCCGTGATAGCTCAGTGTCGCGGGTACCTCGCCTGCGGTCACCTCGACCCACTTGGGTATCCGCATCGACAGCGCCGCGCCGACAACCGAGACCGCGACGACGACGTACAGCGCCCCAGGCAGTTCCAGGACCCGGAAGAGATACTGCGCCGCTGCGGCGACGGCGCCGCCGACCATGGTGCCGCCGAGCAGGCCGAAGATCGTCAGCCGCGAGTTCACCCGGACCAGATCGATCGACGGCGGCAACACCCGTGGCGTCACCGCGCTGCGCAACACGCTGAATGACTTGGACAGCACCATCATTCCCAATGCACACGGGTAGAGCACCCACGACGGGAAGCTGCCTGTGGCGCCGTCGAAGTTGGCGATCAACACCACCACCAGCGCGGTGCGCAGGATGAACGACGTGGCAAGTGCGAGCCGGCGACCGTGTTGCAGCCGGTCCAGCGCGGGCCCGATCAGCGGGGCGATGACGGCGAACGGCGCGATGGTGATGAGCAGGTACAGCGCGACCTTGCCCTTGCTTTCGCCGGAGGCGGCGGCGAAGAACAGGGTGTTGGCCAGCGCGACCGCCATTGCGGCGTCGACCGCGAAGTTCGCGACCACCGGCCATGTCAGCGCGGTCAGCCCGGACTTGTCGGCGCCGTCGGCCGTGGCGGCGCGGTGTACCAGGCCGTACATCTTGGAGCCCATCTCACGGCTGCGCTGCGCGGCCGCTCTGGTCACGGTGACCCGCTCGCCTGCCCCGGCTCCGACCGAGCGCGGCGGGCGACCGGACGTGGGTGGCAGTATCGATTCCTCCAGCGGTGGCAGCCAGCGGTTGGCGCTGGGCATGGGGTTCGACCGGCCCGACCGGCGGTAGCCCCCGTCGCCGGGATCACTGGGGTAGTTGGCCATCCCGGGGTGTTCCCCGCCGGCGTCGGCCGGAGGGCGAGGTGGGTAGTAGCGAGGGTCGCGCCGACCCGCCGAGTCAAAGTCGTCACGGCGCGGTCCGGTCACAGTTGAGATTCTCCCCTATCGAGGGGCAGGGCGCGTGAAGCCGACCGGTGTGGCTAGCCGCGCGGTACGTGGGGCAAAATTGGTGACGATGGACAGCGTGACGGAATCTGCAGAGCATGGCGCGGCATCCCCCACCGGGGATCCGCGCGACTCGCCATGACCTGGAGGCGGTGCTTTTGGGCTCCGTCGACGCTGCACGCGCGGCGATCGTCGAGTTCAGTGGTGAGGACACCGTAGGGGAGTATCTCGGCGCCGGGTTCGACGATCCGACCGCGGCCACCCATCGGTTCCTCGCCGACATGCCCGGCTACCGCGGCTGGCAGTGGGCCGTCGTCGTGGCCGCGTGTCCCGGCGCTGACCACGCCACCATCAGCGAAGTCGTGCTGGTCCCCGGCCCGACCGCACTGCTGGCACCGAAGTGGGTGCCGTGGCATGACCGGGTCAAGCCCGGCGACCTGAGCCCCGGCGATCTGCTCGCGCCGCCCACCGAGGATCCCCGGCTCGTGCCCGGTTATATGTCCAGCGGGGATCCCGAAGTCGACGAGGTCGCCGCCGAGGTGGGCTTCGGTCGCAAGCAGGTGCTCGGTCCGTGGGGCCGCGCGGACGCCGCGCAACGCTGGCATGACGGTGAGCACGGTCCCGGTTCGGCGATGGCCCGCTCGACTCGGCGCGTGTGCCGGGACTGTGGGTTCTATCTCCCGCTGTCGGGATCGCTGGGCTTGATGTTCGGCGTATGCGCCAACGAGATGTCGGCCGACGGCCATGTCGTCGACGCCGAATACGGCTGCGGGGCTCATTCGGATACGCCTCCGCCGCCCGGCAGCGGATCTCCGCTGTTCGATCCCTACGACGACGGCGTGATCGACCTCACCGAGCCGGCCGATTAGCTTTCGGCCGCGGCCTTGATCCGCGCCAAGGATTCGTTCATCCCGTCGACGAGTTCGCGCTCGAAACTGGGCACTCCGCCCATCAGTGCATTGACCGACATGTTGGAGAACGCCGTCACCCCGTTCTCGGCATGACGGCTCTCGGTCAACCGGGTACCGGCCGCGGTCGGTTCGAGCTCGTAGCTCCAGACCGTTCCGTTCTCGTTGACGCGGAATGCGAGTTTCTGCTCCGGGATGAACTCCGTGATGCGGCTGGTGGTGGGCCACACCAGGTACTTGCGCCGGTTGAGGTTTATCGTTCGGCTGCCCTGGCGCACCGGGCCGCCGAGCGTCTTCATCAGCCGGCACTGTGGGCTCCACTGCGGCATCAGCCTGAGGTCGGAGACCAGCGACCAGACCTTCGTCACCGGGGCATCGATCTCGATTTGCGCTTGCAACAGCGGCTCTGCCATCGCTACCTCCTTGCCGTGTCGTGGAATTCAGTCGAGTCCACTCTGCGCGCCGCGCGATCCGCGTCGCACGGCGTGACGTTGCCACAGAAAGATTGAAGTGCCAAGCACACCCACGCCCAGGCCGGCCACCGCGAACGGCCGGTATTCGTGGAGTCCGGGCACTGTGAACGCCAACAGCGTGGCGATCAGCCAGCCCGCAGTGATCACGACGATCACCGGCCACGGCTTGAGAAGACCGGGCGGCAGGTCGGGCGGTTGCGGCGTCATCGTCTCTCGAACGTAGTCCATTGGGACCTTTCCTTCAGATTCCTTCAGACTCGCTTCAGACCCGCTAGGTAACCTTTTCGCTGTGACAGATCCCGACGGTCTCAGGGTTGTTGACCTCATGTCGGCGATGGTTGACGAAAGCGCGTGAGCGTCAACGTAATCGACGTCGCCGACTCTGCAGATCCGAGGTTGGACGACTTCCGCGAACTCAACAGTGTGGATCGCAGGCCCGACCTGCCCACCGGTAAAGGTTTGGTCATCGCCGAGGGAGTGTTGGTGGTGCAGCGCATGCTGGTGTCGCGGTTCGCGCCGCGCGCCCTGCTGGGCACCGACCGGCGCCTGGCCGAGCTCGCCGGTGACCTGGATGGCGTTGCGGCGCCGTACTATCGCGTCTCCGCCGACGTGATGGCCGACGTCGTGGGTTTTCACCTCAACCGCGGCGTGCTGGCATCGGCGTCCCGCCCGCCCGAACTCTCGGTGCCGCAGGTGCTCGACGCCGCCCGCACGATCGCCGTCCTCGAAGGGGTCAACGACCACGAGAACCTCGGGTCCATCTTCCGCAACGCCGCCGGCCTCGGCGTCGATGCGATCGTGTTCGGCACCGGCTGCGCGGACCCGCTGTACCGGCGCGCGGTTCGGGTGTCGATGGGTCACGCATTGCTCGTGCCCTACGCGTGGGCGGCGGACTGGCCCGTCGACCTGGAAATGTTGCGGAACAACGGCTTTCGTCTGCTGGCGATGACGCCCGACCCAGCCGCCCGCACACTGGCCGACGCGATGTCGGAGGTCGCCGACCAACGATTGGCCGTGCTCGTCGGCGCCGAAGGGCCCGGATTGTCCGAACGTGTCGATGCGGGCCAGCGACATGCGGGTACGCATTCCGATGTCGCGCGGCACCGACTCGCTCAACGTCGCGACCGCCGCGGCTCTCGCCTTCTACGAACGGGCCAGGCTCGCCAGCTAGATTGATCGGGTGACTGACGAATCGACGCCGTGGGCGACGGGCCTGACGGTTGCCGCATTCGTCGCCGCAGTCATCGCGGCCGCCATCGTGGTGCTGAGCCTGGGGCTGCTGAAGGTGCATCCGCTGCTGGCGATCGGGCTCAATCTGGTCGCTGTCGGTGGCCTGACTCCGACGGTGTGGGGATGGCGTAGACGACCGGTCTGGCGGTGGTTCGTGCTCGGCGCAGCGGTGGGCGTCGGGTGCGCGTGGCTCACGGTGATCGCCGTCGCGATTGCGCAGTAACCGGAGCATCGGTCGGCGATCAGAGCATCGGCCGGTATCGGCCTCGATCGCGGGTAGATTGCCGGACCGCCACAGCGTCGAGAACCGACCTCAACCGAAGTTCAGATCAAGCCTCAGCGCTGGCCGCTGGACCGCACGCCGAGAAGCACGTCCTCCCAGGCGGGCACGGGTGGCTTGCCCTTGCGTGCGCGCGGCTTCGGTGCGGCGGGCGGTGCCGGCTCGGCCTCGACCTCCGGCTGGGGGCGTGGCTCCGGTTCGACCTGCAGCTCCAGCTGCGGAACGGCCGCAACCGGCCGCAGCGGACGCGCGAAGTCCGGGTCGATCAGCTCGGACGCGGCGTCGTCGAGGGCCGTCACTGTGCCGCCGTGCGCGCCGGGGGTGAACCGGAAGTGCGCCACGTTGTCGGACAGTCCGGCCTTCCACGCCATCTGCACGGTCCAGCGACCGTCCTCATTGCGCCAGGCATCCCAGTTGGTGGCCTCGGCGCCCAGCCCGCGGGCTATCAGCGACGTCGTCACCGTCTCCAGGAGTGTCAGCACCGAGGGGCCGTCGGCCAGCACGGGGTGTGACGCGGTTGCCAGCTCGGCTGCCCGCGAGCGCTCCAGAAGCACCGGGTGTGCGAATCTCTCGACGCGCACCACGTCGACTCCGGAGGCTGCGGCGACCTGCTCGACGGACGCGCCCGCGCGAATCTTGGCCTGAATCTCCTTGGGACGCAGACCAATTGGGGTCTCATCGTTGGTTTGGGAAGGCGGTTGAGAGGCGGTGGAGCCGGTCTTCTCGCCACGCACGGCGGCGCGCAACCGGTCATCGGAGAACAACAGGAACTTCTCGCCGGAGTCGTCGGCCTCGCAGATGATTTGTTTGCCGTCGACGTCGAGTCCAACGACTTTGAGTTTCCGCATGTCGACCTCCTCCGGGCGCCTACGAGGCCCGATCAGAGCGACCCTACTGCGTTATCTGCCCGTTACCGGGTAGACACGCGGGCAGGTCAGAGGCGTTCTACAACCCAGTCGATGCATGCGGTGAGTGCGCTGACGTCGTCCGGGTCGACGGCGGGGAACATGCCGACCCGCAACTGGTTGCGACCGAGTTTGCGATACGGCTCGGTGTCGACGATTCCGTTGGACCTCAAAGTTGCTGCGACAGCTCCAGCATCTACGGCATCGGAGAAGTCGACGGTGCCCACCACCTGCGACCGCAGCTCCGGGTCGGCGACGAACGGCGTGGCGAACTTCGACGCCTCCGCCCAGCCGTACAGCCGCTGTGACGAGTCTGCGGTGCGCTTGACCGCCCAGTCCAGGCCCCCGTTGCCCAGCATCCATTCGAGTTGGTCGGCGAACATGATCAGCGTGCCGATCGCGGGGGTGTTGTAGGTCTGGTTCTTGAGGCTGTTCTCGATCGCGATCGGCAGCGAAAGGAACTCGGGCACCCAGCGACCGGACCCCGCAACAGCCTCAACGCGGGCGAGCGCGGCGGGGGAGAGGATCGCGACCCAGAGGCCACCGTCGCTGGCGAAGTTCTTCTGCGGCGCGAAGTAGTAGGCGTCGGCATCGGCGATGTCGACGGGCAGCCCGCCGGCTGCGGAGGTGGCGTCGATGGCGATCAACGCGCCGTCGGAGCCCGCGGGCCGCTGCACGGGAACCGCGACGCCGGTGGATGTTTCGTTGTGCGCCCATCCGATGAGGTCGACGGACGGATCCGACTGCGGCTCGGGCGCGCTGCCGGGATCGGCCTTGACGACGACCGGGTCGCCGACGAATGGGTTCTTGGCGACGGCCGACGCGAACTTGCTGCTGAACTCGCCGTAGGTGAGGTGCAGCGAACGCTTGTCGATCAACCCGAATGCCGCGGCGTCCCAGAACGCAGTGGTGCCGCCGTTGCCCAGGATCACCTCGTATCCGTCGGGCAGCGAGAACAGCTGGCGCAGTCCGTCACGGACCCGGCCGACGAGGTTTTTCACCGGGGCCTGCCGATGCGACGTCCCGAATACATCGCCCGCCGCGGCCAGGGCCTGCAGCTGTTCCGGGCGCACCTTGGACGGTCCGCATCCGAAGCGGCCATCGCGGGGTTTGAGGTCGGCGGGAATCGTGAGGTCGGCCATGCGGTCAAGAGTAGTGACCGGCCTTGCGCGCCTGCTGCGGGGTTCGTATGCAGAAAATGTGGAAAAAGTGGGGAAAGAACACACGATGGAACCGTTTTGTATCCATAATGTGATCTGTCGGGGACTGAGCCCATTGGGGGGCAGATGATCAGTCGCGGGGAAACCAAGAAGTTCGTGCCGATTTGCGCGGCGGCGCTGGCGGCGTTCGGCTCGGTGCTTGCCGCGACGCCGGTCCGGGCGGACGAGGGCGGCGCGGTACTGGATCAGATCAATGCCACGCGCGCGGCCAACGGCTGCGGTCCGGTTGCTCCTAACCCGCAGCTGACCGCGTCCGCGGCGCGGCACGCCAACGACATGCTCAGGACCGGGGTCGCAGCCCACACCGGTTCGGACGGGTCCTCCCTTGCTCAGCGTGTCACCGACGCCGGCTACACGTCGTATTCCGACCTCGGCGAGATCGTCTTCTGGGCGAACGGCCCCGGCGGTAGCCCGGCCGCCGCAGTCAACTGGTGGATGAACAGTCCGGGCCACCGCGCGATCATCACCGACTGTGCACTGACCGAAGCCGGGTTCTCGGCGGTGCGGAGCGGCAGCATGCTGACAGTGACCGGGGATTTCGGGACGAGGTAGTTCCCCGCCGTTCGCAGTTTGGTGAGGATGCGTGCGTCGTCGCGTCTTCCGTCCAACCCGGTGTGGTCTCCGTCACAGAAGTCGTCGCTGAGCCCGGTGTGACACATGACGGAAGGGGGTATTCCCGGTATGCGATACCTGCGGTACCGTGTTGGCAATCGAGGCTTGTAAACCTCAGCTAGGAGGCGACGAATGGCAGTCAAAGAAGCCAAGACGCGCATGGTCCGGCGCTGGCGCCGGAACATGGATGTCAGCGACGACACCGCATACGTCGACCTGCTCAACACATTGTCGGAGGGGTCGGTGCGACGCAACTTCAATCCGTACACCGACATCGACTGGGATTCCCCGGAGTTCGCGGTGGTCGAGGACGACGAGCGCTGGATTCTTCCGGCGACCGATCCGTTCGGCCGGCACCCCTGGTATCAGGCGCAGTCGCGCGAACGTCAGATCGCGATCGGCATGTGGCGCCAGGCGAACGTCGCCAAGGTCGGCCTGCACTTCGAGTCGATTCTGATCCGCGGACTGATGGAGTACGCCTTCTGGACGCCCAACGGCTCACCGGAGTACCGGTACTGCCTGCACGAGGCGGTCGAAGAGTGCAACCACACCATGATGTTCCAGGAGATGGTGAACCGCATCGGCGCCGACGTGCCCGGTATGCCGCGCATGTTGAAATGGATCCAACCGGTGATCCCGCTGGTCGCCGGTCCGCTGCCGATCCCGTTCTGGTTCGGCATCCTCGCGGGCGAGGAGCCCATCGACCACACGCAGAAGAACGTGCTGCGCGAGGGCAAGACACTGCATCCGATCATGGAGCGCGTGATGGCGATCCACGTCGCCGAGGAAGCCCGCCACATCTCGTTCGCGCATGAGTATCTGCGCAAGCGCGTTCCGCACCTGCCGCGGCGCAAGCGGTTCTGGTTGTCGCTCTACGTTCCGCTGACCATGCGGATTCTGTGTTCGGCGATCATCGTTCCGCCGCGTGCGTTCTGGAAGGAATTCGACATCCCGCGCTCGGTGCGCAAGGAGGTGTTCTTCCGTTCGCCTGAGTCGCGCCAGATGCTGCGCGACATGTTCGGCGACGTCCGGATGCTATGCGATGACACCGGTTTGATGAACCCGATCGCCAAGCTGATCTGGCGGATCTGCAAGATCGACGGTCGCCCGAGTCGCTACCGCAGCGAGCCTGCCCGCCAGCACGTGGTGGCAGCGGCTTAGAGGATCTCATGCCCCATGTGATCACCCAGTCGTGTTGCAGCGACGGGTCCTGTGTCTACGCCTGCCCGGTGAACTGCATCCACCCCTCACCGGATGAGCCGGGCTTCGCGACTGCGGAGATGCTCTACATCGATCCGGTCGCCTGCGTGGACTGCGGCGCGTGCGTATCGGCATGCCCGGTCGGCGCCATCGCACCCGACACTCGGCTGGAGCCCGAGCAACTGCCGTTCGTCGAACTCAATGCCGCGTTCTACCCCGATCGGGCACCGGGCGAGAAGCTGCCCCCGACGTCCAAGCTCGCGCCGGTGATCGACGCACCACTGGTTCGGCCGCGGTCCGATGGGCCGTTGACCGTGGCGATCGTCGGGTCGGGCCCGGCCGCGATGTATGCCGCAGACGAACTACTGACTCAGCGCGGCGTGCGGGTCAACGTCTTCGAGAGGCTGCCGACGCCCTACGGGCTGGTGCGTGCGGGGGTCGCCCCCGATCACCAGAGCACCAAACGGGTGACGCGACTGTTCGACAAGATTGCCACGGCTGCCCGGGTTCACGTTCTACCTCAACGTCGACGTGGGATCGGATCTGACGCATGCCGACCTGCTGGCCCACCATCACGCCGTGCTGTACGCCGTCGGTGCGCCCAACGACCGCCGCCTCGACATCGACGGCATGGGGCTGCCCGGCACGGGCACCGCCACCGAGATGGTCGCGTGGATCAACGGGCATCCCGAATTCACCGATCTGCCAGTCGATTTGAGCCATGAACGGGTGGTGATCGTCGGAAACGGCAATGTGGCGCTCGATGTGGCCCGCATCCTGACGACCGACCCGGACGCGCTGGCGCGGACCGACATCTCCGATCACGCGCTTGCCGCGCTGCGCGGTTCGCAGGTGGCCGAGGTCGTCATCGCCGCGCGCCGCGGTCCGGCGCATTCGGCCTTCACGCTGCCGGAGCTGATCGGGCTGACGTCGAGGTGCGACGTGGTGCTCGACGCAGCGACGCGGATTCCATGATCTGGTCACCCGCGACCTCGCGGCCGAGACGGATCCGTTGACGCGCAACAAGCTGGAGATCCTGTCCAAGCTCGGTGATGAGTCCGCACCGGCAACCCGGCCGCGCATCCGACTGGCGTACCAGCTGACGCCGGCACGCATTCTCGGCGAGCGACGCGCACAGGGTGTGGAGTTCACCGTGACTGGCATCCGACGTGATCCGTCGAATCGATGCAGGCCTCGTTCTGACCTCGATTGGATACCGCGGCAAGCCGATTCGCGATCTGCCGTTCGACGATGCGGCCGCGGTCGTACCCAACGACGGCGGTCGAGTGATCGATCCGGCCTCGGGTGACGCTGTGCGTGGCAGCTATGTCGCGGGCTGGATCAAACGCGGTCCCACCGGCTTCATCGGCACCAACAAGTCGTGTGCGGTGAGAGACCGTGCACAATCTGGTGGCCGACTACAACGCAGGACTGCTCGCCGACCCCGCCGGCAAGCCGGCCGCACTGGACAAGCTCGTGCGCCACCGGCGGCCTGACATGGTCGACGCTGCGGGCTGGGAGGCGATCGACGGTGCGGAGATTGCCCGCGGCGGTGACCAGCGGCCCCGCGACAAGTTCACGACCATCGCCGACATGCTGGCCGCAGCGGCCACCGCGCCGGCGCCGTCGATGCGCAAGCGCATGCTCGCCGGCCTTTTGCGTTAGGCCGAAGGTCGCCCGCAGATTCCAGTTGGGTTGTCGCCCAGGACTTGTCGGACCCCGGTGCTTTGATGGGGTTATGTCCTCGCTCGCCGTGTCTGACGCTTCGGTGTTGCGTCCGAAGGATCGTCTTGAGGTGTTGTTCGGCGAGCTGGGCGAGTTGATGGGTCAGCGCAACGCCATTGATGGGCGCATCGTGGACATTGTGGCCGAGATGGATCGCGACAATCTGGTGGGCATGACGGGTGCACGCTCGATCGCGGCGCTGGTGGCGTGGAAGACCGGGAGCTCTCCGAGAAATGCCCAGACGATCGCTGCCCTCGCGCAGCGGGTGGATGAGTTTCCGCGCTGCGTGGCGGGCCTGCGGGAAGGCCGATTGTCTTTGGATCAGGTCGGCATCATCGCCGAGAAGGCCGGAAAAGGATCCGATGAGCACTATGTGTCACTGGCCGAGGTCGCCACCGTCAACCAACTACGCACCGCGCTGAATCTAGAACCACGACCTGACCCCGACCCGGCGCCCGAGCCGCAACGCTCGATCACCAAGACCACCACCGAGCACGGCGCCTGCTGGCGGATCACCCTCGGGCATGTGGAGGCGGCCACCTTCGACGCCGCCCTGCAGTCGCACCTGGATGCGCTGATCGCGCAGTGGAAACGCGACCACGACACCGGCGACCACGCCCCAGATACCGGCTCGGATCAGCTGCCGCCGTTCCCGAACACCGGGGATGCGTTCATGAGTTTGGTCGAGGCCGGCTGGGACGCCGACGTCACCGCCCGCCCGCACGGCCAGCACACCACCGTCGTGGTGCATCTCGACGTCAAAGACAAGATCGCCGCCCTGCATCTGGGGCCGCTGCTGTCCGACGCGGACCGCCGGTACCTGACCTGTGATGCCACCTGCGAGGTGTGGTTTCACCGCGACGGGCAGCTCCTCGGCGCCGGACGGGCCACCCGCACCATCAACCGCCGCCTGCGCCGCGCGCTGGAATACCGTCACCGCACCTGCGCGGTCCCCGGCTGCGGGGCCACCCGCGGCCTGCACGCCCACCACCTGCGGCACTGGGAAGACGGCGGGGCCACCGACCTGGACAACCTGGTGCTGGTCTGTCCTTACCATCATCGGCTGCACCACCGCGGCGCCATCACCATCACCGGACCCCCCGACAGCCTCACCGTCACCGACAGTGATGGCCGACCAACTCACCCCGGACCGCTGGCCCGACCACCGAATCGGCCCCCACCCGACGTGGCGCCCTACCGCGGCCCCTTCGGCGAACGCGCCGACTGGCGGTGGTACACACCCTTCGAACCGAAACCACCACCAACCAACAACTAGACCGACACTCGTCTGAGCCGCTACCGGCTCTGCTTCATCGCCTCTTCGATCTCCTCCATGCTGACCTCCCGCATCGGCTGGCCCATCGACCACTGATGCCCGAACGGATCACGCACGACGCCGTATCGATCACCCCAGAAGGCGTCCTCCAGCGGGTGAACCACCGTGGCTCCCGCGTCGACGGCCTTCTGGAACTTCGAGTCGACGTCGGTGACGGTCAGGTGGATGGTCACCGGGGTGCCGCCAAGTGCCTTGGGGGTCAGCGACTTGCCCTCACTCATCTCGGGAAAGTCGTCGTTGAGCATCACCATGAAGCCGTTGATGTTCAACGCGGCGTGGACCAGCTTGCCGTCGGGGCCCGGAACCCGGCCGTACTCCTGGGCGCCGAAAGCCTTGACGTAAAACTCGATCGCGGCCGCAGCGTCGTCGACGATGAGGTGGGGGGATAGGGCTGGCTGGACGTCGATTGCCATGAGCAGTCTCCTAGCAGAGTTGTGTTCTCCCTCGCGGGCTGCAAATACGACCCGCGAGACGGGCCAAACTAATCGCGCAGTGTCTGGCAACATAGCGGCGTGCTTGGACGGGGAGTCCTGACGAGACCGAGGGTGGTCGTGCTCGACCCCCTGATCGTGGGAGTCTTCGCCGTCGCCATCAGTCTGGTCGGCGCGGGCCGACCGTCGTTCTGGTACGACGAGGCCGCGACGATCTCGGCGTCATACAGCCGCTCGCTTGCGCAGTTGTGGCAGATGATGGGCAACGTCGACGCCGTCCACGGCCTGTACTACGTGCTCATGCACGGCTGGTTCACGATCTTCCCGACCGACGGAATTCTGGTCGCGCGTGCCGAGCGGTCTGGCAGTCGGAGGTGCCGCGGCCGGGGTGGTGGTGCTGGGTAAGCAGTTCTCCGCGCGCACCGTGGCTCTGAGCGCCGGGGTCATCTGCGCGATCCTGCCGCGCGCGACCTGGGCAGGGATCGAAGCCCGGCCGTATGCGCTGTCGATGCTGTTCGCCGTGTGGTCGACCGTACTGCTCATGTACGCCATGCGCCGCGACAGTGAATGGGTCTGGCTCTGGTATGGGGTCGCAATGGTGGCGTCGATTCTGCTCGACGTGTACCTGGCTCTGATGTTCCTGGCGCACGCCGTATTCCTGTGCGTCTACCTGCCGGGCCGAGCTGTCCTCGTGCGGTTCATCGTCACGACGTTGTGCGCGTGCGCCGCCGCGGCGCCGTTCGTGTGGTTGGCCGTCGGGCAAGCGCATCAGATCGTCTGGATCTCGCCGGTGGGCCGCCGGACCGTCGAAGACGTCGCCGTTCAGCAGTACTTCGAACGAAGCCCCCTGTTCCTGGTCGCTTCGGCCTGCGTTGTGGTGATGGCTGTCATCTTGTGGCGCTTCACATCCGCGCAGCTGACCAAGCCGGATCGCCAGCTGTTGATCCTGGGGATTGCTTGGCTGGTCGTCCCCACCGCGTTGATCCTCGGTTACTCGGCCATGATCCATCCCATATACACGCCTCGCTACCTGTGCTTCACCGCACCGGCGATGGCACTCGTGCTGGGCGTGTGCGTCGGCGCATTGGCCGTCCGGCCGTGGGTAGCAGCGGCCGTGCTCGTCGTGTTCACGCTTGCCGCTGCGCCGAATTATCTACTGGTACAACGCGGCCCGTATGCAAAGTACGGAATGGACTACAGCCAGGTCGCCGACCTGATCGCCGCAAAGGCAAAGGGCGAGCCGGGCGAGTGCCTGCTGGTGAACGACACCGTGACTTTCATGCCTGCTCCGATGCGGCCACTGCTGGCGGCGCGCCCCGATGCGTACGCCAAAGTTGTCGACATCAGCCTCTGGCAGAAGGCGACCGACCGCAACGACGTCTTCGACACCAACCTTGTACCTGAGGCGTCGGTGGGCCCCCTGAACGTATGCCGCGTCGTGTGGATCATCACCCAGGCCGATCCGTCGCGGCCCGCCCACGAGCAGAACGAGTTGATGGAGCCAGGTCCGCTGTTCGGGGGCACCCCGGCGTTCGCGGTCGTCCGCGACGCCGGCTACCGGCTACAGGAACGCTGGCAGTTCAACCTGGTTCAGGTCATCAGGGCGACGCGATGAGCGCCGAAACCGCCTACCAGACGCGGATGTAGTCGACCAGCATCGCCGCCGGGTACACGCCCCGGGCCGGATCTCCGCCGCCGGGGCCGCCGACCGCCAGGGTGAACATGGGCTGCATCCAATAGCCGGGGATGCTGAACGGCCACCGGAGGTCGCCGGGCCTGCCCGACACTTGAATCGGAGTCGGAGGCACGGCGAAGTACGGCTCGGCACCGTCGACGTAGTCGCGCCAGAACTTGAAACCGTCCTCGTCCCAACGCATCCGCCAGGTGTGCCAGGCGCCGTCGACGAGACCCGGGATCGACTTGCCCTCCCATGTCTTGCCGTTCGATGCGGCGTGCACCGTCGTCCCCGGCGCCCACGCGTCGTTGCCGTACCACTCGAAGATGTCGACCTCACCGTCGGGCAGCGGATCCTCGTTCACCGCCCAGAACGCCGGCCAGGCCCCTGGCGTCAGGCAGTCGAGTTTGATTCGCGCTTCCCACGTCTGGTTGATCATGCCCCGCCAGATGCCGCGTAGCTTGCCGCCGTAGTACGTGCCCATTTCGTTGGTGGCGAGCAGTACGAGGTTGGAGTTGCCATCGAGGAACACATTGCGACGGTCGTCGCGGTATATCCCTGCGACCGGCGGATACACGTCGTCCTGCCAGGTCTGGACAACCCACTTGGACCGATCGGGAGCTGACCCCGCCGGACCGTCGAACTCGTCGGAGAAGAGGTATCCGCCGCCCGGGTCGCCTGTCGGCGGCTGCTGCGGTCGCGGCGCGCGATCGAGCGGGCTCGCTTGAGCTTGGGAAACGGGAATCGTGGCGGCCAAGAAGCCAAGACCCGCCATCATCATCATGTTGCGGCGATCCATCTGGGGCACCCGCCCACCTTAAAAGGAGGCATCCGCGTTTAGGTTCATTTCGGTGGTCGCACGTGTTGTATCTAACTTTGTCGTATCTAACTTTGCGGGTCACACGACGGAGAACGACGGCGGTAACGCAGACCGTCCCGTCAGCGCGAGAAGCACCGAGGGGCCGTGTCCGGTGCGGATCGCCGTTCGGGTGGCGACGTCCAACGCCTCGGCGAGCGGGGCCGCCGGCAGTTCGTACCGGAGGTCGAGCGCCCTGGCGATGTCCATCCCGTGCACCGCCAGCTCAAATGTGCGAGTCGGCAAGTAGGTGTGCAGTCGAATGCCCAGTCCGCCGATCACCGTGATCACCGGATTGTCGACGGCCGCGAGATCGCTCATCACTTCGGACACCAGTTCATCGACAGCGGCCGCCGGGTCATCGCCGAGTTCGCGGCCTGCCCGCCTGCCTCGCTCGGCGACATCCGCGGGATCGATACCCAGCGCCGACGGGGTGACCCGCCCGTAGTACTCCTCCGGCGTTGTGATGTCCACGTGTTCGGCGGTGGTCTGAAGGTAGCTGCGCACGGTCGTCAGCGATCGCGACGCATGTCCCACCAAGGAGCGGATATCCCACTCACCCAGACCGGGTTCGCCCCATGCGCCGGCAGGAATCTCGTGCACCAGGGCGGCGAAACTCGTGGCCGCCGAGCCGAACGTCGCCGTCGTCACGATCGCGAGACTAGGTCCCAACCCTCGACGGATTCCGGCCTACGCGGTTCGGGGCCCACGTAGATGGCTGCCGGGCGCACCAGCTTGCCGAGCCGCTTCTGCTCGAGAATGTGCGCACACCAGCCCGCCGTGCGGCCGCAGGTGAACATCGCAGGCATCATCTGGGTCGGTACCTGCGCGAAATCGAGGATCACCGCAGCCCAGAACTCGACGTTGGTCTCGATCGCACGGTCGGGGCGGCGTTCGCGCAACTCCGCGAGCGCAGCCTGTTCCAACGCGGCGGCGACTTCGTAGCGGGGCGCCTGCAGCCGCTTGGCGGTGGCCCGCAGCACGCGCGCACGCGGGTCCTCGGCGCGGTAGACGCGATGGCCGAACCCCATCAGCTTTTCCTTGCGGTCCAGGATCCCCTTGACGACTGCGCGCGCGTCGCCGGTCTTCTCGACCTCTTCGATCATCGGGATCACCCGTGCCGGCGCTCCGCCGTGCAGCGGGCCGCTCATCGCGCCGATCGCGCCCGACAGCGCCGCCGCCACGTCGGCCCCGGTCGAGGCGATGACGCGGGCGGTGAACGTCGAGGCGTTCATGCCGTGCTCGGCGGCCGACACCCAGTAGGCGTCGATCGCCTCGACGTGCCTCGGGTCCGGCTCGCCTTGCCAGCGGGTCATGAATCGCGCTGTCACGGTGGAGCATTCGTCGACGACACGCTGGGGGACCGCCGGTTGGTAGATACCGCGCGCGGATTGCGCGACGTAGGACAGCGCCATCACCGACGCTCGCGCCAGTTGGTCGCGCGCGGTCTGGTCCTCGATGTCCAGCAGGGGCTGGTAGCCCCAGATCGGGGCCAGCATGGCCAGGCCGGCCTGGACGTCGACCCGGACGTCGCCGCTGTGGATGGGCAGGGGGAACGGCTCCGCCGGCGGTAGGCCGTGGCCGAACTTGCCGTCGACCAGCAGCGCCCATACGTCGCCGAAGGTGACGTGCTGGCTGACCAGATCCTCGATGTCCACGCCGCGATATCGCAGCGCGCCGCCGTCCTTGTCGGGTTCGGCGATCTCGGTGGTGAAGGCGACGACCCCTTCGAGTCCGGGCACGAAATCCTCGGGGATTGCTGACGTCGTAGTCATGGGCGAATTCTCGCACCCGGCCCCGCGACCCTTACCGGTGGGTAACCACGTACCGAACAGGCGAGGCGTAGCGTGATCGCGTGGCATCTCGCGATGACGACCACCTGGCCAGGATGCGGGTGGAATACGGTTCGGTGGAGAAGGACGGCAGCGGCGACCTCGACGCGGACTGGCTCGCCGACGGCTGGGTTGTGCTGCTGCGCAAGTGGTTAGCGGACGCCGAACATGCAGGAGTCGCCGAACCCAATGCGATGGTGGTGGGCACCGCGGACGCTCGCGGACGCCCGTCCACCCGCTCGGTGCTCTGCAAGAGCGTGGACGACGACGGCATCACCTTCTTCACCAACTACGACTCCGCCAAGGGTGCGGAGCTGGCCGCGATGCCCTACGCGTCGGCGACGTTTCCCTGGTACCTGCTGGGCAGGCAGGTTCACGTCCGGGGCCCGGTCACCAAGGTGTCTGACGCGCAGACCGCCGACTACTGGTCCAAGCGCCCGCGTGGTTCGCAGCTGGGCGCGTGGGCGTCGCACCAGTCCGCGCAGATCGCCTCGCGCGCCGCGCTGCTCGAGCAGTTGGCCGAGGTAACACGGCGATTCGCCGATCTCGACGAGGTCCCGGTGCCGCCGAACTGGGGCGGTTACCTCATCGCGCCCGAGATCGTGGAGTTCTGGCAGGGCCGGGAGAACCGGGTGCACAACAGGATCCGAGTCGTCACCGATGCCGAGCTGCCGGTGACCGTGCACAACAGCCGGATCGAGCGACTGCAGCCGTAAGTGCTCGGCCCGATCGCCCGCTCCTGACGATGGCGTCTGCATTCATCCGGTACCGGGCAGCCGGCGATGGCAAAAGTGTGGCGTAGGAGGCCAAATGTCGGTGGGTGCCACTTTTCTCAGTGGCTTCTTACCTTGGCTGGTTAGCATCCGAATCGTGCCTGAACTCAGGGGGGAGGCATCCCTCGGCTTGCGGGAGCGCAAAAAACAACGAACTCGCGCGACCCTCATCGACGCTGCCGTGGACCTTTGCGATCGGCAGGGTTTCGACCGCACCACCGTCGACCAGATCGCCGCGATCGCCGACGTCTCACCCCGCACGTTCAGCCGCTATTTCGCCACCAAGGACGCCATCGCACTGGCCCTGGTCGACGAAGTGCTGGACAGAACAGCCGTGGAACTGACACGCCAACCGCGCGAGCTCAACCATTTCGAGGCGCTGCTGAACGCCTATCTTGCGATGGCCAACTCGGCGAAGGTCGCCCAGGCCGGGGAGCTGTCGGCGGACCGGGTGATGTGCATCGTGCGGATCTTCCTGTCGTCGCCCGCCCTGCGGCAGGCGGCCCTGGAGTACCGCGCCAACGCCGTCGACACCGAACTGGCCAAGCGGATGGGCGTGAGTGTCGACGATCGGGGGCCAAAGCTGGTGTCCGCCGTCGCGGGTTCGGTTCTCATGACGGCGCTGTCCGATCTGGCGAACGACGGCCGGGAGTGGGCGGCCCTGAGCATCGACGACGTGGCCGAGCGGCTGGAGATCACATTCGCCGAGTTCACAGGGCTCGCGACGGGCAATCGACAGACAGTCTGACCATCTGGCAGAACCCCCGCGGGCGGGACTGGTGGAATGGGACTACCTTTTGAAGGGCATACTCCACATTCCTTGCAACGTAGAAGGGATCCCCGTGGCCGAAAAAGACGAGCACGCCACTCTCAATTACCCCGGTGGCGAGCTTGAACTGGACGTTGTCCACGCCACCGAAGGTTCCGACGGCATCGCCCTGGGTTCGCTGTTGGCCAAGACCGGTTACACCACGTACGACGAAGGCTTCGTCAACACCGCCTCGACCAAGAGCGCCATCACCTACATCGACGGCGACGCCGGCATCCTGCGGTATCGCGGGTATCCGATCGAGCAGCTCGCGGAGAAGTCCAACTTCATCGAGGTCAGCTACCTGCTCATCTACGGAGAGCTGCCGACGACCGAACAGCTCGAGGCGTTCACCACCCAGATCCAGCGGCACACCCTGCTGCACGAAGACCTGAAGCGGTTCTTCGACGGCTTCCCGCGCAATGCGCACCCGATGCCGGTGCTCTCCAGTGCGGTCAACGCGCTGAGCGCGTACTACCAGGATTCGCTCGACCCGTTCGACGACGAACAGGTCGAACTGTCGACCATCCGGCTGCTGGCCAAGATGCCGACGATCGCGGCCTATGCGTACAAGAAGTCCGTCGGTCAGCCGTTCCTCTACCCGGACAACTCGATGAGCCTCGTCGAGAACTTCCTGCGGATGACGTTCGGCCTCCCTGCCGAGCCCTACGAGGTCGACCCGGAGCTGGTACGCGCACTCGACATGCTGTTCATCCTGCACGCCGACCACGAGCAGAACTGCTCGACGTCGACGGTGCGGCTGGTCGGCTCGTCGCAGGCCAACCTGTTCACCTCGATCTCCGGCGGCATCAACGCGCTATGGGGCCCGCTGCACGGCGGCGCCAACCAGGCGGTGCTCGAGATGCTCGAGAAGATCCGCGTCGGCGATGACGACGTTGCGACGTTCGTCAAGAAGGTCAAGAACAAGGAAGACGGCGTCAAGCTGATGGGCTTCGGCCATCGGGTGTACAAGAACTACGACCCGCGGGCACGCATCGTCAAGGAGCAGGCCGACAAGATCCTCGGCAAGCTCGGCGGCGACGACGAACTGCTGGACATCGCCAAGGAGCTCGAGGAGATCGCCCTGACCGACGACTTCTTCATCGAGCGCAAGCTCTACCCGAACGTCGACTACTACACCGGCGTGATCTACCGGGCGATGGGCTTCCCGACCCGCATGTTCACCGTGCTGTTCGCGCTGGGCCGGCTGCCCGGGTGGATCGCGCACTGGCGGGAGATGCACGACGAGGGCAGCGGCAAGATCGGCCGCCCGCGCCAGATCTACACCGGGTACACCGAGCGCGACTACGTCGACACCGGCGCACGCTAGGCAGACCCACTGCGAGGTACGTCACTCGCGCGGGGACTTGCCTTCGGGACAGTTGTAGTTTCACAATAGTTGTGTGAATGCAACTGGTCGTCGCCCAGATGACGCAGTCAGGCGCAAGGCCATCATCCTGGTGACCTGCTGCCTGAGCCTGCTGATCGTGTCGATGGACGCGACGATCGTCAACGTCGCCATTCCGAACATCCGCGCAGACCTCGGGGCGTCCGCGTCGCAGCTGCAGTGGGTCATCGACATCTACACGCTGGTGCTGGCGTCGCTGCTGCTGCTGGCCGGCGCGGCGGCGGACCGGTTCGGCCGCAGGCGCACGTTCCAGATCGGCCTGGCGGTGTTCGCATTCGGCTCGCTGATGTGCAGCCTCGCGCCGAACATCGAGACGCTGATCGCCGCGCGGTTCCTTCAGGCCATCGGCGGTTCGATGATGAATCCGGTGGCGATGTCGATCATCACGCAGGTCTTCACCGGCCGCGTGGAGCGCGCCCGCGCGATCGGCGTCTGGGGTGGCGTCGTCGGTATCTCGATGGCGCTCGGCCCGATCGTCGGCGGGGCGCTCATCGAGTTCATGAACTGGCGCGCGGTGTTCTGGATCAACCTGCCGATCTGTGCACTCGCGATTCTGCTGACCGTGATCTTCGTGCCCGAATCCAAGTCGCTCGACGATGCGCGACGTCGACCCGGTCGGCCAAGCCCTCGGCATGGCCTTCCTGTTCGGCATCGTCTACGTACTCATCGAGGGCCCGATCTTCGGCTGGACCGACATTCGCACCATCGCCGTTGCCGCCGTCGCAGTAGTCGCGCTGATCGGTTTCCTGGCCTACGAGTCACGACGCCATGACCCGTTCATCGATCTTCGATTCTTCCGCAGCGTCCCGTTCGCGTCTGCGACGATGATCGCGGTGTGCGCGTTCGCCGCGTGGGGCGCTTTCCTGTTCATGATGTCGCTGTACCTGCAGGAGGAGCGCGGCTTCTCGGCCATGGAAACCGGCCTGATCTATCTGCCGGTCGCCATCGGCGCACTGGTCTTCTCGCCGCTGTCGGGTCGCATGGTCGGTCGGTACGGCGGCAGGCCGTCACTGTTGATCTCCGGAACGCTGATCACCGTGGCGACCGTCACGCTGACGCTGTTGTCGGCGACGACCCCGGTTTGGCTGCTACTGGTCGTCTTCGCGGTGTTCGGCATCGGATTCTCGATGGTCAACGCACCGATCACGACGACGGCGGTCAGCGGTATGCCGATCGACCGCGCGGGTGCCGCCTCCGCCGTGGCATCGACGAGCCGCCAGGTCGGCGTCAGCCTCGGCGTGGCGTTGTGCGGTTCCGTTGCCGGGTCGGCGCTGGCGACGAAAGGTGCCGACTTCGCAGTGGCGGCCCGCCCGCTCTGGCTGATCTGCGCGGGCCTTGGGCTGACGATATTCGTGCTCGGCCTGTACTCGACGACCAAGCAGGCGGGTCGTTCGGCCGATCGTCTCGCGCCGCTGATTGCCGGAACCGATCCGCGACTGGAGGTCGCCGATGTCAAGTAACAAGCTGGCCGACGAAGTCTGGGGCGCGATGGCGGCTCTGGTGATGGACAACCGGGACAGCTGGAAGCGGGCGGTCGTCGAGCAGTCGGGGTTGCCGTTCAGCAGGATTCGCATCCTCAAACGGCTGAGCCGGCGTTCGATGTCGGTCAAGGAATTGGCGCATGCGGCGACCATCGACGCACCCGCAGCCACCGTCGCGGTCAACGACCTCGAAAATCGCGGACTGGTGGCGCGTGACATCGATCCGACGAATCGACGGTGCAAGGTAGTTTCTCTCACCGAGGGCGGTCACGCGATGGTTCGTGAGATCGACGCGATCACCGACCCGGCGCCCGATGCGCTGGCCAGACTCGACACCGCCGAGCTCCAGTCGTTGATGGCGATTCTCGAACGCGTCGCCGCCGGCTAGCCCGCCAGCAGTGCCATCGCGGCATTGTGTCCGCCGATACCCGACACCGCACCGCCACGGCGTGATCCCGAGCCGCACAACAGAATCCGGTCATGGTCGGTCGCTACGCCCCATCGTCGCGCCGGCGTGTCCAGCGGCTCGTCATCCTCGGCGAAAGGCCAGGACAGCGCACCGTGGAAGATGTTGCCTGCCGTCATCCCCAGCGAGTGCTCCAGATCGGATGTCGTCTTCGCCTCGATGCACAGCCGGCCCGCCGCATCCTCCATCAGGACATCCTGAATGGGTTCGGCCAGAACGGAGTTCAGCGAATTCAGCACCGCGGAGGTCAACGTATCCCGCATCCGGTCGGGGTCGCCTCCCGCGATCAACGAATGCGGCGTGTGCAGGCCGAACACCGTCAGCGTCTGAGCGCCGGCGGCGCGCAGGCCGTCGGACAGGATGGTGGGATCAGTCAGAGAGTGGCAATAGATCTCGCACGGTAGTGGTTCGGGCACCACACCGTGGTCCGCGCGCGTATACGCCTTGTCCAGTTGACGGTAGGTCTCGTTGATGTGGAACGTCCCGCCGAACGCCTGCTCCGGCGTCACCGTCCGGTCATGCAGGCGGGGCAACCTGCGCAGCATCAGATTGACCTTCACCTGCGCACCGGGCGCCTGGGCGGGCAGGGGTTCGCCGAGCAGTTCGGCCAGCACGCTCGGAGTCACGTTGGCCAACACGTGCCCGGCGTTTAGGCGGTGCTCCCGTCCATCGTGCCGGTAGCGTACGTTCCCGTCGGGGTCGATTGCGTAAACCTCAGCGCGGCAGACAATTTCGGCGCCGTAGCCGGTGGCGGCGGCAGCCAGCGCGCCGCTGACCGCACCCATACCACCGATCGGGACATCCCAGTCGCCGGTGCCGCCGCCGAGCAGGTGGTACAGGAAGCAGATGTTCTGCGTCAGCGACGGGTCCTCGGCGCGGGCGAACGTGCCGATCAGCGCATCGGTGGCCATCACGCCGCGCACGAGGTCGTTCGATACGGCGTCGGTGATGGCATGGCCGATCGGCTCGTCGACCATGAAGCGCCACGCGGCGTCGTCAGCCACGTGCGTGCGCGCCTCCTCGCGGGTGTACAACGGCCGCAGCAGCGTCGGCCACATCCGCGACGTCAGAACGCGTGTTCGGCGGTAGAACTCGTCGAAGCCGACCTCGTCACCGCCCGCGCCCACCGCGCCGAACGTCGACGACGGTCCGATCAGCAGCCCGGTCCGGCCCCCGGTCTCGGGGTCGGGCGTATACGAGGAGTGGCGCCGCCGCACCAGCCGGACCCGGGCGCCGAGATCCTCGACGATGCGCCGCGGCAGCAGGCTCACCAAATACGAGTAGCGGGACAACCGCGCGTCGACACCGTCGAAGGCGTGCGCCGACACCGCGGCGCCTCCGACGTGGTCGAGTCGTTCGAGCACCTGCACGCGCCGGCCTGCGCGGGCCAGGTATGCCGCCGCGACCAGCCCGTTGTGCCCGCCGCCGACGATGACGACGTCGCATGTCGCCGTCGCGGCGGCGGAGTCGCGCCGGTTCAGTTGAGGTAGCCCTCGACCTCGTCGGCCGGACGAACGCTGGCCGCCGCGGCATCGCCTCCGGTCTCACGGAGTGCCCGACGCTGGCGCAGCAGGTCCCAGCACTGGTCCAACTGGACCTCGAGTGCGCGCAAGCGTCCCCGGTCCTCCGGACGTGGGCCCTGATGCTCTTCGGACTCGTCGATCTCGCGGTGCTGCAGCTGGGCTCGCAGCTTCTTCTCCTCGTCGACCAGTTCGTTGACCTGATCGAGAATGTCTTGGTCCTTCGCCATGGGTTCAGTGTGCCCGACTACGCTGAGTAGGGTGACTTCCACTTCAGGACAGAAGCCTGAGATCGAATTTCCCGACGGACCTCCTCCGGCCGAACTGGTCATCAACGACCTGGTGGTCGGCGATGGTGCGGAGGCGGTGCCTGGCGGCACCGTCGAGGTGCACTACGTCGGGGTCGAGTTCGACACCGGCGAGGAGTTCGACAGCTCGTGGGCTCGCAACGAGTCGATCGAGTTCCCGCTGCGCGGTCTGATTCAGGGCTGGCAGGACGGCATCCCGGGTATGAAGGTCGGCGGCAGGCGTCAGCTCGTCATCCCGCCCGAGCAGGCCTACGGACCCGCGGGCGGCGGGCATCGGTTGTCCGGCAAGACCTTGATTTTTGTCATCGACTTGCTTGGCACGCGCTAGCACGGCGCCGAACGTTCGCGCCAGTATCAGCTGGGACCGGGCAGCCTCAGCAACAGCCGGGCCCCGCCGAGCGGACTATCCTCCAGAGACGCTGTGCCGCCGTGTAATTCGGCCTGCTGAGCTACCAGCGCGAGCCCCAGCCCGGAGCCCGAGTGCGACGCTGTCGAGCCACGGGAGAATCGGTCGAACACGACCTTGCGCTCCTCGTCGGGAACTCCGCCACCGTCGTCGTCGATCGCGATCTCCACACCGGCGCGCGAACTGACCGCCGAGAGCTGCACGCGCGTCGGCGCCGCCGTGCTTGACGGCGTTGGCGATCGCGTTGTCCACCGCCAGCCGCAGGCCGACCGGCAACCCGACGATGATCACCGTCGGTGCGGGCACCAATGAGACGTCCAGGTCCGGATACACGCGCATCGCATCGTGGGCGGCGCGATCCAGCAGCTCGGTGATGTCAACCGGTACGTGGTCGTCCGCCGTCGTCAGCTCACCCTGGGCCAGCCGTTCGAGCGCGCCGAGTGTGGCCTCGATGCGCGACTGCGTGCGGATGACGTCGTTGACGACCTCCTTGCGCTGCTCCTCGGGCAGATCCAGCGTGGACAGCACCTCGAGGTTGGTCCGCATGGCGGTCAGGGGAGTGCGCAGCTCATGCGCCGAGACCGACGCGAAGTCGCGGGCCGACGTCAGCGCGGCCTTGGTCTTGTCCTGCTCGTTCCACACCCGTTGCGACGAGCCCCTGCACCGCCTCGGCGATCTCGACGGCTTCGGTGGCGCCGGCGACGTCGATGTCCGGATCCTCGTCGCCCGCGTCGATCTGCCGGGTCTGCTGGGCGAGGCGTTTGAACGGGCGCACTGCGAATGCGGCCAGCACCCAACCACCGACGGTCGCCGCGCCGATCGCCAGGGTGCAGATGATGATCACCCTGCGATGCAGGTTGTTGATGTCGGCGATGGTCCCTTCATACGTCGCCCCGACGGCCACCGACATCGGCTCGGGCAGCCGGATGTCCACCGTGCGGACCCGGTAGCGCACGCCGTCGACGTAGGTGTCGGCGTAGCCCGGCTCCAGCTGCGGCAACACGACGTCGGAGTTCGACGTCACCTGCCCGCCCTTGCGCACGGTGATGATGGCGTCCTTGTCGTTGGGCGACTTGCGGGATCTCGTCGAGCCCGCGCGGCAGGAACGGAATCGCGAATCCGGCCGCCTCGTCGAGCCTGCGGTCAAGGCGCTCGTTCCACGCATCGGTGATACCGACCCAGACCACGGTGCCCGCGATCACGACCACGATCGCCCCGGCGATGGCGCTGGTGAACGCGACCCGCTGCCGAAGTGACGGGGTCCGCCGGAAGATCTGGGTCAGCAGGCTCATCGCATTACTGCGTCCGCAGGACGAATCCCACTCCCCGCACGGTGTGCAGCAGCCGGGGCGCCCCGCCGGCCTCGAGCTTGCGGCGCAGGTAACCGATGAACACGTCGACGACGTTGGTGTCCGCGGCGAAGTCGTATCCCCACACCAGCTCGAGCAGCTGTGCCCGCGAGAGCACCGCGGTCTTGTGTTCGGCCAGCACGGCAAGCAGATCGAACTCGCGCTTGGTGAGGTCGACGTCGACGCCGTTGACGCGGGCGCGGCGACCGGGGATGTCGACCTCCAAGCGGGCCGACCTGGATGGTCTCCGACGAGAACGTCGCCGTCGAACCGCGCCGGCGTAGCAGCGCCTTCACCCGCGCGACCAGCTCCGCAGCACGAACGGCTTGACCAGGTAGTCGTCGGCGCCGGCCTCCAGTCCGGCGACGCGGTCGTCGACCGAACTGCGGGCCGACAAGCACGCAGACGGGGACGTCGTTGTCCATGGCGCGCAGGGCGGTGACCACGCTGACGCCGTCGAGCACCGGCATGTTGATGTCGAGCACGATCGCGTCGGGCCGGGTCTCCGTCGCACTGCGCAGCGCCTCCGCGCCGTCGACGGCGGTGGACACGTCGAAACCGGACAGCCGCAGTCCGCGCTCGAGTGAGGCGAGCACATCGGGGTCGTCGTCGACCACGAGCACCCGGGGTGAGGCTGCTCCACTGTCCATGGCCCCAATCTTGCCTGACGGGACCCGTCGCATGCGTCAGGCGCGTAAGTCCGGCGGTCTCGCCGTTGCGGCGGTCTTGTCACTGCCGTGTCACGGCCGCCGGACCGATCGCGTCATAGCAAAGGGGGCAAATTCGCACGCTGCTGGTGGCCGCCGGCTTGACCGGCTATTTCGGGAGTAGTTGACGACGTCGACCAAAAGAGTGCGGTCCGGCCGGCACACACACCGCCAGCTGAGCGGCGCGACGCTGTCGCGACGGCCAATCGGCTTGTCGCGTGCAGCACCGCGGTGCCCGTCCGAGGGTCATGTCCTGAGTGCCAACCTCTGAGCGACTTTGATCGCGCATAGGTTGGCAGGTGGGGACATACCTGTCGGACCTCTAGTCGACGATGCTCAGGACACCGGAAGCTTTTGACCTCAATGTTTGTTGAGGTTTTACGGTGCCTCCAGCAGGTTATCCGTTTGCCGCAATGGGAAGATGTACTAAATGACCGACTCGCAGTACGCGCTTCGCGCGGCGCCCGCGATTGCGCCGCCACCCGAGCGCGCACGGTCGAGCTCGGACCTCTGGCGCATGCTGCCCTATCTCCTGCCATACCGCGTCCGATGGATCGCGATGGTCCTGACGGCGCTGTCGAGCCTTGTTGCCACCGTGGCGATCCCGCTGATGACGAAGGCGGTGATCGACGGCCCGGTACGCCACCAGGACCAGCAGGGGCTGTGGCTGCTCGGTGCCGCGGCCATGGGAGTCGGCATCTCCGAGGCCGTGCTGTGGTTCATTCGCCGCTGGCTGGTTGCCCGCGCCACCATGGGCGTGGAGGCCGACATCCGCAAGGACCTCTACGCGCGCCTGCAGATCCTGCCGATGTCATTCCACGGCCGTTGGCAGTCTGGTCAGCTCCTTTCGCGAATCATGAACGACCTCGGCACAATTCGCCGATTCATGTCTTTCGGCATGGTCTTCCTGCTGCTCAACGTCATCCAGATCACGGTGGTGACCGCGATCCTGCTGGTGATGTACTGGCCGCTGGGCGTGGTGGTGCTGCTGTCGATCGTGCCGATCGCCGCCACCGTGCTGCACTTCCAGCAGGAGTACACCCGGCTGTCGCGACTGGCCCAGGACCAGTCCGGCCACGTCGCCACCCACGTCGAGGAGTCCGCGCTCGGACTGCGGGTGGTGAAGTCGTTCGGCCGCGAGGACTACGTCTACGACCGGTTCGACGAGCAACTGACCAACCTGTACGACACCCAGGTCAACAGGGTGTCGGTCTCGGCGAAGTTCTGGACGCTGCTCGAGATCATCCCCAACCTGACGCTGATCGTGGTGCTCGGGTTCGGCGCGTATGCCGCGGGCCACGGCTACGTCACCATGGGCACGCTCGTCGCGTTCATCACGATGATGCTGTCGTTGGTGTGGCCGATCGCATCGTTGGGGTTCCTGTTGTCGATGACGCAGGAGTCGTTCACCGCCGCCAACCGCATCGCCGAGATCTTCGATGCACCAGTGGAAATCGTCGACGGCCCCGACGACGAGGCGCCGTCGGGCGGCCGATTGGAACTCATCGATGTCGGATTCCGATTCCCGGACGCCAAGCCCGACGACTGGGCGCTACGCCACCTCACCGCGACGGTGGAGCCGGGGGAGACGTTGGCGTTGGTCGGCTCGACGGGGTCGGGCAAGTCCGTGTTGGCCGCGCTGCTGTCGCGGCTCTATGACGTCACCGAGGGCTCGATTCGTATCGACGGCATCGACATCCGGGAGCTGTCGCTGCCCGCGCTGCGCGAGACGGTGGCCACCGCGTTCGAGGATCCGACGCTGTTCTCCATGTCCGTCGCCGAGAACCTGCGGTTGGGCCGACCGGATGCGAGCAATGAACAGATGGCCCAGGCCGTCGAGGTCGCCGCCGCGCAGTTCGTCTACGACCTGCCGTTCGGCCTGGACACCCGAATCGGCGAGCAGGGCATGAGCCTGTCCGGCGGTCAGCGGCAACGGCTCTCGCTGGCGCGCGCCATCCTGGCGGCGCCGAAGATCCTGGTGCTCGACGACACGCTGTCCGCGCTGGACGTGCACACCGAGGCCGTCGTCGAAGAGGCGTTGCGCCGGGTGCTGCACTCGGTGACCGGCATCGTCGTCGCGCACCGTGCGTCGACCGTATTGCTCGCCGACAAGGTCGCGTTGTTGGATGGCGGTGCCATCACCCACGTCGGCACACACGCCGAGCTGCTCGCCACCGTCCCGCAGTACCGCTACCTACTCGCCGCCGACGACGAACTGGATGACGGGCGCGAGCGCAGCTGTGACTGGCAGGAAGAGGAGGACCGCAACCGCCTGGGCCATTCCTACGAGGAGCAGGAGGCGCTCGAATCCGAACGCGTCGAGCGTCCCCGGCTTCCGCGTGGGCCCAGGTTCGTCACGTCGGAGGCTGAGGGCCGATGACCACTGTCAATGGGCCGACTCCTCCTCGGGCTCGTTCCTCGCCCGCATCGTCATCGCCCGGAACCGAATGGCGCGGCAAGTTCGACGAGGATCAGACCGACGACTTGCCGATCGACGAGAGCCGGCCGCGGCGCCGCGAGGCTCGTGCGCTGCTGGGCTCGTTGCTGCGCCCCTACAGCGCGACCGTCGCGATGCTTGCGCTCATCGTCGTCGTGGAAAACGCTGCGCGCCTTTCTGTTCCGCTCCTGGTGCAGCGAGGGATCGACCACGGCATACCGCCGATAATCGACGGCGGGTCGGCGCACACCCTCATGATGGTCGTCGCCACGCTGGGTGTGGTGGTGCTGGTGCAGGCCGTCAGCAGGATGTTCTTCCTGCGACGGTCCGGCCGGATCGGGCAGAAGGTCCTGCTGGAGTTGCGTCGCCGCGTGTTCCGGCACTTCCAGCGACTCGACATCAAGTTCCACGATCGCTACACCTCCGGCCGTGTGGTGAGCCGGTCCACGAATGACGTCGAAGCCATCCAGGACATGTTGGAGACGGGCTTCGACAGCCTGATCACCGCCGCACTCACATTGGTCGGTACCTCTATTCTGCTTGTGACGCTTGATGTTCGGCTCGGTCTGATGTGTCTGGCCGCCTTCCCGATCCTGGTCGCGCTGGTCTGGTGGTTCCGTGCCGAGTCGGCCAAGGTCTACCGCAAGGTGCGTGAGAGCGCGGCGTTGGTGATCGTGCAATTCGTCGAGACGATGACCGGTATCAAGGCGGTGCACGCGTACCGGCGTGAACCCCGCAACCAGGAGATCTTCGAAGACATCGCCGACGACTATCGCGAGATCAACGAGAAGACCTTCCGGTTGCTCGCGATCTTCATGCCTGGTGTGAAGCTGGTCGGCAACATCACCACCGGTGTGGTGCTGCTCTACGGCGGCTACCGGGTGCTGCACGGCGAGATGACCATCGGCACGCTGGCGGCGTTCCTGCTCTATCTGCGGATGTTCTTCGAGCCGATGCAAGAGATCTCGCAGTTCTTCAACACCTTCCAGTCGGCATCCTCGGCGCTGGAGAAACTGGCGGGCGTACTCGCTGAGCGGCCAGGCATCGAGGATCCGAAGCGGCCCGTCGAACTCGATACCGTACGCGGCGAGATCGCCTTCCACGACGTGCAGTTCTCATACGTCGACGGTCATCAGGTGCTGCCGGACCTCGACTTCACGGTGCCCGCGGGGCAGACCGTCGCGCTGGTGGGCACCACCGGGGCGGGCAAGACGACGATCGCGAAACTCATTGCGCGCTTCTACGATCCAGCGTCGGGTTCGGTGACGCTGGACGGGATCGACCTGCGCGACCTCGCGCAGACCGAACTGCGTCGTCACGTCGTGATGGTCACGCAGGAGAACTTCATGTTCGACGGCACCGTCGCCGACAACATCCGGTTCGGCAGGCCCGACGCAGGAGACGCAGAGGTCATCGCGGCGGCCGCGGCGGTCGGCGCGGACCGGTTCATCGACGCACTTCCCGAGGGCTACGACACCGACGTCGCCAAGCGTGGCGGACGGCTGTCGGCCGGCCAACGGCAGTTGGTCGCCTTCGCCAGGGCGTTCCTGGCCGATCCGGCGGTGCTGATTCTCGACGAAGCGACGTCATCGCTGGACATCCCCAGCGAGCGGATGGTGCAGCGCGCGCTGGAGACGGTGCTGGCTGACCGGACCGCCCTCGTCATCGCACACCGGCTGTCCACCGTGCAGGTCGCCGACCGGGTGCTGGTGCTCGAGCACGGGCGGATCATTGAGGACGGCGCGCCCGACGACCTGATCGCCAGCGGCGACGGTCGGTACGCGGCGTTGCACCGCGCGTGGGTGGAGTCGCTGGCCTGATTCGCACTTCTCAGGCCTGCGCCAGCAGCGTTTCCAGCTTGTCGTTGATGGCGGGCATGTTGGAGTTCAGCACGGAGATGATCTTCTCGCGGGCTCGCTCGCTGACCCCGGCTGATACGTGGTGCAAGACATTGAGCCGCGACGTGTCGACCCACGCCATCATGTCGGGGTCGGTAAACCACTGAAGCTGGTTCTTGTTGAAGGCGATCATCATTCGCAGCCAGTCGGCGGGCTCGGAGGGATAGGGGACGGGATTGCAGAACGCATTCTTCGTCTCGTCATCGGGGTAATTCGCCTCGACGTGGGCGATGACGGCGGCGCTGAACGCAGGTTGGCAGGTGCGCACCGCCTGCAGCGCGATGCGCTCATCGGTGAAGATCGTCGCCGGCTCGATATGTGCGAAACCGTCAGCACTGCAGTCGATGTAGAGCGCCGAGCCGTCGATGTCTCGAGTTCCGCCTTCAAGGGTTATGCGGCCCGGCTCGATCGCCTCTACGTGGCCCATCCGTACGACGTCCTCGATCCGCCGCAGTTCCTCGATCTCGGCCTGCGACAGGATTGCACATCGATACATCGTTGGATCGATGGACCGATCGATGCGCATCAGGCAGCCCTTGGCCTCCAGCCGGTCGAAGAGGTCGGCAAACGACTCCGCCTCGATCACTGCGTTGAGCTGGTTCGAGAAATCGCGCAGGACGCGCTTGGCGAACTGCGGACCGGGCTGGGTTGCGGCGCGGTCCAAGATCCACGAGTCTCTGGGCTTGATCCACGTCAGCCGCTGCGGTGCGACGCCGTGGCGCAGCAGCCATACGCACGAGTCCATCGCGGTCTTGCCCGCGCCGACGATGACGTAGCGATCGCGGGTGTCGCGGATACGCGGCAGCTCGTTGGGCGGCACGCACTGGACACGATCGTCGATGGCGTAGGACGGGCCGCGCATCGACGGCACGATGATCTCGACGTGGGTGGTGACGAGGCGCTGCGCGCGCACTTCGAAGTCCTCGCCGCTGAATGTGCGCACTCGGCCGTCGCCGACGTACTCGCTCATCGGCAGGTAGGTCACCCGGCCGGTCGGCAGCAGATGGTTGCGCATCACGGCGTCGAAGTAGGCGCACACCTCGCCGCCGCTGGCCAGCTCGTAGTAGCCCGCGTTGAAGCCGGTCTGGTCGATGGTGTCGCTGCCCAGGTTTCGCGAGTTCACGCCGTAATACGCCGACGGCTGATGAAGCCGCACGAACGGATAGGCCGTGGTCCAGTGGCCACCGGGCTGGTCGTGGCGATCGACGATCACCACCGTGGCGTCGGATTCGGCGACCAACGTGTCGATGAAGGCCAGCCCCATCGCGCCCGCACCCACCACGAGGTAGTCGGCCTCGATCGTCTGCCCCATCTACCGAACCCCGTCGAAGAACTTGGCGACATCCTCGACGAAGAGTTCGGGCTGCTCGAACGCCGCGAAGTGGCCACCGCGTGGCATGTCGGTCCAGTGGGTGATGTTGTACCCACCTTCGCACCAGCTGCGCGGCGCTTTGAGGATCTCTTTGGGGAATGCGGCGACCCCGGTCGGCAGCTCGACGCGGTCGAAGCTGCCGAACGCATTGAAACTCTCCCAGTACAGCCGCGCCGACGACGCTGCCGACGCGGTCAGCCAGTAGAGCATGACGTTGTCGAGCATCTCATCGCGGGTCAACACGTTCTCCGGGTCGCCGTCGCTGTCTGTCCAGGACCAGAACTTCTCGACGATCCAGGCGAGCTGGCCTGCGGGGGAGTCCACCAGCCCGTAGCCGATGGTCTGCGGGCGCGTGGACTGCTGCTTGGCGTAGCCCGAATCCCACTTCTGGTAGTAGGCGCCCCGCTCCAGCGCCTGCTTCTCCTCGTCGGTCGGATTCTCCAGCTGGCCGGGCGGAAAGCCGAGCGGCATGTTCAGGTGGATCGCCGCGCATCGGCCAATGTCGCCGCCGCTGTGGCTCCCTGGCCCGCCGTTGCGGCCGATCTGAGTGGTGACGGCAGCACCCCAGTCGCCGCCCTGCGCGCCGAATCGCTCGTAGCCGAGCCTGCCCATCAGGGTGTCCCACGCCGCCGCGATCCTCTCGACGCCCCAGCCGGTGGTGGTGGGTTTCGCGGAGAAGCCGTATCCCGGCAGTGACGGACACACGACGTCGAATCCACGCTGGGTGAGTGGCTCGATGACCTTGTGGAACTCGACGATCGATCCTGGCCAGCCGTGGGTGATCAGCAGGGGAAAGGCGTTCTCGCGCCGGGATCGCTGATGGATGAAATGGATATCCAGACCGTCGATTTCGGTGGTGAAGTGATCGAAGCGGTTCAGCGCCTCTTCTCGTTCGCGCCAGTCGTAGTCGTTGGCCCAGTAGTCGGCAAGTCTGCGGGTGTAGGTCAGCGGGATGCCCTGGGTCCAGTCATCGACGCATTCGGGGTCCGGCCAGCGGGTGCGGGCCAGTCGGGCACGCAGGTCGTCGAGATCGGCGTCGGGGATCGCGATACGAAACGGATTGATCAGCGAGGAGTCTGCCATGCCCCCATCCTTACCGACACGCTCGCCGAGTCTGTCCCCGGCTCCGCGTGGGCCCCCACAGTGCGCGAATTTCTGCCGATTCGCGATCTGTCCGCAGTTTCGACGCGACGATGAGTTGGTGAAGTCCTCCGACGCGGGCCCGACCGACATCCCGATCCTCGAGGAGACGATCGGCGTGAACTTCGAACGCACGGTCGCAGCCAATCCGGACGTCGACTCGCTGGTCGATATGGCTAGCGGTCGGCGTTGGACATATGCGCAACTCAACGACGAAATCGACGTCATCGGCCGAGGTCTCATGGCGCTCGGAATCCAACCCGGCGAACGTGTCGGCATCTGGGCGCCGAACTGTCCCGAGTGGACCATCGTGCAGTACGCGACGGCCAAGATCGGCGCGATCCTGGTCAACATCAATCCGGCGTACCGTACGCACGAACTCGCGTATGTGCTCAAGCAGTCGGGGATCCGGACCCTGATGTCGGCCACATCGTTCAAGACGTCGGACTACGTGGGCATGGTCGACGAGGTACGGACCGAAACGCCTGATCTTCGGGAGGTGCTGTACCTGGGCACCGACGACTGGGGTGATCTGCAACAGCGTGCCGACTCGGTCTCGGGCGGCGACTTGCGGGCGAGGGTGGACGCGCGGGACAACAATGAGCCGATCAACATTCAATACACCTCGGGCACAACGGGTTTCCCCAAGGGCGCCACGCTCTCGCACCGCAACATCCTCAACAACGGGTACTTCACCACCGAGCTCATCAACTTCAGCCCCGCCGACCGGCTGTGCATCCCGGTGCCGTTCTACCACTGCTTCGGCATGGTGATGGGCAACCTGGGCTGCACAAGCCACGGCGCGACGATGGTCATTCCCGCGCCGGCGTTCGATCCGGCACTCACCCTGGACGCCATTGAATCCGAAAGGTGTACAGGAGTGTACGGAGTGCCGACGATGTTCATCGCGATGCTTGGTCAGCCCGACCTCGCGCAGCGTGATCTGTCGTCGCTGCGGACGGGCATCATGGCCGGATCGGTCTGTCCCGTCGAAGTGATGAAGCGCTGCGTCAGCGACATGAATATGACCGAGGTCGCCATCGCCTACGGGATGACCGAGACGTCGCCCGTCTCCTGTCAAACGCTGATCGAAGACGATCTCGAACGACGCACGAGTTCGATCGGTCGAGCCCATCCGCACGTCGAGATCAAAATCGTCGACCCCGAAACCGGCGAGGTCGTCGAACGGGGTCAGACCGGCGAATTCTGTACGCGGGGTTACTCGGTGATGCTTGGCTACTGGGAGGACAAGGCCAAGACGGGCGAGGCGATCGACGCCGAAGGTTGGATGCACACGGGCGACCTCGCGGTCATGCGCGACGATGGCTACTGCAACGTCGTCGGGCGGATCAAGGACATGGTGATCCGCGGCGGTGAGAACATCTACCCGCGGGAGATCGAGGAGTTTCTGTACACCCATCCTGACGTGGACGATGCACAGGTCATCGGCGTTCCCGACGAGAAGTACGGCGAGGAAGTGTGTGCGTGGGTGCGGATGAAGCCGGGCACACGCCCGCTGGACACGCAGGCGTTGCGTGAATTCGCCAGCGACAAGTTGGCCCACTACAAGATCCCGCGGTATGTCCACGTGGTGGACGAGTTCCCGATGACGGTCACCGGCAAAGTACGCAAAGTCGAGATGCGTGCTGAAATGGTCGAACTTCTCGGCCTCGACACCTGAGAGGGATGAATTTTGGCGACCGTCGGAGTCTCTGTCCACGTAACCTCAGCATCGACGGTGGTGCGCCGCGCATGTGCGGCGCTTGCGGTCGCGTCGGCGGGGCTACACGCGGCAATGCTGGGCCATGCGTCCAGCATGATTGCGGCCGGTCTGCTCGCGACGATGATCGCCGCGTGCCTCTATTGCGCGGGTGAACTGTGGCGTGACGGTACGACGCGGGCGTGGGTGGTCGTCGCCCTGATGAACCTCGCGATGATCGCGTTTCACCTGCCCGCCGCTGCTCATCATCACGGTGCCGCGAGCGCACAGGCCCCACCACCGTCGACGCTCATGGCGGTGGCGACGCTGCTGGCGCTCACCGAGACGATTGCCGCGGCCACCGCGCTGTACATCGGCGCCCGCGGCCACGCCTCGAATCCAGCCTCGAATCTAGCGGTACACCAAGCCGCTGAGCCTGCGCGCCAGCGCCAGACGAACTGACGGCACCCGCCCGAGCAGGCTGATCGCGGCGTTGCGAACCGGACGTGCCGCGCGCGGCAGCGTGGCGAGCCGGGTCAGCCGATCCGTCATCGTCACAACATCTTTGGCGATCGGGCGGCGAACGGCGCTGTAGTCGTCGAGCAGTGTGTCCGGCGCACCGCCCAGGACGGCGCCGAGTGCATCGCCCAATGCGATGGCGTCCTGGATGCCCAGGTTCATCCCCTGCCCTCCGGCGGGGCTGTGCACATGCGCCGCATCACCGGCGAGCAGCAGGCGGCCCGCGCGGTAGGTATCGGCGACGCGGTGATGAACGCGGAACCGCGAGCCCCAGATGACGTCGGTGACGCCCAATCGGTGCGACCCGACCCGGGTGTCGAGGATCTGCTGGACGAACTCGGCAGACGGCTGCTCGGGGGCATCGGCGACCGGTGCGACGATCCGATGGATGCCGTCGGGCAGCGGTGCCACCACCGTCAGGCCCGCAGTGGCCCAGAACAGGATGACCTCGTCGTGTGGTGCGTCGCCGGTGAGCCTGACGTCGGCCAGCATGAACGACTGCTCGTATACGTCGCCCTCGAAACCAATGCCCGCCTGCTCCCGCACGATGCTGCGAATGCCGTCGGCGCCAACGACGTAGCGCGCCCTGATGACCTGACCGTCGTCGAGGGTCGCCGTCACGCCGTCGGGATCCTGTGCGACCGTCGTCACTGTCCTGGGCCGCACGACCGAGCCGCCGAGTTCGTCGAGGCGCTCGAGCAGCAGCCGCTCTGTGGTCGACTGCGGGATCATCAGCGAGTACGGATACTCGGTCGGCAACCCGCTGAAATCGACCGGGATCAACGTGCGGCCCCGGTCGCGGAGCGTGAACAACGGTGCGACGACACCTTCCTTCAGGAGACGCCTGGCCACGTCGAGGGGTTCGAGAACCTCCAGCGTGCGGGCGTTGACCACCGCCGCACGTGAGGTGTTGGCCCCCTCGGGCATCCGGTCGACGACGGTGGTTTCGATGCCGTGGTCAACCAACGCGGTGGCCAGCGCCAACCCGGTCGGACCGGCGCCGATGACGAGTACTTGGGTGTCGTAGGTGTCATACATCTGCTCCTCCTTCGCGTTGAATGCCAACGCTTGTTGGCATTGATGATTCCCCGCATCGGCGGTTATGTCAACACTTGTTGGCCTACAATCGTTGGCATGCGCAGATCGTCGGAACAGACCAAGGCCGCGATCCTGGCGGCGGCCAGGGAGCGATTCGCCACATCGGGGTTTGAGCGGGCCACCATTAGGGCCATCGCCGCGGATGCCAACATCGATCCGTCGATGGTGATGCGGTACTTCGGCAGCAAGGACCAGTTGTTCGCCGCCGCCGCCGATTTCGACCTGGAGCTTCCGGATCTGTCAGGCATCGATCCCGACCACGTGGGCGCCGCCCTGGTCGAACATTTCATGAACCGGTGGGAGCGCGATGAGGTGCTCGTCGTGCTGCTGCGGGCAAGCGCCACCAATACTGAAGCGGCGCAACGTATGCAGGCGATGTTCGCTGGTCAACTGTTGCCGGTGATTGCGAAGATCAACCCCAACGAGCCGGAACGGCGTGCGGCATTGATTGCCACGCAGATGCTCGGGCTGGCACTGTGCCGGTATGTGCTGAAGTTGCCGCCGATCGTCGCCATGCCGCGAGACGAGGCGATCGCCTGGTTGGGGCCCACCGTTCAGCGCTACCTGGACGGGCCTTAGATAATTCGGTGGTGATAATCGGTGGTGATGTGGACCCCGACGCTCCTCCTGATCGCCGCCGCCACCCTCGCCGCCTGCGCTGTTCTGGGCGGCGGGCTCTATGAAACCGTCGTCATCGACCCTGCCTGGCCCAAGCGGCCCGGCATCATCCAGGCCCACAACGGGGGGATCTCCCGGCGGCGGTTCTGGATTCCCGCGCACACCGTGTTCGAGGTGCTACTGGTCGCCGCGCTCATCGCCGCCTGGCATGACGCCGACGTTCGGGTTGCGCTGCTGGTGGCGTTGGTCAGCCACGTGGTGATGCGGGTGTGGTCGTTCGTCGACTTCGTGCCCAAGGCGGTGGAGTTCGAGAAGGCGGATCCGGCAGCCGTCGACGAGGCTGCCGCGGTGGCGTGGACCCGGCGCAGCCTGTTGCGGCTGCCGCTGGATCTCGTCGCCTGTGTGGCGATGCTGGCGGCGCTGGCGATCGCCTGAAAAGGGTCAAGCCTCGATCTCGCCGGCGATCTTGCGTTCGATGCTGGCGCGGGTGACGGCAGGCAGCACGACCAGCCCGTCGAGTTCCTTCTGGGCGCGCGCGTAAGCGGCCTTGCGTTCCTCGTTGGTGGCGCCGCCGTCCGATGCGAGGCGCAGCAGATGTTGTGCGCGCTCGAGGCGTTCCTGCGCTTCGGTGGAGAAGTCGCTGCGGCGCCTGCGGGTCGCTTCCGCCTCAGCCACGTCGAAGGCGGCTACGTACTCGTGCACCGCGTCGCGGTATTCCAGCTGTGCGCCGCGATCGTGCAGGATGTCGTCGACGCTGTCCGGGCGCAGCAGGTCCGCGTGGCTGCGGGCCTTGTGGAAGGCGATGGTCAACGGGTCGCGCATATCGGTCATCAGCGGGAAGTCCAGCAGCTTGGCGACGTCGATCTCGTACCCCAACCAGCGGGCGTCGGTGTTGTCGTGGCGGGCCAGCACCTTCGTCATCTCCCGACGGTTGGCGGCCGCATCGGCGCGGGACCGTCCCGATGCCTCCGCGAGCGCGACCTTGGTCTGCTGTTTGATCCGGTACCGCTCGAGTCGCCGTTGCGCGCGGCGCTCATTGGCCGCCTGCACGGCTCTGAGTCCTCCGCCGATCACACCACCGAGCGGGAAGATCAGCCACCAATAGTTTCCGGCGAAATGAAGCAGAGCTCCCACATTCCCCAGAATGCCACGCTCGATGTGCTCTACAGCCCGATCCGGCGATAGCGGGTCAACCTGGCGGCCAGCCGCTCGGAGTCCGGTATCGAGCGCAGCGCGTGCAGTTCGTTGGCGATGGTCGCCGACAGCCGCTGCGTGAACGCGAGCGGTTCGTCGGCCGCGTCGGGGCGCTCGGCCACTATCTCGTCGACGATGCCGCTGTGTAACAGGTCAGTCGACCGGATGCCTTGTGCCGCAGCCAGTTCCGGGGCATGGTCGGTGTCGCGGAAGACGATCGCGCTCGCCCCCTCCGGCGGCAGTGGAGCAAGCCAGCCGTGCAGTGCGGCCAGCACGCGGTCGGCGGGCACCATCGCCAGTGCCGGCCCACCGCTGCCCTGCCCGAGAAGCACCGACACCGTCGGGGTGTCCAGCGTGACGAGATCGGCCAGGCACCTGGCGATCTCACCGGCCAAGCCGTCCTGCTCGGCGTCGACGGTGAGCGCCGGCCCCGCGGTGTCGATCACGAGCACAAGAGGCAGTCTCAGGCCGGCGGCCAGCGCCATGCCGCGTCGCGCCTCGCGCAGCGCCGCCGGACCGACCATCCCGCCGAGGACACGCTGCTGGCCGAGCACCACGGCCGGTTGGCCGCCGAACCTGGCCAACGCCAGCAGCGTGGTGGCATCCTCACCGCGACCGGTACCCGACAGCAGCACCCGTTCGGTGGTGCCGTGCCGCAGCAGATAACCAACGCCGGGGCGGTCCGGTCGGCGAGACGCGACCACCGACTCCCACGCCGGGACATCGGGCACTCCAGTGGCGTCGGGTAGCGGCGGCGGCGCCGCGGGTGGGTCGGCGACGACCTTCAGCGTGCGGTCAAGTGTCGGGCGCACCGCCTCCAGCGCCACCACCCCGTCGATGACCCCGTGGCGCTGCAGGTTCTCGGCGGTCTGGACACCAGCGGGGAACGGCTCGCCGTAGAGGTGTTCGTACACTCGCGGGCCGAGGAATCCGATGAGCGCGCCGGGTTCGGCGGCGGTGAGGTGGCCGAGCGAGCCCCACGACGCGAACACCCCGCCGGTCGTCGGATGTCGCAAATACACCAGGTACGGCAGATGCGCCCGCTTGTGCAGCTCGACGGCGGCGGCGATCTTGACCATCTGCAGGAACGCCACGGTGCCCTCCTGCATACGGGTACCGCCGGAACTGGGCGACGCGACCAGGGGCACCCGCTCGGCGGTCGCCCGGGTCACCGCGGTGGTGATCCGTTCGGCCGCGGCCACTCCGATCGAGCCCGCCAGGAAGTCGAACTCGCAGGCCACCAAGGCGACGCGCCGTCCGAAGACGGTGCCCTCGCCGGTCAGCACCGACTCGTCCAGGCCCGTTTTTGCCGCCGCGGCGGCCAGTTCGCGCTGGTATTCGTCGCTTCCGCCGACCACCAGAGGGGTGATGTCCCAACTGCGGAACGAACCGGCGTCCAGCACGGCATCGCGCAGGTCAAGGGCACCGATCCGGCTCACCCGCAGAGGCTATCGTGGCTACGCTGGTCGGGTGGCCGCAGAGCTTCGCTACGAGCGATGGTTTCTTCCATTCTCGGTGCCATTCGGTATGGGACCGAAGCACAGTGAGGTCCGCATTGCGGACGACGTCCTGCACGTCAAGTTCGGCTGGGGCTTTCGTACCGCGGTGCCGCTGTCCTCGATCACCAAGGCAGAGCAGAACCATGACCGGGTGTATTCCTGGGGTGCACACGGGTCGCGCGGCCGCTGGCTGGTGAACGGCTCGTCGAAGGGGATCGTCGAGCTGACCATCGACCCTCCGGCAACGGCTCAGGTCATGGGAGTGTCGGTCACGTTGAGCACGCTGGCGGTCAGTGTCACCGACCCAGAGGCATTGATCGAGGCCTGCACCGCCAAGGCCTGACGAGGGCTCTCCCGATAGGGTGGCGCCATGATTGGTGTGACCCGCGACGGCGACGTGATGACGCTGGAAATGCAGCGCGCCGACCGTCGCAACGCGCTGAACGGGGCACTCGTCGACGGACTGCGCGAAGCTGTCGAGAAGGCCGCGAGCGATGACGTCCGGGCGATCGTGCTGACCGGCCAGGGGCATGTGTTCAGTTCGGGCGCCGACCTGTCGGACGCGGCCGGGGTGGCCGAGGAGTTGCCCGACAAGGCCAAGGCACTGAACATCGCGATCGACCAGAGCCCGGTTCCCGTCATCGGGGCGATCAACGGACCCACGATCGGGGCCGGTGTCATTCTCGCGATGATCTGCGATCTTCGGGTCGTCGCGCCCGAGGCCTACTTCCAGTTCCCTGTCGCGAAATACGGTCTGGCGCTCGATAACTGGAGTATCCGCCGGCTCACCTCGCTGGTCGGGGCGGGCCGCGCTCGGGGCATGCTGCTCGGCGCGGAACGACTCACCGCCGAGGCGGCACTGCATACGGGCATGGCGAATCGCATCGGCACGTTGGCCGATGCGCAGGCCTGGGCCGCCGAGCTGGCAGGTTACGCACCGTTGGCTCTGCAGCATGCGAAGCGGGTGCTGAACGATGATGGCGCTTACGAGGACCCGCGGCCCGAGCACACCGAGCTGTTCGATCGGGCCTGGGCGAGTCAGGATGTCATCGAGGCGCAGGTGGCGCGCATCGAGAAGCGGCCACCGAGGTTCCAGGGGGCCTGATGATCTCCGCGGCCCTGCGTATCGGCTTCGGAACGGCGACGCTTGTGGCCGGTGGCTGGGCGCTGCGCGCGCTGCAAGGCGCCCCCTCGGCCCTGGGCGCGTCGCCGGTCGAGATCGACGCTGTCGCGAAGGGTTCCCCGAATTACCAGGACGGCGTCTTCGTCAACCCGGAACCGGCGAGTCCGATCAGCCTGAGCCGCCAGGAGCAGTTCCTCCTCGTCCGCGAGGTCATCGGCGGCAGTTCGGCCCAACAACCGTCGGGCCCCGTCCCGCTGGCCACGCCCGACCCCAGCCTGGCGGCGGGCGATCTCGCCGTCACCTGGTACGGCCACGCGTCGGCCGTGATCGAGATTGACGGCTATCGCGTGCTGACGGACCCGGTCTGGAGCGACCGCTGCTCCCCGTCGCGCGCGATCGGTCCCCGGCGGCTGCATCCGGTACCCGCGCCGCTGGAGGCGATGCCCGCGATCGACGCGGTGATCATCAGCCACGACCACTACGACCACCTGGACATCGACACCGTCAAGCAAGTGGCGCGCACCCAGCGCGCCAAGTTCTTCGTCCCTCTCGGCATCGGCGCACACCTCCGGTCCTGGCACATCCCCGCCGACCGGATCGTTGAACTCGACTGGAACGAAAGCGCCCGATTCGGCGACCTCACCTTGGTGTGCACGCCCGCGCGGCATTTCTCCGGACGCTTTCTGACCCGAAACACCACCTTGTGGGCGTCGTGGTCGGTGATCGGCCCAAGGCATCGCGCCTTCTTCGGCGGAGACACCGGCTATTCGAGGAGTTTCGCCGATATCGGCGCCGAACACGGGCCGTTCGACCTCACCCTGATGCCGGTGGGTGCGTATCACCAGGGCTGGCCCGACATTCACATGAATCCCGAGGATGCGGTCCGTGCGCACCGCGACGTCACCGACGCGGGCCTGCTGGTACCGATCCACTGGGCGACGTTCCGCCTCGCACCGCATCCGTGGTCCGAGCCGGCGGAGCGGCTGATGAAGGCTGCCGAGTCCGATCGCGTCCTGGTGGCGTTGCCCAGGCCGGGGCAGCGGGTGCTGCCCGACGCGGCGTTGGCGAACGACCCATGGTGGCGCCTCTAGCCTTTTCGACGGGATACGGTGCACGCATGAACGCACTGGCCAGGCTGGCCGTCGTGGGGTTGATCGCGCTGGCACCCGGATGCGCCGTCGAGAAGCCCGCCGAACCGGCACCGCCGTCCACGCCGACCCAGGCGGACGTGCCTCCGCCGCTGGTGCCTGCGATGCCGCTGCCCGAGAATGCCGTCGACAAGGCCGTCGCCAAACTCGACGGCATCGCCGAGGACCTGATGCGCAAGTCCGGCATCCCCGGGATGGCGGTCGCTGTCGTGCACGGGGGAAAACCGTGTACGCCAAAGGTTTCGGCGTCAAGGATGTAGAGGCACCGGATGCCGAGATGAATCGAGTGGACGCGGACACCGTCTTTCAGCTTGCGTCGGTGTCCAAGTCGCTTACCTCGACGGTGGTCGCTCATCAGGTCGGTGTGGATGCGATCGGTTGGGACACCCCGATCGTGTCCAAGCTTCCGTGGTTCGCCCTGTCCGATCCGACGGTGACACGGATGGTCACCGTCGGCGACATGCTCTCGCACCGCTCCGGACTTCCCGACCATGCGGGCGACATGCTCGAGGACATCGGTCACGACCGCCGCTACGTGCTGAACCGGCTGCGTGACTTTCCGCTGGATCCGTTCCGAATCTCCTATGCCTACACCAACTACGGGTACACCACGGGAGCCGAGGCGGTCGCGGTGAGCGCCGGCAAACCGTGGGACGTTCTTGCCGACGAGGCGTTGTTCGACCCGCTCGCGATGGGGTCGACGAGTTACCGGTTCGCCGACTACGAGTCCAGGGCCGACCGCGCCGTCGGCCATATCCACGTCGACGGCAAGTATGAGCCGCTCTACGTCCGCGACGCGGACGCGCAGGCGCCCGCCGGGGGCGCGAGTTCGTCGATCAACGACATGACCCGTTGGCTCGCAATGGTGCTGGCCAATGGACGTCACGACGACAAGCAGGTCGTCGACGCCGCCGCGTTGTTGCCCGCGATCACCCCGCAGATCGTGTCCAGTCCCGCGTCGGAGCCCGCGATGCGGTCGGGCTTCTACGGTTTCGGATTCAATGTCGGGACGACGTCGGCGGCACGGACCGAACTCAGCCATTCCGGTGCCTTCGAACTCGGCGCGGGAACCAACTTCGTGATCCTGCCGTCGGCCGACGTGGCCATCATCGCGCTGACCAACGCCACCCCGTCGGGGGTGCCCGAAACGCTGACCGCCCAGTTCGCGGATCTGGTGCAGTTCGGCGAGGTGCGTGAGGATTGGTACGCCCTGTACAGCGCGGTCTTCGCCGCGATGGAAAAGCCGGTCGGGTCTCTCGTCGGCAAGCAACCGCCGGCAAGTCCGGCGCCGGCCGCGCCCCTGTCGACGTATGTCGGCACCTACAACAACGACTACTGGGGTCCCGCGAGAGTTACCGAGAAGGACGGGAAGCTGATGCTGGCGCTGGGCTCGAAGCTCAACGTCCCACTGGAACATTGGGACGGCGACGTCTTCACCTTCACGTTCGTCACCGAAAACGCGCCGCCGGGAACGATTTCCAAGGCGACGTTCGACGGTGACAAGCTGGTGCTCGAATACTTCAACGAGTCCGGCAAGGGAACGTTCACGAAATGACCACAGTCCCGGGCGTCGAGACCGCTGGTCTCAGCGATGCCGAAGTCGCGCAGCGCATCTCCGAAGGCAAGACCAACGATGTGCCCACCCGCGCGGCGCGCAGTGTCTCCGAGATCGTGCGGGCCAATGTGTTCACCCGCATCAACGCGATCCTGGGTGTGCTGCTGATCATCGTGCTGTCCACCGGATCGGTGATCAACGGCGCGTTCGGACTGCTCATCATCGCCAACAGCGGAATCGGCATCATCCAGGAGCTGCGGGCCAAGCAGACGCTCGACAAGCTGGCGATCGTCGGGCAGGCGAAGCCCTTGGTGCGCAGGCAATCCGGCACCACGGCGGTACTACCGGCTGAGGTCGTTCTCGACGACATCATCGAGCTGGGACCGGGTGACCAGATCGTCGTCGACGGTGAGATCGTCGAGGAGGCCAGCCTCGAGGTCGACGAGTCCCTGCTCACCGGAGAGGCCGACCCGATCGCAAAGGACACCGGCGACACCGTGATGTCGGGCAGCTTCGTCGTCGCGGGCAGCGGCGCCTACCGCGCCACGAAGGTCGGACGGGAAGCCTACGCCGCCAAGCTCGCCGACGAGGCCAGCAAGTTCACGCTGGTGAATTCCGAACTGCGCAGCGGTATCAACAAGATTCTGCAGTTCATCACGTACCTGTTGATCCCCGCCGGACTGCTGATCATCTACACACAGCTGTTCACCACCAACTGCGGGTTGGCGCGAGTCGGTGCTGCGGATGGTCGGCGCGCTGGTGCCGATGGTGCCCGAAGGCCTCGTCCTGATGACATCGATCGCGTTCGCCGTCGGCGTCGTCCGGCTGGGCCGCAGACACTGTCTGGTCAACGAACTCCCCGCCATCGAGGGGCTGGCCAGAGTCGACGTCGTGTGCGCCGACAAGACCGGCACTCTCACCGAAAACGGCATGCGCGTATCGGATCTGAAGAGACTCGACGGACGCGCCGTCGCCGACATCCTGGCTCAACTCGCCGCCGACGACGCGCGACCCAACGCGAGCATGGCGGCCATCGCAGAGGCGTACAAGATGCCGCCCGGATGGGAGGCCCGCGCGATCGCGCCGTTCAAATCCGCTACCAAGTGGAGTGGCGCATCGTACGGCGAACACGGCAACTGGGTGATCGGTGCTCCCGACGTACTGCTCGAGCCGGGGTCTGAAATCGCCCAGGAGGCCGAGGCAATCGGCGCTCGGGGTTTGCGAGTGCTCCTTCTGGGCTCCTGCGATGTGGCCGTGGATCAACCTGATGCGCCGGGCTGCGTCACGCCCGCGGCGTTGGTGGTGCTTGAACAACGTGTGCGCCCCGACGCGCGGGAAACCCTGGATTACTTTGCCGAGCAGAAGGTTTCGATCAAGGTCATCTCGGGTGACAACGCTGTGTCGGTCGGCGCAGTGGCCGGGTCGCTTGGGCTCGAGGGTGAGACGATGGATGCGCGTCAGCTTCCCGACGAGCCCGACCGGCTGGCTGACATCCTCGAGGAATACACCACGTTCGGCCGGGTGCGGCCCGACCAGAAACGGGCGATGGTGCACGCACTGCAATCGCGTGGACACACGGTTGCGATGACCGGCGACGGAGTCAACGACGTGCTGGCGCTCAAGGACGCCGACATCGGTGTCGCGATGGGCTCGGGCAGTTCGGCGTCCAGGGCGGTGGCTCAGATCGTATTGCTGGACAACAAGTTCGCGACGCTGCCGTACGTGGTCGGCGAGGGTCGCCGGGTGATCGGCAACATCGAGCGAGTCTCGAACCTGTTTCTCACCAAGACCGTGTACTCGGTGTTGCTGGCGATTCTGGTCGGGCTCGGAGGGCTGTCGTCCAAGCTGTTCGGTACCGATCCCGTGCTGTTCCCGTTCCAGCCCATCCACGTGACGATTGCGGCGTGGTTCACCATCGGCATCCCGGCGTTCGTGCTGTCGCTCGCGCCCAACCACGAAAGGGCCCAAACCGGATTCGTGCGACGGGTCATGACTGCGGCGCTGCCGTCGGGCGTGGTGGTCGGGGTCGCGACGTTCACCTCCTACCTGGTGGCCTATCAGGGGCGTGCGGCCACACCGACCGAGCAGACACAGGCGTCGACCGCCGCGCTGATCACCCTGTTGGTCACGGGGGTGTGGGTGCTCGCGGTAGTGGCCCGGCCATACCAGTGGTGGCGGGTGGCACTGGTGGTGGTGTCGGGGCTGGCGTATGTGGTGATCTTTTCGATTCCGCTGGCCCGAAAGGCGTTCATGCTCGACCCTTCGAACATCAGGACCACGTCGATGGCGCTGATCATCGGCCTCATCGGGGCGGCGGCGATCGAGGTCATCTGGTGGGCCCAGGGTGCGGTGCTGGGAGAACGTCGCAGGGTCTGGTGCTCAGAGTAGGGTTGGGCACATGGCATTTCTCGACAAGCTGAAGAACGTGCTGGCCAAGAACGCCGACAAGGTGGACACCGCGATCGACAAGGCCGGTGATCTCGTGGACAAGAAGACACAGGGCAAGTACGCCCAGCACGTCGACAAGGTTCAGGAGGCCGCCAAGAAGGCGGTCGGACGAACAACGCCAACGCCAACAACACCGGGCAGGTGCCTCCGGCGCAGAAGTCCGGTCAGGCTCCGCCATCTCAGCCGCCGCCGGGCAGTCCGCCGCAGCAGGAACCGCCGACGGCCCCACCCATTTCGTAGGCAATGGCAAAACTCTCGGTATCCATCGACGTTCCGCTACCGCCGGAGCAGGCGTGGGAGTCGGCGTCCGACCTGTCCCGCTACAAGGAATGGCTCAGCATCCACAAAGTTTGGCGCAGCAAGCTGCCCTGAAACCCTGGATAAGGGCACGGTCATCGAGTCGATCGTGGAAGTGAAGGGCATGCCCGTCAAGATCAAGTGGACCATCATTCACTTCAAGCCGCCCGAAACCATCACCCTGGACGGCAAGGGCGAAGGCGGTGTCAAGGTCAAACTCATCGGCAAGGTGAAGCCCTCCAAGAAGGTCAAGGAGGGGTCGGCAGTTGCCTTCGACGTTCATCTCGGCGGGCCTGCGTTGTTCGGTCCGATCGGCATGGTTGTCGCCAGCGCACTGAAAAGCGATTTCCGAGAGTCGTTGGTCCGCTTCAAGACTGTGTTCGCCCCGGCCTGACCCGTTTGCGGCGAGTGGCCAGTTATGGGACCCCAGGGCGCCGTATCGACGCGTTAAGTGGCCACTCGGCGGCCGAGTTTCAGCGGCGAAGTCGGCGACGCACCAGCTTGGTGAACTCGACGGTCGAGCGGCGGACCGATTCGAATTCCAGCGACACCAGCAGGGTGTCCACCATCGCGAATGGCAGGGTGGTGGCCACCGCGCCGCGGCCGTACTCGATGTGCCACGAGCCGGGATGGATGGTCATCCCGCGGGCCTGGCCCCTCTCCATGATTGCGTGCCCACCGGGCAGAAGAGTGTGGGCCGTGGTGTCGTCGGACTCGATGTCGTACCAGTCGATCTGACCAGCGATCAGGAACTTGTGGATCTGTACGTGCTTGTACCGACCCGAAAAGCCTTGGGTACCCGAGGGTGAGCCGAAGATGACGATGTACTCACGCGGGCTGAAGTAGAGGAACCTGACCTTGCCCAGGATGCCGCCGGCCTTGCTGCCCACCCAGCGTCCGGGCGAGGCATCGATGAGGTCGGGATATTCGTCGGCGAGCGCCTCGATGGCTCGGGTGATCAGCTCGCCGTTCTCCAGCGGCAGGCCGACGACCTGCTTGGCCACCTTGGCCAGCACGTCGGGGTCGATCTTGTAGGACATCAGCCGAACTCTATCGGCAGGCTGGTCGGTCCGCTGAGCCCGAGCAGCGGTTTCCATGGCGCCGATTCGGTGCGCTGCGGATCGGGCAGGCGCTGGGAAAGGATCTTCAGCGCCTCGGCGAGTTCGAGTCGCGCCAGGTTGGCGCCCGAGGCAGTAGTGCACTCCGCCGCCGAAGGTCAGGATCGGCGGAGGTTCGTCGCGGGCGATGTCGAACCGCGTCGGGTCGTCGTAGATCGCGCTATCACGGTTGGCCGCATAGGTATTCACGATGATGAACGTGCCGGCCGGGAAAGTGTAGTCGCCGATCGCGACGTCCTCGGTGACACTGCGCACGGTGCTGCACATCGACGGTGAATGGCGCATCGTCTCCTCGACGGCGCGCATCGCCAGATCCGGGTCTGCTCCGTAGCAGTGCCCACTGCTCGGGATGATCGCAGAGCACCTGCATCGACGCGGCCAGCTGGCTGCGCGTGGTGTCGGTGCCCGGCGACCAGGATGCTGAACGCCAGCATGCGCAGCTCGCCGGCGTCGAGGCGGTCGCCCTCGTCCTCGATGCGGATGAGTTCGGAGAGCAGATCGTCGGTCAGGCTGTGACGCCTGGCCGCGACCATGTCGTCGATGTAGTCGTCGAACTCGTCCCACGCCTTGAGCACGATGGGCTCCTCCTCGGCGAGGTTGAAGTCGAAGCTGACGATCTTGAAGATGTCCTCGGCCCAGCGGGAGAACTGTCGCCAGTCCTCGCGTGGCGCGCCGAGCAGCGCACAGATGACCGGGATCGGGTAGGGACGCGCGATGTCGGCGACGAATTCGCAGCGGCCCGTGTCGGCGACCTGATCGATGAGCTCGTTGATGACGGCGTGAATGGTGTCGTGCATCCGCGCCGTCGCCCGCGGCGTGAAGGCCCTCGACACCAGGCTGCGCAGCCGGCGGTGTTCGTCACCCTCCATGTTCAGGATGCTGCGGGTCACCCTGTCCCACAGCGGTCCTGACGTGATGCCGTGGGCGGACAGGTGAATGCCCTTGCGGAACGACGAACCGCGGGTCGCGAAGGACGGTCCGGGCCAGCTCGTACGAGAGCACCTCGGGGCCGATGGGTCCCAGCGCGATCGGTGCCTCGCGCTGTGCCGCCCGGAATTGCGGGATAGATCTCCTGCGGGGTGTCGGTGACGTCGTAGGTCAGCGTCGGAAGCCCGGCTTCGAAGACACTGGCTTGGCGTGCGACGGTCATGGCACGTTGGTGTCAGCAGGGTCAGCGGCAGGCCGAGCACCGACAGGTCGATCTCCGTCCAGGTATGAGCCGTCGCCGTCGAAGCTCTGCCGGAAACGGATGGCAGACCCGTAGCGCTCGGCGACGGACTCGGCGGCCGAGGCGTCCGGGACCCGCAACACGACGGTGTACATGCCGTCGCCGTTGTCGGTCGAGGAATTCGTTCACCGATGCCGCCACCGGCGCCGTCGATCCGGGCACGCGGGCTGATGATCTCGATGCCTCGAGTCCCAGTCCAGGCTGACGGTGACACCGAGTTCGGTCAGTTCGGCCGGCGCAAGCTGAATCCGAGTTCGGTGAACATCTGCGCGACCGTCTGCGTGCCGCTCGGCTGCCACCGCGAAGACGACGTGGTGCAGCTGCGAGGGTGCGGCGCGGTCATGTGCGCACCAGCCCGCGGGGTTGGATCAGGCCGAGATCGAAATGGTTGACCCAGCCGGGCGGCGCGTCGCAGACGTCGGGGATCGCGTTGATGGCGCCCATCGCCGTCCAGTCGTAGCCGGGATGCGTCATCGTGCCGTCGGGTCGTTCGACGCCCTCGAGGGTCAGCTCGGTGGGTGGATCGCCCTCGATGACGATGCGGTACTGGGTCTTTCCCCAGTCCCACGCCGGGTCGAGCTTGTCCGGGTCGCCGTCGTGTAGATCGCGTGGAAGACGATGAGCGGTTCGCCGTCGACCCAGGCCGTCCATTCGTGATGCTGCGCGGCGACGGTGCCGCGGGGTATCGCGCCCAGCTCGTGCGGGATGTCCTCGGTCGCGACGGCGGCCTTCAGCTCGGAGGTCACCTCGTCGATCGTCGACTCCGAGACCGTCGGCGATCATGTACATCGACTGCGCGAAGAAGATCATGCCGAGCCCCAGAATCGTTGGCTCGGAGAGGAACTTGTCCTTCTCCTTGCCGAAGCCCAGCCAGTCGATGTGATCCAGTGGCGCGTCCGTCAGGACGTTCGACGACCTCGTAGACGCACGATCTTGTCGATCCTGCTCATCACGCGTGCCAGGGTCAGCGGCAGGATGTCACCCGCATAGCCCGGGTGGATTCCGCCGGCGTGGAACGAGGTTCCGCCGTCCGGGCAGGCCGCGCGGATCTGCTCGCCGTCGTCCCGGAAATCGGGGAGGGATGGAAGAACCCGCTTGTTGTGACGACGTTCTTGCCCGACTGCAGCAGGCGGCACACGGTGTCGACGTCCATGATGATCGGCGTGTAGAACACGCAGTCGGCGTCGATGGCGATGATCGATTCGATGTCGTCGGTCGCGACGACGCCAATCGGCTCGATGCCGGCGATCTCACCGGCATCCTTGCCGACCTTGTCCTCGCTGTGCACCAGCACCGCAACGAGGTCGAAGACCGGGTTGTCCGCGAAGTGCCGCACACCGACCTGGCCGACATCGCCCGTCATCCATTGGATGATCCGATACGTCTTGTCGGCATGGCTCCTCAGACATGGAGGACTCCCCGTGGAAGCAACAGCGGCAGATCGTTGTATGTCGCGATGCCGGGCGGCGCCGCGACGACGGCGGGTATGGCGTTGACGGCGGGCACGGCGGTGATGGTCAGGCCGAGCAGGATGTACTCCTCGATCGTCTCCGCCACGAAGTCCGCCGGCGGCTCGAAGGCCAGGGTGGTCTTGATCGTCGGCCGCCCCTCGACCGTGATGTTGTAGCCGAAGCCCATCTCCCACGTCGGGTTCCAGTGCTTGACCTTTGGTCCACACCGCCCGCACTTCGACGACATCCCTGTCTCCGGCATAGCCCTTCCAGCTCACGTCGATTCCAGCAACGCAGCCCTCGGCAATGACCCAGTCACCGGGAAGGTCGACGTCCTCGGTGGCCTGGGCGTACTTGGCTTCGCAACGGATCTCGTCGAGTTCGACCCCCAGAGCGTCGGCGACGAGCATGACGGCTTCACGAAAGATCCCCGATCCCTCCTCGGTGACCGCGAGCAGACCCGGGTGGTCGATCGGGTATCCGAACCCCATGATCTTCTCGGTCTCCGGCGAGTTGTAGATCGTGGTGTCGAAGGATTCCTCGATGTACACCCGATCGATCCGGTCGGAGAGCCCCGCCGAAACGATCGCGAAGAGCTGGATGAAGCCGGGGTTCAGTCCGCTGCCGAAGATCGTCGAGCCGCCGAGTTCGCAGGCCTTGGCGACGCGCTCGCGTCCGTCGCCGAGCCGGTGGCCGGTGATGAACTCCGATGTGGTGACGACGTTGATGCCCGCCTCGAGAATGCGCACCAGATGGTCGACGTCGGCGAACATCTGGTTGTAGACAACGCAATGCGGCTCGAGCGCGATCAGCGCGTCGACATCGTCGGTGGCCAGCACGCCGAGCGGTTCGATGCCGCACAGTTCGCCGACGTCGCGGCCGACCTTGTCCGGTGACCACGCGTAACAGCCGACCAACTCGAGCAGTGAGTTCTCGACGATGGCGTGGACCGACTTGACTCCGATGTTGCCCGTCGTCCACTGCACGATGCGATAGGTCATGCCGCAGACCGCTTCCCGGGAGTGAATTGCCACGGGAATGGAACGGAATCCCCTGGTGACCGAGTTCCCGTGGAACGCCGCTTCCGCGCCGGGCGCGAGAGCGTAGTCGGGCATCCTGCGACAGCACCTGCTCCAGGCCGACGTGGAACTCCAGACGAGCCAGGTTCGAGCCGAGGCAGCGATGCACGCCTGCGCCGAAGCCGAGGTGCCGGTTCGTCGCGGCGGTCGAGAACGCAACGATCGGGATCTGGGAACTCGTGTGGGTCACGGTTGGCCGAGGCGTAATTGACCACCACCGATTCGCCGGGACAGAACGTGTGTCCGCGCGACTTCGGTGTCCTCGGTGACGGTGCGGGGGATGCCGTGGATCGATCCCGCGAAACGAATGAACTCCTCGACGGCCCTCGGCAGGATCTCGGGCTCGCGAATCAGTCGGTCGCGCTCTGCGGGATGCGTCGCGAGGAAGTGGAACGCGAACGACATGGCGCTGGCCGTGGTTTCGAGACCCGCCTGCACCAACAGCATCGCGTTCGAGACGATGTCGCCGAATGCTAGCTTCTCACCGTCGATCTCGGCCGACAGCAGCACGTCGATCATGTCGTCTTTCGGCGGCTGGGTGGTCCGGGCGCTCACCGCATCGCTGAGGTGCTGATACAGGCCACCCCAGGCAGCCATGCGTGCTTCGTCGGTGTCGCCGCTCAGCGCAAGCGTCGGTGAACTCCATGCACAGGGGCGCGTCGTCGATCGGCAGACCGAGCAGGTACTTGAAGAACACGATGCCCGGCTGCCGCCATGCGACCTGCGCAAGGTCGCCACTGCCCTCCTCGATGAAGGCATCGATCAGGCGGTCGGTCTCGTCCCGGATCTCAGAGCGCAGCGCCTTCATACGTGCGGGCGAGAAGTACGGGTTGAGCACCTTGCGAAACTTCTGCTGCCGTGGCGGATCCATGATGACCAACATGTCGCCGCCCAGCTGCTCGGCCGCCTCAGGTGTCGGATTGCTGGAGAAGTGCTCCCAATCCTGCAGAATCCGGTAGCACTCCTCGTATCGGGTGGCCACCCACGCGCCGCCGGGGGTGACGCTGAGGAAAGGCGTATCCGTGTGTGCGAACGGCGCAGTCTGGCGCATGACGGAGTAGACGTCGTAGAGGAAGTCGTGGTCCTTGAAATCCTCGTGCCGAAGATCCCAGTTCTGCGCGTGCTCCTCGAGCGATTTGGTCACGGAGCGGCCACTGCCTTGTTCGGCAGCCTGACGCGCCTCGCGTTCGTCGTGGATGCGCACCAGTTCGCGGAACCCGATCCGGTTGTACTTGGGCACGGGCTGGATGCCCCACTCGTCCTGGGCGGTGTCCTTGCCTTCAGCGCCCTCCGGGCGGTCCCAGCGGCGGGTATGGGCACCTTGCATTCCAGTGCGTCGTCGGAGTAGCGGACCTTGAGCAGTTCACTGCAGATCTCGGTGAGGCTCAGAGTCGGGTAGCCGTAGTACACCGCCATGAACGGCAGCGTGAAGGCGCCTTCGATGACCAGAGCCACCAGGCACACCAAGCACCGCGCGCTTGATCCACTTGTGCATCCGCGCGTAGTACGGCGTGGTGCCGGCGGGAAGATCCTCGGCCGTCTTCCTCGGTGGCCTCAGGTGTGGTGGTCACGATAGTTCTCCTTAAACCTGTTCAGTCGGTGAAGATTTCGCGGTTGACGGTGTGCAGGTACGGGATCGCGAGGAATGGGGTGATGTAGAAGATGTCGTAGAGCCACCAGCCGATGACGGGGAACACGACTCCGGCGTAGCGCACGTCGGCGTACATCGTCATGTTGAACACGTAGACGCACCAGATCAGTACGCCCATCCAGCAGGTGATGATCATCCACTGGTGGCCCCAACGCTTCATCTGCAGGAATCCGATCGCCGCGGCGCATCGCATCGCGAAGACGGTGAGGATCATCCCGAACACCATGGACTTCTCACCCGGCCCTGCGGCGCCGCCGACCCAGAATTCGTTGTAGTGCCAGAAGTAGCCGGCGTCGAACATCGCGCCCCAGCCGACCATCAGCACCCGGTTGATCAGCGTGTGGTTGGCGACGAGGTCCAGGGCCCAGCCGAGGCTGTTGAGCATTCCGTCGATCAGCACCAGGTAGCCGATCAGGGTGACGATCATCGGCCGGACCGACAGCCCGGCGCGTAGCGCTTGGCGCTGCAGCCACACGCCGCGCATGAAGATGGGGAATCCGATCAAGCCCGGGCGCCCACATGCCCATCAGCGCGGCACCGACGATCATCCACTTGTCGGCACGGCGCTGCGCAAGCCGGGATTCGTCGTGGTGCTCCTCGAGGCTCGACGGTGCCGTCCGGCGCGGAGGCCGACTTGCTGCCCGAAATGCGGTTCAGCAGTGGCAGATTCACAACTCCCACCACCCGCGTGGCGAACGACATGTAGAGCTGGATTCCGAACATCGTCAGCAGGTAGCCGTAGATGACGATCTGCAGGACGATGAGCGCCCTCTTGCGCTGCCTCTCCTTCTGGTCCATATCGGGTGACTCCTTCCTAGTGAGGCGTGCTCGAGCGGTCAGCGCCGGCCAGGCTGGCCGCCGCGACTTCACGTAGTCCGTCGGTGATCGCGCCGTCGGTGGACAGCGGCGCGAGGATGCAGGCCTCGGCGGCTTCCAGTTCGGTTGCGCCGGCGGCGATCAGCTGCGCCGCGGTGACCAGAACACGGGTCGACGGTGGCTCGAAGTGGAAGGCCTCGTCCGCGGTCCGGATGGCGGTGGCGCACCGCGACCAGGCGTTGGGCCGACGTCAGCGCGACATCCGCCTCGGCGACGATCACCTCGGCCTCGCGGTCGGGCGGCAGATACCTCATCGGAAGGGTGACGAACCGCTGCCGGAAGGATGGCTTGAGCTCCTTGAGCGAGCTGCGGTACGCCGGGTTGTACGAGCAGACGAGCATGAATGTCTCGGGCGCCTCGACGACTTCGCCGGCCCGGTCCAGATAGAGGGCGCGGCGGTGATCGGTCAGCGAATGCAGGATGGCCAACGAATCGTGGCGCGCTTCGACCACCTCGTCGAGGTAGCAGATCGCGCCGGCCTTGACCGCTCGGGTGAGCGGCCCGTCGGTCCACACCACGTCACCGCCGGTCACCATGAACCGGCCGACGAGATCCGAACTGGTGAGATCGTCATGGCAGCTGATGGTGACCACGGGCCGCCGAGCAGCAGACCCATGTGCTCGACCAAGCGGGTCTTCCCGCATCCGGTCGGGCCGGTGAGCATGACCGGCAGGCGCTGGTGATAGGCCTGTTCGAACAACTTGACTTCGTTGCCGTTGGCGTAGTAGGTATCGGTGGTCATTGCTTCCTCAGTGTGATCGGTCATGCGGCGACCAGCTCGCGGTGGACGTGGGCCAGTACCCGGGGAAGGTCCTCCACGCGCCGGATACGTTGGGAACGGCGGGGTCCGAACACCTCGGGCAGCGGGTCGACCCGCGTCGGTCCGACGCCGACGTAGTACATGGAGACGCCGGCGTCGTTGGCCTCCTCGACCGCATGTGCGGCGTCGGCCCATGCGTATCGGCCCTCGTAGCCCTCGTCGGAGATCAGGCCGTCACCGATCACGATGAGCAGACGCCGCTCGGACGGCTGAGCCAGCAGTCGACTCGTCAAGTGGCGCAGCGGCGCACCGAGCCTGGTGTATCCGCCGGTGGCCAGGCCCAGTCTGCCCGGCGGCACGAACCGCCGGTCCTCGAAGTCCTTGAGGCAGCTGACTTCGACCCGGTGGCGGGTGTTGCCGGTGAACACGAAGATGCCGTGGCGTTCGCGCGCCAGCGTCATCGCCCGCGACAGCGCATCGGCACAGGCCAACTCCAGTCTGAAGATCCGGCCGCCGTGCACCCCCAGCGACGAACTGCCGTCGAGAAGCAGTGCGGTGGTGACGTCACGGCTGCTGGGCAGCAGCTCGCGGAAGATGCGCGGCTCGATCGCCTCGCCGGTGGTCAGGTCGATGTAGTGGCGGACGTACTGCTCGACGTCGAGGTCGGAGCCGTCCTCGAGGCGATCTCGTCATCGCGCGATGGGTGTGTTCTTCGAACCACTTCCGGAGTTCGGCGGACGACCGGCACCGGCTGGCGGGTGCGTGCTGGCGTGTGCACGTTCGAGCACCGCAACGTGGTCGGGCATGAAACTCTTGGTCCACGAGTTCCATTCGGGATAGGGAATCCCGGGCCGGTGTTCGGGAGTGATGTCGAGGTCGTTGTCCTGCGGCCGGCTCGGCGGCGGCAGATTGGGGTTGCGCACGCCACCGTCGCCGCCGACCGGAACGGAGTACGGCCGCGGAAGGCGCTTCTGCGTCGTGGTCCACGGCATCCGGCCGAAGCTGCGGCGCAGTTTGTCGGCCAGCCCCTGCGGCATCGGTGTAGGCCAGCGGCAACGTGCCCAGCAGCGGATCGACGTCCAGCGGCTCCGACTGTGCGCGCCAACGCGACTGCACGGTCGAGCATCTCGTTGGCGTCCATGTCGGCGGGCGCCGGTCGAGGTCGGGCAGCACCCGCCGCAGCTCCGTCGAGCAGCCCGGGCCAGTGCGACGCGATCCAGCCCATGGCGACGCCGGCCTTCGACGAGCGTCAGCGCACGGAGTTCGCGCGCGGACAGCTCGTTGAGCCGGTACTCGGCCAGCCGATCCTTCGACGGCGAACACTGCAGCGCGACACCACATGTCAGTGTCCGCCGCGTCCATCGCGCTCGATCGACGGGTAGGGGACGTGCACGAAGTCGAGCGCCGCGCTCAAGCCGAAGCCGCGATGCTGGCCGGTCACCAGACGCACACCCTCGCGGCGCTGCTCGCTCAGCGCGACAGCGGTCACGGCGCAACTGCGCTCGACCGCCATTGCGTGTGCGTCGGAGAGATCGGTCATCGATCGACCTAGAACGTGCCGATGTTGGAGAACATCCAGTACCAGAACCAGATGATCAGTCCGGTGCCGCCCCACGCAGCGACGTAGCGCAGGATCTCCCAGATCCAGTCCATGTCAGACCTCCTCGATGATGGCCGTCGGTCATCGGCCTCGGCTGTCGACGAGCTTGGCCAGCATGGTGTCGCGTTCGTCGGCGTTGCTCCGTGGTGGTCAGCACGCCGTACACGCCGAGCAGGAAAAACGTCGCGCTGTAGAACGCGTCCACCTCCGGATGCACCTCACCGTCGCCGCGGGCCCGCTCGATCTCGCGGACCAGCTGCACGATCACCGGATGGTCGGTCCACTCGTCCGCATGTCGGACGAGTCGGCGAGAAGTGCAGCGCGAGTAGCTCTTTGAAGAGCAGCGACCGAGCCGCCGCTCCAGGCCGGTCACCAGATGCACGGCCTCGGTCAACGCGGTCGCCAGATCGTGTGGCCTGTCGAGGAATCGCGCGAATTCGGCGGCCATGCGTGCTTCTTCGCGGGCCTCCAACTCGAGCAGCACGTGTTCCTTGCTGGGGAAGTGGAAGAAGAAGGTGCCGTGCGCGACGCCCGCGGCGGCGACGATCGCGCCCACGTCCGCGCCGGCCATGCCTGAGCGCTTGAACTCGGCGATGGCGGCGCCGAGTATGCGCTCCCGCGTCTGCAGCCGGCGCATCTCGCGCGACGACTGCTTGACCTGAGGCGTCATGGTGTGCTTTTTAACGCAGCTACTGACCAAAGTCAATGAGTTGAGTCATTGAATGTCAGTCGGAGAAGATCTCGCGATTGACCGAATGCAGGTAGGGGATCGCCAGGAACGGCGTGATGTAGAAGATGTCGTAGAGCCACCAGCCGACCACCGGCAGCACGACGCCGGCGAAGCGCACGTCGGCGAACATGGTCATGTTGAAGACGTAGAGGCACCAGATGACCACGCCCATCCAGCAGGTGATGATCATCCACTGGTGACCCCAGCGCTTCATCTGCAGGAAGCCGATCGCCGCGGCGATCCGCATGGTGAAGACGGTGAGGATCATGCCGACTTCCATGGCCTTCTCGCCGGGGCCCGCGGCACCGCCGATCCACAGCTCGTTGTAGTGCCAGAAGTAGCCGGCGTCGAACATTGCCCCCAGCCGTTCAACAGCACTCGGGCCAGAATCGTGTGGTTGGCGACCAGGTCGAGGGCCCACCCCACGGTGTTGATGGCGGCGTCGATGATGACCAGATAGCCGATCAGTGTGACCAGCATCGGCCGGACCGTCAGCCCTTCGCGCTGCGCCTTGCGCAGCAGCCACACGCCGCGCAGGAACAGCGGGAGGCCGAAGATGCCGAGGGCCGCGGTGCCGATCAGGATGCTGCCCGAGATCAGCCACTTGTCGGCCTGGCGCTGGGCGAGCCGCGATCTTCCATGTGCTCGTCGAGGCCGCTGCCGGACAGTTTCGCGCTCGGACTCGCACCACGATACGGCCCAGGTTCAACGTGGGCAGATTCATGCAGACTGACTATAGTCAATCAATGCAGGTAGTCAATCGGCTACTTCGCTGCCATGCTGCGCAGTGTCCTGGCCACGTAGTCGTCGATCATCGCCGGTTGCCCCGGCCAGTCGTGCGTGGTGGTCAGCAGCGCATACAGACCGAGCAGGAAGAACACGGCGCTGTTCATCGGGTTCACGTCGGGTCGACGTCTCCGCCGTCTTGGCGCCTGCTCGATCTCCCGGGCCACCTCGACGATCACCGGGTGGTGCCGGCTCTCGTCATCGGGGCGCGTCTGCGAGAAGTGCAGCGCCAGAAAGTCTTTGAACAGCACTGCGCCGAGTCGTCGCTCCAGGCCCATCACCAGTCGGACCGCCTCGTTCAGGTGCGGCAAGGTCGTGCTTCGCCGCAGGGAGCGGGCCAGCTGCTTGGCGATCCGCTGCTCTTCGCGGTGCTCCAGTTCCAGCAGCACGTGCTCCTTGGTCGGGAAATGGAAGAAGAAGGTGCCATGGGCGACGCCGGCGGCGGCGACGATGGCGCCGACGTCGGCCTCGGCCATGCCCGAGCGCTTGAACTCCGCGATCGCCGCACCCATCAGGCGCTCTCGGGTCTGCAGGCGCTTGGTCTCTCGCGCGGACGGCTTGTCTACCACTGTCATACACCGACTCTACCGCCTGCCTGACAACCGATGCCGGATGTCTCGTTGACTTCAGTCAACTAAGGCCGTTAGATGATCAACACTCGACGGAGAGGACGGGCATGGCGCTGGAGCAGTTCAATCTGGACGGACAGGTGGCCATCGTCACCGGCGCCGGGAAGGGCGTCGGCCAGGGCATCGCCAGGGTCCTCGCCGAGGCGGGAGCGACAGTCGTCGGCACCGCGCGCACGGAATCCGACATCGTCGCGACGATCGACGGCATCGAAAAGGCCGGCGGTAAGGGCCTGGCGCTCGTCGCCGACGCGATGAGCCGGCCCGACGGTGAACGCGTCGTCAACACCGCCATGGAGCGGTTCGGCCGCATCGACATCCTGATCAACAACGTCGGCGGCTCGACGTATGCGCGGTTTCTCGACATCACCGACGAAGACTTCCGGCACACGTTCGACTGGTGCGTCACGTCGGCGTTCATCATGAGCCAGCTCGCGCACCGCACATGATCGAGGCCGGGCACGGCAATATCGTCAACATCTCCTCGGGCTCAGCGCGTTTCGGCATCCGCGCGCTGACCGCCTATTGCGTCGCCAAGGGCGGGCTGGAGGCACTCACGCGGGCGATGGCGCAGGAACTCGCGCCGAAGATCCGGGTCAACGCGATCGCGCTGGGGTCATTCGCCACCGACGGGCTGCAGGGCAGCCTGGACATGATGCCGGGATCGCGGGAGAAGATGGAGGAGTCGACGCCGCTGCACCGCCTCGGCGACGTCGAGGACCTCGGCCGGCTCTGCGTTTACCTGTCTACGCGTGACTGCTACGCGACGAACGCTATCTTCCATGTGGACGGCGGCATCGACTCCAACAACTCGCCGCTGCCGATTCCCGACTACTGAGCGAGGACCGAGATGCGAAGAGTTGTGCAGTTCTCCACCGGCAACGTCGGACAGCATTCACTGAAGGCCATCATCGGGCGGCCCGATCTGGAGTTGGTCGGCGTGCACGCCGCCAGCCCGAACAAGGTCGGGCGGGACGCGGCCGAACTGTGCGGACTGACCGAGCCGACGGGCATCATCGCGACCGACGACATCGACGCCCTGATCGCACTGAAGCCCGACTGCGTCGTCTACACCGCGCAGGCCGAGACCCGGCCGATGGAAGCCATCGAGCAGTTGTCCAAGCTCCTCGCCGCCGGCATCAACGTCGTGGCCTCGTCGATGGTGTGGCTGGTGACGCCTCGCCAGGCCGACGACTGGCTGCGGGGGCCATTGGAAAAGGCGTGCGAGGAGGGCAACTCGTCGCTGTATGTGAACGGCATCGACCCCGGCTACTCGGGCGACACCGAGGTGCACAGCGCGCTGAGCCTGGTCACCCGCGCCGAGTCGATCCTCGTCCAGGAGATCTTCGACTACGCCAACTACGACGACTTCGAGTTCACCGGCAAGTCAATGGGTTTCGGCATGACCGCCGACGACGAGCAGCCGATGCTGTTCCTGCCCGGCGTCCTGACCACGATGTGGGGCGGTCCGGTCCGCAACCTCGCCGACCAGCTGGGCATCGAACTCGACGAGGTGCGACAGCGCATCGAGCCCTGGTACACCGACAAGCGGATCGAGTGCAAGATGGCACCGTCGAACCCGGCGGCATGGCCGCGGTTCGGTTCGCGGTCGAAGGCGTGCGCAACGGTGTCCCGGTGATCACCATGGAGCACATCACCAGGCTCACCGAGGCCGCCGCGCCGGACTGGGAGTACCCGCCCGACGGGAAGCCCGGTGTCCACCGGGTGGTGGTCGAGGGGGAACCCCGCGTCGAACTCAACACGCACGTGTCCGATCCGGTGCTCGATGTCACCGAAGCCGGATGTGTCTCCACCGCGGCCCGCGTGGTCAACGTGATCGACTGGGTGTGCGGCGCCCCCAAGGGATTGATCGCCGTCGAGGACATCCCGCAGGCAGCGGTCATCCGCGGGTTGTTTTGGTGACTACCTCAACGGCCTTCCATGCCGCCGCGCGCTGTCTTCCAACCGCCTCTGTTCCTGCAGCAGTAGTCGACTGACTTCCTTCAGGCCGCTGATCTGTTCTTGGACTCGAGCGCGCTTGTCGGCCAGCAGCCGGGCGCCGTCGGCGCAGTCGATGTCTTCGGCGCGCAGTCCGTCCAGCACTTCGCGGATTTCGGTCAACGAAAAGCCAAGCGATTGCATGCTGCGAAGAAGTTTCACCTGCCGCACCAAGGACTCGGGATACTCCCGATAGTTGCTGCCGGTGCGACTGCACTTCGCCGAGCAACCCTTGGCGCTCGTAATAGCGCAAGGCGTGCCGACCGACGCCGGAGCGCGCTTCCAGTTCGCCGATCCGCATTGAGGTTCGCCCTTGACTGTAGACCTAGGTCTACACCTTAACCTCCGGCGATACATTCCTGAGGAGGGTCGATGCATCTGTTGGCCAGTTCGGTCGTCACTATTGCGTGCTCGAGTACGAAGGCCTTTGGTTACGCGGCAGACCTCGAGAACTTCAGCGACTGGTTTCCCGGTGTGATCGGTATCGCCGCGCACACGAGCTGCCGTTCGCGACGCCCGGCAAGCAATACGTAGAGACCGTCGCGGTGCCGTTGCGGGGCGACGTACGGTACGGATCGAGGTTGTCGAAGCGGATTCTCCGAAGCGGCTGGTCACCGAGGGCGATCTACCACTGTTGTTGCCGCGCATGGAGATCGAGTTCGACGATATCGGACGAGATTCCTGCGAAGTCCGATGGCGCATGCTGAGCCGCAACGAGAACGTCTTGGCCCGCCTCGCTGTCTTGCCCGTCGCCCGATGGGTGATGGGAAGGCGTGCCGCGGCTGGGCTCCGCAACCTCAAACAGCGACTCGAAGGACCGCCTCGGTGATCGGGGTGTCGCCGGAGATCAACTCGAACGTTTGACCGGCGGTGCCCGGGCGTGTCGAGCACCGCGACCAGTACCGCGGCGACGTCCTCGCGGGGGATGTCACCGCGCCCGGTCTGGTCCGATAGCTCCACCCGTCCCGTGCCTGCGTCGTCCGTGAGATGCCCGGGACGCACGACTGTGGCGTCGAGTGCCTTGCGCGCCCGGATCGCGTCGTCCGCAGCGCCTTTCGCGCGCAGGTACGCCACGAACACCGGATCGCCGATGTCGTCAGGTGCCTCGACATCGGCTCCGATCGCGGAGATCATCACATAGCGCCGCACACCCGCGGTCTCGGCCGCGTCGGCGAGCAGAATGGCGGCGTCACAGTCGACCGTCTGCTTGCGCGCCGCTCCGCTGCCCGGTCCCGCACCGGCGGCGAACACCACCGCGTCGGCATCCTGCAGGTGCGCCGCAATATCGGCGGGGGTGGCCGCTTCGAGGTCGACGACCACCGGCTGGGCGCCGGCCGCCTCCAGGTCGGCGGCGTGGTCGGGGTTCCGGATCAGCCCGACTGCCGTGTCTCCGCGCTCGGCGAGCAGCCGTTCCAGGATGAGGGCGATCTTCCGTGCCCACCGGCGATGACGACGCGCATGTCGCCATGCTACGGGCGTCGACAACGCGCGCGCTAGGAAGTCAGCCGCTCGCGCAGTTCCCGCTTGAGCACCTTGCCGTAGCTGTTCTTCGGCAGCTCGTCGATGTACTCGTAGCGCTTGGGCCGTTTGAACCGGGCGATCCGCTCGAGCAGGTGTGCGTCCAGCTCGGCCGGCGATGCCGAGCCGACGATGAACGCGACGACGACCTCGCCCCACTCCTCGTCCGGCGCCCCGACCACGCCGGCCTCGTCGACGCCGGGGTGTTCGAGCAGGATCTCCTCGACCTCGCGCGGATAGATGTTGCTTCCGCCGCTGATCACCACGTCCTTGGAGCGGTCCCGCAGCGTGAGGAAGCCGCGGTCGTCGAACGACCCCATGTCGCCGGTGCGCAGCCAGCCGTCCTGCAGCGTCTTCGCGGTGGCGTCGGGATTGTTCCAGTAGCCCGACATGACAACGTCTCCGCGACAGACGATCTCACCGATCTCACCCGCCGACGCCGGTGTGCCGTCGTCGCGCAGCACCGCGACGTCCACGCCCGAGCGGGCGTAGCCGACCGACCCGAGGATCGCGTCGTCGGCGTCGACATGGTCGGCCCGGCGCAGGCCGGTGATGGTCATCGGCGCCTCGCCCTGACCGTAGAGCTGGACGAAGATCGGCCCGAACGCCGCCATCGCCTTCTTCAGGCTGTCGACGTACATCGGGCCGCCGCCGTAGACGATCGTGCGCAGGTTGCGCGGGCGCGGACGCGCCGGTCTGCACGAGCCGCTGCACCATCGTGGGCGCGAGAAAGGCGCTGCAGCCGGGATGGTGCTCGCAGAGGTCGAGGAACTCGTCCGGTTCGAACGCGGCCGACTCGGGAATCACCTGCCGCGCACCGCGCAACACGTACGGCGGGATGTAGAGGCCGGAGCCGTGCGACATCGGCGCGCCGTGGATCAGGCTGCAGTTCTGGTCGGGCGAGTCGAAGTCGGCGAGGTGGGACACCGTCATCGCCATCAGATTGCGGTGCGTGAGCATCGCACCCTTTGACCGCCCGGTGGTGCCGCTGGTGTAGAACAGCCACGCCAGCGTCGCCGGATCGGTGACGCGCGGCGGATCGCCGGGGTGCCCGCCAGCCGCGACCGAATACGCCTCCGAGGCAACGGTTTCGACGGGTACGTCGGTGACCGACGTCAGCTCCGCGCCGATCTTGGGCGACGCGAAGACCTGTGAGACGCCGGCGTCGTCGAGGATCTGCACCATCTCGCGCGGATGCAGTTTGTAGTTGATCGGCACGACCACGCACTCGGCCGCCCAGGTCGCGAACATCAGCTCGACGATCTCGGGGCGGTTCTCGCTGGCAATCGGCGATGCGGGTGCCCGGCGCCCCGAGCGTGGACGCCATCCGCAGCGCCCGCTCGCGCAGTTCGGCCCAGGTGTGCAGCTGGCGCTCACCGCAGAACACCGCGCCGCGGTCGCCGAAACGGGCGGCGGCCTGGTCGAGCAGCGCGAACAGGTTCACTGTCGCTGCCTCCGCAGCGCTCATCGCTGCTCGACCCATTCGCGAGTTCAGCGCGAAGTCGGACAGATACTTGGTCGACCTCCAGCCGCCGTCGACGACGATCGTCTGACCGTTGATGAAACTGCCGCCCGTCCGAGCACAGGAACGCGACGGTGCTCGCGATGTCGTCGACTTCGCCCAGCCGCGGGTGCGGCGTCATCTCGGTGTTGATCTTGCGGAACCGCTCGTCCTCCAGGCGTGCTCGCCACCATCGGCGTCAGCGTGACGCCGGGAGCGACGGCGTTGCAGCGGATGCCCTGCGGCCCGTACTGGCAGGCGATGTGGGTGGTCAGCGCGGTCAGCCCGCCCTTGGCCGCCGAGTAGGCGCCGCCGCGCAGTCCGCCGACGACGGCGAACGTCGACGTGATGTTGATGATCGCCGAGCCGGGCTGCATGTGCACGACAGCTTCGCGGGCCAGCCGGAACGGCGCGCGCAGCATCAAACCCAGGAAATAGTCCAGTGATTCGTCGTCGGTCTCGTGCAGCGGCTTGGGGTTGCCGACGCCGGCGTTGTTGATCAGGAAGTCGATGCGGCCCCATCGCTCGACGGCGGCGTCGACGATCCGTCGCGGCGCGTCGTCGGCGGTCAGGTCGACGGCGAGCGTGGCGACCCGATCGGGATCGTCGACGGCCTTCTCCAGCTCGGCGAGCCGGTCTGCGTCGCGGCCGGTGCCGAGGACCGCCATGCCCGTCTCGGCGAGCTTGGTCGCGCAGCCGAACCCGATGCCGCTGCTTGCGCCTGTGACGATCGCTACCTGCATATCAGTCCACCTCGTCTTCCTGCCACCTCTCGATCAGCGCTCGCCCTGGATCTGATGCTTGAGAACCTTGCCCGCGTCGTTCTTCGGCAGCGCGTCCCAGATGACCACCTGTTCGGGCATTTTGAACTTGCGCCACGCCCTTCGCCGATCAGGAGCGCACGCAGGCTCGCGACGTCGGGCCGCGCGTGCTCCGGCGGGCACGATGACCGCGCAGGCCCGTTCGCCGGTGCGCTCGTCGGGCAGGCCGACGACCGCGATCTCGGCGATGCCGGGATGCGCCGATCAGGAGGTCCTCGACCTCCTTGGGCGAGATGTTCTCGCCGTTGCGGATGATGATGTCCTTGGCCCGGCCGGTGACCACCAGGTAGCCGTCGTCGACCCAGCGGCCGAGATCGCCGGTGCGGAAATAGCCCTCGTCGTCGAAGGATGCCGGTTCGTCCTCGGGATGCAGGTAGCCGACGAGCATCTGCGGGCCGCGCGCGCAGATCTCGCCGTCGACCAGTTTGATCTCGGCGATGCCGGGCCGCCCGTCGGTGTCGGCGGCGTGGTCGGCGTCGTCCGAGGCGCACCCGACGGTCGTGACCGGCACCTCCGTCGAGCCGTACACCCGGGTGACCGCGGCGTGCTCGAAATACGTCTGCCGCCCTGCGGATCAGCGACGGCGACACCGACGCGCCGCCGCAGATGAACACCTTCAGATCGGGCAGGCGGGTGCCGGCGCGCTCGGCGGCGGCCAGCAGCTGCTCGCAGAAACGGTGTCGCGCCCGGCCATGTGGGTGCACCGCTCGCGTCAGCATCAGCGCCACCGCCGCGTCGGGATCCCAGCGCTCCATCAGCACGGCGGTGGTGCCCAGCAGCAGCGGGCATTCGAACGCATAGATCGAGCCGCCGATGTGCGCGATCGGCGACGGCACCAGGAACGTGTCGCCCGGCTCGACCAGCCAGTGCTCGCGGATCTGGCGGATCAGCGCGTGGATCGAATTGTGGCTGTGCAGAACGCCTTTCGGGCGGCCGGTGGTGCCGGAGGTGTAGAGGATCATCCGCACGGCGTCGGGATCCAGCGCCGGCAGCACGCGCCGCGGCCGGCTGCGGCGAACAGCGCCGCGTACGGCGTGTGCGAGCCGGCATCGCCGCGCACGCACCACCACCTCGGGCGGCGACGTCCATCGGCGCGGTCACCCGGTCCAGCATCGCGGCGTAGTCGTGGCCGCCGAACGGTCGCGGGACGAAGATCATCGCGGCTGTCGGCGTCTTCGAGGATGAAGCGCAGTTCGCGGTCACGCAGCGACGGCAGGATCGGGTTGACCACCATCCCGGCCAGCGTCGCGGCCAGGTAGATGACGGCGGCCTCGTGCCAGTTGGGCAGCATGAACGACACGACGCTGCCCGGCGGGCATCCGCGCCAGCAGGGCATGCGCCAGCGCGGTGGCCTGTGTGCAGAGCGCTGCGCAGTCCAGCCGAATGTCGCCGTCCACCAGCACCGTTCGGTCGCGGCGTGGCTCGGCGGCCTCGCGCAGCGAGTCGGCCAGCGTGGTCGTGCACCCACAGCCCGCGCCGGTAGGCGTCGGCCGCGCGCCAGCTCGTCGACCCTCACCTCGGCCGGCCTGCCCCTTCACCCGGCGCATCGTCATCGCGTGCCGGAAGCGCGACGACGGGATGGGTGTTGATCGTCACCTGGGCGACCTCGCCGTCGGACGTCGTGTAGGTGCGCTGCATCTGCAAGCGCCGCGGTGCCCGGCTCGACCTCGAGGCGCGTCCGCCAGCTCGGCGTGACACCGCGACCGCGGAGATCTCCTGGTGCACCTCGACGATGCTCACGCCGAACAGGTCCTCGATCAGCGGGAAGATCGGCCCGCTGTGGCGCTGCAGCAGCCGGCCGACCGCGGCGAAAGCGCGGTTGATGTAGTACTCGGTCCGGCACAGCGGCGCCGGCGCGTCGTCGGCCTGCGCGGTAGCCGCGCACGGCCAGCCATTGCGTGCCGAGCGGCCAGTCCGGTCCGGGCGGCGAGGTCGTCGTCGATCGTCACCATCGCGTTGGACTCGATCGTCGAGCTGCGCGCCGGCGGCGAAGGCCAGCAGGTCGTCGATCGACATGACGTCCTGGGCATAGGAGTTCGACGCCGGCCGGGGAACCACCAGCGTGCCCGCGCGCGGCCGCGACGCGACGAGGTTGTCCTCGCGCAGCCGGCGCAGCGCCTCGCGAACGGTGTAGCGGCTGACCGCGAACCGCTCACACAGCTCGTGTTCGGTGGGCAGCTGCGAGCCGACCGGGTACACCCCGTCGACGATCTCCTTGCGCAGCGTGCGCGCCACCTGCAGGTAGCGATGATCGCCGGCGTTGCGTCGGTCATCGTGGCGCCGCATGATCGGCGCAACGCCAGCACGCTGCCGTCGCCGTCGGCCGAGACATACAGCGTGCCGTCGGGCCCGGCGGCGATGCCGGCGAACGGACCCTGCGGTCCGGAGAACGGCGGCATTCCCTTGCAGCGGCTTGGGGACCACGCCGGGCGGCGGCGCCGACCGGCAATCCGGAGGCGATGGTGTGGCGGGCACCGCGTGGCCAGGTCGACCGCGACCACCTCCTTGGCGCCGGCGTCGACGATGTAGAGCATGCCGTCGCGCAACAGAGATGCCCTGCGGGCGCTGCAGTCCGTCGACGACGGTCTCGGTCCGACCCGCCCACCCGGACCACCCGGCCGGCGCCGGACTCCGCCACCAGGCACGCCCCGTCCGGCGCCGATCGCCACGCCGACCGGTTCGCGCAGCCCGGTCGCCAGCACCTCGACGGTGCCCGACCGCAGCGACATGCACCCGTCCGGTGCCCAGTTCGGCGAACACCACATCCGCCGGGCGCCGACCGCGACACCGTAGAGCTGGTCGAATCCGTCTGCCAGCACCTCGCTTTCGCTCGTCGCCGGCCGGTAGCGGGCGACCTGGCCACCCGAGGTCGTCACGACGAACTCGCCGGGCCCGCTCGGCGCCAGGCCGCGCAGGAATCCGGGATAGCCCGGGCTGAACAACATCCCGACGGTCTGCAGCGAGCCGTCGGGTGCCGACGACGTAGAAGTAGGTGCCGTCGGCGATGTAGAGCCGGCCGTCGTCGCCGACGGCCAGATCCAGCGGCCAGTTCAACCCGCCCGGCAACACCGTTCGCGTTGTCGCCGCCGGCCAGGATCTCGGTGATCTCGCCGGTGAAATTGGAGACGAACAGCCGGTCGCCGACGAAGGTGCAGTTGTCCAGGCCCGGGGTGAGCTGGGCCAGCACGCGTCTTGTCGCCGGTGCGGGGATCGATGCGCAGCACCTGCCCGCTGGCCACCTGCGTCGAGACGATGTAGCCGTGCGGAGTCGAACTTGACCGAGTCGGGAACGCCGAGATCGCCGGCGACCCGTTGCGGTTCGCCGCCGTCGGGATCGACCCGCCAGATCTCGTTGGCGCCCATCACCGGGAAGTACAGCATGCCGTCCGGCCGACCTCCATGGCGTTGGGTGAGGGCACGTTCTCCAGCAGCACCCGCGGCGCGCCGCCGCCCAGGTCGAGCTCCAGCAGCCGCCCGCCCTCGCGGCATTCGCCGATGAACAACCGGCCCTGGTGGAAGGTGATGCCGTTGGCGGACGGGATGTCGTCGCGCAGCACCCGGGTTCGGCCGGCGGTGTCGCAGCACGCTGACCCGGCCGTCCATGACCTCGGTCGCGTACAGGTTGCCGCTCGGGTCGAACGCGACGTCGTCGGGCGCGACGATGTCGCCGCCCTTGGGGCTGACGTCTCCAGCCGCCGGTGCCGATGTCGAGTGCGCTGATCTGGCTGCCGGTCACCTGCGCGATGTAGACCCGCCCGTCGGGTCCGGTGCGCAGACCGTTGGCGCCGAACAGCCGACTCGGCGGCGGTGAGCCGCTCGAGTCGCCAGCCCTCGGCCGAGCCGTCGGATCGGCCGCGAGGTACCGGGATGGCGTGCGCGATGCCGTGCGTGAGCGTGTCATGGCCGCGGACGTTATCAAGCCCTACTAGTCCAGACAATAGGTGCGATATCGGCCGGATCCGGCCTTGACGGGCGGATAACGGCTGCGGAATAGTGTTCTCCAATGATGCAGAATACCATATTTTGTCCGGACAATTACCGGTCGGTGATCGCGCGGTGACGCCGGGGACAGCGATCTGCTGGGTCTCGACGGCCGCATCGTCGTGGTGTCCGGTGCCGGCGGCGGCGGCATCGGCACGACGGTGACGCGCTGGCCGCCGCAGGCGGGCGCCACGGTCGTCGCGGTCAGCCGCTCGAAGGAGAACCTCGACGAGCACGTCGCTCCGCTGGCGCACGCAGGGCCTGTCGGTCGTGCCGGTCGCGGCCGACGCGTCCACCGATGACGGCGTCGCCACCGTCATCGACCAGGCGCGGCGCACCGACGGGCGATCTCTACGGTCTGGTCAACGTCGCCGGCGGCGCCGCGCCGTCGACCTGGATGCCGTCGACCCGGGTGACGCGCGCGGACTGGCGCGAGCTGTTCGCCGCCAATCTCGAGACCGCGTTCTTCATGAGCCAGGCCGTCGCGGCCGAACTCGCGAGCCAGCGGCATGCCCGGGTCGATCGTGTCGATCTCCTCGATCAGCGGCATGAACACCGCGCCGTTCCACATCGCCTACGGCACCGCCAAAGCCGCGGTCGTGGCGATGACCCGCACGATGGCGGTCGAACTGGCGCTGGACGGCATCCGGGTCAACGCGGTGGCGCCCGGCGTGACCGAGACCGCGGCTCGCGCACCTACGTCGACGAGGACCCCGACCGCGACCGCACGGCGATCGCGATGGGCCGGCGCGGGCGACCCGGAGGAACAGGCCGGCGCGATCCTGTTCCTGCTGTCGGACCTGTCGAGCTACATCACCGGCCAGACGCTGCTGGTCGACGGTGGGCTGACCTCAAATGGAGCCACCTGGGCGCCGACAACACCTCGCTGTTCCTCAAGGACGAATCCTTCCGCGCGGCGATCAGGAAGGAGTGTGAGTGACCGATACTCGATCGAGACGATCCGGATGAATCGCGGACGCGACGCCGAGGAACTTTCGGAGCCGATGACCATCGGCGTCGAGGCCTATATCTCGGAGGAGTACGCCCGCGCCGAGCGCGACAAGCTGTGGCGCAAAGTCTGGCAGCAGGTCGGCCGGGTCGAGGAGATCCCCGAGGTCGGCAGCTACCTGACCTACGACATCCTCGACGACTCGATCATCGTCGTGCGCACCGGGCCGACGGCGAAGTTCACGGCGCACCACAACGTGTGCATGCACCGCGGCCGCAAGCTGGTCGACACCCCCGACGGGCGCCAAGAACGCCGTGCGGCCGGGCGCGCAAGTCGTTCGTGTGCGGATTCCACGGCTGGACCTACGGTCTGGACGGCGCGTGCACCCACATCCGCGAGCAGGACGACTGGAAGGGCGCGCTGACGCCGACGAACACCCATCTGGCCCCGGTGCAGGTCGACACCTGGGGCGGCTGGCTGTTCGATCAACATGGATCCCGACTGCGAGCCGCTGGCCGACTACCTGTTCCCCGCCGCGAAGATCCTCGACCCGTTCGGGCTGGAGAACATGCGCTACAAGTGGCGCAAGTGGCTGGACTTCGACTGCAACTGGAAAGTCGCGATGGAGGCCTTCAACGAGACCTACCACGTGTTCACCACCCATCCGGAGTTCAACAAGTTCGGCGAGTTCAAGGGCTGGGCCAAGGCGCAGGGCAGGCACAGCAACATCGGCTACGACGCGCCGAAGGGCATGGACGAGACCAAGTCCAAGATCCGCCTCGGCACCGGCGATCCGCGGATCTCGACCGCCGAGATGCAGGTCTACACCATGGAGGAGACCAACGCGACCACCACGCAGACGCTGGTGAACGCCGCCAAGCGGCTGGTCGACGAACTGCCCGAGGGCACGCCGGCCGACAAGGTGCTCGAGCACTGGCTGGCGTCGGCGCGCCGCGACGACGAAGCGCGCGGGGTGATCTGGCCGACCATCCCGCCCGACATCCTCGGCCAGAGCGGCACCGCCTGGCAGATCTTCCCGAACTTCCAGGTCGGCCAGGGCCTGACCAGCGCGCTGTGCTACACGCGCCCGGCCCGATCCGAGCTACGACCCCGACAAGTGCATCTTCGAGGTCGCGGTGTTCGAGCTGTACCCCGAAAGGCGAAGAACCGCAGACGGAGTGGGAGTACACGCCGGTCGGACTCCCGAACTGGCTGTCGGTGCTGCCGCAGGACTTCTCCAACATGGCCGCCGTGCAGCAGGGCATGAAGTCGCTCGGCTTCCCGCGGCACCAAGCCCAACCCGTACCGCGAGCGCAGCACCGTCAACCTGCACTACCAGCTGTCCAAGTACATGGGCACCGGCGAACCCCAGGAGCTGTGAGAGTCAGTGACGACCGATCGATGACTCGACGGACACGTGCGGGCCGACCGAGACGCCGACGACATCGACATCGCCGCGCTGCGGGAGAAGTACGCCGCCGAACGCGACAAGCGGCTGCGGCCCGAGGGCGGCTCGCAGTACCTGGAGCTCGAGGGCGACTTCGCCGATTCTACGAGGTCGACCCCTACACGACGGTGACCGAGCGCGACCCGATCGCCGAAGACGTCGACGTCGTCGATGCTCGGCGGCGGCTTCGCCGGACTGCTGGCCGGCGCGTACCTGAAGAAGGCCGGCGTCGACGGCATCCGCATCATCGAGATGGCCGGTGACTTCGGCGGCGTCTGGTACTGGAACCGCTTCCCCGGAATCCAGTGCGACAACGACGCCTACTGCTACATCCCGCTGCTCGAAGAGCTCGACTTCATGCCGTCGAAGAAGTTCGCCGACGGCGCCGAGATCTTCCAGCACTGCCGCAACATCGGCAAGCACTTCGGCCTCTACGACGGCGCGCTGTTCTCCACCCAGGTGCGCGAACTGCGCTGGGACGACGGCGATCAAGCGCTGGCGGATCAGCACCGACCGCGGCGACGACATCCGGGCCCGGTTCGTGGTCATGGCGCAGGGCTCCTACAACCGGCCCGAAGCTGCCCGGCATCCCCGGCATCAAGGACTTCAAGGGCCAGCACGTGTTCCACTCCGCGCGCTGGGACTACGACTACACCGGCGGCGACGCCGACGGCGGCCTGCACAAGCTGGCCGACAAGCGCGTCGCCCTCGTCGGCACCGGTGCGACCGGCATCCAGCTGGTTCCGCACCTCGGCCGAGATGCCCAGCACCTCTTCGTCTTCCAGCGCACGCCCTCGTCGGTGGACGCGCGCAGCAACACGCCCACCGATCCCGACATGGGCGGCGTCGCTGCAGCCGGGCTGGCAGGAGGAGCGCAAGCGCAACTTCCACAACTGGTCGCCGTTCGTCGGCGTGGTGTTCGGCGAGCCGGACCTGGTGTGCGACTTCTGGACTGAGCTCGGCCGCAACCTGACCGCCCGGATCGCCGGCAGCGAGGACCCGGCGTCGGTGACCATCGAGCAGATCATGGCGTTCCGGGAAGAGGAAGACTACAAGATCATGGAGCGGCTGCGTCGCCGCGTCGCCGAGCATCGTCGAGGATCCCGAGACCGCCGAGGCGCTCAAGCCGTACTACCGGTTCATGTGCAAGCGGCCCTGCTCCAGCGACGCAGTACCTGGCCGACCTTCAACCGGCCGAACGTCACGCTCGTCGACGTGTCCGCGTCCAAGGGCGTGGAGCGGCTGACCGAGAAGGGCATCGTCGCCAACGGCGTTGAATACGAGGTCGACTGCGTCATCTTCGCCAGTGGCTTCGAGATCTCCACCGAGATCAGCCGCCGGTACGCGATCGACGCGATCGAGGGCCGCGACGGGCTCTCGCTCTTCGACTACTGGCAGGACGGCTACAAGACCCTGCACGGGATGACCAGCCGCGGATTCCCGAACCAGTTCTTCATGGGCTTCATCCAGGGCGGCGTGTCGGCCAACACGACGGCGATGTTCGAGCAGCAGGCCGAGCACATCGCCTACATCATCGCCGAGGCGCAGAAGCGCGGCGCCACGACGGTCGAGCCCAGCCAGGAGGGCCAGGACGCCTGGGTGCACACGGTCCGCGAGCTGGCGATCGACAACTCGGCGTTCGAACTCGTCCTGCACGCCGGGCTATTACAACAACGAAGGCCGCGGCGGCGCCGGTGAAGGCAACGGCTCGTTCCTCGGCGACTTCTACTCGCCCGGCTTCTACGCCTTCGACGACCTGATCGCGGAATGGCGGGACAAAGGCGACCTCGACGGCCTGGAACTGCGGCAAGTGGATGCACTTCGTGACATGGTCCGATGACCTGAGATTCGACGGCCGGGTCGCCGTCGTCACCGGCGGCGGCCGGGGGCTGGGCCGCGCGTACGCGCTGCTGCTCGCCGCGCGGGGCGCCAAGGTCGTGGTCAACGATCCCGGCGGCAGCCTCGACCGGCGACGGTGCGGACGCCGGCCCGGCCGACGAGGTCGTGCGCGAGATCACCGCTGCCGGCGGAGAAGCGGTGGCCAGCACCGATTCGGTGGCCACGCCCGGCGGGCGGCAAGGCGATCATCGATGCGGCGCTGGACAACTTCGGCCGCATCGACATCCTGATCCACAACGCCGGAAACGTCCGGCGCGCCCCGCTGCGGGAGATGTCGCTACGACGATTTCGACGCCGTGCTCGACGTCCACCTGCGCGGCGCGTTCCACGTTGTGCGGCCGGCGTTTCCGCTGATGTGCGACGCCGGCTACGGCCGCATCGTGCTGACGTCGTCGATCGGCGGCCTGTACGGCAACCACGACGTCGCCAACTACGCCGTCGCCAAGGCGGGCGTGATCGGGCTGTCCAACGTCGCGGCGATCGAGGGCGCCGCCGCACGGCGTGCAAGTGCAACGTCGATCGTGCCCGCGGCGGTCACGCAGGATGGCCGAGGGCATCGACACGTCGGCGTACCCGCCGATGGGCGCCGGAGCTGGTGGCGCCCGCGGTCGGCTGGCTGGCGCACGAAACCTGTTCGATCACCGGCGAGATGCTCGTCGCGCTCGCGGGCCGGGTCGCCACGGGCCGTCGTCGCCGAAACCCCGGGGTGTACCGGCCGTCGTGGTCGATCGAAGACGTCGGCGAGCACATCGACGCGATCCGCGACGACACCGCGACCGCTGGTGCTTCCCCGTGGTGCCCGACGGCCACGGCGACCACATCCGCTACAGCTTCGGGATGGCCGCGCAGGAGGCCGCATGGCTAGCCTGCAGGGCCGCTGGCGGGCGTGCGCGTCGTCGACCTCACCGCGATGGTGATGGGGCCGTACTGCACGCAGATCATGGCCGACATGGGCGCCGACGTCATCAAAGTCGAACCGCCCGCAGGGCGACAACACCCGCTTCATCTCGGTCGGACCGGCGCCGGGCATGAGCGGGGTGTTCGTCAACGTCAACCGCGGCAAGCGCAGCGTCGTGCTGGATCTGCAGACCGACGCCGGGCAAGGCCGCGCTGCGCGCGCTGATCGAACGCGCCGACGTCTTCATCCACTCGATGCGGTCCAAGGCGATCGCCAAGCTGGGCTTCGGCTACGACGACGTCGCCGCGATCAACCCGGCGATCGTCTACACCAACTGCTACGGCTACGGCCGGCGCGGGCCCGACCGGGACCGGCCCGCCTACGACGACACCATCCAGGCCGAATGCGGATTGCCCGCGGTGCAGGAGCAACTGACCGGCGAGGCCGACTACGTCGGCACCATCATGGCCGACAAGGTCGCCGGGCTGACCGCGCTGTATGCGACGATGATGGCGCTGTTCCACCGCGAGCGCACCGGGGAGGGCCAGGAGGTCGAGGTCGCGCATGTTCGAGACCATGGCATCCTTCATGCTGGTCGAACACGCCAACGGCGCCATGTTCGACCCGCCGCTCGGGCCGGCGGTCTATCCGCGCACGGTCGCGCCCAACCGCCGGCCGTACCGCACCAGCGACGGCCACATCGCGGCGCTGATCTACAACGACAAGCACTGGAACGCGTTCATCGACGCGGTGCAGCCGGCGTGGGCGACCGACCAGTACGCGACGCTCGAGCAGCGCGCCAACGCAGATCGACGCCGTCTACGGGCTGGTGGCCGAGACGCTTGCAGGAGCGCACCACCGAGGAATGGCTGGCGCTGTTCCGCGAGCTGGAGATCCCGGCCGCGCCGCTCAACACACCCGGATGCGCTGTTCGACAACCCGCACCTCAATGCGGTCGGCCTGTTCGAGACGGTGCGAGACCCCGCACGGCCCGGTGCGGTTTCCCGGTGTGCCGACCTGGTTTTCGCGCACGCCCGGGCCGGGTCGCCGGTCCTGCACCGGAGCTGGGCGCCGACACCGAGGACGTTCTGGCGCGAGCTCGGGCTCGCCGACGTCGAAACGACGGGATGGCGGGGTAGACCATGGACTTCGAGATGGGGCAGCAGGCCGACGCGCTGCGCGCAGAGCTGCGCGAGTTGGTGAACGAGCAATGTGCCCGAACACTTTCTGGGCGCATTCACCGACGATCCCGCCGACCTGGAGACCGCCCAGCAGTTCTGCCGGCTGCTGGCCGAGCGCAACCTGCTGTGCCTGGCCTGGCCCGAGGAGTTCGGCGGCGGCGGCGCGTCGGTGTGGGAGCAGACGGTGGTGCGCGAGGAGATGTGGGCCCACCACGAACCGCGCGGCGCCCAGTACATGGGAGTCAACTGGGTCGGGCCGATCATCATGCGGCACGGCACCCACGAGCAGCAGCGCCAGCACCTGCCGCCGATCGCCGCGCGGCGAGGTGATCTGGTGCCAGGGCTTCTCCGAGCCCGAGGCCGGCTCCGACCTGGCGTCGCTGCGGACCACGGCGCGGCCGCGACGGCGACGGCTGGCTGGTCAGCGGTCAGAAGATCTGGACGTCCTACGCGACGATGGCGCAGTGGTGCTTCCTGCTCGCCCGCACCGTCGAAGGGGCGAGCAAGAAGCAACAGGGCCTGACGATCTTCCTGGTTCCGATGGACGATCCGGCGATCCAGGTCCGCCCGATCCGCGCCATGATGGGCCCGCACCACCTCAACGAGGTGTTCTTCGACGACCTGCGCGTCACCGAGGCCGACGTGCTGGGCACCGTCGACGCGGGCTGGTCGATCGTGCAGGACGTGATGTCGTTCGAGCGGGTCGGCATCGCCCGCTATGCCCGGTGCGAGCGGCTGCTGGCCGCCGCGCCGACGGTTCTCGGCGATCGCTGGGACGAACTGCCCGCCGAGTTGCGCGGCCGGTGGGTCCGGATGCTGACGCACTGCCGCCGGGCCCGCCTGCTGGCCTACCGCATGGTCGAGCTGCAGAGCAGCGGCCGCATCCAGCCCGGCGACGCGGCCGCCTACCGGATCGCGGTCACCAAGCTGGACCAGGACAGCGCCGAGGTGCTGATGGACATCGCCGCCGAAGTGGCCCACGACGATCCGCGGGCGGCATGGTTCCTCGGCGAGGTCGAGGACCACTGGCGGTACTCGCAGGCGTCCACCGTGTCCTCGGGCAGCATCGAGATGCAGCGCATCCTGCTGTCGCGCGCCCTGCTGGCGCGCGCGCGAAATGAGGGCGGAGCGATGATCCTCGACCTGTGCGAGGACGCCAAAGAGTATGGCCGCCAGGCTCTTCGGGCGTTCGAGTCGGCCGGCGGCGACCAGCTGGTGCAACACGCCGAGGCCAAACCCGAGGCCCGGGAATCGCTGGTCGGACCCGTGCTCGCCGAGCTCGGCGCCTGGGAACTCGATCCGCGCAGCGACGCCGACGGCCTGGAGGCCGCTGCGGCGCTGTGCCGCAGCGCCGGCTACTGGGCGCTGCCCTACCCGGTCGCCGAGCGGCTGGCGCGCCCCGACCGACCTCGACGTCGACGGTCTGATCGTCGTCGGCGGCGCGCGCCCGGCGGCGCGCGCTCGCCGGCCTCGAATCCCGTTGGGCCGCCGTGACTTTGGACGGTGCCGCGGTCGCTGGTGACGGGCCTGGGTGCCCGCCGGTCCGGCGTTCGTCACGGAACTCGAGCTGTCCGCGCTCGACGACGCCGGCGCCGTGATGTGGCGCTCGGCGTCTGGTGCTGCCGTGCTGGACGCTGCTGGGGATGCTGGACCGCGCGATCGAGCTCACCATCTCGCACGTCAGCCTGCGCAAGCAGTTCGGCCAGACGCTGTCGTCCTTCCAGGGTGTGCAGTTCCAGCTGACCGACGCCGAGGTGGAGCGCAGCGGCGTGGACATCCTCGCCAAGTACGCGCTGTGGAGCATCGGCACGGGTCAGCCCGAAGCGCTCAACGACGCGCTGGCGCTGCGGATGTCGGCGCATCGAGGCGGCCGAGGTGGTCTTCCGGGTGTGCCATCAGCTGCACGGCGCCGTGGGGTTCTGCGACGAGACCACGCTGTCGTGGCTGTCGCGCTACAGCCAGCCGCTGCGCCGGCTGCCGTTGGGCCTGTCGGCCACCCGCGACCAACTGACCCGCCGGGTCGGCGGCAGCCGGATCTGACGGGACTGTTCGCGTGAAGGTGGCGGTCATCGGGACCGGCTTCGGTAAGCACGCCGCCGCACCTGTATACGAGAGGCCTCGGGCTTCGACGTCGAGGTCGTCAGCCCGCGCGACGACGCCGCGGTGCAGAAGGCGATCGCCTCGGAGGTCGATCTGGTCTCCGTGCACTCACCGCCGTTCATGCACCTCGATCACGTGAGCGGCCGCGATCGACCACGGGCGTGCGGTGTTGTGCGACAAGCCGTTCGGGCGCAGTGCCGACGAAGCCGAGGCTGATGCGGGACAGGGCGCGCGAGGCCGGTGTGCTGAACTTCCTCAATTTCGAGTTCCGCTTCAACGAGTCCTGGGCCAAGCTCAAGCAGTTGGCCGCCGATGGAATCGATCGGTACGCCCATTGCATCTGAGCTGGACCTTCTTCGGCAGCGGGCTGCGCGGGCGCAAGTACGGCTGGATCAACGACCGTGAGCTCGGCGGCGGCTGGATCGGCGCTTACGGGTCGCACCTCATCGACTTCACCCGGTGGCTGTTCGCCAGCGAAGTCGCCGACTGCGGCGGCCGTGACCCGTATCGACGGGTCGGCCGCTCGAGGCGCACGGCTGAGGATGCGTACTCGGCATGGTTCGTGATGGACAACGGATGCACCGCCGTACATGACACCGGCTTCGCCGCGGCCGTGCCCGCTGGCGCCGCGCGCGACGCTGCTCGGCAGTGCCGGCTCCATCGAGCTGATCGGCGGACACGACGCTCGTCGTGTGATCGGCCCGGCGAGGAGCCGCGAGACCTTCGAATTCCCTGCCCGCACCAAGGAGATCGCCGCCACCGGCGTTGTCGACTTCCTCGGCAAGGTGGCGGAGGCGCTACGGACTGGAACTCAGATCACTCCGTCCTTCGACGACGGGGTAGCGGTGGCCCACGCCATGGATGCGCTGCGGGCCAAGGATCATGACGACGACATGGACGAATTCCGCGCCGCGGTGCGGGCTGGTGCGCCGAGCACATCCCGCGCGACTGGCGGCAGACCCAGACCGGCGCCACCGACGAGGAATTCGTCGCGTTCCAGAAGGCGTGGTTCGCCGAGCTGCACGGCGCCGGCTACGCCGTCCCGCACTGGCCGCGCGAGTGGGGCGGCGGACATGTCGGTCGCCGAGCAGGTCGTGCTGTACCAGGAGCTGGCCGCCCACGATGCGCCGCGGCTGGTGCTGGCGTTCGTCGGCATCCACCACGCCGCATCGACCCTGCTGGTCGCGGGCACCGACGAACAACGCCGCCGCCACCTCCCGGCGATCCTCGACGGCGAGATCTGGGTGCAGGGCTTCTCCGAACCCGAGGCCGGATCCGACCTGGCCAGCCTGCGCACCACCGCGCGACGCGACGGGCGACACTTTCGTCGTCAACGGTCAGAAGCTCTGGGCCAGCGGCGGTATGCACGCCGACTGGTGCCTGCTGCTGGCCCGCACCGATCCCGATGCCCCTAAGCGCAAGGGCATTTCGTACTTCCTGCTCGACATGACGACGCCCGGGGTCGAGGTGCGGCCGATCCGCAACGCGATCGGCGACTCGCACTTCTGCGAGATCTTCCTCAACGAGGTGCAGATCCCCGCCGCCAACCTCGATCGGCGCCGAGAACGCAGGATGGCAGGTCGCGCAGGCGACGCTGGGCGCCGAGCGCGGCATGACGATGCTGGAGCTGGCCGAACGGCTCGGCAATGCGGGCTTCCGCTGGCTGGTGCAGAGCCAGCCGCCGGTCGACGATCCGATCGTGGCCGACCGGCTGGCGCAGTTCGAAATCGAGATCACCGGTCTGCGGGGCTGTGCCGAGAGTTGGTCGAGCGCACGAGGCTGGCACGGCCGGACCGGCCGACGCCTCGATCGTCAAGCTGTACTACAGCGAACTGCTGCAACGGATGACCGATTTCGGCGCCGAGATCGGCGGACTGGCCGCACACACCGAGCTGACCAAGCCGATGTCGAGCGGCTGGGAATCCGGCTCCTGGGTGCTGGACTTCATCGGCTCGTGGGAGTGGACGATCCCCGGCGGCGCCAGCGAGATCCAGCGCACCATCATCGCCGAGCGCGGCCTGGGCCTGCCGCGAGAGCCGAGCGTCGGTGCTGATGAGCCAGATATCTCCGAGTTCCACGACGAGCTGCGCTCGGTCGCCGGCGATCTGCTGGCCAAGGACCGCGTGGTGGACTGGCCGGTGCTCGTCGACGCCGGCTGGGTCGGGCTGGAGGTCCCCGAGCAGTTCGGCGGCGCCGGCGCGACATTCGCCGAGACCGCGGTGATCTGCGAGGAGATCGGCCGGGCGGCGAGCACCAACAGCTATCTGGGCAGCGCAGTGCTGGCCGTCGGCGTGCTGAACGCGCTGCAGCCCAGCGATACCCGTGACCGAGCTGCTGGCCGATGTCGGCCTCCGGCGCCACCGACGAGTTGGCCGTCGCCGATCGAGTCACGGATTCGAGTTCGTGCCCGACGCCGAGGGCGCCGACCGGATCCTGGTGGTCACGGCGACGACGGTGGTCGCCGACAGCGCGCCGACGCGTCACCGCGCAGCCCGTCGCTCGACGAGACGCGCCGACTGGCTACGGTGACGGCGACGGCGCTGTCGCCGAGCGTGCTGCGCGTTCGACGGGACCCCGACGGCCGCGTCGCGCCGGCTACGCGACCGGGCCGCTGTCGCCGTCGCCTGCGACAGCCTCGGGCTTGCCGAGGCGATGCTTGGCCGCACCGTCGACTACGTCAAGGTCCGCGAGCAGTTCGGAAGGCCCATCGGCTCATTCCAAGCCGTCAAGCACGCCTGTGCCGACATGCTCGTCGCGATCGCGGTCTCCCGCCAACTGGTCGGCGCCGCAGTCGCAGGCCGTCGCCGCAGGACCGCCCGACGCCGACGTCGCCGCAGCGATGGCGAAGTCCTACGCGCTGCGGCTGCGCCGTCGACGTCGCGGGCAAGGCCATGCAGCTGCACGGCGGCATCGGCTACACGTGGGAGAGCGGCATCCACGTCTACCTCAAGCGCGCCGCGCTGAACCGTTCGCTGTTCGGCTCGCCCGCAGCGCATCGCACAAGTACTCGCTCAACGCTATCTGTAAAGCGAATCAAGGAGTTTCGCATGGGTGTACCGGTCTACAAACGCATTCTCGACCTGTTCGAGGCCGAGGGCATCAACACGCTGTTCGGCATCCCGGACCCGAACTTCGTGCACATGTTCCCCGAGGCCGAGGCACGCGGCTGGTCGGTCGTCGCGCCGCACCACGAGCTGAGCGCCGGCTTCATGGCCGAGGCCGCCTCGCGGATGACCGGCAAGCCCGGCCTGTGCATCGGCACCCTCGGCCCGGGCGTGGCCAACATCGCCGGCGCGATCCAGTGCGCCCTGGTGGAGAACTCGCCGGTCATCTTCCTCGGCGGCCAGCGGGCCCGCATCACCGAGCGGCGGGTGCGCCGCGGCCGCATCCAGTTCGTCCAGCAGGAACCGCTTTTCGACGCCGTCGGTGAAGTACAGCAGCTCGATCGAATATGCCGACCAGACCGACGAGATCATCCGCGAGGCGATCCGCAGCGCGATGTCGGGCACGCCCGGGCCCGGCCTACGTCGAATACCCGTCGCACGTCATCCTCGAAGAACTCGACGTCGCCAGATCCGCTGCCGCCCAACCGCTATCGCCTGGTCAACCAGGGCGCGGGCGCCCGCGAGGTCGCCGAGGCCGCGAAGCTGATCCGCGAGGCCGAGCAGCCCGATCCTGCTGGTCGGCCACGGCGTGCACACCTCGCGCACCGGCGCGGCGGTCAAGGAGCTGGCCGAGCTGATGGACTGCCCGGTCATCCAGACCTCGGGCGGCACGTCGTTCATCCCGGGACTGCAGGACCGGACCTTCCCCTACGTGTTCTCCCCGGCCGCCAATCGAGGCCGTCGAGGAGTCCGACCTGTGCGTCGCGCTGGGCACCGAACTCGGCGAGCCGATGCACTACGGCCGGACCCAGCACTGGGCCGACAACGACGCCAACCGCAAATGGATCTACGTCGAGCAGGACCCGACCGCCATCGGCGTCAACCGCCCGATCGACGTGCCGCTGGTCGGCGACCTGCGCGGCGTCGTGCCGCAGCTCGTCGAGGCGCTGCGGGACAGCCCCGCGCAGCCCGCGCCCGACCTCGACACGCTGGTCAAGGCCGACGCCGAGGAACTCGCCGACTCGCCGAGAATCGCGCCCGTCGGGACGCATCGCCGATCCACCCGGCGCGCTTCGTCGTCGAGGCCACCAAGGCCTTCACGACCGAAGACGGCATCATGGTCCGCGACGGCGGCGCGACCGTGATCTTCCAGTGGACCTATTCGCAGTGCCAAGCCGCACGACGTGATCTGGAACCAGAACTTCGGCCATCTCGGCACCGGCCTGCCCTATGCCATCGGCGCCTCGGTCGCCGAGGGCGGCAAGCGCCCGGTCATGCTGCTGACCAGCGACTCGGCCTTCCTGTTCCACATCGCCGAGCTGGAGACCGCCGCGCGGCAGAACCTGCCGCTGGTCTGCGTGGTCGGCGTCGACCACCAGTGGGGGCTGGAAGTGGGCGTCTACAAGCGCACGTTCGGCCAGCCGTCGCCGCAGCCCGGCGTGCACTGGAGCAAGGACGTCCGCATCGACAAGATCGCCGAGGGCTTCGGCTGCCACGGCGAATTCGTCGAGAAGGAAGACGAGATCGGCCCGGCGATCGCGCGCGCCTACGCCAGCGGCAAGGTCGGTGTCGTGCACGTGTGCATCGACCCGAAGGCGAACTCCGAGGAGATGCCGAAGTACGACCGATTCCGGACCTGGTATGCCGAAGGCACCCAGTAAGGCCACGGATCGAATCGGAAAGAGTAGGAAGCTGCATGCGCGAATATCTGAAGTTCTACATCGACGGCCAGTGGGTCGACCCGGTCGAGCCGAAGACCCTCGACGTCGACAACCCGACCACCGAGCAGGTCGTCCGGCAAGATCGCGCTCGGCTCGGCCGCCGACGTCGACAAGGCCGTCAAGGCCGCCCGCAAGGCCTTCGCCACCTGGTCGCAGACCACCCGCGAAGAGCGCCTCGACGTGCTGGAGGCGATCCTCGCCGAATACCAGAAGCGCGTCGGGCGACCTGGCCGAGGCGGTCACCGAGGAGATGGGCGCGCCGCCGTCGCTGGCCGCGCGGCCCGCAGGTCGACCTCGGGCTCGGCCACCTGCACGACCGCCATCGACGTGCTGAAGAACTTCACGTTCGAGGAGCAGCGCGGCGCCACGCTGATCGTCAAGGAGCCGATCGGCGTGTGCGGGCTGATCACGCCGTGGAACTGGCCGATCAACCAGATCGCCTGCAAGGTGTTCCCGGCGCTGGCGACCGGCTGCACGATGGTGCTCAAGCCCTCCGAGGTCGCGCCGTACTCGGCGCAGATCTTCACCGAGATCCTGGACGCCGCGGGCGTTCCGGCGGGCGTCTACAACATGGTCTACGGCGACGGCGCCGGGCGTCGGCGCCGCGCTGTCGAGCCACCCCGACATCGACATGGTGTCGTTCACCGGCTCGACGCGCGCCGGCATCGAGGTGGCCAGGAACGCGGCGCCGACGGTCAAGCGCGTCACCCAGGAGCTCGGCGGCAAGAGCCCCAACATCGTGCTCGACGACGACGACTTCGCCAAGAGCGTCGCCGCCGGCGTCGCGGCGATGATGCTCGAACTCCGGTCAGAGCTGCAACGCGCCGTCGCGGATGCTGGTCCCGAACGTCGCGCATGGACGAGGCCGATCGCCGTCGCGAAGGCAGGCCGCCGAGCAGGTGACGGTCGGCGACCCCGACGACAACGACGGCGATCGGGCCGGTGGCGTCGAAGGCGCAGTTCGACAAGATCCAGGGCCTGATCCAGAAGGGCATCGACGAGGGCGCGACCCTGGTCGCCGGCGGCCCCGGCCGGCCCGACGGGCTCGACACGGGCTACTACGTCAAGCCGACGGTGTTCGCCGACGTCACCAACGACATGACGATCGCGCGGGAGGAGATCTTCGGGCCGGTGCTGTGCATCCTCGGCTACGACGACCTCGACCAGGCCGTCGAGATCGCCAACGACACCGAATACGGCCTGGCCGGCTATGTCTCGGGCGCCGACCTGGACACGGCGCGCGCGGTGGCCCGCCGGATCCGCGCCGGCTCAGGTCGACGATCAACCACGCCTTCGACCTGAACGCGCCGTTCGGCGGCTACAAGCGCAGCGGCAACGGCCGCGAATGGGGCGAGTTCGGCTTCGACGAGTACCTGGAGATCAAGGGCACCCTCGGCTACTCGCCGGCCTAAAGCTTGAGCAGCGGCCGCAGATCGTCCAGCCGGTCGAAGAGATGCCAGATGTAGGACGAGGAGCCGTTCTCCCGGTGTGCGTGCAGATCGGCGAGTTCGGGATCGTTGCAGTAGCTGTCAAACGCTTCGCGTGACTCCCATTCGACGAGGACGAGCACGTTGCGTGGCTCGATGTCGCCGATGATCGAGTCGTGGAACTGGCCGAGCGAGACGACGCGGCCGCCGTGCTTGGCGACCTCTTGTGGAGAGCGCTTCGAGTACGCGAGGTACTCGTCGCGATCGGCGATGTCGAAGAGGTTGAGCGCATAGACCGTCACGTGGGTGACGGTACACCGCGCCCTAGACTGCCGTATGGGCGAGAAGTACGAGTACGGAATCGATTTCGACCGGGTCGCTGCCATCGACATCCACACCCACGTCGAGGTCGACGGCCACGGCCACAAGGCCTACGACGACGAACTGGTCGACGCGGTCGGCCAGTACTTCAAGCGTGGACCCGGCGCGCTGTCCAGCGTCGACGCGCTCGCCGACGAGTACCGGCGGCACAACACCGCGGCGGTCGTCTTCACCATCGACGCGCGCACCGGCATGCGGCATGTGCCGAACTCGATCGAAGACCTCATCGCCGGCGCGGTGCGCAACAACGACGTGCTGATCCCGTTCGGCAGCGTCGACCCGTGGCATGAGCGTCGCGCGGTGCACCGCGTCCACGAACTGGTCCGCGACTACGGCGTGAAGGGTTTCAAGTTCCATCCGAGCATGCAGGCCTTCGAACCGAACAACCGCAAGTTCTATCCGATCTACGAGGCGATCACCGAGGCCGGCGTGCCCGCGCTGTTCCACACCGGGCAGACCGGGTATGGGTGCGGGACTGCCCGGCGGGCACCGCATCAAGCTGCGGTACTCGGATCCGATGCTGCTCGACGACGTCGCCGCCGATTTCCCGGAGCTGACGATCGTGATGGCGCACCCGGCGGTGCCGTGGGTCGACTCGCAGATCGCGATCGCCACGCACAAGGCCAACGTCTACATCGACCTGTCGGGATGGTCGCCGAAATACTTTCCGCCCCAACTGGTGCGCGCCGCGAGCCGGCAACTGCGGACGAAGGTGCTGTTCGGAACCGACTACCCCTACATCCAGTTGGACCGCTGGCGCCGGGACTTCGAGGACCTCGACGTCGACCCGGCGGTGGTTCCGCTGATCTACAAGGAGAACGCGCTGCGGGTGCTGGGAGTCGCCTCTTAGGCGCCACGTGCGTCCACTGCGGAAATTCCGCCTCAGTCTTCGCAGTACGCGCACGTTCGCTGAGTCTTCGCCGCGACGGTTCTCTGCATCGGACTCGATGCCCTGTCCCTTGCGCAGCGTGGCCAGCAGCTCGCGGTAGGGGCCGACGAGGTAGGCGGTGTCGCCGGCGCTGAGCGCGTGTCGCGGCGCGGATGCAGCCGAATTGGCCTGCCGGGCCGGGTGATCGCGATGACGCGGGTCTGGGTGGACAGTTCGAGCATCGCGCATGCCCGTCGAGCTCGCTGCCGGCTCGCCACCTGCATCGCGCCGACCATGAAGGAGCGCTGCCCGACCGAGAACGTGCCCAGCACCTGCAGGCCCATGCGCCGCGCCGATGAACCACGGTGCGGCCAGATCGACGGTCGAGCGCACGTTTTCGAACCCGAACCGCTGCGCCACCGCGCGCCCAGTGCGCGGTCGTAGACCCGCAGCACGATCGGAACGTCGGGCCGGTGGACGTGCGGCGTGACCCGCGGGCCCAACATCTCGCGGAGCACGATCCCGGTCTCGATGTTGACCATGTCGTCCTGGGTCAGCACCGCCACCGCGCGGGCATGGTCGATGCGGGCCGATTCCAGCGTCTGGCGCAGCGTCGCGTCGCCGAAGATGACCGGCACGTCCAGTTCGGCCGCCGAGGACAGGATAGCGGCTGTTCTCGTTGCGCTCGATGACCGCGACGTCGTATCCGGCGGCCGTCAGATCGCCGACCACGCGGACGCCGAACGAACCCAGCCCGACGACGATGATGTGGTTGCGCAGATGGCGCACCTTGCCGGCGTCCGGCCGAGTGGGCGAAGCGGCGCGACAGCAGCAGGTCGGCGATGAACGCGACGAGGAGCGCGGTGGTGGTCACGCCGGCGAACATCAACACTGATGCTGAACAGCCGCAGCCAGGTGGGCTGGTGGATGAAGCTGAAGTCGCCGTAGCCCACCGTCGCGATCGTCTCGGTGCTGAAGTACAGCGCGTCGATCCACGTCATCCCCGGGGGGTGCCGGTAGCGTGAAGCGCAGCACGACGCGTCGAGCCGATCAGCAGGGTCAGGATGCGGCGGCCAGCGCGCGATAGAACATCGGGTTGACGTCGTTGCGCAGCGTGCGCGCGGCATCGAACAGCTCGCCGCAGCCGGGGGCCGGCGGCGCGCGTGCCGGGTCGGCCGGGGGACCTTGATGCCGCGGTCGGCCAGCTCGTCGGCGGTGCCGATCATCGCGGTCCAGTCGCCGGCGTGCACCTGCATGTCCCGGCCGGGGCATGGCGACGACGCTCGCCGGGGTCGGGGAGTTCTTGCCGTGGATCACCGCCACCGGGCCAGGTCGCCGTAGATCTCGCGCAGGGTCCGTCGCGCGGTGCCTCGGCGTCGCGAGACGACGAATTCGATGCCGGCCGCCGCGATCGGTGTGCGTGGTGCGCGCCAGGCATGCCTCGACCACCGACGGGCGCCGCGAGGTCGGCGACGTCGAGGATCGCGCCGGGGCCGTTGTCGGCGGCCATCGCCTCGCGCAGCACGTCGTTGGCCAGTCGCGCCACCACGCGCACATCTGGGTTGGCTTTCCTTGCCAGCAAGGCGATTTCGAGATTTAGCGCATCGTCGTCCCCGGCGCAGATCGACGGCGCTGCGCGTCGGCCAGACCCGCGTCGGCAAGCTCGTCCGGAGTTGGTGACGCTTGACGATGTCGCGCCGGCGTTGTTCAGCTCCTCGACGATCGTCGTCGCCAGCGCGTCGTCACCGCTGACGATGATGTGGCCGTGCATGCGGAAACGCTACTTGGGAAACCCGGGCCGTGCCCGGCGACGGAGTTAGGCGATCATCAGCGAATCGGCGCCGCCGACGTACACGATGCCGGACGGATTCGCGGTGTCGGCGGCGTTGACGATCGCGCCGGCGAAGGTCGTGTCGACCGCATTGCCGGAAACAACGGTGAAATGCACACCGGCGCGGCGGAATTCCGAGCGCATCGCGTACAGCGCGGTTTCGCCCGCCCACTTGCTGGCGGCGATCGCCGTCTGGCCCTTCGGCACAGCCCGATGGGGGAAGAAGTGGGCCGCGTGGCTGGTGACGAAAACGATGCGTCCGCCCGCAGGCATCAGCGGCACTGCCCTGAGTGCAAGACGACGCTGCGCATCGCGATTGAGGCGCTTCGCGTAGCCGAGGTCGACACCCAGTTCGAGCCCAACTGACGCGTTGAGGATCAGGGCGTCCAGTCGCCCGAATCGAGCGGCGATGGTGTCGACCATCGCCGCGCACTCGAGCCTCATCGGAGATATCGGCGCCCAGCGTCGAGGCGTGCCCGCCTGCGCCGCGGATAGCCTGGGCGATCGATTCCGCGCGCTCGGCCCTCTCCCGGTAATTCACCACGACATGGGTGCCGGGGCCGGCGAGTTGCCGCGCGACCTCCGCGCCGATGCCCCTCGAGCCGCCGGTGACCAGGACGATCCGTGCAGGTTCCTGATGCATGTCGGGTTCCTTCCGTCGCAGTGGTGCGTGCGCCTGAGGTCCCACCGTACACGAATTTCTAAGAAAAATAAGGCATATATAAGGTCACAATAAGGCAATGGTCGGGTCTAGCTGAGGTGACGACGTTATTTGCTGGGAAGTGGGCATCGGGCAATTTCTGGTGAGGGCCTTACTAAGGGCACTAAAAGTATTTTCCGCCGCCTGACCGCGGTAATAGCAAAATTTTGATCTTGTACATATGCTCGGCCGCATGGGTTACGCGAAGTACATCGGTCGGGTCGGCGCGCTGGCAGTCGCGTTGGGTGTCGGCTCGGCGATTGTGAGCCTGCCCGCGGTGGCGATTGCGTCAACTGACGGGGAATCGACCTCATCGGACTCCTCGCCCAGCGACCCGTCGAACGACGCCCCTGACGACAACGACGCCCACGATTCCGGCAGCGCGAATCCCGGCGCTGGGACAACCAAGACCGGGAACACCAGCGGTTCGCCGACGACCAAAATCGGCAACGGGCGAGACGGCGACGCGAAAGACGCTGAGGCGAAAGACGCTGACGAGAAAGACGCTGACGAGAAGGACGCTGACGAGAAGGATGGCGACGCTAAAGACGCCGACGCGAAGGACGGCGACGCGAAGGACGGCGACGCGAAAGATGCTGAGGTCCCCAAGCCGGAATTGCCCGTCGTCGAGTCTCCGCTCGATGAGCTTCCGGTCGAGATTGTCGGACTCGCCGAACGGTAATGACCACACTCCGCTGCAGGGCAACCAGGTAGAAGTACCGGATCCACCAGGACCCGTCGTCGCCGATGACGAAGAAGAAGTGTTCGAGCAGGAACCGCCGTCACAGCCGACCGAGCCGATCGTCATTACCGAGCCCCCGGTCGAGGAGGACCCGACGGACTCGCTGAACACGTCCACCGATCCGGTGATCGTTGAGGACAACGAGGAATCCTCGTTGGTCATGGTTTCGACCGAACTTGTGGGTGGTGGTGTGGATCCGGGTGAGTCGCCGGGGCCGACGGATCCGATCGAGTCGTCGGCGATGTTGGCGTTGTTCGCCTTGACGCGGCGTACCGAGACCGAAGAGGTCGCTCTGCAGTCGGCCGATTCGTTGCAGACCGCCAACTTGCTGGTGTCGATCGCTGCGGTGCAGCCCGACCCGCCGATCATCTTCATGATCTGGATCGGTGATTTCAAGCTGACGTCGACCGGGTGGGGCTCGTTCGCTCTGTCGATCGGTGCGGGCTCGAACGCGTACGCGAGTGGTTGGGGTAGTTATGCCATCGCCATCGGGGTCAACGCATCTGCGAGGGCGTCCGGCGGGGTCGGCAACCGCGCGTTCGCGTGGGGGACGAACGCGACCGCCGAGGCCGGCGGCGACGGGCAGGGCAACGACTACAACCGTGCGATCGCGTTCAACGGTGGTAACGCGACCGCGGGACATACGGGTGACGACAACGACTTCAATTGGGCGTACGCCAATTACGGTGGTATTGCCATCGCCGGCGGCGGCGGCTGCGGGTGCCAAAGCGACGGCAACGACAACAACGTAGCCAGCGCCGCCGGTGCCGGGAGCGTGGCCTACGCCGGGTACCGCGGAGAGCGGAACAACGGCAACCAGGCGGCTGCGACAGGTGGAGGGCAAGCGGTGGCGGGTTCACTTGGTGACGACAACACCGGAAACATCGCCACCGCCGCCGGCATCGGAAGTCTGGCTGACGCGGGGACCGTCGGGAACGGTAACTCCGGCAACACTTCCACCGCGACCGGTGGAGCGATGGCCGAGTCGGGTTCGTATGGTGACGACAACACGGGCAATACCGCGACGGCCGCCGATGACGGAAGCCGGGCAACCGCAGGCATCGACGGGGCCGGGAATACCGGCAATGTCGCCAACGCTAGGGCGGGCGGTGTAGCCGTGGCGGGCGGTGGTGACTGCGGATGCCAAGGAGGTAACGACAACGCCAACAACGTCGCCAGCGCCGTCGGTCTGGGGAGCGGGGCGTACGCCGGGTTCGGCGGCGAGCGGAACAACGGCAACCAGGCAACGGCGACTGGAGGTGGGTACGCGCAGGCGGGCTCGTTGGGCAACGACCTCGACGACTACGTGGCGGTGGCGGGCGCCGGCGAAAGTGTGATCGAGCCGCACTGATCTCTGGAGAACCTATTCGCGGCCGGGTGCGTGGCTGGAGCGGCTGTCCTTCAATCGCAGGGGCCCGTTGGTCCATGATGGATGGCGTGGAGTCGACCAGAGTGGACCGCTGGCTGTGGTCGGTCCGGCTCGTCAAGACCCGATCCGATGCCGTCGACGCGTGCCGGGGTGGGCATGTGCGGGTGAACGGCCGGCCTGCCAAGCCGGCCACCACGGTGGCACCTGGCGACGAGGTCCGCGCACTGGTGGGTCAGACCACGCGGATAGTCGAGGTGGTTCGGGTGATCCAGAAGCGCGTCGGTGCGGCCGACGCGGCGACCTGCTTCCTTGACCGAACGCCCAAACCTGAGCCGACCGAGACAGTTGCGGTCGCGGTCCGGGACCGGGGTGCGGGGCGGCCGACGAAGCGGGATCGGCGGCTACTCGACAAGCTGCGCGCCGGCCGACTCTGACTCTGTGCGGCGGGCGCTGCAAAGATGGGGTGATGCCCTCCAAGACCTACGTCAAGGCGTGCATCAACGGTGCTCGCACCCCCGACCAACACCCCAACCTTCCGGTCTCGCCGGATCAACTGGCCGCCGAGGCGCTCGCCGCGCATCAGGCGGGCGCCAAGGCCGTGCACATGCATCCCAAGACCGCCGACGGGGTCGACTCGTTGGAGCCGGCGGTCGTCGACGCGGCGGTATCGGCGGTCCGGCACGCGGTTCCCGGCCTGCCGCTGGGGGTGACGACCGGGTTCTGGGCGCTGCCCGATGCTGAGGCCAGGCTACGTGCCGTCGATCGGTGGAGGGAGTTGCCCGACTTCGCCTCGGTGAATTGGCATGAACCGGGCGCCGAAGCGCTTGCCCGGCTCCTGCTCGGCAAAGGCCTGGGCGTCGAGGTCGGCATCTTCCACGCCGAGGCGGCGGCATCGTGGGCGGCGTCGGACATCGCCGCTCACTGCATGCGGGTGATGATCGAACTGCAGGGCGACGGCGATATCGCCGCCGCCGACGACCTGCTGGCTCAGGTTATGGCGGCGGGGTCTTCCGGCGCCGGTGCTGCTGCACGGGCTCGACGAAAGTTGTTGGCCCTTATTGGAACACGCGGGTAGGTGTGGCTTGCAGACCCGAATCGGGCTGGAGGACACGGTTCGGCTGCCGGATGGCTCGTCGCCGCCGGGAAACGCCGACCTGGTGTCCGCGGCGCTGCAGTTGCTCAGTCGGTAGCCGCGCCGAGCGCGAAGTCGGCGAAGTCGAAGCCCGGCACGACGACGCAGCTGACGAGGCAGGGCTGGTCGTCACGCGGACGGGCGCGCTGCCAGTGTCCGGGCGGCACGACGAACTGCGGATGCTCGCCGCGCCGAGATGTCTGCTCCGAGCAGATGTGTTGTGGCGGTGTCCTGCTCGGGGCCGACCTCGAGGAGCAATGGGCCGCCGCGAATGGTAGAGCCACACCTCGGCGCTGCGCACGGTGTGCCATGCCGATTGCTGGCCCGGCATAAGGAGAAACAGGATTGCCGTCCCCGCACTTCGCGGCCCGGTGTAATCGGGCGGAAGTGCCGATTGGGGAACCGTCAAATGGCTGCGCCAGGTCTCCTTGAACCAACCGCCCTCGGGGTGAGGAGCCATGTCGAGTTGGCGCGCCAAGTCGGGAAGTTCGGTCATTGGAATACCGTAGTCTCGACGCATGTCGCGCCTGCGTCCCGGTTGGCTGGTCGCACTGTGTGCGGCAGTCCTCGTGGTGAATGCGTGGTTGCCCTGGCTGACGGCTGACGGTGCGCGCGCCAGCGCGGTTGGCGGCGTGGTCGGTGATTTGGATGAGCTGCGGAACCGGTTAGCCGGCTTCGGCGTCGGTCAGCTCATCGTCCTGCTGGCATCGACGTTGATCGTGGCGGGAGCGATGGCGGCGCGCGGGCTGTCGGCCCGGGTGGCATCGTCGGCAGCGCTGGCCATTTCGGTGCTGCTGGTGGTGCTCACGGCGTTCTACTACCGGCTTTACGTGTACAGCCCGGTTTCGGCGGGATACGGGCTCTACATCGGTGCCGCGGTGGCGATCGCGGCGGCGCTGCTGTCGGTGTTGACGATGATCGCCGCGTGGTCGGCGGCCACCGGTCGGACGACATGAGCGGGTTCGTCGAACCGATCTCGCTGACCGGGGACCGCTGGGTGACGCTGGAACCGCTTAGCCGCGAACACGTTCCGGAGATCAGTGCGGCCGCCGCCGACGGCGAACTGGGTCGCCTCTGGTTCACCGGAGCACCTGCCCCGGAAGCCGTCGAGCGGTGGGTCGACGCCCGGTTGGCGGTGCAGGCGCCCGATACCGGATTGACGATGGTCGTGCGCCAATTGGATGGCACGTTGGTCGGCTCGTCGAGCTACATGAACGTCGACCCGGTCAACCGACGGCTGGAGATCGGCAACACCTGGTACGTGGAGTCGACGCGGCGCAGCGGGGTCAATAGCGAGACGAAGCTGCTGATGCTCGGCCACGCTTTCGACGAACTAGGTTGTGTGGCAGTCGAATTCCGTACTCACTTCTTCAACTTCACCACGAGATCCTCGCTTATCCTTCGACCTCCATCCAGACGTATTCGTTCAGAATCTCGCGGAGGGCTTGTGCCGCCTGCGTTTCCGTGACTCTTTCGACGAGGTCAGTCGCAGGAGCCAGTCCCTAAGCGCTGTCCAGTAGGCCGGTAGGTGACTTTTGGCAAGCATTGACTGATGACACTGACGGTCATATGGTGTGGGTGGCTTAGCTTCGCTAAGTAGCGCGACGACCCGGTCATTTGCCGACGAGGAGCACGGTGATAACCACTGGCGAGGCAGCTGCAACGCCTACTGCTTGCGGGCCGGTTCGCATCGAAGATCTATTGGCGACCTTCTCTCGAACTTTCAGGCTGCGGGAATGTTGGTGCCTGGCGGGGTTTTCGACCTGGCCGACAGCGACAGCCAACCATCGTGTGAAGCGGCGGGCCGGGCCCGGTGAGTTCGGCCAGTCGATCATCCCAAGCTCCGTAGACACCCCGCCTTCGCAGAAAACGAAAGGGCGCAATGTACCGACTCATCCAATGGTCAACTGGCAATGTGGGACGCCACGCGTTGCGCGCGATCATCGAGCGCCCTGATTTCGAACTCGTGGGCCTGCGCGTCTACGACGCCGCCAAGGTGGGAGTGGACGCCGGTGACCTGCTCGGCGTCGGTCCCGTCGGCGTGCTGGCAACCGACGACGTAGACGAAATACTCGACCTGGAAGCCGATTGCGTCTGCTACACGCCACTCGGATCGACTCTGGACAGCGCGGAGAGCGCCCTTGACGACGTCTGTCGGATTCTTGCTTCGGGAAAGAACGTGGTGTCGAGCGCAGTCGAATACCACGCGTACCTCATGCCAGGTGTAGATCTGCCGGGCGCCGGCTCCGACGCCTATGAACGCATCTCCGCGGCCTGCGCCGCGGGCACCAGCTCGTTCTTTCACGCCGGAATAAATCCAGGCTTCGCGATGGAATTGTGGCCTTTGGTCCTCTCGCAGGTCTGTCGCCGGATCGACACTCTCACCGTCACCGAAGTCGTTGACATGCATAGGTATCCGTCGCTGCACATGCTGAGCTTCATCGGATTCGGCGCCGCGCCGTCGCTATCACCCATGGATTGCGGAATGACTCGTGGCTACACAGGGTCGCCCTTCTACTTGACGTTGAAGGCTCTGAGCGACGCGATGGGCGTGTGTCTCGACGATGTGCACTACAAGCGAGTGGATGCGGTCACCGATGAACCGCTCGCTATCGCGTCGGGAACGATTGACGCGGGCACGACCGCGGCGATCAAGTTCCAGTTCGATGGCATGGTCAACGGCAGGTGTGCGGTATCTCTTCAATGGGTCTGGCGAGTGTGTGACACGGTCGTACCCGAATGGCCTACCGGCGACAGCCGCTGGATTCTGCGGGTTGAAGGCGATCCGACAGTCGACTCCGAATTCACTCTGGCCACCACGATGGACGCGGGCAGGGCCGTGTCACTTTCCGTCGCCACTGTCAATCTCAACGCCGTCCCCGCGGTATGCGCTGCGCCACCGGGCTTGTACAACAACCTGACCATCGGCCTGCACGGCGGCGGATACATGAGCCGCTAACAGCGCCGAACTGTAGTCAGCTCGTGGGAAGATGCCGACTTCGCATGTCCGCACACGGGTCTGATGAGCCAACGCTGAAGGGGGTGCAAAGTTTCGCACCGCGGGATTGATCCGCGTCCCGAGCAGTCTCGTGCCTCGCTCGTAAAGGCCGCGACTCGCCTCCTTCGGTCAGGCGGTCCACAAGAAGTTACCGTCGATAGGGTGGCGATGTCTGCCAACGTGGCACGCGCAACGCTCTACCGCCACTTCGGTGGTCGCCAAGACTTGTTGTCGGCGGCACTTATCAATCTCGTTTCGGCGGCACCGCGGCGAGCAGGGGCACAGACCTGAGGAGTCGCCTAGACATCCCAGGTCCGTAAGTTGTCAAGCGGCTGCGTGGCGGGTTGGCGGTGTGCCCAGGCTTTGTGTTCGTCGTAGGCGGTGTGGTGGCGTAGGCAGCCGTGCAGGATGCCGACGAGGCGGTTGCCCAGGGCGCGTAGGGCTTGGTGGTGGAGGTCGCCGGCGGCGCGGTGTTGGTCGTAGAAGGCGCGGGCGCCGGGGCTGGCGGTCAGCGCGCAGAAGGCCCATTGGTCGATCGCGTCGTAGAGGCGGCGGTTGCGGACGTGGCGGGCCAGCACGGCGCGTTTCTTGCCCGACGCGATGGTCAATGGTGATGTTCCGGCGTAGTTCTTGCGAGACTTGGCGGTGGTGTAGCGGTTCGGGTCGTCCCCGAACTCACCGAGCACCCGGGCGCCGAGGATGACACCAAGTCCTGGCAGGGAGCGGTAGATGTCGGCGTCCGGGTGTGTCTCAAAATGGTCGCCAGCTCGGCTTCGAGGTCGGCGATCTGGTGGTTCAGTTCGGCGATGATGCCGACCGCGGCGCGGGTGGTGGCCCCGAACGCGGCGGTGACCGCGGCGGGTGCGGCGAGCTGCTCGGTGCGCAGCACTGCCTGAATCTCGCAGTGCCCGGGCGTCGAGGTTGCGTTGTCGCCCAGCGGCTTTGAGCGCTGACCGGATCTTGGACAGGCTCAGCCGCGCCGCGTCGGCCGGGGTGGGAGCGCGGCCCAGGACGGCCAGCGCGTCGCGGTCGGCCAGATCGTCGAAGGCCTCCAACGCGGCGGGGTAGTACTCCCGCAGCGCCGCTGCGCAGCGCGTTGGTGTGCCGGGTGCGGGCCCAGATCAGGTTCTGATGCGCCCGGGCCAGCACCTTGATCGCCTCGGCGTCGGCGCTGTCCCCGGCGATCAGGCGGTGGTTGTGCCGGTCGGTGCGCACCAGATCGGCCAGCAGCTTGGCGTCCCCGGCATCGGACTTCGCCCCCGAGACGTGGTGGCGGTCGCGGTAGCGGGCCACGGCCAGCGGGTTGATCGCGTACACCTGATAGCCGGCCGCGGTCAAGCGCCTCGACCCACAGGCCGCGGTCGGTTTCGATGCCGATCACCACCTGGTCGGGTTCCTCGGCGTGCGCGGCGATCAGCTCGTGCAACCGCGCCGATCCCGGCCAAGCCCTCGGGTAGTCGCCGCGACGCCAGCCGGTCGCCGTCCTCGTCCATCAGATGAATGTCGTGATGGTCTTCAGCCCAGTCGTCTCCGACGAAGATCATCAATCGCCTCCTTGGTCGATCGTGGATGAAACCTGTTCGAGCCCAAGGACACCCGGCGGCGACCTAATGGATCAGTGCTCGAATCGGCACGACATCCCATCAGCGCTACAGGCGACCTCACCAACCGGCCGGGGCACGATCTAGCCCTAGGAATCGACACATCACTCCAGGCTGCACAAAGTGCTCACCGGCCAGCGGCTCGGTGATCAGCCTCCCGCTCAGAACCAAGACCCGTCAAGGACACGCTGATCGACCCCCATTAGTCACCTTGGTCATCGGACAGC